>JBCCVB010000067.1:0-30937 GCA_039195965.1 Pseudomonadota bacterium
AAAGGTGAGTTTCTTACTCAACTTTATACTTGACACTCATACTCAAGTTTTCCTATCAAGGCAATGCCTGATCGAAACGGAACTGGAAATCGCGTCCTCTGGTTTTGAATTAGACAGGGCCTCCGGGAAACCGGAGGCAAAAAATGCCAGGCAAGCCAACCGCCCTCTCCTCTCCCTCAGCGGCAAGCCAGCCCGGCCTTTACCTGACGCATCGATCCTCAGGGTCATGCCTCAAAAAAATTCCCCCAAAAAGTTCGGATCTGATTTAAGGGCCACTGACGTCGCTATCGTCAAAGTGGCAACATAGGACCACTCCACCACGCGAACTGCGTTCACGGGCCTTTCAAATTCATTCTCGAAGGATTTGTTCCTCCCTGGTGCCTCCTGGAGGTCAAAGCACTGCCGTTTCCGGTCTCCCTGTGGTTTTTCTCCGAAATGAAGATGACGTTGGAATCAAAAAAGGCGCTACTCAAACAGCAGCGCCTTTCCAGATTCGTTTTATCCCGTAACTCAAGCACTCGCGGCTAGGAGATGATCACCCATGCAGATCGTCAAGAGGTCCCCCAAGCCGAAACGGCCCTCGCAAGAACTGGCAGCGCCACCTTGCCTTCCGGAAATCACATCTCTGACGATTCCTGCCCCCAGGTTTCTTTTTCCGAAATGAAGATGCCCAGAAAACAAAAAAAGGCGCCGCTCAAACAGCAGCGCCTTTCCAAATTCGTTTTATCCCCGGAACTTAAGCGTTCGCGGCAATAGGCTGATCACCCATCTCGATCTTCAAGAGATCACGCATTCCGAAACGGTCTTCGGAGAGATCTGCAATCGACTTGGTGTCGAGAACCTCCATGAACGCTTCCAGAGCCTCATGCAAAATGGCATTGAAGCCGCACGACATGATGAGTGGGCAATCCTTGCGGCCTGAATCGAAGCATTCGGCCAAAAGGAAACTTTCTTCGGCGGCCCGTACAACTTGTCCCACGGTAATCTGCTCCGCGGGACGGGCCAGCATGACGCCACCGTTGCGACCACGAATGGTTTTGATCAACTCGGCGTCGACCAGAACCTTCATGATCTTGAACAGGTGCGTTTCGGACATCTCAAAGCTGGCTGCGATTTCCGCAACCTTACTCGGTTTGTCCGGGTTCACCGCGCAATACATAAGCGCGCGAACCGCATAGTTTGTCTGTTGTGTCAAGCGCATGCCTTAGATATGCGGTGCGCTGTCCCAAACGTCAATCTAAAATTTGAATGTTTGATGCGACTTTTCGCGAGTTTGCGGCAATTTGACCCGATCGGTAGATAAATCTGTCGTGATTCACGCGATGTATACCAGAATTTGCAAACTGCCCGGACCGCATCCAGAGTTGCTAATCACCAGAGTCCGTAACTTCGGGCAGATTATCCTTGAGAAAAACGTCAATTCCGATTCGTTCCTGATCATCAATAATCGCAGCACCGTCGCAAAGAGCCTTGAGAATGCGGATGGCGCTGCGGATCTCGTGCCCGGGATCCTGAGCGATCACGGCGTCCAGGACGTTCGCTTTGAGCGCCTCTCGTGTGTATGGCGTCAGTTCATGTCCGACAAAGACGATGTCGCCCGCGCGCCTGGATCCGGTCAGCGCCGCAATCGTGCCTCTGTTACCGGCGCCAATGTTATACAGCCCTGCCAGGTCGGGATGATCTTTCAGGAGCTTTTTCACCAGATCCGCATTGCGGGCATTGTCGTCCCTGCCTTCTCGAACCTTCAAAAGCTCAAGATGCGGAAAATCCCGCTCAATCACTTCGCGGCAACCTGCAAAACGGTCGGCGTGATCGCGAAGCCCCAGCGAGCCTGCAACGAGTCCGATCTTTGCTTCCTGCCTCGGCAATAACCGACCGAGCAGACGACCGGCCGTTCGGCCCGCAGCCACGTTGTCGATACCGACGAAATGCTGGCGGGTGGAAGATGGATGGTCCGAAACCAGCGTGACAACCGGAACACCGCGATCCTGCAATCGGTCTATTGCTGCCCGCACTTCCGGAAATGCAGGTGCGACCACGGCCACGCCGTCGCAGACAGAGCGGTCAAGGATTGCCAGCGTCCCGGCCACCCTGTGGCCGTCGAATGCATCGATCGGCTCCACATGAACATGCATCCGATCACCACTCATGGTCTCGGCATGCGACATCGCCTCGCGGGTAAGGTCCTCCATGAAGGCGTTCGGCCCGTTGGGAATGAGGAAATGCAGTCGGTAGATACGTTTCTTGGCAAGACCGGCAGCAAAAACATCCGGTTTGTAATTCAGGGTCTCGGCGGCCTTTTTCACCTTCTCAATGGTGACCTTGCGCACGCCGGGACGTCCATTCATCACCCTGTCGACAGTTGCAAGGCTGACACCGGCTGCTTCAGCCACGTCATGGATCGTCACACGCCGCATGCTCTCCCCCGTCAAGGCCGGCTCTTGTTGCGGCCGGATCGGCGCAGTATAGCCACGAATGAGGTGCGGTCATCAACAAATGTTGCACCGCATAAAAATAAACCGTCGAGACAACAGAATGGTCAGACGACCTGCCCCGCGGCATGCCCTGAGGACCAGGCCCACTGGAAATTGAATCCACCCAGATGGCCGGTTACATCCACAGCCTCGCCAATGAAAAAGAGACCTGGAACCTTGCTTGTCTCCATGGTCTTGGAAGACAACTCTCTGGTGTCGACACCACCAAGCGTTACCTCGGCGGTCCGGTAGCCCTCGGTTCCGACAGGGATCAATTGCCAACGGTTCAGTTGCTCCGCTGCCCGCCTGAGAACCTTGTCGGACTGATCGGCCAACCGGCCCTTGAGTTGGAAAGCCTGAGACAAGGCTTCCGCGAGCCGGTTGGGCAGAAACTGGCCCAGGGCTGTCTTCAGATCCTGCTTCGGTGCGTCCTGCCGCGCCTTGCGCAAGCTCTCGAAGACATCGGCTTCAGGCGCCAGGTTGACCGAAATCGGTTTGCCTTCCTGCCAATAGGAGGAAATCTGCAGAATGGATGGCCCAGAAAGTCCGCGATGGGTAAAGAGAAGACCTTCGCGAAACGTCGTTTTCTGGAAAGACACCTTGGCGTCGACCGACACACCGGAGAGCGAACTGCACAGTTCCTTGTTGGCATCCGAGAATGTCAGAGGCACGAGTGCAGCCCGCGGCGTAACAAGTTTCAGATCGAATTGCATTGCCAGTTCATAAGCAAAACCGGTCGCCCCCATTTTCGGGATCGACGGTCCACCGGTTGCGACCACGAGTGACTTTGCCCGCAACGGCCCTTTCGACGTTGCCACGGAAAACCGGTCGTCCGGTTTGCTGACAGCCTTGATCTCTGTTTCCAGCTGCAAGGTTCCGCCAGCGGCCTCAAGCTCACCCAGCAGCATCTGGATGATGTCCTTGGCGCTTTCGTCGCAAAAGAGTTGACCAAGCGTCTTTTCATGCCAGGGAATGCGATGAGCCTCCACCAGCTTCAGAAAGTCCTGCTGCGTGTAGCGCTTCAGCGCGGAAACGCAAAAGCGCGGGTTCTGCGACAGGAAGTTTGCCGGCGAGCAATGCAGATTGGTGAAGTTGCAACGTCCGCCGCCGGAAATGCGGATTTTGTCCGCGGGCCGTTTGGCATGGTCGATGACCAGCACCTTGCGGCCGCGCTTTCCTGCCTCAATCGCACACATCAAACCGGCGGCCCCACCGCCCAGAATTAGAACATCCAGATCACGCATGGGCGAGGTGTATAGCGGGTTTGGCTGAATTGAGTAAGAGAGGAATTCAATATCCAGAAAATGATAGTTTCGAACCGATCACCTCTCATCCAACCGTCATTCCGGACGAGTGCAGCCATGCTGCGCACTGATCCGGGATCCAGACATCAGCGTGAACGCAGCGAACTCTCTCTCTTGTAGGAAGGCGGCCCCGGCGCCGGAATTGAAGATTACCTGAGTGTCGGTGCCTCCCGTGACCAGCTTGGAACGATCAGAAGTCTGGCCTCCTCATGCGATGCAGGCGGATTGACAAACCCGCGCGTATGGAGAGCCTTTATTCTTTTTGGAGTTGAAAGGACCGAAGCATGACAAAACCGACGCATTCTGATCGTCGTGAAAAGGCGCTTGAGATTCTTGAACAGCTTGACGCCGCCTCGCCGGGCCAAGTCAGTGCAAATCTCGATGCCATTTCACCGGACCTATTCGACATCGTGTTCGGATTTACCTGCACAGATATTATTGCAAGGCCAGGCATTGATCTGAAAACCCGCGAAATGCTGACTGTCGCAGCACTGACCGCGATGGGTACCGCGCCTGCGCAGCTTGAGTTTCACATTCGAGCGGCAAGGAACACGGGTGTCAGCCGCGACGAAATCGTTGAAATCATCCTGCAGATGGCTGTCTACGGCGGAGTGCCCGCCTTCATGAACGGAATTGCCGTTGCCAAATCGGTCTTTGCCGCCGAGGATCAGGCCGCAGCTCAAGAGTAGAATGCCACGGCGCCTGCGCTGGTTCCTTGTGACGCTGGTACTTTCCGGTGATTGACTGCTGGCGAAAGAGACCGGGGCAGATCAACAAAAAACCGGCGACCCATGCGAGCCGCCGGTTTCCTTGGAAATTTCTTCTTGAGAAGAAGAAGCTTACTTCATTTCGGTGATGACTTCGAAGCCGTCGGAACCGACTTCGAACAGGGCATAGGTGCCCGGAACGTCGCCCTTGGCGTCGAAGTTATGCTCGCCTGCAGCGCCCTTGTAGTCGATGGCGGTTCCAGCTGCGATCAGCTCTTTCGCCTTCTTCCACTCGCCCGGACGGATCGGCTCACCGTCACCGTTGGAGACTTCCGTCATGGCAGCAGCCACGCCTTCTTTCTTGCCACCAGCCTTTTCTACGGCCAGAGCCAACAGGAAGGCAGCGTCGTAGGAAGTGTTGGCGAATATCGCATCCGGGTCACCGCCAACGCCCTTGAAGGCATCGTTGAACAAGGTGAGGGACTCGGATTTCGCACCAACCGGAGACGAAGCAACGAAGCCGCTGAGGTTTTCAGCACCGAGTTCGTTGATTACCGCGTCCGACTTCATGCCGTCGCCGCCAACAAACTTCTCAAAGAAGCCGTTTTCCAACGCCTGACGCAGGATGGTGAGACCGGTGCCATCGCCATAATCGAAGATGACCAGCGTCTCGGCGCCACCCTTGGCCAGTTCAGCCAGGTTCGAACGGTAGGAGGCCTTGCCTTCTTCATGCGCTGCGAACTGGGTGATTTCACCACCGAGTTCATCGACGTATTCAGCCTTGAACGCATTTGCCAGACCGGTGCCGTAGTCGTTGTTGAGGTAAGCAACCGCGACCTTGCCGTAGCCCTGATCCTTCATGGTGCGGGCCAGCGCACGGCCCTGGTAATCGTCGGACGGAACGGTGCGGAACACAGTGCCCTTGTCTTCCAGATTGGAGATTTCCGGGGACGTGCCGGACGGCGTGATCAACGTGATGCCTGCCGGAATGGTCACGGAACCGGCTGCGGCCAGTACAGCACCGGAGCAGTGCGGACCAACAACACCAACAACGCCTTCGATGTTGACGGCCTTGGTTGCGGCGTCGGTACCGCCTTGCGGGTTACAGGCACTGTCGCCAACAACACCGACAAGGTTTTCACCTGCGCCGATACCGCCTTGCTCGTTGACCTGCTGAACAGCCAGCTGAGCAGCGTCGATCATGGCAGGCGCCATTGCTGCGATCGGGCCGGAAACACCGCCGAGCAGACCGATCTTGACGTCAGCCTGGGCCGGAGCAGATGCAAGTGCAGTCGCAGTCATCAAACCGGCAGCAAGCGCAAACAATTTGGTTTTCATCAAAGTACCTCCTCAATAATCCGGTCTTTGCCGGGTCTTTTGGATTTTCGGCTCCCACACTCATAGGTTAAGTGAGGGCCCCGGGGAACGGGCCTTTTAGTGGTCCGCACCGGATTTTGTCGACCGCTGGTCTCCCCGAAGCGGTTCGGGAAGCAGCCCCTCTGGCCTAAATCGCAGAACAAGCTGCAACATCAGGCCGATAAGGAACAAGCGGATGTATTTTGCCTGAACCGCATATTCATGCGGAAGCCGGTCAGTTGCAATCTCTGAAACAGACCAAATGATCCAAACGACCGCTGCGCCCAATATCGCGCCACGGTTGTTTCCGGACCCCCCCAGAATAAGCATGATCCAGACGAGGAACGTTGCCACCATCGGGTCGATGGCTTCAGGCGTGATCGAACGGTTGAAGTGAGCGAAGAGAGCGCCGCTCAGCCCCATCAGGGCAGAGCCGAAGATAAAGGCCTCCAGACGGCGGAACTCAACGTCCTTGCCCATCGCGTTTGCGGCGTTCTCGTTGTCGCGGATAGCCCGCATCATACGGCCCCAGGGAGCATTGAACTGCCGCTCGACCAGAACGTAGGCAGCAATGAGAACCGCAAGCACGATGATCAGATAGGCGATCTGCGATTCCATGTAGCCGAGATCGCCTGCGGGGCGCGGAATTCGCGAGATACCACGAGCGGCATTGGTGAGTGCCGGTTCGGATTTGATCACCAGGCGGATGATTTCGGCAATGCCGATGGATGCGATTGCCAGGTAGTCGGACCGGAAGCGCAGACAGATCTTGCCGATTGGCCAGGCAACGAGTGCTGCCGCCAGCATTGCACCCACCCAGCCGATGACGAAGTGAAGCTCAAAACCGCCGATACGCCCCTCGACGGCGGGCGACGACAGAATTGCGGAGGTGTAGGCACCGACCGCGAAAAAGCCGGCAATGCCCGCGTTGAAGAGACCAGCAAAGCCCCATTGAATGTTCAGCCCTAGCGCCAGCAGCGCATAAATGCCGATGAAGATCGCCATGAAGAGGGCGTAGTTGACGAGACCAAGTAATTCCATCTTGCCCTCCCCTTAAAGTACCTTGCCCTTGAGCAACCCGGTCGGGCGCACAAGCAGCATGAACAGAAGAATGGCAAAGGCCATCGCGGCCTTGTACTCGCTCGGGAGCACCAGGACCGACATTTCCTCGGCGATACCGACGATCAAACCGCCGAGCACCGCCCCTTCGACGCGACCGACACCTCCCAGGATCGCCGCTGCAAACATTGGCAGAAGCATGTGCCAGCCCATCATTGACTTCAGCTCGGTGTTGTATCCGAGGAAGAAACCGGATGCGGCGCAAAGTCCTCCGGCCACGATCCATGTCAGCATGACGACTTTCTTGTTGTCGATACCGGACAGCAGCGCGAGGTTCGGATTGTCGGACATGGCGCGCATGGCCTTGCCCCATTTGGACCTGGTGAGAAACAGCTGAAGACCGCCGACCAGAACGATCATTGCGAAGATCGTGTAGAGTTCGCGGTCTCGGATGCGGATGCCGAAGTAATCTTCCGGCCGCACGATGCCGCGCGAATAGGTCTGCGTGTCCACGCCCCAGACGACCTGGACGACGGCGCGAACCATCAGGGCGATGCCCAGCGAAGCCATCACGGTGACGATCTTGGGTCGCTCACGAAGATGATCGTAAAACACCTTGTCGATCCCGACTGCCACGGCGGCGGTTGCGATGATCGCGATGGGCAGCGCTATGAGCGGTGAAAAGCCCAGGCTCGTTACAACGGCCAGTGCGATGAATGCACCAAGCGTTGCCAAGTCGCCATGAGCCAGATGGGCATATCGCAGGATCGCGAAGATCAAGGTGATGCCGACAGCGCCAAAGGCATAAATGGAACCGAGCACAATTCCCGGCACGACGTAGAAATTTATGAGATCGAGGAAATCCATACCGATCAGCCCCCCAGAAACATTTCGGCGACTTCACGGTCGGCCAGCAGTTCGGCCCCGGTGCCTTCGTGACGGTTCTTGCCGGCAGCAAGCACGTAGCCCCTGTCGGCGAAGGCGAGTGCCTGCTTGGCGTGTTGC
Organism: Pseudomonadota bacterium; assembly: GCA_039195965.1. GTDB lineage: Bacteria > Pseudomonadota > Alphaproteobacteria > Rhizobiales > Stappiaceae > Roseibium. Next base: position 7,906 of record JBCCVB010000067.1, read on the forward strand.
TCCACAAGGAGGATCGCAACACCGGTATCGCGGACATCCCGGCAGATCTGGAAGATCTGTTCCATGTATTTCGGCGACAGGCCGGCTGTCGGCTCATCCAGCAGCAGCAGCTTCGGATCCAGCATCAGAGCACGACCCATGGCTACCATCTGGCGCTGGCCGCCGGAAAGGCTGCCGGCCATCGTCTTGCGCCGCTCCTTCAAATCAGGAAACAGCGTGTAGATGCGATCATAGGCGGCGGAAAGGTCACCCTTCTTCAGAAATCCGCCCATTTCCAGATTTTCATGGATCGACATTTCGCGGAAGATATTGTCGACCTGCGGCACGTAGCAGATGCCACGCTGAACGATGCGGTTCGGCGCCCACCCGGTGATATCGTCGCCATCAAACAGCATCTTGCCGCCGCGGATGGTCAAAAGACCGAAGACGGACTTCATGGCGGTGGACTTGCCTGCACCGTTCGGACCGACAATCACGACAATCTCGTCCTGGTCCACATGCATGGAGACATCCTGAAGGATGTCCGCTTCGCCATAACCGCCGGTGAGATTATCCATGGAAAGAAGAGCACTCATGCCGCATCTCCCGTGGTTTCACCAAGGTAGGCTTCCAGCACCTGCGGATTGGAGCGAACCGTTTGGAAATCGCCTTCGATCAACACTTTGCCTTCCGCCATGCAAACGACGGGATCGCATAGCTTTTCTATCATCTCCATATCGTGTTCGATCAGGATGAACGTATAGCCGCGCTCCTTGTTCAGGATCTCGATCTTGGTTTCCAGCTTGCGCAGCAGTGTCCGGTTGACGCCCGCCGCCGGTTCGTCAAGCAACACGAGCTTGGCATCGGTCATCATCGTCCGGCCGAGTTCCAGAAGCTTTTTCTGTCCTCCGGAGAGGTTTCCTGCCCGTTCGTGGGCGACATGCGTCAGTTCCAGAAACTCGAGCGTTTCATAGGCTCTTTTCTCGACGTCGCTTTCAGCTGACTTGACCTTGCGCCATGCGAACCAGTTGGCAAAAAGACTTTCACCTGGTTGCGATGGCGGCACCATCATCAGGTTTTCCAAAGCTGTCAGTTTGTGAAATTCGTGTGGGATCTGGAAGGTTCGCACCAGGCCCTTGTGAAACAACTGGTGACTGGCAAGACTGGTGACGTCCTCGCCCATGAACCGGATTTTGCCGCTTGTTGGATGTAAAGCCCCGGCAATTAGATTGAATAATGTGGTTTTTCCAGCCCCGTTGGGCCCAATAAGCCCGGTGATACTGTTTTCTTCGACGCGGAACGAGCAGCCATTCACTGCCCTGAACCCGCTAAAATCCATAACGAGCTGATCAAGCTCCAGCATTCAAGCTCCTTGCCGCTCCCCACAGCGGTCTTTCTTATTTCGTTGGCCGCAGCTTTCCCGTTTGCCAGGATTGTCAGAACGGACGCAAAATGGCCCGAACCGGCGCAGCATCTAGCCCTTCTAACTCCATTGGCAGCGCAATCAACTCATAATAACCGGGTTCCACCGCAGAAAGGGCAAGATTTTCCAGAATCTGGAGATCCCGGGAACGAGCGATCTCATGAATAGGTAGTTTTTCGGAGTTTTCGCGATCTGCAGTAGGAACATCTACCCCCACCAATTCGACGTCCTGATCCGCAAGAAATGATATCGCATCCGTAGACATCGCCCTGAAGCCTTCAGGCAAGACAACAGGGTCGATTGCACCTGCCAACCGAGGCAAAATCCGCGGCGAACCGTCGGTCGGAAAACCCTCAAGATCCTTAAGTGAACACTTCTCTTCAGGTCCCTGCGCATCGCTCACCCTGGCTGGGCCGACAAAGTCGGCAAGGTCAAGTTGATCGATGGATGCACCATCCTTGTCATGGTGAAGAGGGGAACCTGCTTGCGCACCACAATGGCAGGACATGGAGAGCTCGCCGACATTGAGCGGACAATCATCCGAAATCACACCGGTTCTTGCCGCCTTGTACGGTGTATCACCGGGATAAACGGCAATGCCTGCACGAACTGGAGGTGCAATATCGAAAATGGTTGTCATGCCGTTTGCCCCTGAAAGCCAGACACCGAAAACAAGCAAATCACGGCCGGACGGTAAAATCAAAGCTGAACAAAACCAACGCTATTGCCGCGACCTTTCATAAGTATTTTTTACAATAAAAATCAAAGATACCCCCAACATCTCAACATCGCAGAAAATATATCAAGATTCTTTCAGGGATCTTTTAAGGACTATGTTGAAAATACAAAGTCCATGGATACAATTGCGGAAATTGATCAGACAAGACCTCTGCGTAATCACCCACGTTCACAGCTATTTTCATTAATACCTCAATCTCAAGGCGATTTTGGAGAATCAACTGTCGGATAATCCATATATTTCAAGCGAATTGACGATGGATGAGGATCAGCAAGGCGCAGGCATTGCCGAAGGTAAAGTGGACCTGAGCCTCATCGCTTCCGTCTATGATCGCCTGGATACGGCTGTCTGGATCTTCGATTTCGATCACAAGCGATTTTTGTGGGCCAACACGAAGACGCTCGAAATCACGGAAGCTCCTTCCTTGCACGAGCTTCAGTCGAGAGACCTTTCCGCTGACATGTCGCCTTCAGTAGAAAAGCGACTGCGCCAGTATCAGCACGACTTCTGCAAACAGGATGTGAGTTTTTCGGAGATCTGGACGCTTTATCCGAAGGGTAAGCCGAAAGTGCTGCAGATCGTGATGAGCGGTATCCGGCTCGCTGACGGCCGGATGGCGTTGCTCTGCGAAGCGCGCGATCATCACGAACAGCAACCCGAGACGCTTCGCAGTGCCGAGGCGCTGCTGCACACGGCCGTGATGATTTCCCTGTTTTCAAAAGATGGCAAACCACTTTACCGGAACACGGCAGCACGCGCGGCCTGCGTTTCTCATAAGACCCGGTTTGCCGAACAGTTCACCGACCCAAAGGTCGGGCGAAAACTGCTTGATCAGGTTGAATCTGAACGCACCTCGAAACTTGTTGCGAACATAAGAACAAACTCCGGCATACGCTGGCATGAACTGACGGTCAGCACCTGCCACGATGCCGCGACAGGGCAACCTGCCTATCTCGTCAGTGAAATCGACGTTACCGAACTTCATGAAACAAAGGAGCGTGCCCAATATCTTGCCAGCCACGACACGCTGACCGGACTGTCGAACCGAACCTATCTGAAAGAACGCCTAACTCAGATCATGAACACGGCGCTCGACAGCGGGCAGACGGCTACGCTCTATCTTGTTGATCTGGACGACTTCAAGCTGGTCAATGACTCCCTCGGGCATGCCGCCGGCGACATGCTGCTTCAACTGGTTGCCTCCAAGCTCAAGGATCTGTCATGTGCCGGCGACGTTGTCGCAAGGCTGGGCGGCGATGAATTCCTGATCTGCCATCTGGAAAAGGGCGATGCCGCAAGCCCGGACTGGTTCGGGCAGTCCCTCCTTCAGGCATTTTCAACGCCGCAGATCATTGATGGTAAGTCGAAATATGTTGGCCTGAGTATCGGTTACGCCCACTACCCGGATGACGGCATCCGGATCGACCAGCTGATGCGGCACGCAGACCTGGCGCTTTACCGGGCCAAGTCGAACACCAAGAACAAATGCGTTCGCTATCACGATCGAATGAAACAGCTGCGCGAGGAACACCTTGCGATCAGAAAGGACCTGGAGCAGGCCATTCGCGAGTACGAGTTTGCTCTCTATTACCAGCCGATCGCCTTTACAGGAAACGACAGGGTCGTGTCTGCTGAAGCACTCATCAGATGGCAACACCCCGAGCGCGGTCTCGTGCGCCCGGACCAGTTTGTTCCGATCGCCGAGGAAACAGGGCTGATAAATGACATCGGCTCCTGGGTCAGTTTGCAGGTGGCGCATATGCAGGCCCGCCTGCAGCGACAAAAACTTGATGTCTCATTGTCGCTGAATGTTTCTCCGCGGCAACTTTCCGATCCGCAATTCGTACCGCTCATGCAGTCATTGCCTCAGGAAACCGGGTGTGATCCCAGCAGGATTTCTCTTGAAATCACCGAAACCGTTCTTCTGGGAGACATACCCAATGCAAGGGAAACGCTGTCACTGTTGAAAGAAACCGGTTATCGGATCGTCATTGATGATTTCGGGACCGGTTATTCCAACCTTGCCTACCTGCACAATTATCCGATCGACGGGATCAAGATCGATCGGATGTTCATGGAAGACATTACGTCAGGCGGAGAAATCGTCAGACTGATCCTTTCACTGGCGGCAGCCCTTGGCGCGGATGTGGTTGCAGAAGGCGTTGAAACCATAGAGCAGCGCTCATGGCTGTCCAAGAACGGCTGCAACCAGTACCAGGGCTATCTCTACTCCAAGCCGGTTTCCGAGGAACGTTTCCTCTCCATGCTGAAGACGCAGGTGGAAATCGCCGCTATGTGACCTTTGCACGGGTCTTGAACTCCGGTCGGTTCCAACTTTCCGTTTCAAGAATGTCGGCAAGTATGGCGACCGCACTCACGATGTCCTGGTGGGAAAGATAAAGCGGCGTGAAGCCAAAGCGCATCACGTCGGGAGCACGGAAATCGCCGATCACGCCGCGAGCGATCAAGGCCTGCATTGCCGCGTATCCTTCTTCAAACCGGAACGAAACCTGACTGCCGCGTTGGTTCGGATCGCGCGGGCTTGCCAGCGTCAATTGCGGACACTTGGCTTCGACTTCTGAAATGAACAGCTCACTCAGCGAAATCGACTTCCTGCGAATGTCGGCCATGTCGACATCCTCAAAGACATCGAGTGCAGCATGCAGACTGGACAACGCAAGAATCGCCGGGGTGCCGACCGTCATTCTGTTGACGCCGTGGACCGGGCGGTAATCAAGGTCGAAGGCGAAAGGTGCTTCATGCCCCATCCAGCCGGTAAGCGGAGAAGTTACCTTGTCCTGATGCGCTTCGGCTACATAAAGGAAGGCTGGCGCTCCCGGTCCGCCGTTCAGGTATTTGTAACCACAACCAACGGCAAAGTCGGCCTTTGCTCCAGCAAGGTCCACTTCGATGGCACCAGCGGAATGGGCAAGATCCCAAATTGCGAGCGCCCCTGCCTCATGTGCCCTTCGGGTTAGATCTGCCATGTTGTGAACGCGCCCGGTCCGATAGTCGACCTGGGTCAGCATCATCACCGCGACTTGATCATCGATGGCGTCTTCGACGTCTTCCGGTGCGACAATCTTCAGCTCATGCCCCCGTCCCAGAAGCTCCTTGAGACCTGAGGCGACATAGAGGTCCGTCGGGAAGTTACCATTATCGGACAGAATGACCTTGCGATCCGGGCGCAAGGAAAGCGCCGCCGACAGAACCTTGAACACATTGACTGATGTGCTGTCGCAGGCGACAACCGTACCGCCGGGTGCGCCGATCAAGCGGCCAATCCGATCACCGGTCCGACCCGGCAGGTCAATCCAGCTGTGCGTATTCCAAGCCCGAATGAGACTGGTTCCCCACTCCTGTTTAACGACTTCGGCAATGCGGTCCAGCACATGCGCAGGCAACACGCCGAGCGAATTGCCATCCAGGTAAATGACGCCTTCGGGTATTTGAAATGCGGCCTTCTTTTCGGCCAGGACATCATTCAGGTCGGACGGATGCTGCACGGTCATGGGAAACTCTTATACCGGATAGGGATTTCTGAAAGGAGGCCGCACGCTATCAAAGGGCTATGCGCCAAACAACCTCTTCCAGGTTGCTCTCAACCTTTCCCGCGTAAGTTTTGAAAAGGTTCGTTCCGATCTCTGCATGTCGCAAATGACACAGGATTGCTCGTTTGAGCGCCGGTATGCGAAACGCAAACCCGTAGCCTGATCGACAAACGGCAATAGTGCCGGAGCAGTTGAGACAAGCGGTCCAGATCAGATGTTCATCAGCGTCTTCGATATCTTCAAAGTCGGCATCGGCCCTTCCAGCTCCCATACCGTCGGTCCCATGGTGGCCGTTCACCGGTACCTGGACCGGTTGCGCGGTCTCGCAGGGGCGGAAAAACAGGCTACGCGCCTGACCGTCACGCTGCACGGCTCTCTAGCCTTTACCGGAAAAGGTCACGCAACCGACAAGGCGGTTTGTCTGGGCCTGCTCGGCGCGAAGCCGGATACACTCGATCCGGACCAGGCGGAGCCGATGCTCGACGAATTGCGGCGCACCAGGACACTCAGTATTCCCGGCCTGCCTGAACTTCAGTTCGATCCGGATATGGACGTTATTTTCGATTATGGGCCAGCTCTGCCACTTCATGCCAACGGCATGACATTCCATCTTCTGGGTGTTGCAGGCACAATCATCGACACGTTTGTTTACTACTCGATCGGTGGTGGCTTCGTTGTCAGCGAAGCCGAACTTCGCAAGACGACGAACGAGCCCGTGAATGAACTTGCGACGCAGCAGGTCCCCTACCCGTTCGCATCGGCAAAACAAATGCTGGAGATGGGCGAGGAGGCGGAACTTTCCATTGCCGATATGAAGCTTTGCAACGAGTCCTGCGACAAGCCTCAGGAAGAGGTTGAAGCGGGTATCGACACTTTATGGTCCGCAATGGATTCCTGCATCAATCGCGGCATATCACATACAGGCATTCTTCCCGGCGGTTTGAAAGTGAAGCGGCGCGCGGCCGAAATCTACCAGAAGCTGATCCGCGAAGGGCGCAGCAATCCGCTCTTTGAGCACACGGTTGTCGACTGGCTTGGTGTCTATGCCATGGCCGTGAATGAGGAAAACGCCGCGGGCGGGCGCGTCGTCACTGCGCCCACAAACGGGGCGGCAGGCGTTATCCCGGCGGTCACCCGGTACTATCTCGATCACTGCCCCGGCGCTGACCAGACCGGCATCAGGACATTTCTGCTGACCGCGGCAGCCGTTGGCGGCATCATCAAGGCGAATGCCTCCATATCAGGTGCCGAAGTCGGCTGTCAGGGTGAAGTCGGGTCCGCTTCGGCGATGGCAGCCGCCGGTCTTTGCGCCGCGCTCGGTGGAACCAACGCGCAGATCGAAAATGCCGCCGAAATTGCTCTTGAGCACCACCTTGGCATGACCTGCGACCCGATTGCGGGACTGGTTCAGGTCCCTTGCATCGAGCGCAATGCGCTTGGTGCGGTCAAGGCAGTGACCGCTGCTTCCCTCGCGCTTCGTGGCGACGGCTCGCATTTCGTACCGCTGGATGGTTGCATCGAGACGATGCGGCAGACCGGCATGGACATGATGGAGCAGTACAAGGAGACTTCGAAGGGCGGCCTCGCCGTGAACATCGTCGAATGCTAAAGGTCTGACGAATAGGCTCTTTCACCGATATTTCTTGCCGCTGCGTAAATTTAGCGCAATAGTTGTCCCCGACCATTGACTGAACTGTCTCTTGCACAAGGTCTGGAGGGCACGGATGGAATTTCTTCAATGGCTGGCGTCGCAATCGGCGCTGGTGTTTCTCTTTGTGGCTGTTGCTTTAGGTTATTTTGCAGGCAAACTGAAAATCGGAAATTTCGTGCTCGGCGGCATCGCCGGCACGCTGATTGTCGGGGTCATTCTCGGTCAGGTTGGTGTCACCATCGACACCGCCGTCAAGGATGTCTTCTTCGCCCTGTTCATCTACGCGGTCGGGTATCAGGGCGGACCGCAGTTCTTTCAAGCCCTCTCGCTCAAGTCCCTGAACCAGTTGCTGTCGGCGGGCGTGATGTGTGTGCTCGGACTGCTAACAGTTCTGGCGTTCGCCTGGGGTTTTGACCTCGACCGCGGCACGGCCGCCGGTCTTGCTGCCGGTGGTCTCACCCAATCCGCGATCATAGGAACGGCCGGAGAAACCATTCAAAAGCTGAGTGTTTCGAGCGATCTGAAGTCTGTGATGGAAACCAACATCGCCGTTGGTTATGCGGTCTGTTACATCTTCGGCTCCATCGGCCCCATCATCATGGTCACCTGGTTCTTTCCGACCGTCATGCGATGGGACATTCGCAAGGAAGCCCTCAAACTCGCAGAAAAGATGTCTGGCGGCACGACGGCTTTGGAAGCGGGTCAGTTCAATGCGGCACAACGGATCGACACCCGGTTTTTCGAGATCAATGCAGACAGCGAATGGGTTGGACAGGCAGTTCCGAAATTGAACGAAGCCTTCGACAATCTCACAGTCGAGGCAGTTCTGCGCTCAGGACAGGAAGTCGATCGCAATGGTAACGGCACCCTCAAGGCCGGAGACGTTGTGGCGCTCACGGGACTGGTCAGCGCGCTGGAAACTCAACCCAAGAGTTGGGGAGCCGAGACGCAAGCCCCGAGCGGTTACAGGCTGGTGCTTGAAAACAGGGATATCGTTCTCACCAATCCCGACTATGCCGGCAACAAGCTGCAGGGCATCCACGATCATACGAAGTCCAACGCATTGCGCGACGTCTTTGTTACCCGTGTCAGACGAATGGGTCGCAACCTGCCACTTTTGCCGGATCTTGAGATTCACAAGGGCGACGAGCTTCAGCTTACCGGCAGCCCGGGCGACCTGAACAAAGTCCAGAAGGCAATCGGATATCCGATCAGCGCCGCAGCCGTGACGGACTTCATTTTCTTCGGCATCGGAATGACGCTCGGACTGTTGCTGGGCCTGATTGAGTTCAAGATCGGCGGTGTTCCCGTCACGGTTGGAAGCGGCGGCGGCTGCCTGCTTTCGGGCCTGCTTTTCGGCTGGCTGCGCAGCACGCATCCCCGATATGCCGCATTGCCAACGGGAGCAGTCAACTTTCTTCGCGATTTCGGTCTCGCCGTCTTTGTCGGTGTCGTCGGGATCAGTGCCGGGCCTCAGGTACTCACCACCTTGCAGCAGCAGGGTCTCAGCCTGTTCCTGTTCGGCATTGGCGTGACGCTTATTCCGCAGGTGATAGGGTTCTTCTTTTCCTATTACGTTCTTCGTATCCAGAACCCGATCGAGGCCCTTGCCTGCGTTGCCGGCGGCAGAAGTGCCAATCCAGCTTTTGCCGCACTTCTGGGCAAGGCTGGCAACGCCACTCCTGTCGTCACTTTCACGGTCACATATGCGGTTGCGAATGTATTGCTGACCTTGTGGGGACCGCTGATCGTCGGCCTCGTTTCAACCAATCCGGCACAATGATTTTTTAGGAGATCTCAAATGAGCAAGACTGATTATTCGGGTTTTGAAGATCTGAGCCCGTTTGAACTGAAAGACAAACTCATTGAAATCGCATCCTCCTCGGCTGATCGGATGATGCTCAATGCCGGGCGTGGCAATCCCAACTTCCTCGCGACCCAGCCTCGGCGCGGATTTCTGAGGCTCGGTGATTTCGCGGTCGAGGAAGCAGAGCGTTCCTTTTCCTATCTCGACAGCGGCTTTGGCGGATTGCCGGAAAAGGACGGCATGTTGCTTCGTTTCGAAGACTTCCTGCACCGTCACGAAGACCAGGAAGGCACCAGATTTCTGAAAGCGACCCTGTCCTATGCCAAGAACCACCTGGGCATTCACAGGCATGATCTCATTCACGAAATGGTTCAGGGGTTGCTGGGCTGCAACTATCCCGTCCCTCCGCGCATGCTGGTGAATTCGGAAAAGATCGTCTGGGCTTATCTGCGCAAGGAGATGTTCGGCAACGAACCGCCGAACGGGCCTTTCTCCATCTTCGCAACAGAAGGTGGCACCGCAGCCATGACCTATATCTTCCAGACCTTGAAATTCAACGGTCTCGTGAAGGAGGGTGACAAGGTTGCGTTGGGCACTCCGATCTTCTCTCCCTACCTGGAAATTCCACCGCTGCCGGAATACAACATGCCCGTTGTCGATATTCGCATGGAAGAAGGGACCGACTGGCAGTTCAGTGATGCAGAGCTGGCGAAACTGGAAGACCCATCCATCAAGGTTTTCTGCATCGTCAATCCGAGCAATCCCCCTTCGGCAAAACTGTCTCCGGACGATCTGGACCGGGTGGCGAAGTTCATCAACGAAAAGCGTCCAGACCTCTACGTCGTCACCGACGATGTCTATGGAACGTTTGCGGACGATTTCGTTTCGCTGTTTGCGAAGTGTCCGCGCAACACCTTGTGCGTCTATTCCTTCTCGAAATATTTCGGGGCAACAGGCTGGCGACTGGGCGTCATCGCGCTTCACGATGACAATGTCTTCGATGAAGCGCTCGCAGCCCTGCCGGAAGATGCCAAGAAGGGCCTCGACAAACGTTATTCGTCACTGACCACCACACCACGTGACATCAGGTTCATCGACCGGCTTGTGGCCGACAGCCGCGCTGTTGCTCTCAACCATACAGCCGGCGCTTCAACTCCACAGCAAATCCAGATGATGCTGTTTGCCATGTCAGGCCTCCTCGACCATGACGATCGTTACAAGAACGCTGCCAAAGGCTTGATCCGGAAACGGTTCAATACGCTCGAACTGAACATGGGCGTCAAACCGCACCGGGAACTGAACGACGTCAACTATTATACGCTAATCAACCTTCAGCGTCTGAGCGGTCGGCTTTATGGCGACGAGTTTGCAGACTGGTTTGTCGCCAACAAGAAAGGCTATGACTTCCTGTTCCGGCTTGCTGAAGAAACCAGTGTCGTACTCCTGCCCGGCAAGGGGTTCGAAGTGGTCGACGCATCGGCACGCGTGTCTCTCGCCAACCTCACGGAAGCCGAATATGCCGAGATCGGCTCGTTCGCCCGTCAGGTTATTTCCGAGTATCACGAAGAGTACTCCAAGCAGAAACCATGACATCCTTCGTGCGGGAGATAGTCTGAGCATCGCCAGTTGAAAGGAAACACGCTGAACCGGTCATTCCGGTTTGGCGTATCTCTTGCTACAAGGTTTCAGAAGCCTTCGACCGGCTATCGGGCTGAACACATCAAATGGGTTTCTTGGTAATCTGGAAGACCGCTGACGTTCCGCGATGCGGCCGGAGGTAAGCGGCAACAATCTGAGACCAAAGCGGAGAGTCTCATGGGCATCGTCGTCACCCCAATTTTTGCAAGCCTGCTGGCACTTCTTTACATGACCCTGACCGTGCGCGTTATCAAAGCTCGAGGCACGGAACACATCGGCCTGGGCGATCAGGGCAATGAACGGCTTCTGCGGCGCGTGCGTGCCCACAGCAATTGCGCCGAGTATGTTCCGTTCGCTCTGCTATTGATCTTGATGCTGGAACTCATGGGCGGCACTGACTGGCTGCTCTACGGATTGAGTTTCACGCTCCTGATCGGGCGGGTTGGCCACGCTTACGGCTTCAGCCACGAACCTGAAATCGGCAATCTGCGCGTTGCCGGAATGATCCTGACCTTTGGCGTGATTGGTGTGGCAGCACTTGCCAACCTCGTGCTCGCACTCGATGGCATGCTTGCCGGTGCACCTGCCAACTGATCAGATCTGTTGCAGTCGCGTCTTGTGAGCGTGTGAGATGTGCAGGCGCGCGGCGGCTTCAGCCCTGTCACAGTCGCCGTCGGCAATTGCGTGAACGATCGCCGCGTGTTCCTCAACCGCCGTTTCCCGCCGCTCCGGCGTGTCCAGGGTCGTGCCGGCCATCAGGATAAGCGACAGGCGCAGATGATCGATCTGATCGACAAGATAGCGGTTGTGGGAGGCCAGGCACAGTCGCCGGTGAAACTCTCTGTTTGAACGAACCAGACTGTCCTTGTCTTCAATGCGCCTGCGGTCGGCTTCCACCAGATCCTGCAGGATCTCGACTTCCGGCTTGGAAGCGTGTTTTGCCGCAAGACCCGCAGCCGTTCCTTCCAGCACTTCGCGCATGAAGTAGACTTCATTGATCTGGCCGTGGTCGAGCGTCGGTACGACCATGCCGCGATTGGGTTCATGGACTGCAAGGCCCTGCGCTTCCAATCGTTTCAATCCCTCGCGGATAGGAGTTCTTGAAACTCCGAACTCATCGGCCAGGTCGGCCTCGCGCAGGCGGTCACCGGGTTTCAACACCCGTTCTTCAATCAGGCCAATCAGCCGCTGGTAGATTTCAGATCCATTCATAAGATCTGGTTAGCGGTTAGAAAGAGTTCGTGCAAGGTCAACAGCTTCCATGCACTCAGGTAAAAAAGAACTGCGGAGGACGGTTGCCCATCCTCCGCTGTCGTTCAGCCGACCAGCTTCACATCGCTGAAGGCAAGGCCATCAGCTCCCGGACCGGCTTCGAAAACGCGGTTCACTGTCCAGGATGATGTGTCGATTTCGACAACAAGACCACTGTCCTGAGCACCGGCGAACAGGTAGTTGCCGTCAGGTGAAAACAGCAGGGATGCAGGCCCTTTGGCGCCATGGGACGACAGGTCGATTTCCTGGTGAGGTTTGCGGGTCTCGCGATCGTAGATGACAATCCGATCCCCTCTCAGGTCCGCGACTGCCACATACTCGGCATCCGGATGGAACTGAACGCGAATGGGCAGGAACCCGGCATCGATCTCATCGACACGCGTCATTGTTTGCGGGTCATAAACGATGATGTTCTGCGACTGGTTGTTCGCCACCCAGAGTTCTTTTCCGTCCGGGCTGATGTCCACACCCTCCGGACCACGGTCCGTGTCGACATTATGGGTGATTTCCATCGTCTGAACGTCCACGACTGAAACCTTGTCCGAGCCGCGGCTGGTCACATAGGCAGTCCGTGCATCCGGCGAGAGAGCCAGCAGATGAGACCCGATCAGATCGGTGGAAACGTTACCGGCAACCTCGCCTTTTTCGATATCGACCTTGATCACATCCCGGGTTTCTTCCGTGGTCACAATCACTTCGTTGCTGTCACCCAACCAGGCGATGCCATGCGGTGCCATATAGGGTGAAATATCGATGGTCTGCATATGTTTTGCACTTGCGACATCGAACAGGTTCAGCTCCTGGCCGATGTAGCCTTCTTCAAGATACGACACGACAACTACCTGCGATCCGTCAGGTGAAAGGACCATCTCGTGAGGAGACCCACCGGTTTCAACGCGATTTATTTCCTTGCCGCTGTCGAGATCAACGAAACTGACCGTACCGGCAAACTTGTTGCCGACGATCAAGGTCGCCGCATGGGCGGAAATTGCGGTTCCCGCAACAAGAAAAAGAGCAGATGTAGTGGAAACGAGATATCTTTTTACAGACATGACTTTACTCCTCCAAGTCATTTCAACAAAGAAGCGAGTTAAGTCTTGACGATTTCAATAATAAACTCTCTTCTTGCAAATACAGATATCAAAATGCAAATATTTTTAACACTTAATTCTTTTTAATATTATTCTTGTAATTTAATTTCAGAATCTATTTTGTTTTTTCAGTGAAAATATTTGTCGTTACTACTTCAGCATCAAAAATTTCAAATACTGTCAAAAATGCAGGTTAACGAAAGAAGCGGACTTCGCAGCCCGCTTCCCAAAAATCGCTGAGACCCCTTAAGCCGTCCCGATCAGGTTTGAGGAGGATAAATCCTGCCGCCAACAGTCGGCGCTCTGACACTGGTTGTTTCGGGAAACGTTGTTGGTAATCCGGCTTGGCAACGAGCTCCCAGAAAGGCCATGGCCTGGGCTTCCAGTGCGTCGCCGTCAATTTCGAACTCATCGGCCGAGGTGACATCGCCGGCAAGCCGATCTGCCAAGGCATGCATCAAGACCGGATTGAGCCGACCGCCACCGCAGACCAGCCACAGTTGTGGCGTCCTCGGCACCAAAGCTTCTGCTTTCGCTATTGCCTCTGCCGTGAATGCCAACAAGGTCGCAGCGCCGTCCTCCAGGTTGAGGCCTTCAGCAAAGTCGCCAGAAAAGCTGTACCGGTCGAGAGATTTCGGACCCGGCTCGGAGAGAAACGGATGTTTCAGAGCTTCAGTCAATCGACCCTCATCCACCCTGCCTTTGGATGAAATCGATCCGCCGTTGTCATAGTCTCCTGCCCCGTGCCGGCGGACCCAATCATCCAGCAGGGCATTGCCCGGCCCGATATCGAAGGCAAGAAGATCGTCACCATCTATGAAGGTCAGATTGGAAACACCGCCTATGTTCAGAAAGCAAATTGGTTCACGCGTTTCGTCCAGAAGCGTCTTGGCAAGCGCCCGGTGGTAGACGGGCACAAGCGGCGCCCCTTCTCCGCCCGCCGCCATATCCGCCAGCCGAACATCACCAATGACAGGTAAATTCAGTTCATTCGCCAGAGCCTGCGGGTTGCCGAGCTGAACAGTTTCGCCAGCCTTCGGGTTGTGCCAGACAGTCTGGCCATGGAAGACCACTGCATCCGGTTGCAGATCATGCTTCTTCAGAAAAGCTCTGATCGCAGTCGCATGATCCGCCGTGACGTCCTCAGCGAGTGCAGACCAGGTTTCCCGATGCGCACCCTTTTGCCCCGCTGCCTCCAGAACCCGCTGCCTGGTACGAGGCCTGTAGTCTGAGGTCTCCGCCGGACCGAACCGGGCAACTGTGCGGCCGTCCGTTACGATTTCCGCCAGATCGATACCATCAGCGGAGGTTCCGCTGATGGCGCCGACGATGGACCACTCGGTCACAGACCGTCCGCCACCGCCTTAAGGCTGGCTTCGGCGATATCGAACAGATCGTTGATCTGTGCTTCGCTGATGATCAGCGGAGGGCAGAAAGCCATGGCATCCAGCATGTTGCGTGAAATAAGACCGTTTTCAAGGAAGGCCGCATTGGTCTTTGCGCCCAGCGCCCCCGGCTTTTCCGAGAAGGCGTCATGCGACAGCTCCGCCGCGCCGATCAGACCAATGCCCCGTGTTTCGATCACAAGCGGACTTTCCGCCAATCCTGCAAGGCGCTTCTGGAAGGTTGGCGCAACTTCCTTAACATGGCCGATCAGATCACGTTCCTCGATAATCTTGAGGTTTTCCAGTGCAACAGCCGAAGCAACCGGATGGCCACTGCCAGTGTAACCGTGTCCGAGTACGCCGATCCGATGGCTTTCATCGGCAATCGGCTGGTAGACATTATCATTGATCAGCAATGCGGAGATCGGCTGATAGGAGGAAGAGAGTGCCTTTGACAGCGTCATGATGTCAGGCTGGAGGTTATAGGTCTCGGTACCGAACATGTTGCCTGTCCGGCCAAATCCGCAGATAACCTCATCTGCAACAAACAGAATACCGTATTTCTTCAGGACCGGCTGAACCGCTTCCCAATAGCCATCAGGCGGAACAACGACGCCGCCTGCTCCCATGACCGGCTCGGCAAAGAAAGCCGCGATCGTTTCAGGACCTTCGGCCAGGATCATGTCTTCCAGATCCTGCGCGCAGCGTTTGGCAAAATCTGCTTCGCTCTCACCATCCTTTTTCATGGTCCGGTAGTGCGGACACGTCGTGTGCAGGATTTGCGGCAGCGGCAGATCGAAAGACCGGTGGTTGTTGGGCAGCCCCGTAAGGCTTGCAGATGCCAGGGTCACACCGTGATATCCACGCACCCGTGAGATAATCTTCTTGCGCTCCGGTTGCCCCAAGGAGTTGGAGCGGTACCAGATCAACTTTATTGCCGTATCATTGGCTTCCGAGCCGGAATTGGTGAAATAGACCTTCGACATGGGCACCGGCGCCATTTCGATCAGCTTTTCCGCAAGCTCGATGGAAGGGCCGTGGGTCTTGTATGTGAAGGTGTGATAATAGGGCAGCTTTTCCAGCTGGCGGGTTGCCGCATCGACAAGACGCTTTTCGCCAAAGCCGACCGCAACGCTCCAAAGACCGGCCATGCCCTCGATATAGCGTTTGCCGTTTACGTCCTCAACGTAGATACCTTAACCCTTATCAATCACCAGGGCGCCGGTTTCTTCCTGTACGCGAGCATCGGCATAGGAGTGAAGTTGAAAAGCGGTATCGCGGGCTTCAAGAGAATTCGGCAACTGCGCCATGAAACGCCTCATCAGACATAGACACGTGAAAGGATAATACCGGAAGGCGACTCGGGAGCGTCCAGCCGGTGTCCCTCAAGCTAGCCCCGGAGCCGCTGAAGTACAATCGGGATTTGGATGATTATCGCGGTCGCCCAGGCAGCTTCTAAAGGGCGATGCGGCCGCGAAGAGAAAACACACCCAATAGATCGCTGCCTGGATCCGTCGCCGGATCCACAATGAGCTGAAGATCTGGTGACAGCGCAAACTGAGGTGTCAACTGCATCCGGTAGAACGCTTCAAGCGCATACTGGTCTTCAAGCGCAGAACTCCAAGGGTCACCCCAACTCAATCCTACTCCGATAACATCTGAATCGTAGCCGAATACCCCTTCAAATCCGGCCCCGGCACTGGCGAATTGTTTCAAGGTCGTCGCTCCGCCGTTTGAATAGCCGTAGCGCAAAAACGGAACGATGTTGCCAATCCCCTTTTGAACGGACCCCGTGAAACCCCAGCCCTCCGGCCTGCCAATTGATCGACGGGCATCGGAGTGCCACACCGTCAGATGAAAGTCGTCGTTTCCCGGTCTGAAATCCTTGCCCGGTTCAAGACCGAAAACGAAATCCGGAGCCCAGCCGAATTCACCTATTGTGAACAGCTCTCCTTCTTCGAACAACGTATCGAAACCCGGCCGGGTCGGAGAGCCGTTTGCGTCAAAAACTCCGGCTGCAAGATACCCTCCGTTGGTCAAGCGCGCGCCTCCCCCAAGTCCGAGAGCCGAGGGAGGAAATGGAATGGTCGGATTGAAGTTTTGAGGTTGCCCGAGAAACGCAACTCGCGGGCTCTTGTATTTGTAGTAGTCGAACACCGTGAATGGCGCGATTTTCCCAAATCGCAGCAACAACCGGTCCCGGATCAGATGTTGCTCATACCAGAGTTGGGAAAGTGACGGATCCTGTTCGCCGTATCCGATTGCACCCGACCAGATCGAACCGGCAGCCGGCGCCGTCGACTGAGGAACGGTGGCGTTCAGAACCTTGAAACGGCTTTCGAACTTGCCGCCGATCAGGCCTTTCATGCCGTCGCCATTGCGGCCAAAGAGCTCCCAGGTAAAGTCGAACTCGGCCTGCGCGCCCGATCCGGTCTGCCACCGATTGTCACTGGCTGCAGCCTGTATGACATGTGTGTAGGCAACGGAAAACTTGAACCCGGCGGCATCGTCAAGACCCGTCTTGAAAGCGCCCCACCGCTCCATGAAGGTCTGCGAGACTCGAGGGTCAATCCGGCTTTCCTTCGGCGTGTTGGCGCTTTCTATGATGTTCGGAATGTCGTCTGCGCTGCGGAAGCCGCTGCTATCGTCATCGGCGGTTTCCTGCGCGAAAAGCGACTGAGAGAGGACCAAAACGAAGATCAAACCGGCCACGACAACCTTGAGTCCTGCCATCCAAATTTTGAAAGGGAAGACAGCCCTCTGACGGGCACTCGAGCTTGCTGCCGACAGTCGCGGCCCGACCTTATTCATCGACTTCAACATCTGGAATATTGGCCTGGACAACCGAGGTTGCCTGGAGTGTGTAGGTTGTTGTCACGATGTGGGTTTTGCTGTGCTCCAAACGAAGTTCACCCGTCACCCAGACCGGGTCGGCGGTCACATTCATCCCCTCGGGAAATTCGACTGCAATCACCTGATCCGGCAGCGGCGGCGGCGGATGGCTGCAATCCTGTCGCAATGGTGGGATCAGCAGGAAAGTCTTCACGTTTCGGAATTCGAACTCGAGCGGGTGGGCATAGCCGGCGATCCTGACGGTTTTGCCGTCAAGCGAACTGGTACCGGGCGTACAGACCCTGTACCTGCTGGACAGAAGCCGCGCCGATGCAGCCTGTTGTCTGCATTTCGGTTGAGACTGGTAGTTGGTAAGCAAAGCGGTGCAAGAGGCCGGGCGGTTTGAACGTAAATCCACCCAGGACACTTTCAATGGCTCCGCCCAGGCTGTGCCCTGCCAGAGTACCAGCAGCGCTACAGCCGCAGTAAACCGCTCAGTTCCTGTCTTGACCATGAGACTTCGTCAGTGGGCTTTTGTAGTCGGGTTCGGTCAAACCCTGCTTGCGCATCGCGATGCCTGTCAGGCACTCCCGGATCGTCCTGTTGGCGTTCAACGCCGAGACATAAGTCGGGTCCATCAAAGGCGCCAGTTCGACGATTTCGAAGCCGATCACATTCGATTCCGCGCAAAGACGGCGGATAATCGGAAAGATCTCCCGCGGCATGAGTCCGCCGGGCTCGGGTGTTCCCGTCCCCGGAACAAAAGCCGGATCGAACGTGTCTATATCAAACGAGATGAAAATGTACTCCGGGCCCTCATTGGCTTCGCGGATCACGTCTTCCATGACGGCATCCCAGCCCCGATCTTCGATCTCTGCCATGGTGTGATAGCGGAACCCGTTCTCACGCATCCATTCAAAGGCTCTTTCGTCCGGATAATAACCACGCAAGGCAACCTGAATGAAATTCTTGCCTTCAACCAATTCCTCTTCGATCAACCGGTAGACCGGCATGCCGTGGTTGATGAGATGGCCAAATCCGTATTTGCCCGCATCGTAGTGTGCGTCGAAATGAACGACACCGACGTTGCCCTTGCCATAGACGTCGGTCAATGCAGCGACATCAGGATACATCAGCGAATGATCACCGCCGACGATGAAGGGAATGACCCGGCTGCCATCTTCGTGCTGCACTTCCGCAACCTGCCGCACGAAGGAGCGAACCGCGTGGATCGTTCGTTCGGTGCTCATCATGTCGTTGGGCGCGTTACCGTAGTCGACAACCGTCATGTCCTGAAGCGGGTCCACCATGACATGCATATGAGGTTGGCGCGCTCCGTAACCGAGATAGATGGAAGAGTTGCGTACGGCGTTTGGGCCGCGCGATGCGCCACGTGCACCGCTTCCCATATCCGTGAAAGCACCCATGATCGCGACATCCACTTTGCCAGCGGCAAGGTCTTCGGGCGTAAACGCCAGCGGCTGATGCAGGAAGGTTGGTAGTTGCGCATATCCCTGACCATAAAATCGCGCCGGATCAACCAGCCCCGGTGTCCGTCCCTCCCGCTGCCCCTCAAAGCTCGGCAAGGGTGTGCGCCAGGCGTTATAGCTCAGGTCTTCGGTGTCGAGCGGTACAACGGGCTGTTCACCCTCACGGATCGGGGCCTGCGTACCTTCATATTCATGACCGAAATACTGGGCCTCGGCAACGTTTACGAGCAACATGGACATCGCCAGTGATGCCCCGAAGAGTTTCCTGCGCATTTCCATTCCCCCGGACAAATAGTCAACGCGTCAAATCACTTCGAAACCGGCTACCCCGATACTCAGGACCTCTTCGGCACGAAATTCTGCGCGCTTCTCTCCAATTCAATTCCACTGCGGACTCGAAACAACGTGGTGAACTTTTGCGCCATGCCATCATGGTCTCCGCTCACCAGCGCATGCTCAACAAGGTCGCCGTAGCTGAGCTCGGTTCGCCAGGCGTCCTTGAGGGCATTTATGGTGGTGATCAGGTCGTAGCGTTCCACGTTGTGCAGACCGCCCGCTGCAATGAAAGCGGGCTCTTCGTTTTTGGAGAAACTGAGCACGGCAACTTCATCCGCCAGCAGGATGTTCAGCGTCTCACCCGGGAGCAAAACTTCGCTCACGGTGGGCTGCATCTCGTTTGCAAGCTTGAGCAGCCAGGTCCTTGACCAGGAATGGTAGGGCTGCCCCGGTTTGGCGTCATAAACCCGGGCGGAAATCAGGCCCTCGGAGCGTGCCGACAATTCGGCCTCGTAGACCGCCTTGGCCTCCGGAACCTTCTTGAACAGCATTGCCCACAAGAGCGGATTGCCACAGGCAAGACTGAACGTGGTCCCTGTCAGCAGCAGTATCGTTGCCAAGAGGATGCGCATCTTCCGCCTCCCCTACTCAGCAGTGCTGTCGTAGGTGAGCTTTCCACCCATCATTGTGTAAAGCACGTCGACTTCGTGGATCGTGCTCGGATCAATGTCGTAGAGGTTCTCGGACAACACGATCAGGTCGGCCTTTTTGCCAACTTCCAGGCTGCCGACTTCATGATCGCGTCCCATACCGTAAGCGGCATTGATCGTGTTCGCGCGGATTGCAAGATCAACCGAGACGCGTGCCTCCTCACCACCCAGCGGCGGAACTTCATCGCGACCCGGAAGTTGCCGCATAACCGCGGTCCGGATCGCCACTAGCGGGCGGTATTCAGAGATATAGCCTGCAGCGGGCCAGTCCGAACCGAGGGACACGTTTCCGCCTGCTTCTGCAATTGCCTTCATCGGCCCATACCTGTGGATCCGCTCTTCACCAAGGCGCGAAACAGATATGCTTGCCAACGATGGATCACGGCTCATCCAGGCACCGGTCGAATCCCACGTCACGCCAAGTTTGCCAAAGCGCGGTATATCGTCAGGATGAACCAGCAACGCGTGGCTGATCACATGTCGCCGGTCTCGTGGCGGGTTTTTTTCGATGGCCATTTCGACAGCATCGAGGACTGCCCGAACGGCGGCGTCCCCAAAACAATGGCAAACGATGTTTATGCCTGCCGCATCTGCGCGCAGAACGGCATCGTTCAGGGTATCATAAGGGATAATCGGCGCGGGGTTGGCGTCAGGGTTGTCACTATAGGGCTCAGTGTAAAGAGCGCTATAGGCATCGTCGCCGCCGTCCATGTTGATCTTGAGGCCACGCGCTGACACAAGCTCTGCGTTGAATTGCTCCCGCATGGACTCAACCAGCGGAACCGGGTCGATGCTTGGATCATTCCAATAGAAATTGCCCTGCACACGGATTGGAAGGTCACCGGCTTCGGCCAGATTCGTCATCATCTGGAAGCCTTCTTCCATGCCTAGGCCCTGAATGCCGTAGTCATGGGCCGTTGTAATCCCGGCCGCCGCAAACCGTGGCAACCACTCACGCACACCAGCCTCGGTGTACTCAAGATTCAGATCAATCAGTTTCGAGAGCACCTGTAACTGCGCAGGTATCTCAACAATCCAACCGGCGGGCGTGCCATCTTCATTTCTGCGAAAGTACGAAAAACCAGGCACGGTTTCAGGTGTGTTTTCATCGATCCCGGCGATCTCGAGCGCCTTGGAGTTCACCCAGGCCTGATGGCCGTCCACACCCCATAGGTAAATCGGACGCTCGGAGTCGATCTCGTCCAGCATCTCTTTGGTTCCGTAGCCATTCTCCCAAAGATGAAGCCGCACCCCGTACCCGTGGATAATTGGAAGATCTGGGTTTTCTTTAGCGTAAGAGCGCACGCGATCAAGGATACCCTCGATGCTGTCGATCTGGAGGTCCACACCACGCATGATCAGCGCGCCGGCCGTCGGATGCATGTGACCCTCGACAAAGCCTGGCAGGACCATCGTGCCTTCAAGGTCGGTCACCTCGGTTTGTGGTCCGATGACACTCTTGACCCCTTCAGCGTCCCCGACAAAGACGATTTCGTCTCCCGAAATGCCAATTGCTTCTGCAATTGTCCCGTCACCATCCATGGTGTGAATTTTGCCATTGGTCAGAACGCGATCCGCAACGGAGTTCGAATTATCTGTTTGAGCATGAGAAAAATGCGAGACGCTTAGGGCGAGCGACGCAGCAAGTGCAATGGACTTGAAATGAAGCATTCCGGAAGCCTCCCGACCGGTTCATTGTTTGGCGTGCGTTATAAAGTAACGTAGCGCGCTCAATACCTTGCATCAGAAACTTCAGCCTTACATACCACTTAGGCGTTGTCAGCCTGGAAAACATTAAAAATGGCCGCGCACCTTTGCCGGGCTCCAAATGAACGCGAAATTTGATTGGGGTTGCTCGGGGAGAAACGAAGATTTTTTCTGCAGTTGGCGGGTTCCAGCCGGGCCTGGACAGATCCGCAGCGATTAGCTGCGCGATGCATGGGGCGGACATTGGCAACGCGACGCGTTCAGTCCTCGGACACACCATTCGGCTGGTTATTGAAATCCAATTCTATGCTTGGATTTGCTCCGATCCCCGCCAGCATGTTCATGACTTCATTCTGCCAGCCGTCCTTTATCTTTCTGGCAAGACTTGAAAGAGGGCGGTAAAGGGGACTGAAAATCCCGTATCGATAGCGAAAACTCTGATTGATCGGCTTGAAGACCACATCCCCGCCGGTCACGTTCATTTCCTGCTCCGTCACGACGGTGAGAGGGTCGACAACCGACAGACATCTTCCCGCTTTGATGAACTGCATCATCGGCAGAAAATACTGGCTGTCCAGAACCATCTTGGGCTCGGCACCCAACTGACGAAGCGCTTCCACGGTGGCCTTGTGCATGAAATGGAAACTTTGCAGCGAACCCAGCGGCACACCGTCCAGATCCCCGAAACCGATCTCGGTTTTTTCCGCCAACGGATGAGCGCGTGGCATGGCACAAAAGCAATCGGCACTGATCACGTCCTGCCGGAACGTAGGCGCGTGCTCATCGACAACCAACAGGTCCGCGAAACCGAAATCGATGCCCTGGGTCGCGGCCAGTTCCCGAATCTGGGGCGATGTGCGCGAAGACAATGAAACGAGAATATCCGGATTGTCGCCGAGAACCCGGCTGATGAATCGAGGAAACAGAAACGCGGACGGCCCCGGCATCGCGGCAATGTTCAGGTGCCCTCGCTGTCCAGCCGCCAGGCCTTTCATGGTACCGGTCACCGCGGAAAGTCGATCGAGAATTTCCGATGCCTCTTCAAGGAGATAATAGGCTTCCGGCACCGGAACCAGCTGACGCCCCCGGCGTTCAAAGAGCTTAAGTCCGAGATTTTCCTCCAGCGACCGGATCGCAGAACTGACCGCAGGCTGCGTCCGGCCGAGTTTCTGCGCAGCCTCCAACAAGGAGGAAGAATTCATGACGGCACGAAATGCTCTGATCTGCGAGAGGTTCATCCCGATATATAAATCTAATTTTAGTTTTTAAAGCAATTTCAAATTTGCATTTATCAAAATAGCGCTCATCCTAAGGACAGAACAACAGGGCAAAACGCCCGGCTTCATTCCAAGAGGAGAACACGATGAGTTTCATGAGCAAGATGAGTGCTGCGTTGCTTGCGGCGACGCTGACCGCCGGGACGGCCTACGCACAGGATCCGACTTTCTTCCGCATCGGAACAGGTGGCGCCGGTGGGACCT
>JBCCVB010000068.1:0-30384 GCA_039195965.1 Pseudomonadota bacterium
ATTGGCTTTAAAGCCCTTAGGCCCTTGTACAAAAACGGCCGCGCCCCTGCAATATACACGTTCAGAACAATTTCTGCTCTTATACGGAATAACTAGCCGGGACAGCACTAACCCAGGTCATTTCCTAGATTTGGGACTGTTGACGCGGAAAAACAAGCACATCCTTGGGATCTGTTGTTACCGCAACATCCATTCCCGTCTCCCATGGGCTGCCTGCGCGAACCCTTGCTTGCAACGACTGGTGAGTTCCTTCAATGACAATGGTCAAAAGATCCACTTCACCGACAAATCTCTTGTCCCGCACCTGGCCGCGCACGCCGCTCAGTCCTGCTTCGTTGAGCAAAACTCCCTGTGGACGAACGCAAACGTCGACCTTCTGCCCGGCATTCAAACCGTTCGCAGCCAACACGCCGACCGGAGTTTCGACACCGACCGAAGTCACCTGCCCCTCGAGCTGATTGAGTTCTGAAAAGAATCGTGCGGCGAAAAGATCTGCAGGTCTGTTGTAGAGCTCTGCCGCAGAGCCGTGCTGAACCAAACGCCCGCGCCGCATCAAGGCGATCTTGTCTCCCATGCGCATTGCCTCTTCCGGATCGTGAGTAACGATTATGCAGGTTGCCCGCGTTTCGCGGATCACAGCAAGTGTCTCGTCACGAACACTGTCGCGCAGACGTTTGTCGAGGCCGGAAAATGGCTCGTCCATCAATAGAATACCCGGGCGTGGTACAAGTGCTCTCGCAAGCGCCACCCGTTGTTGTTCACCACCAGACAAGGCGTGCGGATAGTCATCCGCATAATCCGTCAATCCTACCCTGCCCAGTGCCGAGATAGCGGCAGCGTGTGCTTCCTTCCTGGGCAAGTCGGTAAGTCCGAACATGACATTGTTGAGAATGCTCATGTGCGGGAAAAGCGCATAGTCCTGAAACATAAGTCCTACGCCGCGCCTTTCCGGCGGAAGAAACATCTCCTCATCGGCAACGACGCTTCCGTTGATCAGCACTTTGCCCCGAACTTGACGCTCGACACCTGCCGCAATTCTCATCAACGTGGTTTTACCGCATCCTGAATGTCCCAAGAGACAGAGAATTTCACCCGGTGCAATGGACAGGTTCATGTCCTTGACGGAAGAAACACCATCATAGTCATGCGAAACGTTCTCAAAAACGAGACCAGCGGCATTCGTTTCCCCGGCTGTGCCCCGGGCACCCCAGCTCAACTGATGGCCATTTCCGTCTGAAAATGACGACTTGTCATTCTTGGACATGAAGTCGTGACCTAGTTTCTCGCGGTCTCGTCCGCGGGTTCATCAAAAAGCGATCCGTCTTCTAATGGATCTTCGTCTTCGGTCAAAGCGTCTTCATCATTTGGCGTTGGCACGAGGAAAGATGCCGGGACCGCACTGTCCAGAAGACCCGCACCTTTGAGTTCTTCCAGCCCAGGCAGATCTTTAACGCTTTCGAGCCCGAAGTGGATCAAAAACTGATCCGTGGTGCCATATGTCACAGGACGACCAGGGGTTCTGCGGCGCCCACGCATGCGGATCCATGTTGTTTCCAGCAAAACGTCCAATGTTCCCTTGGAGGTTGAAACGCCGCGGATCTCTTCAATTTCCGCGCGGGTCACCGGTTGGTGGTAGGCGATGATCGCAAGGGTCTCCAAGGCGGCACGTGAGAGTTTTCGCTGCTCCTCAACATTCCGGTGCATCAGGTAGGCCAGATCGTCGGCCGTACGGAAACACCATTTGCCTGCGATCCTCACAAGGTTGACGCCTCGATTTGCGTAAACCTGCTGCAATTCGTCCAGGACGCCCAAAACATCGATCCCATCGGGCAAACGAAGGGTCAATTCCTCCAGCGACAAAGGCTCTGAAGAGGCAAACAGCAACGCCTCCGCCATTCGCTGTCCCGACAGATCGTTTGCGACGCCGGTAGTATTCGACTGGCGCTCGCCCTTCAGTTCCGGAAACTCTGGATCAGACGCCATGATCCTGCTCCTTCTCGATGGAGCGGATGTAGACAGGCGAAAAAGGTTCTCCCTGCCGTATCTCCACCTGGCCTTCCCGAACCATCTCAAGGCTGGCAGAGAATGTGCTGGCTACAATTGTCGCCCAATCTTTGTTGTCATAGAGATATTCGCGCAAATAGGCATTCAAAGGCGCCCACTCGCTCACGCGCCCAACCAGCTTGGTGAGCAGTTCCCTGGCTTCCTGGAGCGACCACACGGTCCGTTTCAAGACGCGCACAGACGTAACCGATTGCCGCTGCCTTTGCGTGGCATAGGCCGACAGCAAGTCGTAGATGGACGCATCCCAAATACTCTTGTGTTCAACAGACATCGTTTCCGGGGCGCCGCGATGAAAAACTTCCCTGCCAAGCCTGCTGCGGCTCATGAGTTTTTCCGAGACTTCTCGCATGGCTTCCAATCGTCGTAGCCTGAATGCTAGCGCGGCTGCCAATTCTTCACCGGTCGGCTCGTCTTCGTCTTTTTGCTCGGGCAAAAGAAGTTTTGATTTCAAAAAAGCCAGCCAGGCCGCCATCACGAGATAATCTGCAGCCAACTCCAAACGCATTCTGCGCGCTTCAGTAACAAACTCCAGATATTGTTCAACCAGCTCAAGGATCGATATTCGTGCCAGATCCACTTTCTGCGTGCGAGCCAGCCCGAGCAAAAGATCCAGCGGACCTTCGAACCCATCGACATCGACTACAAGTTGGGGATCAGAAGTCGCCCGGCTTTCGACAGAATTGACAGTGCTCAGAAGGTCATATGATCCGTCTTCCGCAATCTGCCTGTTGTTTTCCAATTCTGCCATTTCCGCTCCGGTCAAACTCCACGCCAGCCTGCGAGATCCTGAAGCTGCGCCCAGGCATCAGCAGTCTGAAATTCAGGATCGGGTACCTTCAATCCCTGAAGCGCGGTTTCGCATCGCCTTAGACCCTCGCCGCGAAGTTCCGGCACAACCGCGGCGACAGCGCGCATTTCGTCCATATCGCCGTTACAATGCAGAACAATGTCACAGCCGGCATCTATAATTCTGCGTGATCGGTCGCCGAAATCACCACCAAGAGCATGCATCGAAATGTCGTCACTCATGAGGCATCCATCGAAGCCGATTTCGCCCCTGATGACGTCCTGCACAATTCTTGCGCTTTGCGTTCCAGCCGAATCCGCGTCAATCCCTGTGTATACAATATGAGCAGTCATCCCCAATGACACGTGAGAAAGTGCGTGAAAAGGCCGGAAATCCACGTTTTTTAGGGAAGAATACTCCGCCTCGACCTTCGGCAGCTCCAGATGACTGTCGACACGGGCGCGCCCATGCCCGGGAATATGTTTGATCACAGGCAGAACTCCACCCGCGATCGCACCATCAATCATCGCACTACCCAACTGTGCAACCACTTCAGGATCAGACGAAAACGCCCTGTCGCCAATGGCATCAACGGTATCGGGAAACCTTACGTCCAGACATGGCAGGCAGTCGATGTTGATACCGACATCAAAAAGGTCCGCAGCAATCAGTCGTGCCCCGAGCCATGCTGCACGAAGTGCTTTTTCCGCGTCCGTTTCAAAAAGATCGCCGTAAAGCTTCGGGGCCGGATACTTCCTCCAATTTGGTGGTTTCAGCCTTTGAACCCGTCCTCCCTCCTGATCAACGAGCACGGGAGCATCCAAGCGTCCAACGGCGGTTCGAAAACTCTCTGTCAGTTCCCTCACCTGATCCGGCTCTTCGATATTGCGGGCGAACAGGATCAACCCCCAAGGGTTTTCTTCCCTGAAGAACGCGATTTCATCTGCGGTTAGGCTCAAACCGGCGCAGCCGGAAACAAAGGCTTTGGTCATGTCTTCGGATTAAACGCCCCTCCTGTCCTCGTCAACAAAGGCAGTTATGCCTCTTGCGCGTCATGTTCGAACTTGCAATCTAGATGCATACCATTATTGCCATGATCGGAGCCTTCCATGCGCGCGCGTCTAAACATCCCGGCTGGTACCCTTCACCGGATTTCCCACAGGTCGGAAATTCTAGGCAGTAATCGGCTTGGAGACACGGCAACCAGGGAGATTGTCGTCTATACGCCCCATGGTCACGATGGCAGCGGATTGCCCCTGCTGGTGGATATTGTCGGTTTCACGGCTGGTGGCCCGGCACACGTCAACTGGAAGAATTTCGGTGAAAACGTACCAGAACGTCTCGACCGCCTGATTCACGACGGCGAACTGCCGCCGGTTGTCATGGCCTTCCCGGATTGCTTTACCCGCCTCGGTGGCAACCAATACATCGACAGCGATGCCATGGGTCCGTGGGCGACATGGCTGACAACGGAAATGCTCGAAGAAGTCGAAGGCCGTTTCAAATGTGGTGGCAAGGGAATGCGCGGCATCTTCGGAAAATCATCCGGCGGATACGGGTCGATCATTCATGCAATGAAACACTCTGACGTCTGGTCTGCTGCGGCCTGTCATTCCGGGGACATGGCATTCGAGCTTTGCTACCTGCCCGAAATACCAAGCGCGCTTCGCGCAATTGCCAAGGCCGGTTCGATTGAAGCCTTCGTGAAGGACTTCGAAAAGGGTCCGAAATACCCAGGCAACTCTCTTCATGACCTGATGACCTTTGCGATGGCCGCGACGTACGACCCCGACCCGGATCCGGAAGTTTTCTGTGGTATTCGCCTGCCGGTAGACCTTGATACGTGTGAAATCATCGAAGAGCGCTGGAACGCATGGCTACAATGGGACCCGGTTCACATCGTTGATCAACACATCGACGCACTCAAATCTCTGAAGGGGCTCTGGATCGAGTGCGGTGATGTCGATCAATACAATCTCGTTTATGGCGCTCGTCGCCTTCACAACAAGCTGGAAGCTGCTGGTGTGGAGCATGTGTACCAGGAGTTTCCCGACAATCACTCATCAATCGATTATCGTCTGGATGAGAGTCTGCCCTTCCTGGCGAAAAAACTACTGGGTGAGTAAGTAGCGGCAGGCCTTGGTCACAAGGTCTGCGCGGTTTTTCGCGTAGATGCGGGCAGCGTTAGAACCAGTCCACCGGCAATGATCAACAAAGCGCCAAGCGCAGCAAGATATGTCGGGATTTCTGCCCAGAAGATGTATCCGAACAAGGCAGACATAACGACGGAACCGTAATAAACGGGAGCAAGTGTTGCCGCACCTGCGCGCCGGTAGGCAGATATGTTCAAAGCTTGACCAAAGATCGCAAGCGGTCCGATCCAGGCAAATACTATTAGGGTTTCCCACGAGATGTCGTGTGTCCAGATAAGCCAGAGAACAGGCCCGGCCAACATTACGGCGGCAAATACATTTACATAAGCCAGAATTGTCACAGTATCCTCGCGCTGAGCGAGGTAACGGATGATCAGTGTCTCACACGCCATAAAAACCGCTGCCATGAGCGCGGAAATCACGCCCGACAGAGCGAGTTCTGAGTATTCTCCGCCCGATTCGGTGGATCGTACGATCATCAACGCCCCGATGACGCATATGGCGCCGGCTACCCAATGCCTGCGTGTAATCACTTCCTTGAGCACCAGGCCTGCAAGAGCTATTGCGACAATACCCTTGGTCAGGTTGATTGCCGTGGCGTCTGCGAGAGGCAGAACGCTGGCAGCGTAGATTGAGCATCCCAATCCACTGATCGCGCACAAGGCGCGCAGCAGATGAATCTTCCACAATCCGCTCAGACGACTGTGCAAGGGAACCTTTTTCACTACTGCAACAGTCCCGATGGTAAATGCACCGCCCAGGAAACGGAGCCACACCAACACGACAACCGGCAACAATCCATCCGAGATTTTTCCCGCCGCAAAAATAGGCGTAAACGCAGCCATACCGGCGACGGCAAGGCCGATAGCCGCGACTGTGTTTTCCGGGCGGGCATAGGCTAATTGAGGTTGCATCAAACTGAAGATCTCCAAACTGACTTTTCTTTTAGCAGGAACATGCCGATCGGTTCAGAGGTCAGATTGATATGACTGGTATGCAATTACGCATCACATTGCTGAAAACTCTGCATATTGGTATATGCAAGTCATGAATTGGGATGACTTGAAACTCGTAGACGCGGCAGCCCGAATGCGTTCGCTTTCCGGTGCCGCAAAAGCCCTTGAACTCAGCCAGCCTCAATTGAGCCGACGGCTGAAAAGCTTTGAAGAACGGGTTGGAGCACGGCTCTTTGACAGAACACCTACGGGACTTAAACCGACCGAGGCTGGATTGCGACTTATCCCGCTGGCCGCGGAAATGCGTCAAAAGGCTGATGCGGCTTGCAGAGTTCTTCCGGATCTTTCCGGCGCCGCACTCAAGGTTGTTCGAGTGGCGGTCGACGAAGTGCGGGCAAAAGTTCTCACCGATCGCTTTCAGGACCTGAGCCAGATGCTTGATGGTGTGGAGCTCGAGATTATCTCAAGTCACCTTCATGCAGATCATCAGACCAGAGGTATCGAACTTCAAATCCGCAACTGCTTGCCGGAAACGGATACTCTGATAGCCAGAAAACTTGGAGAACTGGCTTATGGCGTTTATGGGTCGGAGTCCTTTGTAAGCCTTCACCCCGCAGCCAGAACCGAAGGCAGATATTTGGAATGCGACTGGTTGGGATTTACACCCGATGACCTGTGGTACCCTTCGCACATGCGCTGGATGGAGGCCAACGGCATCTCGCGCCCACGATTGCGCACAAACACCATGACAACCTTGATGAACATGACTGTATCGGGAACCGGCCTTTCACTGTTGCCCTGCTTCATGGCGGATGCTCAGCCGAAACTCATCGCTCTGACAGGCCCGCTTCCCGAACTTACCTATGCAGAGCACATCATCGTTCATAGAGACGTGCGTCGGGAGCCAGCAGTTCGTAAGGCGATAGACGCGATTGCCCAAATCTACAAGGATCTGGCTCCATCGCTTTTAGGTCGCTTCGAGAAATCAGCAATGACGGCAGCCGAGTGAGCGCCGGACAACAGTCCGGACGCTCAACAATTCAAGCTATTGGCAAAGTCTTTTCTTATGGCTGACGGCGGACAAAACAGTCGCCACCGGCTCCCTGGAGACTTTGGCAAAGGGAATTGGCTTCATCGCGCGATCCTGTTGGGATACGTGCCCGGTAAAAGACACCCCTGTCACCGAGATCCGCAGGCACAATTACAGCGTTTCTGCTGCCCAGGATCGACGGATACCGACGCTGCAGTCCTGCATAAGCATCAGTTGCTGCAGCAGCTGACCGCTGCGAAGTCACCTGAACGATGTAAGTACCGGATGGAATGCCGCCAGAAGCCGATACTCCGTTGCTTGGTGCAGCCGATGCAGGTGCCTGTGCACTTGCCGATTGCGACAGATTGAGCGGTCCGTCATTCTGAACGACTTGGGCTGGCGCGGTTTGGGTCACCGGCGCACTCGCCACCTGAACAGGTGCAGCAGGCTTTTTGCGCGGAAGTACAGATGGTACAGGAGCAACCGGTTCACTTGCGACTGGTTCTGCTTGAGGTTCACCAGCAACAATTGCGGGCGTTTCCGTCGCTCCCGGCAAAGCCGGCGCAGATTCTGCTGGATTGGCTGTCACAGCCGGGACAGCTGGCTCTGAAACGACCGGTTGAGGTGCAGAGACCTCTGGTTCTTGCGCAGCACTTGCCGAAGCCGAAGGCGTCGTTTCAACAACTCTCGGCGTCCCCGTCTCCGTTGTCGGAGCCGTCGTTACCGGAGCTGGCGCCGGTGTTGGCGAAGGTGTCGTAGTAGCCGGCGCAGCGACTTCGCTTTCCGAAACAATCGTTCCGTCGGGCAGAACCTTGTAGGTCGTCACCCGTTTGGGTGAACCGGGTACAAGCTCGGCACTTCCATTGCTTCCTGCGGGTGCGGGAGGCAGTTCAGCCGGCTGCGGAGATTCTGCCAAAATCAACTCGTCCGGAATGATTTCACTTGTGCCATCAACACGATCATAAATCAGCTTGGAGGCACCTTCGCTTGCCTGCGCCTGCGGCTTATCCGGATAAACCTTCAATGGTTCCTGCAATCCACTGATAATCGGCGGAGGTCCGCTTGGCACCTGAACGGCTTCACCATCATACAGGAAAAAACCAGCTCCTCCGAGAACGGCTACGCCCAGCACACCGGCAGCTACGAAAACTCCGCGACGCGACTTTTCTTTCGCTTGCGGCACAGCAGCCTCTTCGGCACTTGGATGCGGAGGCAAAACCCCTGCCCCGGTCAGACTGGGATCACTCTCCTGCATTGCGCGTGCAACAGCATCGAGGTCGTACCCCTCAGGCGGTGGCGGAGTTTCGTCTTCTTCTGTTTGCGGCACTGCATCTGCTGCCGCAGGCCAGGTCATATCGTCTATTTCTGCTGCGGAAGCTTCAACCCCGGTTTCCGGCTCGTGCGTTTCGGTCTGGGCCGTTTTTCTTTCGGCAGGATCGGGGAACTCAAGATCCGCGAAAAGTGCATCTATGCCGGCCGGCTTTGCCTGCTCTGTGTCTTCCGAAGTCGCATTCGACTGTTCTTCCGTGTCAAAACTGACTGGCGCCGGGTTCAATGCAGCGAACAAGTCGTTTTCATCAATCGTCGGCCGCTTGGCCTTGCTGATAGCTTCAGTGACAGCAAATGCCTGCGGATTCAGATTTACGACCGGGGCCTCTGACACCGGCGTTATATCCCCGGTTTCAGGCGTTTCATGCTGTACGGGCGGTATCACTGGCTGAGGAGCTGTTTCTGCAGTCACTGCATTCAGATTGATTTCCTCTTCCTCGGCAATTTCAAGCGTTGGACGAGGGAATATCTGTTGGCTCAACTCGGGAGCACTTACCACCGGCTGCTGTTCCACTACCGGCTCGTTTTCAACCAAATCGCTGGTTTCCGGAACGCGAGGGACCCAGCTGTGCTCGTCAACAGTTTCGTCATCATCAACCGATTGACGAAACGCCCCGATGAGTTCTTCTTCCAGCTCTGCGGTGAGATTCTGTTCCAGATCCAGGGAAACGGAGGGCGCCAGACCGGTTTCTTCCGCGGACGCAGCCGCACCCGGCTGTTCAGCAGTGACCGGGTTCACCTGATAAGCGTGAACTGAAGATCCAAAGTCCTGTTGGACGTTCACCTGAGCGGAGGAAGAAACAGCGCCGCTAAGATTTTGAGGTTCCGGAGCCTTTGGCCACAGAGGCGATACGTTCGTGGTCTCAGGCGCAGTTTCCTCGGGTTCAGGATTTGCGGTTGAGGTGATCTCGTGCTGAAGAAACGGCTCAATGTGCCCGGCTTCTTCAGTTTCAGTCCAAGTTGTCTCAACGACCGGTGCAGTTTCGACAACCGGCTCCGAAGCGTCGACGAAGCTTTCATCAACCGCTTCTGCCTGGCGGACCATTTCCGCACTGGGGGTATTCGTAAATGTCGGTTCTACGCGAGCGCTTGCGTCGCCAGATGCGTTATCGCTATTACCGGAAAATTCGTCCAGATCCGCAAAGTAATCCGTACTACCGACACGGCCGCTGCTCACATTCGCCCCCGATTGCTTATTCTTATGGACAATCCGTGCCAGCTCGACCAGCGGATCTTCCACAGCCGGCCGATCTCCACCCGAGTTGTTATCGGGTGCGTGCAAGTCAGGTCGCTTAGTTTCGTTGTCTTCCGACATAGGCTTTACGAAAACCGGTCCAGTTCAGTCATTGTACCTTCGATTTTCAGGTACGTAAGACTATGTTTAAATCTAGCGCATTTCTTCAGGAGCATTAACACCGAGAATCGCAAGTCCTGAAGCAAGCACCAGAGATATTGCACGAACCAATGCAAGACGTGCCAGGGTTAATTTCGAGTTACCGGCGTCAATAAAACGTAAATGCGGCATTTCCTTGCCACGATTCCAGTGTCCGTGCAAAGAACTTGCCAGTTCATGTAGATAAAAAGCGATTCTGTGCGGCTCGTGTGTTTCCGCTGCAGCCCCCACCACTTTCGGCCATTCTGCCATCTTCGCAATCAACTCCAGTTCTCCGCTATCGTCCAGCAGAGTAAAGTCGGCAGTCGACAGACTTGCCTCGCTCAATTCCACGCCTGGAAGTTCCGCAGCAGCCTGCCTCATTACCGAGCGGCAGCGAGCATAACCGTATTGGACATAGAAAACAGGATTGTCCTTGGATTGCTCCGTGACCTTCTTGAAGTCGAAATCCAATGGCGCATCGTTCTTGCGGAACAGCATCATGAACCTGACCGGATCCGGACCAACTTCGTCCACGACTTCGCGAAGCGTGATAAAGTCGCCAGAACGCTTGGACATTTTCACCGGCTCGCCGTCGCGCATCAACTTCACCAGCTGACAGAAACGAACGATTACGTCGGTTTTGCCATCAGAGACAGCCTTGCCTACTGCCTGCAAGCGCTTTGCATAGCCGCCGTGATCGGCTCCAAGAATATAGATTGCTTCCTGAAAGTTACGCTCGAACTTGTCCTGAAAGTAAGCGACATCGGCCGCAAAGTATGTATAGGAACCGTCGGACTTCTTAAGCGCTCTGTCGGTGTCGTCACCGAAGTCGCTGGCGCGGAACAGTGTTTGTTCCCTGTCTTCCCAGTCTTCAGGCACCTGCCCTTTCGGCGGCGGCAAGGTCCCCTCGTATACCAGCCCCTTCTGACGCAGGCCGTCCAGCAT
Source organism: Pseudomonadota bacterium (assembly GCA_039195965.1). Lineage (GTDB taxonomy): Bacteria > Pseudomonadota > Alphaproteobacteria > Rhizobiales > Stappiaceae > Roseibium. The sequence continues at coordinate 10,640 of JBCCVB010000068.1, forward strand.
ATGGTCAATCTTCGAACCGTTGCTGTTCTCACGAGCGTGAAGGGACTTTTCCGAAAAGAATATTTCATGCTCAACGCCAAGCGCGGCAAGATCTTCGCGGATCAGGTCCAGCATCGCAGACATCGCACGCTCTTTAACAAGAGGCAGCCATTCGGTTTCATCTTTTTGAACGAGAGAGTCGCCAAATTCCTGCTTGAGCTTCTCGCCTACCGGAATCAGGTAGTCACCAGGGTAAAGTCCGGCCGGTATTTCACCAATGTCTTCACCAAGCGCCTCGCGGTAACGCAGAAACGCACTTCTGGCCAACGTATCGATCTGTGAGCCGGCGTCGTTGATATAGTATTCCTTGACGACATCTGCTCCTGCAAAGGACAAGAGGTTGGCCAGAGCATCTCCGACAACTGCGCCACGGATGTGACCCACATGCATTGGCCCTGTCGGGTTGGCAGAAACGTATTCGACATTCACTTTCGGAGCCGGTGACTTGTCGACAGAGCCGAAATGCTGCCCAAGTTCCAGAATGCTGCCAAGCACTCTTTGCCAGACAACAGGTGCAACACGAAGGTTTATGAATCCCGGCCCGGCAACGGTTGCTTCGGTAATGTCCGGATCGTCGTTTAGCTTTTCGACAAGTTTATCCGCCAGGTCCCGAGGCTTCATGCCAATCGGTTTTGCGAGAACCATCGCTGCATTGGTTGCAAAGTCTCCATGAGCCGGGTCACGAGGTGCTTCGACAACGACACGTGACAGGTCTGGTGCATTTCCACCGGGGTCTTTCAAATCAAGTTCTTGAAGAGACTTTTTAACACGTTGAGTGAAGTCCGCGAAGATATTCATAGAGCACCGATCGGCTTTGGTATTGCAAACACAAATCCCCCGTGCGCAGCAGAGGAACCAGCCTCCGGCGCTACGGGGATGTCATTTCGCTCAAGCGCCTACCCTAAATCCGGGGTGTCGTCAAACAATCTGCGATGTTCTTCAATTGCATAACGATCCGTCATGCCGGCGATGTAGTCGCATACTCGACGTGCGACTTCATTTTCGCTCAGGTCTGCAAGGCCGATGTTCCAAGGTTCGGGCATAAGATCAGGGTTGGTCTGGAATTTGTCGAATAGGTCTCTCACAACCTGAGCAACAAGCTTTCGTACGGCCAGAACATCTGCGTGACGGTATACACGGGCAAACAGAAACCGTTTCACTTCCTTTTCGGCAGCAGCCATCTCCTCGGAGAATTTCACGAGGCAGCGGCCAGCCATTCGGATATCCTGCGCGCTTTGCGGGTTCAGCGCGTTAATGTTCCGCATCCCTTCCCCGATGACGTCCTCCACCATATTGGTGATTGAACGTCGGACGATCTCATGGATCCTCCGGCTTTCTTCCAATCGTGGATACTTCTGATCCACCTCGGTGAGTATTTTTGCGAGATAAGGAACCTCGCGCATGTCCTCCACGGCAAATAGACCAGCCCTCAGCCCATCATCCAAATCATGTGCATCATAAGCGATGTCATCGGCGATTGCCGCCGCCTCCGCCTCTGCGCCTGGCCAGGTATGGAGAAGCAGATCCTGTTTTTCGGCGTAGTCGCGGATAGCAAAGGGCAGCTCGCCGCCTTCAAACTTTCCGAGCGGAGCCCCTTCTTCATCAACGAGTGGACCGTTGTGCTTCACCAGCCCTTCAAGCGTCTCCCAGGCAAGGTTCAATCCATCGAATTCGGCATAACGCTGTTCAAGATGGGTAACGACTCGCAAGGACTGAGCGTTGTGGTCAAACCCGCCAAATGGCGCCATGCACTCATGCATCACGTCTTCGCCTTCGTGACCGAAGGGTGTGTGGCCCAGATCATGTGAAAGCGCCAAACACTCAGCAAGGTCTTCATCCAGCCGCAAGGCTCTCGCCAACGATCTGGCGATTTGAGAGACTTCAATCGTATGCGTCAGCCTGGTTCGGAAGTGATCACCCTCGTGATAAACGAAAACCTGGGTTTTATGCTTGAGTCGTCTGAATGCCGAAGAATGGATGATCCGGTCTCGATCGCGTTGAAACGGCGTTCGTGTGGGGCTTTCCGGTTCGGGATATAGTCGCCCACGGCTTTCAAAGGCATTTTCCGCATATACGGCACGGGATTGCGCACCAAAACCAATGTCCGTTTTCATTTGCTTCCAGCCATCGTTCAAAGCCATTCCCCGTGTCTTAATCTATCACAGCCGAACGCAGTACATTGACGTGGGCGATCCCAAATCATACTTATCTGCTTAAATCAGATTTACCGCTCTTTCTCGAAGTAAGAGCTAAGCGAGTCGGCAAAAGATGACCGAAACACTTGAAAATCGAGTAACAGTCAGCGACCGGGCTGCCAAGCGGATCGCGACAATTTTGTCAAAAGAACCCTCCGGCAGCATGCTTCGCGTCAGCGTCGAAGGTGGCGGCTGTTCCGGCCTTCAGTACAAATACGACGTTGTTTCCGACAGCGAAGACGATGATTTCGTTATCGAAAAAACCGGAGCGACCGTCTTGATCGACGCAATTTCACTTCAATACATGAGTGGATCCGAGATTGACTTCGTTGATGACCTGATCGGCCAGTCGTTCCAGATCAACAATCCCAACGCGGTGGCTGGGTGCGGTTGCGGAACGAGTTTCACTATCTGAAGCCTTTGAAGCGTCCATACGAATGGCCGGTAGCCCCGGCTCACCCAAACCCGAGGCTACCTTACTCATGAAAATTGCGACCTGGAATATTAATGGCGTAAAAGCGCGGATCGATACGGTTCTGGAGTGGCTAAAAGAAACTTCGCCTGACATCGCCTGCCTTCAGGAGATCAAGTCGGTCGACGAGAACTTTCCGCGCCAGCCTTTCGAAGACCTTGGCTACAATGTTGAAACTCACGGCCAAAAAGGCTTCAACGGCGTCGCATTGCTTTCCAAACAACCTCTGGAAGATGTCCAGCGCCGGCTGCCGGGCAACGATGAAGACGAACAGGCACGTTATATCGAAGCCACTGTTTCATCTGATCGCGGCGCCATCAGGTTCGGTTGTTTGTATCTTCCAAACGGCAATCCTCTCGGAACAGAGAAATTCCCCTACAAGCTCGCGTGGATGGACCGTCTGATTGCCCATGCAGAGAACAGGCTCAGGGAAGAAACGGCATTTCTTCTTCTTGGTGATTACAACGTCATTCCAGATCCAATCGATGCCAAGAACCCAAAGAATTGGCTGGACGATGCCCTGTTCCAACCGGAAACCCGACAGCGCTTTAGAACACTGACCAATCTTGGCTTGACTGAAGCGGTGCGATCCTGCACGGAAGCGGCTGAGACTTTCACATTCTGGGATTATCAGGCCGGCGCCTGGCAAAAAAACAATGGCATCAGAATTGACCACATTCTGATGTCGCCACAAGCAACCGATCGTATGACCGGATGCGGTATAGACAAACATGTTCGCGGTTGGGAGAAGCCATCAGACCACGTTCCAGTCTGGGTTACACTCGCCGCGTAAGGCAGCTCATTTCTCCCTTCTGCGTTACGTTGACATTTACCTTTAGGCACCATCGACACCGGCCAAGTTCTGGCCGGACTTGCAGTAAGTGGCGACCATGGTACTCTTTCAGGATCATGGGATAACGCTCGGCCGCAACACTTCCGCACCGGCAACAGGCGGATACACCATACCTTCGGTAGCTATCTGGCAGACCGGACGGTCGAATGCGGCCATCTCATGCACCAGGCTCTCGGCGGCCCTTATTCTGGCTTTGCTCGGCTTTTCGACTTTGGCCCAGTCCCAGAACGTCTCATGCACCTGCAGATACCAGGGTGAAGACTATGGCCTGGGTGAATCGATCTGCCTGAAAAGTCCAAACGGATTGAAGATGGCGACGTGTGAGATGGTTTTGAACAACACCTCGTGGCAAATTAGCAACGCTCCCTGCCCGGTCACAGATCTTCAGGATGAAATGCGGCAAGGAACAGATGGCGAGCATCACGCCCCAGCGACGCCTGCCAAACCGAATGGCTTGAAGACCGGTTAGAACCGGTTTCACGAAACATTCAGAGCCGAAAATGTGCAGAGGTGTATCTGCAATTGATCGTTACTGAGTTGTGAGTTGCTGTGCGGTGAGCATGTCTGGCCGGTTTTGCTCAATCCAACCATCGGCTAGTGAACGCGCTTTTTCCCTAACCGGTTCCGGGGATACCGCGAAATACTGCTCGTGCATATCGTGGATCCATCCCGCTTCAGCACCCGTTGCCTGCTCACGCGCGACGGTCATCCACATCAGCCCCCTTGCCTTTTTCTTCTCAGAAGAGCCGAGCGTATAGAGCGTTTCACCGAGCCTGGCCTGCGCACCTACATGGCCTTTCAGGGCGGCAAGATTGTACCAGCGCACCGCCATGCGGCTATTGCTGTCCTGGTAGATGCGTCCGAGCTCATACTGGGCTTCGGCATCACCAAAATAAGATGCTGCATGCGTGAAAATATGTCGTGCGCGCGCTTCGTTTTTCGGAACTGCGCCGTCGATGCCATTCAAGTAATAAGAGCCAAGGGCGACGAACGCACTCGAAACAAACGGAGCGTCAGGCGCATCCGGACGGTCTTCACCATGTTCGCGAACGATCTGGCTATAGTATTGAAATGCCTTGAGATCGTCTTCCTGAACACCGTCACCGGTCGCATACATCTCACCCAGCTTCCAGGCTGCGCTGGGCTGGCCGTTTTCTGCGGCGTACCGCAAAGTCGACAATGCTTCGGTTTTTCGGCCTTCATTATATTGCCGTACACCAGTACGAAGGGCCTCGGTCGGGGATAAGTCGCCAGGACCAATGGAGCTGTCTACCGCGGGCTGACCATCAAAAGCCAATGCAGGACCCGTCAGACCAACAACGATCAACGCGCTAAAGAAAGCTCCCGATTTTCGAAGGCGTTGAAGCATTGAACTCTTCTTTTGCATCCCTGTTACACTATTCACCATCGGCCGAACGTTATCGGTGCGACGGACGATCTTTGCGATCTTGTTCTTTGTCCGCGCCAAGCGCATTTATCATCTCATCGGTTCGCGAAGCTGCGCGCAGGCGAACCACTTGTTCTGAATGCCTAAAATGGCCAATCAATTCGGCCTAAGTTTGGCCATTCTGGGCCCAAATGAGACCATTTACTGTTTCCTTAACCTGATCCAATTCAGTCGCCGCCACATTTGGGAAGCGTCTGGCTGATCTGATCATAGCGCAACGGGTGATGGGCAAACATGGCCGAACATGGGCAGCCCGTTGTTTCGGACTGCTCCAGCACGACTCTGTTTTCAGGTGTTGCCGAATTAGCACATTTTTTGCCCCTTGCCCCACTTGCGGCATTTGCTCCATCAAAACACAATCAGGTTGACGATCGGTTTCCAGGGCAAAATAGACAAGTTCGCTGTTGAAAACGGGCGGCTTTGGCCAAATTCCTTTCTCGTTCTATGTTTGTCCTTCAAACTTGAGTGTGATTCGGTGTAGGTAACAGCGCTGACACTTCGGGAAACAGAATTACGAACCCCATCAGGCGATTTGGAATGAGCGCAAAAGACGATCTATTTGCTGGCAATGCAGCGGTTTCGACCCCTATGACTCAGGAGGTAGCTGCCCCGACGCCGCAGAAGGCGCGCCCAGTGACTGCCGTTCCAGTTCCGGATGAGTACTCTGCGGCGGACATTGAGGTCCTCGAAGGCCTCGAACCGGTACGCCGCAGGCCGGGCATGTATATCGGTGGCACTGACGAAAAGGCTTTGCATCACCTTTTTGCCGAAGTCATCGATAACTCGATGGACGAAGCGGTTGCCGGCCACGCAACATGGATCGATGTGACTCTTTCGACCGATGGGTACCTGACCATTACTGATAACGGACGCGGTATCCCAGTAGATCCGCATCCGAAATTCAAAGACAAATCAGCACTCGAAGTCATCATGACGACGCTCCATGCTGGTGGTAAGTTCGACAGCAAGGTGTACGAAACGTCCGGCGGTCTGCACGGCGTAGGTGTTTCGGTCGTCAACGCACTCTCTGAAGAACTGGTCGTCGAAGTCGCGCGCAGCAGAAAACTATATCGGCAAACGTTCCGGCGCGGTCACCCGCAAGGACCGTTGGAGCTGGTGGGTGATACCCAGAACCGCAGGGGTACACAGGTACGCTTCAAGCCCGACGAGCAGATATTCGGCAAAGGAGCGCGTTTTCTGCCTGCGAGACTGCTCAAAATGGCACGTTCGAAGGCGTACCTGTTCGGCGGTGTAGAGATTCGCTGGCACTGTTCGCCTGAACTTATTTCTGAAAAGGATGAAACACCCACTGAGGCGGTTTTCCACTTCCCGGGTGGTCTGAAGGACTTTTTGGAAGAGCGTCTGACCAAGGAACGCCGCGTTGTCGACGAGGTCTTTGCCGGTCGTACAGACAAGACAGGCAAACATGGGTCTGTTGAATGGGCAGTCAACTGGTTCGCGGGTGACGGTTTCGTCAATTCCTATTGTAATACTGTTCCGACGCCCGAAGGCGGAACGCACGAAGCAGGATTCCGCTATGCGCTTCTGCGTGGTCTGAAGGCATATGGAGAGCTGACGAACAACAAGAAAGCCAGCATCATTTCCGGCGACGATGTGATGACGTCCGCGGGCGGTATGCTGTCGGTCTTCATTCGAGAGCCTGAATTTGTCGGTCAGACCAAGGACAAGCTTGCGACGAATGAAGCTACAAGGATCACCGAAGCGGCGGTCCGCGATGCGTTTGACCACTGGCTCACGGCTTCGCCAAATCAGGCCAACAAGCTTCTGGAATGGGTGATTGACCGGGCGGAAGAACGCCTTCGCCGACGCCAGGAAAAAGACGTTGCCCGAAAGTCCGCAGTCAGGAAACTCCGGCTTCCAGGCAAACTGGCCGACTGTTCGGCCAATCAGTCCGACGGTACGGAACTCTTCATTGTGGAGGGCGACTCGGCGGGCGGTTCTGCAAAACAGGCAAGAAACCGTTCCAATCAAGCCGTTCTGCCCTTGCGTGGAAAGATCCTGAACGTTGCAAATGCCGGCCGGGACAAGTTGGTTGCAAACCAGCAATTGGCTGATCTGATTCAGGCTCTTGGATGTGGCACTCGCTCGCAATATCGCGAGACAGATCTGCGATACGAAAAAATCGTCATCATGACGGATGCCGACGTTGACGGCGCCCATATTGCATCACTTTTGATTACCTTCTTTTACCGTGAGATGCCCGAACTCATTCGAGGTGGTCACCTTTTCCTCGCGGTTCCACCGCTCTACAGACTGAGCCAGGGCGGCAAGACGCTGTATGCCCGCGACGATGCCCACAAGGACGAATTGCTGGGAACGGTTTTCAAAGGCAAATCCAAGGTGGAAATCGGCCGTTTTAAAGGCCTCGGCGAGATGTTACCGGCGCAGCTGAAGGAAACCACCATGGATCCTGCGAAGCGTTCGATGCTGAAAGTCGACGTGGAAGAAGATGCGATTGCGGTCACGAATGACACAGTCGAAAGACTTATGGGCAACAAGCCGGAGGCACGTTTCCGCTTCATTCAGGAGAATGCGGAATTCGCCGAGGACCTTGATATCTAGTAGAGACCACGCGTATTTTGTTTGAGCTTTGTTTTTCAAGAAGAAGCGGCAGCATTTATTTTTTGCCGTTTCTCGTTTCAACCACCGGACTTGTATTATGTTGAACCGGGTCTATGCGATGTTTGACAAGCGGCGACGGCCGCTGAGAAATCATGTTTACCTGGCTTTTCCAGATCACAACATCGCTTATGCGCGGGCGACTGAACCTGCGTTTCGTGTATTGGCTCCAATCCTGAACTGCCTTGCCGGCAATTTCAGCGCGGCAACTCTGAAACGAGACGCCACTCTGGATTCGTGTAAACTTGAGCGCCTGCTTTTTCATGGGAACGTTGAATTGCTGACGGCTCGTGAACTCAAACGCCGCTACCCGCAAATGACGATCGTCGCATGGGTGCAGGATCCACTTCATCGGCTAGCTTATTGCTATGAGAAGATCATACTCACCGATGACCCCCTGCCCTCCTATTACAGCGAACGTTATTTCGACAAATCGATGTCACCGGCTGAGTTCGTGGCGCACGTATGTGGAATTTCAGACCTGGATGCGGACAATCTGTTTCGAAGCCAGAAGGCGACTCTATCGTACAAGGGCACAATGACGGCCGACATAGTCTTGAGACTTGAGCAATTTGATTCTTCGCTCGAGCGTTTTTTGTCGGAAAGCGCCCTGAAGCAAGCACCTAAAGCCTCGGCCGATTACCATGTATCGGACTATGTTTCAGATCAGACCCTAAGCTCTTTTGCTAACGAAGCGTTGGGTAGAAAACTCCAACGTCGATACAAGGCGGACTACAACCTGTTCTACTCCCGACCGCCTTTGCCTGCCTAAAAACCTGTTGATCTACGACGGGGAATGCTAAGCCAATTAAGCTAATCCGGTGTCCGGCGTCCGCTTTTTTTCCCTCACCTAGTAATGTTCCGTACGGATTTCATAATGCAACCAAGTTGCTCTATTAACTGAGTTGGCAAAATCGGAGCAGAAATACTCGATTTTCTTGATATTTTACCTCAACGGCGCATTGACACCTGTGCGCATGAATGTAGTGTGTGCGCACGTTGGCGCCGACGGTTTCCAAGGTGCTTTCGGTTTACAATCACAACATCTGGGCAAAACGCTCCATGGCATTTGATACTCTCGGTCTTAGCGAGAAGGTCCTCGCTGCAGTTGAAGCAGCCGGTTATAAAGAACCCACGGCAATTCAGGCCGGGGCGATCCCGCAGGTGCTGGAACGCCGAGACATACTCGGCATCGCCCAGACCGGAACCGGCAAGACCGCAAGTTTCACGCTGCCCATGTTGACCCTGCTTGAAAAAGGCCGGGCACGAGCACGTATGCCGAGAACACTCATTCTTGAGCCCACTCGCGAGCTTGCGGCTCAGGTAGAAGAGAACTTCGAAAAGTACGGCACCAATCACAAACTGAATGTGGCCTTGCTGATCGGTGGCGTCTCTTTTGCCGAGCAGGACAAGAAACTCGACCGGGGAACGGATGTTCTGATTGCGACACCCGGACGCCTTCTCGATCATTTCGAGCGCGGCAAGCTCCTTCTCCAGGGTGTCGAAATTCTGGTGATCGATGAAGCCGACCGCATGCTTGATATGGGTTTCATTCCTGACATCGAACGGATCTGTAAACTTATCCCGTTCACGCGCCAGACACTGTTTTTCTCCGCAACCATGCCGCCGGAGATTCAAAGGCTGACAGAAACATTCCTGCAGAATCCGGCACGTATTGAAGTCGCCCCGACTTCGTCGACTTCCGATAACGTGTCTCAGAGGCTCAAGGCATCTCCCTCGAAGGATTATGAGAAACGCGCCGCATTGCGCGAACTTCTGGAAGGTGCGGAAGATCTCAAGAACGCTATCGTGTTCTGCAATCGCAAACGTGACGTATCGACGTTGTTCAGATCGCTTGAGCGGCACGAATACAATGTCGGCGCCCTACATGGTGACATGGATCAGCGTACACGCATGATGATGCTGGACAATTTCCGCAAGGGGAATATCAAGTTGCTCGTCGCCAGTGATGTTGCGGCACGTGGCCTGGACATTCCGGAAGTCAGCCACGTCTTCAACTACGACGTCCCAAGCAACGCAGAAGACTATGTCCACAGAATCGGCCGTACGGGCCGCGCTGGAAGAACCGGATCTGCGTTTACGCTGGTAACAGGCGAAGACCAGAAATATCTGGAAGCCATTGAAGCGCTCATCAAAAAATCCATCGACTGGCAAGGTGATGCGATCGACTTCGAAGCTGCCGCCAAGGAACGTAAAGCCAAGCGGAAAGCCGGCAAGTCTGCAAAAGGTAACACCACCAGCAATGACAACGATGCGGATCAAGCAAAGCCTGCTGGGCGCCGCCGTTCCCAATCGAAATCACGCGACACCTCCAAGAACGTCATTGAGGAGCAAAAGGACGCCTTGACCCCGGTTCCAGTATCCAACCTGCCGCAAAAGTCCTCCGGCAAGAAACCCAGAAATGACAAGATGGAACCGGCATTCAGCCCTGGTGTCCATATACCGGCATTTCTCCTACGTGAGCCTCGGCCGAAAAAGGCTTCATAACTGCAATTTTTGTCAAGGTTTCGCCTTAAGCTTAACGGCTCCTTAAGCGTTACATCAGCATCTTAAACCTAGACTTTGTGACCGTGTGGGGCGGATTCGCAGAGCTTAAGTGAGAGATTTTTATGGCGGACGAAGACGACCATAAGCGGACCATCAAGTACGGTGAGTCCGCTATTAGTTATATCAAGAAGAACACCCTGCCGGCGTATCCGCGTTCTTATGAGCTCTGGTACACATACTCTGCTGGCTACAATCAGGGTCTGAACCGTGCAGTCAACGACGCGGTGAAGCAAAACGGTCGGATCAGCACCGACGAGATGCTGACGCTTTACGGGCGTTTTCTGTCCCCTACCCGCTTGGGAGACCGCCTGGACGAGGTCGGGACCAAAGTTTCCCGAGAAGTCGAGGAACTTGTTGATTCGATCAAGCTTTGCACTGACGCGACGTCCGACTACGGCGTTGCGCTTGAGCAAGCCAGTGAAAAAATCAAAGGCGTTGCGGATCCCGAAAAACTTCAGATGTATGTGACGCACCTTGTGAAATCGACTCAGAATGCGGTGTCGTCCAATCGGAAGCTGGAAAGTCAGCTGCTGGAATCCAAAAAGCACATTGAAAGCCTGCAATCCGCATTGGAGGCTATTCGCTACGAATCTCTCACTGACGAACTGACCACGCTGAACAATCGCAAGCACTTTGAAAACTCGATTGAAAAGATAACCGATCAATCAAGAGATAGCGGGCGTGGTTTTGCGCTGTTGATGACGGACATCGATCATTTCAAGAAATTCAATGACACTTACGGTCACCAGACTGGCGATCAGGTTTTGCGCCTTGTTGCTCTGGCGGTGAAACAGAACATCAAGGCGCAGGATATCGCCTGCAGGTATGGCGGTGAAGAATTTGCGATAATTCTTCCGCATACAGACTTGGAAGAAGCAAAGAAGATCGGCGAGAGCATTCGCACGGCGGTGATGTCAAAAGAGCTGGTGAAACGCTCAACAGGTGAAAATCTCGGACGCGTTACCATCTCCGTGGGCATCGCCTGCTATCAGAAGATGGACACTGCGCATTCCATCCTGTCGCGTTCGGATGAGGCGCTTTACTTAGCGAAAAATGCCGGCCGAAATCTGGTGCGTACAGAGCGCGACCTGGGGCCTTCATCCGGACATGAAAATGTGGCTTGAAGACAAGTACTTGCCCGGAGCCATACTCGCTTTATCTCAAGTCTGAGCCGGGCAAATTTAAAGATTAGCGCTGAGCGTTCAATCCCATCTGCCAGAAGTCGCTTTCAAGCCGTGAAGCCTTTTCAAACAAAGACAAGACCCTCGGATAGCGGTTTTCGGTAAGTACCTGGTCAGCCGTATCATCAAACCAGCCGGCAAATCCTCGGGCGAGCTCCTGATACTCTGCTCCGGCATATTCCTGTATCCAGCGCCGATAGGCATTGTCATCCCGATCGGCCCCTTTACTGGTCAGCCTGGAACCAATTTCCGCATATCCGATAATGCATGGAGCAAGTGCAGCCTGCAGATCCAACAGGTCGCCAGACATACCTGCATCAAGGACAAAGCGGGTATATGCCATTGTCGGCGTGTCTTCGGGTGCTTTCTCGATTTCGTCTCGAGACATTCCCCATTTGCCACAGAGTTCAATATGGAGTTCAAGTTCGACATCCAGGATTGCCTTCACCCCTTCGAGCGAACTCCTCATGTCTGTAACGGAGGGGCTTTTGTAAACACCGAGAGCGTATGCCCTGGCAAACTGGATCAAAAACAAATAGTCCTGAATCAAATAGTGCTTGAAACACTCCAGAGGCAAAGATCCTTCGCCGAGCTGGCGAACGAAATCATGCTCGGTGTAATCCGCCCATTGAGGCGCCGCATCGGCCTTCAGCCGTTCGAAAAGTTTCATGAATTTCCTCTGGATAAAGAGCAGACAGGCTATAAACGCCTTAGCGCGCGAATGCGCTTAGATCCGCAGCCTGGAGAGAGACGGATTCACCGCACCCACAGGCAGAGACTTCATTCGGATTTTTGAAAACAAATCCGGAGCGAAATTTCGTAACTTCGAAATCCATTTCCGTGCCGAGAAGGAAGAGTACTGCGGACGGGTCTATGAAGAGCTTTGCACCTTTGTCCTCAACCACGTCATCACCTGGCTGGGACTCTTCCACCATATCCATGGTGTATTCCATGCCAGCACAGCCGCCCTTCTTGATACCCACGCGCAAACCAATAGCGCCCTTGTCTGAGTTTTCGACAAGCTCGCGAACGCGTTCAGCAGCAGCGTCGGTCAATGTCATGACCTGAAATTTTCCGGCAGCAGCCATACTTTCCTCGTTTGGTCCGTACGATCCAAAACCTGATATGGGGTTTTAGCTTATCGGATAAAAGGTCGACTACTCAATACCAGTTGAGCGCAACCTTGGCTTCATCAGACATTCTGTCTGGCGTCCAAGGTGGGTCAAAGACCATGTCGACATTGACTGGCCCTACGCCTGCAACCGCCGAAACAGCGTTTTCAACCCAACCAGGCATTTCACCGGCAACCGGGCATCCAGGCGCAGTCAAAGTCATATCGATGTTGATAGAACGGTCATCTTCGATGTCGACCTTGTAAATCAATCCCAACTCATAGATATCGCAGGGAATTTCCGGATCATAAACCGACTTCAGTGCACCGATGATGTCGGTCGTGAGCCTGTCCAGTTCGTCAGCAGGAATTGCGCTTTGAGCAGAGACTTCAGCCTGCAACTCTTCGCCATTTGCATCCGTATCAATGGTGGTAGCGTCTTCCATAGGGGTCGTCCTTACCCGAAAAAGCTCTGTGCTTTTATAAGGGCTTCGTATAACGCATCAACTTCGTCTCGCGTGTTATAAAGCCCGAAACTTGCCCGACATGTAGAGGTTACACCGTATCTTGCCAAGAGCGGTTGTGCACAATGTGTTCCCGCCCTGACAGCCACTCCGGCACGATCGATAATTGTCGCCACGTCATGCGCATGTGCGCCCTGAATCTCAAAAGAAACAATTGCTCCCTTGTCCGGAGATTCTCCGAAAATCCGGAGTGAGTTGATTTCTTTGAGTTTCTGATGCGCATAGTCCCTAAGATCTGCCTCGTGACGCGCAATGTTGTCACGACCGAGTGCATCCATGTAGTCAAGAGCGGCCCCAAGACCAATCGCCTGGACGATCGGTGGAGTGCCGGCTTCAAACCGGTGTGGCGGATCGTTGTAGGTTACCACGTCCTCGGTGACGTCCAGAATCATCTCCCCCCCGCCGTTGAACGGGCGAAGTGCATTCAATCTCTCCGGTTTGCCCCACAAGACACCTATTCCGGAAGGACCGTAGACCTTGTGTCCGGTGAAAACATAATAGTCGCAGCCAAGCTCCTGAACGTCCACTGGCATATGCACGGCCGCCTGACTTCCGTCGACGAGTACCGGGATGCCGCGCTCATGTGCAATCCTGCAAACTTCCTTGATCGGAACGACAGTCCCGAGGACGTTGGACATATGGGTCATGGCGACAAGTTTTGTGCGATCGCTCAATGAGTCTTCGAAAGCATCCAGATCGAAAGAGCCATCTTCTTTCACGTAGACCCATTTGAGCTTCGCACCATTGCGCTCGCGGTGAAAATGCCAGGGCACAATGTTGGAATGGTGCTCCATGATCGACAATACGATCTCGTCGCCTTCCTGAAAGTAGTCGGGGCCCAGCCCGTAGGAGACCAGATTGATGGCTTCCGTGGTCGATTTCGTAAACACGATTTCGTCAACTGATTTCGCATTCAGGAAACGGCGAACTTTCTCGCGGGCAGCTTCGTAGTTATCGGTCGCTGTATTGGAAAGATAATGAAGGCCCCGATGAACGTTGGCATATTCATGAGAGTACGCGTTCGTCACGGCGTCAATGACGACCTGTGGCTTTTGGGCAGATGCGCCATTGTCCAGATAGACAAGCGGTTTGCCATAGACTTCCCGGGATAGGATCGGGAATTCCTTGCGCACGGCTTCAACGTCGTAGCCGCCGGCCTGTGTTGCCTGTTCTGCAGTCGCGACGGTCATCCGGCGCTACTCCTTCGTAAATCTAATCCAGAAGCCATGCCATGGTTCCCCATGACGCGTGACCAATTCTTGCAGGTTCGGACCGTAGTCCGGAAACGGCCAAGATATGCGAAACTGAAGCTTCCTTGACAATGACCTAGCGCAAGTTTCTCGTCAGTGACCGGCAAGCCACTCGCGAACACGCTCTTCGAGCCTGTCGGTCACGTCTTCTTCGTCATATTCTTCGATTGCCTCGGAAAGGAACGCCAGAACAAGCAATGTTTTGGCCTCGTCCTCAGGAATTCCGCGAGCACGCAAATAAAACAGAAGATCTTCGTCAATCTGCCCACTGGTGGCGCCGTGCGCGCAAATAACGTCGTCGGCGAAGATTTCCAACTCAGGCTTGTTGGCCATTTCCGCGCCTTCAGACAGAAGCAGAGCCTGGGTCATCATCTCACCGTCGGTCTTCTGAGCGTGCGGTGCTACGTTGATACGTCCCTGGTAGACCCCCTTGGACCGCCCGTCCAGCACGGTTTTGAAGAACTCCCGACTGTTGCAGTGAGGAACAGCGTGATCGACGATCAAAGTCTGATCCGCAAGGTCTTCACCACCAGCCATGTTCACGCCATAGATCTTCGCTTCGGAATTCTCGCCGGTGAAGTTGATGAATTGCTGGTTGCGCGCAAACCTGGGTCCGGCAATAAATCCAAGCGATTTGAATTCAGCATCGGCACCGATGGTTGCAATCGACGTGATCAGTCGCGTTGCGCTGATACTTCCGGTAATCAGCCGCGTCGATGCCAGGTTGGCACCATCAGCGATATCGTAGTCGAATACCGTGTTGAGTTCGCCGTCACCGGCGTTGCCGACAAAAGTTTCCAGAAGGCGCAGTTTCGCACCTTTTCCGATAGAAATGCGATGTCTGACAGCCTGTGCTCCGGCAGACGCGGCCAACTGCACGAGTTCAATCGGCTTGGAGAGCTCAACGCCCTCGCGAACGTCAATCACAACACCGCCTTGAACGAATGCCGTGTTCAGCTGGATGACGCCGTCATTCGGAGCCGTCTTTGGCATTGCAAGAAGCTGAGCACCGGTTTCGCCGACAAGCGCATCACCCATGTTGCTGACGACCACACCTTCCCTTGCCAGATCTTCAACATCTGAATGACTGTCCAAAAAGGATCCATTGGCAACAACGATCCTGTAACGATCAAGATCGCCAAAGGCGTTCTGGTCCTTCAGGAGGCTTTCCAGTTTTTCCTCTTGCGCCGCTGCAGCGAGAGGCGCGGCTGACTTCAGGAAGGCACGCAGGTCAGAATACTTGTATTCCTCAACGCGTCGATGCGGCAGTCCCCTCTCACGAAGCTGACTGATTGCCGCTTCTCGCAAAGCCGCTACAGCAACAGAACCCGGAAGTCCTGCTCTCGCGTCTTCAAAGCGATCAATCAGGTCACTTTCTGCCTGGGTATGGTTGATGGGTACACTCACGTTCATGTCCCGTTGCTCCCTCAGGCCGCCGTATCGACGTAGTCGGCATAACCGTTTTTCTCAAGCTCGAGCGCCAGATCCTTGTCTCCGGTCTTGACTATTCTGCCTTTGGAAAGGACATGAACGACGTCCGGTACGATATGATCGAGGAGGCGCTGGTAATGCGTGATCACGACCATGGCCCGCTCCGGCGACCGCAGCTTGTTCACGCCTTCCGAAACGATGCGCAATGCGTCGATGTCGAGACCTGAATCTGTTTCGTCAAGAACACAGAGCTTCGGCTCGAGCAGAGACATCTGCAAGATTTCCGCACGTTTCTTCTCACCACCGGAAAAGCCGACATTTAGAGGACGTTTCAGCATGTCCATGGAAACGTTCAAGTGAGACGCGGCAGCTTTCACGCGCTTCATGAAGTCCGGAATCGAAAGCTGTTCTTCGCCGCGCGCCTTGCGCTGCGCGTTCATGGCCGTTTTCAGGAATTCCATGGTTGCAACGCCCGGGATTTCGATCGGGTACTGGAATGCCAGGAACATACCTGCGGCAGCACGCTCGTCCGGCTCCATCTCCAACATGTTTTCGCCATTGAAGAGGATCTCGCCTTCGGTCACTTCGTAGTCGTCCTTGCCGGCAAGAATGTAGGACAGAGTGGACTTGCCCGATCCGTTCGGACCCATGATGGCGTGAACTTCACCCGGATTGACGGTCAGGTTAATGCCGTTCAGAATCTCGGTTTCATCTTCCGCGATACGTGCGTGCAGGTTTTTGATCTCAAGCATTGAGACATTTCCTTGTAAATCAGCAGGCTATATCAGCCCGGTCAAACTCTTCTGTAAGCAGGCCCTAGCCCACGGATCCTTCCAGGCTGATCGAAATCAGCTTCTGCGCTTCGACGGCAAATTCCATCGGTAGCTGCTGGATGACATCCTTGACGAAACCGTTGACGATCAGCGCCACCGCTTCTTCCTCGGACAGGCCGCGCTGCAGGCAGTAGAACATCTGGTCATCCGAAATCTTCGAGGTGGTTGCCTCGTGTTCGAACTGCGCGGACGCGTTTTTGCTTTCGATGTAAGGCACCGTGTGGGCCCCGCAGTCCTGGCCGATCAGCAGCGAGTCGCACTGGGTAAAGTTGCGGGCGTTCGAAGCCTTGCGGTGGGCGGAAATCAAACCACGATATGTGTTTTCCGATTTACCTGCAGAAATGCCCTTGGAGATCACACGGCTGGACGAATTCTTGCCCAGGTGGATCATCTTGGTGCCACTGTCGATCTGCTGATGACCGTTGGATACAGCGATCGAGTAGAACTCGCCGCGCGAATTCTCGCCACGCAGAATGCACGAAGGATACTTCCAGGTGATCGCTGATCCCGTTTCAACCTGGGTCCAGGAAATCTTCGAGTTCTTGCCGCGGCAATCGCCTCGTTTAGTCACGAAGTTATAGATACCGCCTTTACCGTCCTTGTCGCCGGGGAACCAGTTCTGAACGGTTGAGTACTTGATTTCTGCATCTTCCAGAGCAACGAGCTCAACCACAGCTGCATGAAGCTGATTCTCATCGCGCTGAGGCGCCGTGCAGCCTTCCAGATAGGAAACATAAGCGCCTTTGTCGGCGATGATCAGCGTGCGCTCGAACTGACCGGTGTTTTGCTCGTTGATGCGGAAATAGGTCGACAGTTCCATCGGGCAACGAACGCCCTCCGGCACGTAGACAAACGAACCATCGGAGAATACTGCCGAATTCAAAGTCGCATAGAAGTTATCCGTCACCGGTACGACCGAGCCAAGGTACTTCTTCACAAGATCTGGATACTCGCGCAGTGCCTCTGAAATCGAGCAAAAGATGACGCCGGCTTTTTTCAGCTCTTCCTTGAAGGTCGTGACAACTGAAACGGAATCGAAAACTGCATCGACCGCAACCCGGTTCTTGGGCTCGACACCTGCAAGTATCTCCTGCTCTGCAAGCGGGATACCAAGCTTTTCATAGGTGGCCAGCAACTCGGGATCAACTTCGTCGAGGCTTTTCGGCCCTTCCACGGATTTCGGAGCCGCCCAGTAATAGAGGTCGTCAAAATCGATCTTTGGATATGAGACGCGCGCCCAGTTCGGCTCTTCCATCTGCTTGAACCGGCGCAACGCATCTAGACGCCACTCGGTCATCCATTCCGGTTCGTTTTTCTTGGCGGAAAGAAATCGCACGGTTTCCTCGGACAGGCCTTTGGCGCCTTTTTCCGACTCGATATCCGTCACAAAGCCGTATTTATACTGGTCGACATCGATGGCTTTCACCTGATCGATGGTTTCCTGTACAGCTGGCATGTTTTGCCTCCATTCAGCGGATCCCGCGTCCGCTCCTTCTATTTCCTGCAGGTGGGATGTCCCTCCTGCTCATTCACTGGCGATCTATCGCCGAATTCTCAATTATGCGGCCCTGTGCCGCGCGTCCGGGTTCAGTCGATCCACAATCTGCGGCCAGATCTCCAAGAACCGATCGATATCCGCGGCCGACGTGTCCCAGCCCATGCTGATCCGCAATGCACACCGTGCAAGATCCTCTTCGACCCCCATTTCGGTCAGAACATGGGACACCGAAACCTTTCCGGAGGAACAGGCGGAACCGGATGAAACCGACACACGTTCTAGGTCAAAAGCGATCAAAGCCGTTTCCGCCGGAATACCCGGTACGGCGAAACAGGAGGTGTTTGCCAAACGTTCTGACGCTTCACCAAAAATCACCGTTGACGGGCAGACAGCACGCAATCCACGTTCCAAGCCGGCTCTCAACTCTGCCAAATGGCCCACGTTGGTCGCTTCTTCAAGGGCTGCTTGCGCAGCAACGCCAAATCCACTTATCGCTGCAACGTTTTCCGTACCGCCGCGACGCCAGTTTTCTTGTCCTCCGCCAACCATCAAAGGGGCTGGGACGCACGCTGTGCTCCTGGCAACGACGGCACCAATTCCCTGCGGTCCGCCGAACTTGTGGGCTGAAAGCGTAATAATGTCAGATTGCCACTCTTCCAAGTCAATTTTCATCCTGCCGGCGGCTTGCACCGCATCGACATGGAAGAAATGGCCGTGTTCCTTTGCAACGGCCCCAATTTCCTTCAGGGGCTGAACAACTCCGGTCTCATTGTTTGCTGCCATGACAGAAATGAGGCTTGGCTCGGTTCCCTTGACGAGATCGTTGAGCGCATCCACCGAAACAACTCCATCGGCGTCCACGGGAACAACAACCTGATCAGCAACAGGAAAACGCCCACCGGTCACAACAGACGGATGTTCAATTGCGCTTCGATACAGCTTGTCCAGGTAGACCGGCATCCCCTGGTCGCGCCATGCGGGGGTCAGGGCGGTCATATTGGCTTCTGTACCGCCGGAGACAAACGTCACAGCACGATTCTTGGCGCCGCAAAGAAGCGCAACGCTTTCCCGCGCGGCTTCCAGACGTCCCCTCGCCCTGCGTCCGTGGGAGTGTACCGAAGATGCATTTCCAGTGTCGTTCAGGACTTCAATCATGCTCTCACGAACGCTCGGACGCAGTGGCGCACCAGCGTTATGGTCGAGATAGATCGGATTGGAACGACGCGGCATGACACCTCGAAACCTTAGATCAACGTTGAGTTCAGGTCGAAAATTTGCTGAAATGCCAAGCACATGTTCGAAAAACTTGAAATTTTCCGCTGTGATGACGATAACACCCCCAACCGGTCGAACCGAGTGTCGTCTGCCTTCGGGGGATGATGCGAACTTTCGAATAATTCTAAACAAGGTTCTAGAAACTTGGAGGCTAAGAGTCAAGTTTAGACTTACGGGAAATCACGTATAGAAAATCCAAATTTCAGCGCCTCCCGTCACGGCGCGACAATATGACAAGGACATAGCGCTTCATGCCTGAGGTGATCTTCAACGGTCCCGCCGGCCGGCTCGAGGGCCGGTTCCACCCCGCGAAAAAACGCAACGCCCCGATCGCACTGGTTCTGCACCTTCACCCGCAATTCGGCGGGACGATGAACAACCAGATTGTCTATCAGATGTACTACATGTTCGCGCGTCGGGGATTTGCG
>JBCCVB010000069.1:0-30285 GCA_039195965.1 Pseudomonadota bacterium
CCGAGCCGGTACTAGTCTTTGCTGCGAGTGAGGTTTATGGCGACGCGCCTACTCCGACCCAGGTGTGAACGGCAGCGGGCGGCGGCGCAGATTTTAAGCTGTGTCCGTTGTCCGCTCATCACCGACCTGATCACCCAGGTCCCGTTTCAGGGAACAAAATCACGCGCGGAGGTACCACAGAACTGTTTTCTGCTGTGAGCTCGACTGCGGGCACCGGTTGGAAAGGAAAATCCAAGTCATTTCTAAACCAATTTCAGGTACAGCATAAAAAGAGAGACTTGGAGGCTTGCGGCTTGAAGCAGAACCAATTGACCGATGATCACGTAGCAGAAAGCAATCCGTTTTCTGAAATGACCCGCTTTTGGGACGCTGGATTTCCTGCAGCTGGATCGACGACTGGCGAACGCGCTGAAACTCAAAGCGGGGCGGATTGGAACGAGGCAGTCCTTGCGCTCGGGCGTCAATTTCCTGAACAGACGGCCGGCCAAATCGCCGTAGCCGTCTTTTCGACCTATACAGCGCGTGTGAGCGAGAACCGCCAGGCTGTCTTCGCCTATCACAATGCGCTGTCTCGGGGAAATGCCCAGGAACTCCCTGTATTCGAATACGGCATCTCGGCCGATGAAACCTTCCGCGATGCGCTTCAGAAGGTGGTTCAGGTAGAGATCACCCCGGCAGGTGACATGTCTGGCTGCGTCACCGTCCCAAAAGCCGGCTTTGTACCTCTTGCCGTCACGGTTGGTGCCAGGGCGCAAGCAACGATGGATGCAGAGGTACTGCTTCATAGCGACACCGATGGCTGTCTGACCTGGTCATACCCTGACAACTTGGACGCCAAGTCATTTGAACTGATTTGTGAGCGAATGAGCGCGCTCGCTGCGGGGATTGCGGCAAATCCTGAGTTGCCTCTGGTCCGTCAGCCGCTCATGTCAGCCAGCGAACGCAAGTGTGTCGTGGAGACCTGGAACGCCACTGAGCACTCCTATGGTTTCAATGGCGGCTTGGTCGCGATGATGGAACGCTCGGTCGAATCGACACCCGACCATCCGGCATTGATCTTCAAGGAAGAAACTCTCAGTTACGCCGAATTCAATGCCCGTGTGAATCGCCTTGCACGCACACTGCGTGCAAAGGGCGTTGGCCGGGACACGTTTGTTGCCCTCTTCATGGATCGCAGCCTGGAAATGGTGATCGGCCTCTGGGCGACGCTCAAGGCTGGCGGCGCCTATGTGCCGCTGAATACGGAAGACCCGACCACTCGGCTGACCGAAATCCTTGAGGACTGCAAACCGGTTGCGGTGCTGACCCAGGCCCATCTTGAAGACAGGATCGAGACCGATGCTTCGGAGGTTATCGTCTTGCCGGAAGGCGGCGATACCGATCCGGATGGCGACGCCGGCAACCTGGGCATTGAAATCGGCGCAAACGATCTCGCCTACATGATCTACACATCAGGGTCGACCGGAAAGCCGAAGGGTGTGGTGGTAGAACACGAGGCGATCCACAATCGCGTTGTGTGGATGCATGAAGAATACGGCCTGGAACCGGAAGACCGGGTTCTGCAGAAAACACCGTACACGTTCGACGTTTCCGTTTGGGAGTTTCTGTGGCCGTTCTCCGTCGGGTCAACGCTTGTTGTGGCGATCCCGGGTGGCCACATGTCGATCAGATATCTCCAGCGCGTGATCAAGCAGACCGGCGTAACGCATTTGCACTTCGTGCCCTCGATGCTGCGCCTGTTTCTTCTTGCTCCGTCCTTGAGCGAGCTGCAAATCAGGAAACTCTTCTGCTCCGGCGAGGCGCTCGGTTTTGATCTGGTACAGTCCTTTTACGAGAAGTCCAGCGACTTTGCGGAAGTTCACAATCTCTATGGCCCGACAGAGGCGGCCGTCGACGTGAGTTACTTTGCCTGCGTGCGCGATCCGTCGGACAAAACCATCCCGATCGGCAAACCGGTGACCAATACCGGCCTATATGTGCTTGATGAATTCGACCAGCCTGTACCGGTCGGCGTTCCGGGTGAGCTACACATTGGTGGCATTCAGCTGGCCCGCGGCTACTGGAACCGTGATGACCTGACAAGCCAGCGTTTCATTCCTTGCCCACTTGAGGACGCACCTCACCGCCGCCTCTACCGCACCGGAGACCTTGCCTATTTCCGCCCGGATGGTGAAATCATCTATCTCGGACGCAATGATTTTCAGGTGAAGATCAGCGGAGTACGCATCGAGCTCGGCGAGATTGAAGCGGCCGTACGAACTGCGGAAGGCGTCAGGGATGTTGTCGTGGTCGCGGAAGAAACCGATGGACAAAAGTCACTGGTCGCCTATGTGGTCGCAGATGCTGCCGGAGAGCCGATGGCGGCCTCCGTCAAAAACTCCGTTTCAGAGAAGTGCCCACCATTTTATGTGCCGCAGCAAGTCCGGTTTCTGGCTGAAATGCCTTTGACGGTGTCTGGCAAGATCAATCGCAAGGCGCTTAAGGACCAACGGCAACTTTGAAAAAACGGCTCTACACGCAACTCACCCGCTGGCCTTTGGCCAACGGGTGAGCGCTGAATGCGAATGCGTCAGACAACTTCGATGGGGCCGTGATCGTCACAATGACCGTCATGTGGGTGATGCAAGCGGCCATTCACGAGATAACAGATGTGATCACCATGAGGCACCGCTTCATGTCCGCAACCGGGGCCATGGACATGGTTCGGGTCATGGCCGAGCTCATCGGAACCCACCGGTGAACAACCACCGGGATTTGTCGCCGAAACCTCTATGACATGTTCCTCGACATGACCTCCCTCCTGGTGATGAAGGTGGCCATCGTGGAGATAGTCGACATGATCGCCGTGTCGAACGGCAGTGTGGCCGCAGTTTGGCCCGTGAACGTGATCGTGGTGCGGGTCACTTTTATCCTTACTGGTCACGAAATCTCTCCTTCGTTTTCCAAGATAGTGGTGTTGCCTTCCGCAGCATGTTCAAGAATGTCGCGTAAAAGATGCACCACGTGGTGATCTGCGAGTGCGTAGTAAATATGTTTCGCTTCACGGCGTCGTTTCACGAGCCGGGCTGAATGAAGAAGTTTGAGGCGCGCGGAAACCGTTGCGACTTTTTCGTTCTCTTCTTCTGCCAGCTCGGTGACGCACCTTTCGCCACTAGCCAGCAAGGTCAGAATGCGCAAACGCGCCGTGTCTCCAGCGGCGCGCAACATTGTAGCCGCGCTTTCCACGGTGGCCTTCGTCGGCTGAGCAAAAGGGGCTCGTTTAGCGTGACTGTCTGGATCGCAGCCCGGCAGATCGGAGAGTTCCGTCACATCATCATTCTTTCATTCAATAGATTGATAGAATGACACATACCGATCCGAGTCTCAATCCCAAAGGCGAATGTCACTTTAGACATCAGAAAAATGGAGATCTTTTGTCGACCACGCCGAAGAAAGCGATCTCTCGAAAGCTTACGCTGCCAACTTCACGGTGCCGATGCTTATCATTCAGGTGCGCGACGATCTTTGGAGCCGCCCGGAAGACGTGCAGACAACGTTCGATCTGCTTACCGTCGAAGACAAGAAGCTCTTCTGGATCGAAGGAACAACCACGCGCTTTGACGGGTACAACTATTTCGGCGAGATCCCGGAACAGATGGTCCGCGTTTTTCGACACACATGTGAACTGACCCGGACAAATGCCCTGGAATGCGAGGCCGCCCCATCGAAAAGGGGTGGCCGCGTTCGGTTCTGTCGCAGGACTGCTTGCCCCGTCCCCCACTTCACAAACGCGTTGTTCATCGCTTAGGTGGTGCAGAAAATCATCAAATCGTCCAGACATTTACGGCGTTCTGCCGTCCACGCAGCTTGATCGGCTCCCTTAAGGAAAAACCCGTCTGCGGTGCATCCGAGCTGTCAGCCTGTCCAGCCTGTTGCATCAGTTCTTCACTCACGACACAGCGGCACCCAAGTTCGCGTGTGGAGGCCTCCAGTCTGCTGGCGACATTCACGGTATCGCCGACAACCGCGAATTCCAGCCGTCTGGAGGGACCGATATCTCCGAGAATGACCGGACCGAAATGCACGCCGATCGAAACCTGAATGGGTGATATGCCCTTTTCTTCAAGCACCTTGTTGAACGCCTCGGTCTCTTCAATCAGCTGCGTCGCTGCCTTGAGCGCATTGGCGGCGTCACCCGGTCTGGTCTCCGGCGTTCCGAACGTCGCCATCACGCCATCGCCCAGATATTTGTCCAACGTGCCGCCGTTTTGAAAGATCGAGCGTTCGACGAAGGCGTGATACTCGCGCAGGAGATCCATAACTTCGTCTGGCGAATGCTGTTCGGCGAACTCAGTGAACCCGACAATGTCTGCGAAGAGAACCGCAACATTCTGAGTTCGCACCGCACCGATGTCGCGATCCGTGGAGGCCAGGACGTCGACCAGGCTTGCCGGAAAGTATCGTGAAAGATTGGCACGCTCGGCCGCAATGTCCGCCTGTCGCATCAGCAGCTGGTTCGAGCGCCAACCCTTCAGCGTCAGAATTGCCGCGACGATCAGAATGACGACCACTTCCTGAACGCGAATGGTTGGACGCACACTGTTCGGGTCGAGTTCCTCCTCAACAAGGGCGTGACCTTGAAAGGCAACCTCCGAGGCTTCAGTCAGTTGCGGAATTGTGTGTCCAAACCACCCGACCCCCAGAAAACCGACGAGCCAGAGAAGCGCAACCCAGATGCCAATGCCCCAAATGGTCCGCCAGGAGTAGGCCAGAGTGCTCAATGCCAGGAAGATGAAGAAGTAGATGAAACCGTCGAACCTGTAGACAAAAGCCGTTGGGATTTCTTCTCCCAGAAACGGGTTGGGTACGACGATCACCACTGTCAGCAAGAGGAGGTCCAGGAAGATCAGCCCCAGTTCGCTCTTTGAATAACCGACCTTTGCCATCCGCAGCTGCAGCCAGCCAAGAGCTATGAACAGCAGGATAAAGACTTCGTAGTAGAGAACGTTCAGGTTCGGGTTCAGAAAAGGCAGCAGGATCCCAACGGTTCCGAAGGCCAGCGTGCGCGCGATGATCGCGATCCGGTGCCCCGCCATTTTCTCGTTTTCAATTGCTTTCGCCAGGAACGGATTTGAATTTGTCTGCCGCTCTTCCTCCTCGCGCAGACTTCGCATCAATTTCGGGAAGTTTAACAACGAGAGGATAGTTTTCCGCAACATGCTTCGAATTCCCTGGTTGCAATTGAATGTGCCTCTGCAAGAGCCGCACACTTGTTTGCCGGATGCCGATGGGACTGACGTTCGGCCCAAGGCCTCACCCGTCTAGGTTTTCAGTTTTTCAAAGCCTTCTCGCAAGGGCGCCGTGTCATAAATGATTGTCAGTTTCTGAAACTGCTTTCGGTCCTCGGTGAGCTCGAAGACATCGACAACTTCGAAGCTGACAAGCTTTCCGCTTGATAAAGTCCAGTTGTATTTGAACTGCCGCGCCACGGACCTGCTGTCTTCAGAGGTGGCAAAGACATTCATTAACGTGGTGTCGGACCTGCTGGTATCGGCAAATAAATGCGCATAGAAGTCATGAGCGTTTTGCTCTCCATAAAGCGGAGAGACGACTGTGCCGTTGGCAGGAAACATGGCTTGAACAGCCTGAAAGTCTGATCTGTTCAGTGCATCAAGGGAAGCCTTGCAAAGGTCTGAAGCGCTCATCAGTTTCATTTGCTCATTTTGCTGAGTTGTCTTTTACACCAGAAACAACGTTTTGCGGACCATGACAATGCCCAGCGCACGTTGTGAGCCGGAAGTGCCGGGAAACTTATGGCGCTGGCTGCTCTTGACGGTTCCGTCAACGCTGTTTGCAGTTGCCTCACGCAAAAAGTACTGCGCACCTTGCCGCCGAGGCCCGGCGAAAACAAGGTGCGCAGAGGCAAATCCCGAAAATCGGTAAGACGTATCAGATGGCCCAGTTTACGCCGGTTTTCTTTTCCGACAGTTGCCACAGTTCCTTGGCTTGATTGGCATCAAGAACGCTTGGTTCCAAGGAGCATTCACCGACCGGACCGGCCATTTCTCCACGTTTCGTGGGACCGTAATAGGCGGCTTCTTTCAGACCGTCTTCCGTTGCGCACAAGACCTCAGGCCATGAGCCGCGTTCCGCCGATTGAGCGAAAG
Organism: Pseudomonadota bacterium; assembly: GCA_039195965.1. GTDB lineage: Bacteria > Pseudomonadota > Alphaproteobacteria > Rhizobiales > Stappiaceae > Roseibium. The sequence goes on from JBCCVB010000069.1 coordinate 6,147, forward strand.
GAGCTGCAACCAGCAAAAGAAACTTGATTAGTCCGGCGGATTCCTCTTTGGCCAGAGTCGTCTTTGCCATGCCTGGATGGCAAACGTGCACGGAAACCGGAAGACCGGCATCCTTGACCCGGCGCTCCAGGTCGTAGGCAAACATCATCTGCGCAAACTTGCTGTGGCAATATGTGATGTGCGGATTGTAGTTCTTGTCGAAATTCATGTCGTCCAGCTGAAGACGCTTCAGACCCATCTTGTGGCCATTGCTGCCAACGACCACGATGCGTCCCTCGCTTTCCACAATCCTTTCGAAAATCAGGTTCGTCAGAAGAAAGTGACCGAAGTGGTTGGTACCGATCTGGCTTTCAAATCCGTCTTTGGTGAGCTGCTGCTTTGCGACCTGCGCAATAGCTGCATTGCTGATGAATGCATCGATGTGCGGAACCGTTGCGTTCACTTGTGCGGCTGCTGCACGCACGGATGCCAAATCTGACAAGTCCATCTGGATAAAGCGCACATCGATCCCAGGACCGAATTGTGCCTTCAAGTCGGCTATGGCTGCTTTGGATTTCTGCGAATTGCGGTTGAGCATCACCACGCTGGCGCCGTTTGCAAGAAAGATCTTGCTGGCCTCGAAGCCGGCGCCGGCGTTGGCACCTGTTATGACGTATTTCTTGCCCGTCAGGTCGCCAACACGCTTGGGCGTCCAACCTTCAGGACCAAACGGATTTACATTTCCCATGGTCATTGTCCTTGATTTCAGATTTGGCTTGAAGAGCTCGAACCCAGGGTGAGTTCCATCGTGCTCTGCCGTGCACGGGGCTCGATTGCCCCTTCGAGCAGGAAACGTGCGCCAAGTTGTTTGAGCTTGGCCGCATATGCGCGGTCGATGGCCGGATTAATATTGTCGAGATCCGGGGGAACCGCCGCCTTGATGTAAACGAGCGTTTTGTCCAGTTGGACCTGTCCTCTGGGATCAGCGCGAAAAGCACTGTGCCAGGAAGGTTCGCCGTAGCTGTACCGGCGGCAGAATACACGGTCATTCACGGTGACAAACAGGAGCGTAATGAAACGGTGGGTGTATCCAGCGCGGATCTTGTGCCGAAGCGAGCGGTTCACCAGATCAGCCATTTCGCTCTGGCTCCTGGGTTGATCGACGGCTCCTCGCATTGCGAGACGAAGTGGCTGGACCGCTTGACCGACAAGCAATCTGGGGAGATCCGTAGCAAGATTGAAAAGAGTGGAGTTTGGCAAGGTTCGTTCCTCGATGCCGTTGACGGCGGACCGCCAGAACGAAATCCGACGGTCCCCTTCGCTGTGCGCTTTAAGCGGCCAGGGCTTCGGAGCCACCGTGCTTCTTGAAGAAGACGTCCATGGCTTCAATGGCCTGGGCAACAAACTCGTCCTTGTCGTAAAGGTCGACGTGGGAAGCGCCTTCTATTTCGAGGAATTCCTTCGGTTCGGAGGCCATATCGAAGAAGGTCCTGGTCAATGGACCGGTGCAGAGAATGCCGCTTGCCGGGTCCATTGCCTTTGCCCCGACAATTCCCAGAAACGGGGTGTAGATGAAGGGCGCATAGCTGGTTGCGTCCGCCAGCATCGGCGCTTCCAGCATGAATGACGGCGACAGGTGACTGTAGTTCGGATAGGTCTGCGCGCCTGCCCGCTCAGTCATGTAATAGTCGTAACCTTCGCTCGGAGTTGCTCCAGCCTTGATCGCCTCTTCTTCAGCGCCGATGCCCAGCGCGTCAACATAATCGATGACGCCGGTCTCATAAGCCTTTTGCCGACCTGCGTTTTGCATTGCGATCAACCCGGTGACGGTCTCGCGATCCATCGTTCCGAAGTAGCTGGCCTTGTTGCCCAGCATGCCGGAGACAGAAGCGATGGCCTTCAGACGCTTGTCAGTCGTGGCAACCAGGGCCATGTAGCCGCCGGACGCACAGACACCCAGACCGAAGAGGTTGTCACGATCAACGAAAGGCAATGTGCCCATGAAGCTGATCGCGTCTCGGATGCTCTCAATCTTGACGAATGCGTTTTCATTGTTGCGGATCTCACCTTCGCTGTCGCCATAACCAATATGGTCGAAGGAAATTGCAACGTACCCCTGCTCGGCCAAACGCTTGCCGTAAACAGCGCCGGTTTGCTCTTTCACCTGATTGAAGGCTGAGGAAATGACGACGGCGGGGTAACTCCCGGCTGCATCAAATTCTTCCGGAGCATATAGATGAGCAGCAAGAGCGAGGCCTTGCGATCTGAAGGTGATAATGTTCTTTCCTGATGCAAAGGACATCTTCGTCTCCTGTGTGGACGTTGTAAAAGTAAAATTTCATGTTTACTTTTAGGCGGTGACACCAAAATGTAAATAGAAAATTTTACTTTTTGTTCGAAAAGGTGCTGGAAAGCCGTGAAACTTACTGAAAAGAAAAGAGAAAATATTATCGACGCCGCCATTGCGGAGTTTCGTGAACAGGGGTTTCTCGGGGCAAACACAACACGGATTGCCAAGCGGGCGGGTGTTTCGAGCCGCACCCTCTACAACCACTTCGAGAGCAAGGAAGACCTTTTCCACGCGATTACGGAGATCATGATTGCGCGCAATTCCGCAATGGCGCCGGTCGACTATGACCCGGACCGCGCTTTGAGTGATCAGTTGATTGAAGCCCTGGAACGGTACGTCGCCGTGATCACTGATGAAGAAGCAATCGGGCTGAACCGAATGGTCATTTCGGAGTTTCTGCGCGACCTGGACCGTTCACGCGCGTTCTTCGCCGAGGCGGCTGCCCATGACTACCCCGTGACAAAGCTCATTGCCGATGCGATGGAGGCCGGCGCCTTGCGTAAAGCTGATGCTGCTTACGCGGCTGGTCAGCTACTTGCCCTGGTGAAGAACTTTTTCTTCTGGCCTGAATTCCTGCTTGGCGAGAAGCAAAACACTGACGGCGTCATGAAAGACTGCGTGGCGATGTTCCTGTCCCATTACAAAGTCGACGAATAGATCATCTTTGCAAACCTCGATAACAGGCCCCGACGGAGGACCGTTTTCGGAGAACTCCCAAAGCCGACACCAACAGACCGTCATTCTCGCTGATTTCAGTTCCATGTGACGAGGTTAGAGTGCAGTGTCTTTTCCTGCTACCTGCTGGAACCAAGGACTGACAACAATGTCTCGAGCGCGCCTGCAAAATCGTGTTTTACCTACTGGAGACATTGTTGCTGCCCCCTTTCGCGGAAGCTTGACCGGCAATCGTGGGATTCTAGGTTTTGATGCTCATGGTCGCCTGGGCAAAAGTCGCTGGAAACACCAGCATTGGATTGTCTGCAATCTGGTCCACCCGCGTGGCCGCTATCACGGACCTCAACCGTCGAGAGCATGGACACCCTTGTTTTTCCATGACGAGGCGGTCGCACTTGCTGCCGGACACCGGCCGTGTGCCTATTGCCGGCCGGAAGCCTATCGCGCCTGGGTCAACGCCTGGACCAAGGCATACGGGGAGAGATCGGGACATAAGGAAATGGACGCCGCTTTGCACTCTGCCCGTGTTGAACGCAATCGTGCACAGGTCCGTCATCAGGCTTTGCTGAGAGACCTGCCAGACAATGCGTTTGTTCTTCACCTGGATCAGGCGCACCTTGTACAAGGTCGATCTCTCTATCCATTCCGATCGGGCGTCTATGGAGCCGGGATACCGCGTGAGCCCCTGGACAATGTTCCGGTAACGGTTTTAACCCCTCGCCCCACCTTAGGCGTTTTGGCTGCGGGCTATGAAGTTCAGGCCCTTATTGAGCACGATAGGTAGAGAATTCACTTCGTGTGACCCGTCTGACCGGCACGACCAAACGGTCCGGCATTGATCGGACGCAGAGCGAACCAAGGCCATGCAAATGACTGCTGTCCGCTCTCCGCCAGATCTCAATGGTTCAAGACAAGCGTCAGCTTGATTTGTCCTGATCAAGCCGAAAACCGAGTTTGACGCCGACCTGGTAATGGCCAACCGAGCCATCCTTGTTCACATGACCGCGGATTTCCGTCACTTCAAACCAATCCAGATTACGGATGCTCTTGTTGGCCGCGCTGATAGCATTTCGAATTGCCTGGTCGATCGAGTCGGGCGAGGAGCCGTAGATTTCGGTAACCGGATAGATGTTGTTCATTTCTCTCTCCCTGGCGCGTCCAAGCTTCATTTCCGTCTCCTGGCCAGACCAGCGGGACAAACGCGCGATTGCCCCGTTACGGAACACGACGATTGCGCTTTCTGCTTGCTGCAGCAGCACTTATTGATGGTGACACATGGGAGAGTGGTTGTCAGTTTTGGTGTCAATTGTGTTGATCGGACACGCGAATACGGCGGCAGGAAGGTTCACGCCTGACCGGCAATTGCAGATAAAGGCCGTTCCTCATTCCACCGAAGGATTGGACCAGGAAGACGCTCCGAATGGTTGGACAAGAGCCCGTTTGACAAGATCAAGACGGTCTTGCCCATAGAACGGATCCCCATCGACGATGTACGTGGGTGAACCGAACACTTCTCGGTCGCGCGCCCAGTCGGTGTTCTCTTGCAGTTTGTGCTGGACTTCAATTGATGCTGCTTTCTCCAGCAACGCGGCAGCATCGTGTCCAAGCTCTGTGGCAATAACCGCAAGCGTCGCCCTGTCTGAGAGATCCGCGTCATTGCGCCAATGTGCCTCCAGCAGACCATGTGCCATGGCATCGGTGCGCGCACCGGTTTCACCAAGCGCGATGATCATGCCAGAGGCAAGACTGTAGTCGGCATCATGATGTGTTGGACGTTTACACATGATGGGAACCGAGCGGAACTCGGACCATCTTTCGATCTCGCGCCCGAAGAAATAGTCGACATGTTTCTGAGTGCGCCTTCGAAACGGCAAACCACCCTGTGCTTCGATGACCGGTGACAGGAGGATCGGCCTGTGTATCAGCGTTGCGTTGTGATCCGCACAGATTTTCATGAGTTCCCTGGAACCCACATAAGCGAAAGCGGAATGAGCGGAATAGACATATTCAATGATCGGCATGCAGGTTCTTCAAAAGAGTTGATGGTCTTCAGACCGTTAAAATGGAGGCAGATACTCTGATAGCTGTTGCAAGTTTTGCAAGCTCACTTCAGAGCAGCTTCAACACGAATGGGGTTTGCACTTTGCGAAAGGCATCACTCTATCGTAATTGTCAGGTGTCCACTTCCGCTTGATCCCGGTTCACCATTGTAGAAGACCTCAATGCGGTGATCGCCGGTTTCATAAAGCTGACCGCGATAGTCGTTACCGGCCTGGGCGCTTTCGTAAAGGATGCCACCGTCAGGAACGTAGATCATGTAATAGAGAGAGGAACTCTCCGTCTGGAGCCTGACGCTCAGGAACTGACCATCCCTTGCATTGAGAAGGTAGTTCATTGCTTCGCCGGACTTGAGGTTGAACTCGGCGATTGCCCCTGAGGTGCCAGGGGCAAAGTTGAGACGCTCCGTTATTTCTATCGGCGGCCCGGCCACCGGTCTTCCGGCGGAGGTGTCAGTCTCCTGCGGACCATCACCATTTTCAGCGGCTGCGTCGACAGGAGTGAGTTCACCCACGGTGCCATCGGAATAGCCGATGCATCGCCACACCTTGCCTCCCCGGTCTTTCAGCATGACAAGCGTGCCGGCTTCGGAAAATTCCGAACTCAGGACAGTGCCTGCCTTTGCGTTGGGACCGCCCTTGTCCCTAAGTCGGTCGATACAGGCATCAACGGCTTCCTGAACGGCCGCATTGCCCGATGTGGACATTGTCATGCACAAGCCGACGAGCGCCACAGCGCTTATCCTGGATTTCACGGTGCACTTCCTCCCCTTTTCCTGCCAGCAAAGACAGAGGCTGAAACCGGTATCGACCGTATCTTGCAATCGGGACGACCGGATTGAAAGACTTTTGACATTTGCCTTGGGGATCAAGACTCCACCGGCCGCTTGAACGAAGGTCTAACATGCACAGTTGCCTTGCTTGACGCACATCAACGCCACGGTTTCATCAGCCTCCTAACGTCCTGTTGCAACAGCTCAAAAACGCAAGGAGTGACGAGATGGCAGTCGCCGATTGGGAAGCATTCATAGCCCAGACCGATGGCCGGATGGCAGAAGTGCGCAAAGGCGCTCCGGACGCCGCAAAAGGATTTGGCATGCTGGCTGCGGGCGCCATGAAAGCGGGCGCTATCGATGCCAAGACAAAGGAACTGATCGCTCTTGCCATCGGTATAACCGCCCGCTGCGACGGCTGTCTCGCCTATCATGCGCGCGCAGCTGCCAAGTTGGGCGCAACCCGTCAGGAAATTCTCGAAGTGGTCGGTGTCGCCATGTATATGGGCGGTGGCCCATCCATGATCTATGGCGCTGAAGCGCTCGCAGCCTTCGACGGATTATCGAAGGATGCCTGACGGATTTCCGTGATGTCGTTCTGCCGTTCGGGTAGGCTTCTTCAACCAATCCATGCTTTTTGGAGGTTGTCGATATGATCAAGCTTGTCATGTGCCTCACCCGGCGCGCGGATCTTTCCCGTGAAGAGTTTCTAGATTATTGGCAGAACAGTCATGGCCCGTTTTTCATGGAAAATGCCGTGACCATGCGCGCCAAACGGTACTTGCAGGATCAGACACTCAATTCACCGATGAACGACGCATTCCGGCAGTCTCGCAACATGATGACCGAGTTTGACGGCGTTGCGGAAGTCTGGTTCGAGTCTGAAGAAGACTTGATGGAAGCGATGAGCACCGAAGAGGGCCAGGAACTCGCCACGGCGCTCCTCAAGGATGAAAGCAATTTCATCGACCATGAGAAGTCCTGTGCCTTTCTTGTTCGGGAGCAGGAATTCTAAAGCCCTGTAACAGTCTTGGAACACGGGCTTTTTTACGCCGACACGAACCACCAGACCTGCTGCCACGGCTTCAAACGTTGCTCTGGGCGAACAAACATGGCGTGCCCGGAACCGCATTCTCCAGGGCTGAAGGGTTGCGCAAAATCCCTGGAACCCGGCGTATTGTGCAAATTCACAAGGCTGCAAAAATCCCCGGTCAGTTTTGCCGCGCACCTTGCCTGAAGGTTCTCGCCGCACTTGATGGCACGTGGTTGCTCAAACAATCCCATGACATTTCACAGTTTTTCGGAATGCGCCAAGTCGACCAATCTCTCGCCTTGTCCGAAAAGTCACAAATTCGCCTCCACTTTTGCGATCACATAATCAGATCCACTCCTTACCCTCCTCGTACTGAGCTGCGTTGGGGGACGTCATCGGAGGGTAACTCATGCCTGCGAATACAATTCTGGACATAGCACTTAGTAATCCGGATCTGGACGGAGATGAAAAAGGCGATTTCAACATACTTGGAGCAGCTCTTTCTCTCTTTCCCGACCTTGTCGATGCGGCGGGTAATCCCGAGGCGGATCTGACCGTTTTTGCACCAACCGATCAGGCCTTCCTGAATTTGGCCAATGCTCTCAACCCGGCTGTGGGCGACAATGAAGAACTTGCAATCACGACCCTCGTGGGCGTCTCCGCGCTTCTGTCACCGGCCAGCGATCCGACAGCGTTTCTGAAAACAGTCCTCACCTACCACATCGTCGGAGAATCCCTGACAGGTGAGGAAGTCGTTGCCTCAAACAAGATCGAGACCCTTTCAGGCGATACGATCAAGCCGAAAGGGCTGACCCTGCGCGACAAGGATCCCGATTTCGCCGATCCGAATGTCACCAATCCGGATGCCGCGGCAAACGGCATCGAAGCTGATAACGGCATCGTTCATGTTCTCGACAACGTGCTCCTGCCTTACGACATCACGATTTCGGATGGTGGTCTGGTATTCGCAGGCCGTGGCCAGGACATTGTTGTCGGCTCCGACTCTTTCGATTTCATTTTTCTTGGCCGTGGCGATGACATCGCAAATGGCCTTGGCGGACATGACATCATCGATGGCGGTCGCGGCAACGATCTCATCAAGGGCGGCGAAGGCTGGGACCTGCTGAAAGGCGGCAGAGGCCACGATATTCTCGAAGGCGACAGCGGCAACGACGCACTGCATGGCGGCCGCGGCAAGGACATACTCAATGGCGGTGAGGACAACGACTACCTGAACGGTGGCCGTGGTGCCGACATGCTGGAAGGCGCGGAAGGCAACGACTACCTCGTTGGTGGACGCGGTGGCGACAGCTTCATCTTCAATCCATTCCGTGAAGGCGAAGGCGACGATGTGGTTGCCGACTTCAATCCAAACAGAGACAAGCTGGTTCTCGATCTCAGGGATGGTGATCCGGAGCTGCTTGCGATGATCGCGATGGAAGGCGAAGAAGGTCTACAGTTTACCGACTTCCTGACCTTCGACACCGATCCGGAAACCGATGGCGTGCAAGCAGCCGTTACTCTTGGTGCCTCCGATGATGGTGATCTGCTGATCACTCATCCGACCGGTACGATTGAACTGAACGGCATTCCGTCCGATGTCGATCCGGCAGCTCTTCTGCCGGCAATCGAACTGCTTACCAGCGAGGGGCTGTTTACCGCCTAAAGCCTCTTGCCTGGGGCAAGACATCGGCTTGCGTTTGCCCGAGCCAAGCCGGTGTCCTTGCCTGTCGTTCCTGCAATGCTTCCCCGGGCGACATTCCATTTTCCTCAAGGCACTTTCTGCTGCACCGTCTTACAGCGGCCCGATCATCTTCCCGACCGCGATCAATACGATCCAAAGATGATGCTGAAACGTCATCAGGGATTTGGAACGGTGCCCGGGCAGATGCGTTCAGAACAGCGACATCAGCTCAACGCCTTAAATTTACCCGAATAACTGCCTTTCATTCATTCAATTGTGATTGGCGTTTCCGGCAATTTCAAAGCGAAACTCGGCGCGCCAGATTCTTACAGGAGAAATGAATGTTCAAAACCGCTTTCAAGATGCTTCTCGCCACCTTTGCCGTTTCCTCGTTGCTCGGCGTTGCTCATGCCGCGGATAATCAGTTGGTCAAGGTCTCCAGCCCGCACTCGGTCGGCCAGACGGTCGACAATCTTGTAGCTGCGGTTGAAAATGCAGGAGCCAAGGTCTTCGCGCGTATCGACCATGCCAAAGGCGGAAAAAGCGTCGATATGGAAATTCCGGCCAACGAAGTCGTTATTTTCGGCAATCCGCAACTCGGCACCCCGGTCATTCGCGATGCTCCGACGGCCGGTCTCGATCTTCCCATCCGGGTCGTGGTGATTGAAACCGGCGACGGCACTGTGATCGTCTATCGCGCACCGGCAGCGCTGGCGGCTGAGCACGGTCTCCCGGCAGACCACCCAAGCATCACCAAGATGACGGGCGCTCTGAACAAGCTCACCGCGAAAGCCGCGCAATAGTACGAGACCGGAGAAACGATCCGGAAGTCGGCGGCGCTGCCGCACGTCGCGCTACCAAGGCAGACCGTGCAACAAGTGCCGCCGTCACTTTCTCTTATTCACTCAAGACGGACTCAAAGCCCTCAAAATTCGGATGGCCAGCATACATGGCCTTGTTGCCGCCGGCATTCTTGTGCGCCTGCCGGAAATGTTCTGATTTGGTCCAGTTCACGAAGTCTTCCTGACTGTCCCAAACAGTATGCGTGGCATAGAGCGTGGTGCCGGATTCTTCATCAAATGCACCCTTCAGAAGATTGAATGTCTGATATCCCGGAACCTTATCAAGTTGGGAATCGCGCTCACGCCAGACAGTTTCAAACGCTTCCTCATGTCCTTTGAGAATCTTGAACCGGTTCATCGCAATGAACATTATTTCCTCCATCTGCGTGCAGTAAGTGAACTGCACCACAGCCGTGATCTGATTTCATTCGGCCTTTGCGCACAGCCTTCAAGGCTCTTCGATCAAAGACATTGGGTGGAAGAAAGCGTAGCGCGCCAGCTTCCGGGTCGCCATGCGACACGTTCCACATTTAGGTGGAATAAATTACTCAATTTATAAGCATCGCGCTTGACCGGAACCAGTTTGTTTCAATCAGGCTGGACCTGCCGATCTGCATTCCCGGCCGCTGGCATCCGTTTCAAACAGCGGTTTCAATTCGGTCTTCGTGACTGTCGTTTTTAATGCAGTATAATGGCCTGCAGCAGATAAGTGGCTGACGACGGCAAGGACTTCAATCTGGAAAGGACGCTGAATTGGCTGAGAAGATTTCCACCAAACAGGCATTTCTGGAAAAAATCGCAGGCAGGAAACACGTGAACGGCAACGCCTGGGTCGTTATTTCCGAAGATGGAACGGTTGAAGGAGTCGGTCCCAAGGGAGGCCCCATTTCAGGGGACTGGTCCTGGGAAGGCGACTATTATTGCCGCACCATAGTATTTGATGGCGAACCCATGCTGAAGGACTACCAGGCCGTGACACTTGATGGAAACACGGTCACATACACGCGTGACAAAGGCACCGGCTTGTCATTGAGCTGGACCCTGAGCTGACGTTACCGTTTCAAGATTGTGGTACCGCGCTGAACCAGCTCCACACCGCACACCTGGACCTGTTGCGGCAGGTCCGGGTTTTCCAGCCGCTTTATCAGCAGATCCAGTGTCACCTCGCACAAATCCCTGCGGCTTTGATCCAGCGTGGTCAGGTCGTAGGACTTCCAAGACGCCTGAACAATGTCATCATACCCGACCACCTGCAGGTCTTCAGGAATGCGAACTCCAAAGGTATGCCTTAGCCCATCCAGAACCCCGAGCGCCAGGTAGTCCGCGCTGCAAAATACCCCGTCGATCTCATCCTTGTATTCGTTGACGATCTGTGCGGCTTGCATCCCACCATCGTAACTTTGCGTTCCCTTCGCTATCCGGATCACCGGCACCCCGCCGTCATTGGCTGCCTGTTCAAAGGCAAGCGCACGGCCGTTTACCGAGTAGGAAGACCGTTCAGGCGTGACAACGGCAAGGTTCCGGCAGCCGCAGGCGACGAGATGTTCAAACGCCAGACGGCCTCCAGTGTCGAAGTCCGTCAGTACCCGGTCAACCGGCGCACCCGGATCACGCTTGTTGACCACCACAAGCGGCACACCGTTCTGCAGACACTCCATGCAGATTTCCTCTGGCGGAGTGTCGGAGGTGACAATGACGCCGGCAACACTGTATTGCAGCAGTGAACCAATCAGATCACCGACATCCGTGGAAGGATCTCCTCTCAGAAGGATCGGACGAAACCCGCGTTCCAGCAATCCTTGCGACAGGAGATCGATCTGTTCGCCGCGGAAAGGATTGTCGAGATCCGCCGCGACGACACCCACAAGGTCGGACTTCTGCTTGTGCAGCGAGCGGGCCAGCACATTGACGCGATACCCGAGCTCGCGCGCGGCCTTGATTACCTTTTCGCGGGTTTCTTCGGAGACGCTGGCACCGTCGGTAAAGGTGCGAGACACGGCCGAGCGGGAAACACCCGCCCGTTTGGCAACGTCGAAAGAGTTGACCTGCTTTTTAGACTCCGGCGCCTGTCTGGTATCAGAGGCATCATCCGACATGCTTTTACTCTTCTGTTGGCAGCGCCTTCAAAGCGAAAGTCGAAGACACTCTTGTGAACGGCCGGCTCGAAGTACGATAAGACGAACCAGACACTGTCTGTTCAGCAGTTTTCCTTTTGAGACAGCAATCTTTGAACCAGAAATGGTTCGTTGACATTGAGAATGTCCGGCTGAAGCTGAAAGAGTTTGTCAAATACGTCCGGGTCACTTCCCATGTAAGCTACCATGGTCTTGCGCCCGCTTCTTCGAACAGCCTCGCAATCAGCGGCGTTCGCATTCCTGACGTTGAATTCTACAATGTCTGCGTCAAACGCATTCAGGCAAGTCTCCAGATTTTCATAGTCTTCAGGTCGCGCCATGAGACGCGCATCGGGGAAATTCGCCCGTATTTCTATCAGCGATTTCTGATTGAATGACCAGAAAAATACATCTTCAGGTAATAGTCTGTGGAAGACTGCCTTGACGACGGCAATCGGGTCGGCTTGCTTGATCTCAACGTAGAGCTTTCCCTGCCAGGATCTTGCCTGTTCCAGGATCTGTGCAAGTTCAGGCACCTTCTCTTCCCGGAAGAAAGACGAAAACCAGCTTCCCGCATCAAGCTCAGCGATCTCGCTTTGGGTTCGTTCCACCAGCGGTCCCTCACCCGTCGTCGTCCGGTCGAGCGTTACGTCGTGATGAACCACGGCCTGTCCATCAGATGTCTCCCGGACATCGATTTCAACGTAGTCGAAGCCGCCGCCCCAAGCTGCCCTGGCTGCGGAGCTGGTGTTTTCCGGCGCGATTTTGCACGCACCTCTGTGGCAGACGATTTCCGGACGCTTCAATCCGGCATACTTGTAGCGGGCAATCATTTCCGGCTGGTCCGAACAGATACCAAGCACAGGCATTTTCACCAGCGCCTCAACGACATCCTTGCGTTCTTCGTGCCAGATGACCACCGGCAATCCGCGCCTTTCGGCATTTGCGAAAAAGGCATCATCCAGCAGCCGGTCGGGCCGGTCGCCTGCCCGCTCCCAGCATGGATGGACGATCTCCGCACCGCACTGATCGGCAATCGGGAACGGGTCCATGCCGAGACCAACGAGAATGGACACGGGATAGGCACAGCCCCTTTCTAGAAGCTCGGCGCAGTAGGCCGGAGTGTTTGCTCCGACGATGACACGTTCGATCCTGTTGGCAATCAGTTCCGCAATTGCCAGTGATGCTGCGTCGGATTCCTTTGCATCCAGATAAATGCCCGCTCCGTGCTTTGCTGCCAGAGCGGCGACTTCGGCAAATAGCGGCGCAGGACGGCCCACGGCTTCCGTCAGTTCAATCAACCTGGCGGCTGTCACCTCGCTCAAGGCGAGATCCACACCACAGGTCTTTTTCAGATCCGCGTCGTGGAACGCGACAGGAATGCCGTCCGCGGTCAGTCTGACGTCGACTTCCCACATATCCGCCCCGAGCTCATGGGCACGCCGGAACGCCTCCAGCGTGTTGTCGTAGGCATAGGCACTTGCTCCGCGATGGGCGATTGCGAGCGGTGGCCCGCCGTGGGCTTTGAACCATGCTCTGTCCGGTCGAAAAGAAGTCATTTCAGGTTCCGTCAGAGCCGGTTTCCGTCCGGGCCGAAAGCCAGGATCTTGTCTTCGGCAATGCCCCAGGACACGTCATCGCCAAGCTTGAAGCCACCACCATGAGACTGGATCGAGCGAAGCACCGCGCCGTTTTCAAGCGTGACGTCATATAGTTCCTCGCGGCCCTGCGTTTCCACAAAGCTGATCTTGCCCATCACTTTCAGCCCGTTATTCGGCTGGAAGAACTCCGGGCGGATACCAAAGCGCATTTTCGTGCCATGCCCCGGCATGCTGATGCCCGCGGGTACCGGCAACGTGACCTCGGAATCGGCCAGTTTCAAACCGCCCTCGGACGCAATTCCATCCAGAAAAGCGATCGGAGGGTTGCCAAGGAAGCCCGCAACGAAATCGGACGCCGGGTTCTCATACATCTGGTTTGGCGTGGACAGCTGCACGATCTTGCCCTTGTTCATGATCGCGATGCGATCGCACATGGACATCGCCTCCACCTGGTCGTGTGTCACCAGGATGGCGGTAATCCCGGTTTGCAGCTGGATCCGGCGGATCTCAGAACGCATTTCAAGGCGCAGCTTGGCGTCCAGGTTGGCCAGTGGCTCATCGAGGAGAAGGATGTCCGGCTCGCGAACGAGCGCACGGGCCAGTGCAACACGTTGCTGCTGACCGCCCGAAAGCTGTGCGGGACGGCGCTCAAGAAGTTCACCGATATGCACCAACTCGGCGATATCCTGAACCTTCTTGTTGATCTCCGCCTTGCTTTCCTTTCGCACCTTCAGCGGAAAGGCAATGTTCTCGTAGACATTCATATGCGGGTAGAGCGCATAGTTCTGGAACACCACGCCAACATTTCTGTTCTGGGAGGAAACGCGAGTCACGTCCCGGTCTCCGAACAGCATGCGGCCGCCGTTCATCCGGTGGATGCCGCACACGGCAAAGAGTGTGGTCGACTTGCCACAGCCGGACGGGCCGAGGAGCGCCAGCATTTCACCGCTTTCGAGCTCCAGGTTCATGTCCTTGATGACAGTGATGTCGCCGAAGGTCTTGGTGAAGTTTTCAATGGAAATACGCATCAGCCCTTCGTGCCTCCGCCATAGATGTTCATGAGTTTCTTGTTAAAGACCAGATAGATGACAATCACCGGCATCGCGTAGAAGACACCGACGGTCTTGAACATATTGAAGTCCGGTTTGACGTCGTCCACGATCAGGTTCTGCAGGTAGACGCCGAGAACCTGGGCATTCGCCCCTGGTGCCAGAACCTGCGGCAGGATGAACTCGCTCCAGCCTGACAAAAAGGCGAAGATGCCGAGAGCGGTCAGGCCGGGCTGCACCTGCGGCAGAACCAGCTTGTGCCACACGGTGAAGCGGCTGGCGCCATCCTGAAGACCTGCCATTTCGATCTCCCACGGCACGGTGTCGTAGAAGCCTTTCATGATCCAGATGCCAAACGGCAGTTCCAGCGCCGCCTTGACCATGATCACGCCGATCAGCGTGTCGTACAGACCGATCATCTGCAGGATCAGGAAGATCGCTATGATCAGGGTGATGGTCGGGAAGGCATGCAGGACTATGAGACCTGCGAGAAACAGCCCGCGGAAGGGCATGTTAAGACGCGACAGTGCATAGCCGGAAGTCAGGGAAACCGACAACACCACCACTGTCGACACAGTTGCGAAGATGAAGGTGTTGAGCGTTACCCACCAGATAGAAGTCCGCCCTGCCTCCGGCGCTTCCCAGAGGAACCGCCAGTGTTCGAATGTGACGCCATTGGGAACCAGCGATCCCGGAGGGCTGACGGTAACCGTGTCCACGACCAGGTAGACATACATTATGACCAGCGGCATCGAGGTCAGGCCAAGTGCCAGCAGGATCGGCCAAGTCTTGAAATTCTTAGTCACGTCAGCCTCCTATTGCTCGATACGCGGTTTGCCGATCATGGTCTTGAAGTCGAACAGGCGCAGATAAAGCATCGACGCCAATATGCCGATGATCACCAGCACCACGGCAAGCGATGCGCCGTAACCGTATTCCAGGTTTCCGCCGTAGTTGTTCAACGCGATCTTGAAGGAATAGAGCGCCCAGACATTGGTGGCGCTGCCCGGCCCGCCGTCTGTCGACAGATAGATGTATTCAAACGAGGTCAGCAGCGAGAGCGTCTGGTATGCGGTGGTGAACAGGATCGGCCAGCGCAGTTGCGGCAGGATGATGTACCAAACCTGCTGCCAACGACTGGCGCCATCCACCTCGCTTGCATAAAGCATCGAGGACGGGATGGCGCGGATTGCGCTTGAAAACAGGATCATGCCCATGGAAGCGCCGACAAAACCGTTGATCAGGACGACGACGACCCAGGCGTGATAGGCGGTATCCAGCATCAGGTTATGCGTCGGGACGCCGAAGAAACTCAGCAGCGTGGACAGGAAACCGGTGTCCCAGGTCATCCACTTCCACATCAAGACATAGAGAACCGGTGGCAGAATGCGCGGCAGGAACCAGATCGTGCGAAAAGCCGCCGCCTGTCCAGAGGGCAGATAAAACGTGGCGATGGCCAGGAACAGGCCGAAACCGATGTTGAATGCAAGCGTGAAGCCGACATAGACGGCCGAGTTGGCCGCTGCCCGATACGTTGACGGCAACGATGCCATGCGGGAATAGTTGTCTGTCGTCCAGATCCATCCCGTATAGGCTTCTCGGGTTACTTCCTGCATCTGTTCAGGCGTCAGGTCGAGATTCAGACCATCAAGTCTCGACTGAAACTGGCTCTCGCTGTCAAAGCGGATGTTCAAGATGGAACTCTTGAACAGATCGGCGGCCTTCTTCAGTTCACGGGTCGATCTGGGCCGGGATTTCAGCTTTTTCAGCGCCCGTTCCAGGTCCCTGCGGCCATCAAAGGTCTTGCCGGAAAGGGAAGCCGCGATCTCTTTGGCAAATTTGGCGCCGTATTTCTCTTCAACTGCGGCAAGGCCGGCATCGTTGATCGGATAGATGTCGCTCTCGAGACTTTCGATCACATCGGCAGGAAGACCGTCTTCCTTCAGCCGCCGGATCGTGTCCTGTGAAATTTCGTAGGCTCCCCCTGTAATGCCGGTCGAAGTGCTCATGGAGGTGAAGGAAAACACCCCGGTCAAAAGCACCGGAACCAGGAAAAACAGAACAGAGAGGAGGATCGCCGGAGCCATGAAGCTCAGGCCGAACAAATCTGCACGCCGCATTGTCTGCCCCTGAGATAAAGGACGGCCGGACAGCTACCTGGGAGTAAACGCTGCCCGGCCGGCGGGAGTTGGATTAGCGAACGATCAGGTCGTCGCCGAGAGTGGCTTTCATTTCAACTTCCACTTCGTCGACAGCCTCGGCCGGTGTCTTGGTACCGGTCCACGCTGTTTCCAGCCCCTTGAACATCAGCTCGGAGAACTGACCGTATTTCAGGTGGTTCGGCTGTGCATTCGCATGACCCAACAAACGGTCGGTAGCTTCTGCGGCCCACTGGTCATTTGCATAAAGTTCGATGTTGGACTGCTCCTTGGCGATGCCAAGGTGAGCCGACTTGATCGCATGCAGGGAGTTGATCCGCGGTTCGGAAGCGATCTTCAGCAGCTGTGCCGCGATCTCGATATCTTCCTCATCGTCCTGGTTGGTCAGCAGGTAAGTAAGCGGATGCGTTATGGTGTTGGCGCGGCCGTTTTCGTTACCGGCCGGGATCAGCGTGAACTGAATATTGCCAAAGAAGTCCTCAAGACCTTCCTTGCCGGTGTAACGGGCGTAGTGCCAGGTGCCGCCATGCCACAGTGCGGCCTTGCCGGAAGCAACCTCGGAGTACCACTGTGACCATTCGGTGCCGATGTGGTTTTTGCGGGTCACACCAGCTTCAACGGCGTCCGCGAAGAACTGGTAGAAATCGGTCATGGCCTGCTTGTCGAGAATCAGCTTGCCGGTTTCCTTGTCCATCAGCTGACCGCCAAAGGACTGATAGAATTGTGCAAAGTCCGGACCGTTGGAAACGCGCGGATAGAAGCCGTAACCCTCTTCCACAGCACCAGCTTCGACAGCCTTCTTGGCGTCTTCCAGAACGTTGGCAAGCGTGTATTCGCCTGCTTCAACCTTGGCCGGCAGCGCGTCGATATCCTCGTCGGTGTAGCCGATCTTCTTCATGGTCTCTCTCCAGAAGAAGAACGGACGGCTTTCAGCGTCCTGCGGCAGACCGACGACCTGACCGTTGTAAGACGTGATCTCAACCAGGTTTTCGTAGAGATTGTTCAGCGGCCAAGCGTCCATGTCGACGTAATCTTCGACTGGAACGATCAGGCCGGCCTTGCTCCACGGTGCAATATCCAGATGACTGGTGACGACGATGTTCGGTGCGGTGCCGGCTTCGGCTGCCAGGGTAACGGCCTGCTTGAACTCCTCCCAACCGGCGAAATCGCGCTTGCCTTCAACGGTAATGTTCAGCTCTTCGCCGTTGATGGCGTATTCGCGCTCCAGCATGTCGGCGGCCATTTCGATCGCTTCGATACGATAGGCGTCGCTGTCGTTGGAGCCACCAGCCCAAACGGTGATTGTCAGGTCTTTTGCAAAGGCTTCACCGGCAACTGTTGCCGCAGTGAGAGCCAGAACGGCAGCCGCTGTGGACTGGCGCAATTTGGAAACAAGAGTGGTCATCTATCTCACCTGCTTATTGTTGTACGCCGCCCTCTGGAAGGAGTAGCTAACGTACCAAAGAGTGTTGCACACGTGTGCAAGTGTTTCAATAGAGATTGGATATTACGGCCTTATGACAGTTTTCCCAAAAATCCAGGAAATCGCTTAGCAAGCTAAACTCTCAATAGGTTCAAGATGTTATTCAAAAAGGAAAAATCATTCGCCCACGTGTGCAAAAAACAACCACATTTTAGCAAGAACCATTCTTTTCCACTTTGAGACGAGTACAATCCACCTCAATAAACTATCTTGGTCAGGGCACAATCTGATGAATGTTGCGGCTCGAATGCAGCCGCCCGAAGAACTCAATCGACGTATTTGCCGTGTGTGCTTGCCTGTCACCCCTGGCCATTGCAAGCGAGGATTCGAAAGCTTGACTGTATCGAACGGATTGGCCGTCCTTCAGTTCCCGGAGCATATTTGAACCGAATTGAAAGCCGCCAGTTCATTGCGGCACACGCCAGTGACGCACCATGCCGCGCACGAAAATTCTCCCACAATCTGTGTAGCTTAGGCTAAGCTTGAGGCCGTCATCATTGGTTTGATGCAATGAAAGCACCACTGATTTCGGTCTTGGTAATTTATTGAATTCGACAAAGTCCTGCTCTTCTCCTTCAGCAGCAGCAACACGTGCACGAGGTTGAATGCGATGCATTGGTTCCGCTCTCAGATTTCCGGACTTTCCATTCCCTGCCTGATGCTGGGTCTTTTTTTCTTCGCAGCTTCACTGACGCCTTCGCTGATTCCTCGCGGACCCGTCGTGCAAGGTGTGCTTGGAGGGATCGTCATTGCGCTGGGATATCTGATTGGCAGAATTATCTCTCTGATCTGGCAGGCGGCGGACCTGCCACGGCTGCAGAAAAAGCTGAGACTAGCCTTCAATACAGTGCTGGCGGCCGCAGTGCTGGCCCTCGCGGCCTGGACCGTCTCGTCCAACCTTGAATGGCAAAATGCGCTTCGGGCCAAAATGGAGCTGGAACCTGTCGAGACCCAGCATCTTGCGATTATCCTGGCAATAGCTGCGCTTACGTTTGCCGTCGCCTTCCTGATCGGCGCACTGGTCGCAACGCTTTTCCGCTGGATTCGTTCCCGCTTCTATCGCTTCATGCCGGCTCGGCGCGCCAACGTTCTCGGGGTCGTCGCCGTCGTTCTGATTCTGTTTGTCGTCACTCGCGACGGGATCCTCGATCGTGTCGTGACAGGGCTCGATGAAAGCTACGAAGCAGCACAGAAGCTGTTCGACGATGCGCCTCCCCGACCAACCAACCCGAACCAGGCAGGCTCTTCCGCTTCGCTGATCGACTGGGCCGCAATGGGGCAACCCGGCCGGGATTTTGTATTGTCCGGACCTGATGCTGATGCGATTTCAGCCTTCACCGGCAAGCCGGCAATGGATCCGATCCGGGTCTATGTCGGCCGCGCAGATGGAGAAACGCCGAAAGAGCGCGCCGAACTTGCATTGGCTGAATTGAAACGCCTCAAAGCATTTGAGCGCGAGGTTCTTATCGTTACCAGCCCGACCGGCACCGGCTGGATGGACCCGGGTTCGCATGACCCCGTCGAATACATGCACAATGGAAACATTGCCACGGTCAGCGCACAGTATTCTTACTTGCAGTCCCCCCTGGCATTGATCCTCGAAACCCGCACCGGACTTGATCAGGCCACCGCGCTGCTGGAAGTCGTACACAGGCATTGGAAAACATTGCCGGCAGACAGCCGCCCCAGACTTTATGCGCACGGACTTAGCCTCGGCGCATGGTCCTCCATGTACGCAACCAATCTGTTTCGTCTTGTCGACGATCCAATTGACGGAGCGTTCTGGGCCGGACCTCCGTTTCCCTCGGACTTGTGGCAATACGTTCAAAACGCCCGCCAGACAGGCAGCCCCTGGGTCCTGCCGACAATCGAAGACGGCTCGCTTGTCCGATACGCTTCCCACTTTGCCGACGCCTCTCAAGCTGAAGCGAACTGGAGCCGGATGCGGATCGTTTTCCTGCAATACTCGAGTGACCCGATCGTTTTCTACGATCCGTTTTCCGTTTGGCGCGCCCCGCCCTGGATGAACGACCCTCCGGCCGAAGACGTTTCCGAGCACCTGACCTTCATACCGATTGTCACCCAATTCCAGCTTGCGCTGGACATGGCCCTGTCATTTGGCGCGCCTCCCGGTCACGGTCATGCGTATTTCGCGCAGGACTACATAGCCCCGTGGGTCGAGGTAACGGCCCCTGAAGACTGGACCGCCGAGGATACGGATCGCCTGAAGGCCCATTGTGACCTTGGTTTCCAGCACGGTTGTTCCAATGGAAAATGAAGTCGTTCGCCACATAAAATGCACGTGATCAAAACAGAAACCTGGACGGAAACTCCCGAAACAGGTCGCCGCAGGTTTGCCGTGATCGTCAGTTTAGGAAGAAAAATGGATCTGATCAGCAGGGCCTTGCGTGGCTGACGATCATTTCGGGACAGGACTTTTTGACATCACCTTGGGGCGATTCAAGCAATTCTCGGCCCAAGCACGACACAACATACACAACGCGCATTGCATCGAAAGATCGTCTGAATTTTGAGGAAAAGTTTCTTCAAGGGAAGGAATGGTGGAGCCAAGGGGAATCGAACCCCTGACCTCTTCGCTGCCAGCGAAGCGCTCTCCCAGCTGAGCTATGGCCCCTAATCCATTTGTCGGCCGGTTTGGGTGTCCGGCGCTGATGGAGGCGGAACATAAGCATACCGCCTCACAAGATCAAGCAGAAAATGACA
The DNA here is from genome assembly GCA_039195965.1 of Pseudomonadota bacterium. GTDB lineage: Bacteria > Pseudomonadota > Alphaproteobacteria > Rhizobiales > Stappiaceae > Roseibium. The sequence goes on from JBCCVB010000069.1 coordinate 26,670, forward strand.
GGAATTTTTCCACTCTTTGTGGAAAAGCCCAGGCAGGGAATTATCCCTGCCCAATCAGCATCTTAGCTGTCGCTGTCGTCTTCGATTTCGACGCGGATACCCGGAACGGAGTCCTCGTCTTCGTCATCTTCATCAAGGAAGACATCGTCATCGGAGCTGTCGTCGTCGACGTCGTCACCTTCGATATCCGGCACATCATCGCCGCCCTCTGCCTCGGCATCGGCCTCTTCCAGGGTCACGATTTCCGGAGCTGCTGCGTCTACGTCATCATCATCATCGTCGTCGGAGGTTTCTTCCGGCTTCGCGGCTTTGGCCGCGCGGGAAACCATGACGGCTTCAAATATGGTACCGCATTTCGGGCATGTGATCGGCTCACGGTTCAGATCGTAGTATTTAGCGCCGCAGCTCGGGCACAGCCGCTTGGTGCCAAGTTCAGGTTTTGCCACTGTGCTCACCCTCGTTTATTAACTGGCTGACTTGAAATTGTGGGCCGCCCCATAACCCCAAGCGTTGCCGCTGTCAAAGATAAATCGGATCAAATTCGTCGTTCGCCCCATTGTTCTGCATGTTGCGAACCAAATTTCAAGCGTTGGAGTGGATGACGAAGCTGCATCCACATGATAGGACGTGACACCTTTTTGAAAACACCCAAGTTGCGGACATTGAAAATGTCACACGATTCTGCGCCCTCTCCCCTGACTTCGAGCATGGGTAGCCCTCTGTCCGGCACGATCCGCGTGCCCGGCGACAAATCCATTTCCCACAGATCGTTGATGTTCGGCGCCCTGGCCGTGGGCCGGACGACTGTCAAAGGCCTTCTCGAATCTGAAGATGTTCTGGCCACGGCCGACGCGATGCGCGCCGTCGGCGCCACGATCGAACAGCGCGAAGACGGAACCTATACCGTGGACGGTATCGGCCTCGGCAGTTTGCTGGAGCCGGAAGATGTCATCGATTTCGGCAATGCCGGTACCGGCGTCCGTCTGACGATGGGCATTTTCGGCAGCCACAACATTGCCGCCACCTTTGTCGGTGACGGCTCCCTGTCGAAACGGCCGATGGGCCGGGTTCTCAATCCGTTGCGCGAAATGGGAACCAACGTCATCGCACGAGAGGGTGACCGTCTGCCTGCTTCCATTCGCGGAGCCGAGCAGGCTCTGCCCATCACTTACCGCGTGCCGATGCCTTCGGCCCAGGTTAAGTCCGCCGTGCTTCTTGCAGGTCTCAATGCCCCGGGAGAAACGACGGTTATCGAACCGATCGCAACGCGCGATCATACCGAGAAGATGCTCAAGGGCTTCGGTGCCGATATCTCGGTCAGCCTGAACCAAGCCGGCGAGCGCGTTATCAAGCTGAAAGGTCAGCCGGAGCTGAAGCCTCAGGACATTGACGTTCCGGGTGATCCGTCGTCCGCCGGTTTTCCGCTTGTGGCCGCACTGATCGTGCCGGGTTCCGACGTCACGATCGAAAACGTTCTCCTCAATGAACATCGCACCGGACTGATCACCACGCTGATCGAGATGGGCGGCGATATCGAGATCGTCAACAAGCGCGAAACAGGTGGTGAAGAGGTCGGCGACCTTCGTGTGAAGGCCAGCAAACTGAAGGGCATCACGGTTCCGGCCGAACGTGCTCCATCCATGATCGACGAGTATCCGGTGCTTGCCGTTGCCGCTGCATTTGCCGAAGGCGATACGTTCATGCCCGGGCTTGATGAACTGCGCGTCAAGGAATCCGATCGTCTGGCGGCTGTTGCCAGGGGGCTGGAGGCTAACGGCATTCCCTGTGTGGAAACGGAAGACACGCTGACCGTTACGGGCGGCGCCAACAATATTGGCGGCGGCACGGTGACCACCCACCTCGATCACCGCATTGCCATGTCTTTCCTGGTTCTCGGCATGGCCGGCCACAAGCCGGTGACCGTGGACGATGGCGCGGTGATTGCGACGAGCTTCCCGACGTTCACATCGTTGTTCGAGGAACTCGGCGCAAAATTTTCCGCAAGCGCCAGTGAGGCCGCATGATCGTAGCAATTGATGGACCGGCAGCATCCGGCAAAGGAACACTCGCTCGTCGGCTGGCTGACCATTTCGGACTGCGCCATCTGGATACCGGCCTGACCTATCGCGCGGTGGCTGCCGCCCTTCTGGCAAAGGGCTTGCCGCTTGGCGACGAAGCCATCGCCATCGAGATTGCACAAAACCTGGACCTGGCGCAGATGGACAAGTCCGTTCTGTCAGCGCATGAAATCGGGGAAGCGGCCTCTCGAATTGCCGTCCTTGGCGGCTTGCGCGAAGAACTGGTCAACCTGCAGCGTCGCTTTGCCGAAACACCCCCCGGAGCTGTTCTGGACGGACGCGATATCGGCACTGTCGTGTGCCCGGGCGCGACGGTAAAACTGTTCGTGACCGCGTCCGCGGAAGCGCGAGCGCGCCGCAGGACCGACGAAATGATCTCCAAAGGGGTCGACGCGGTTTATGAGTCGGTTCTGGATGATCTGAAGCGTCGCGATGAGCGGGACAGCCAGCGGAGCGTTGCTCCGATGAAACAAGCAGACGATGCGGTCTTGCTAGATACGACAGAAATGGATATAGAGACCGCGTTCCAGGCGGCTGTGGATATCGTGTCCCGCGCCAAGGGTGCCTAAATAGAACGTGGGGCTCATCCAGAGGTGTGCCCCTGTTTGTGCATCCGGAGCATTTGGGCTTCAGGGCCCTCAGTTCTTGAGAGAACAAAAAGTAATTCGGCAGGATGCAGCTTTTTTTGCATCCTGTGACGAGACTGGATTTTCCGTCTCCCGCCCCCGCCGGCCCGCTCTTGAAGCGGAAGGATTTGCGGAAACCGCGATCCCGGGAAACGGACAGTCCGGAATGCAACACCAACCCGCCGGCGGCGCGCCAAAAGGCGCTAGGAGAATAAATGACTGATTTTAATCCCTCTACCGAGGACTTTGCAGCTCTTCTGGAAGAATCCTTCGTTCAGAACGATCTCTATGAAGGCGCTGTTGTCAAAGGCACCGTTGTTGCCATCGAAAAAGACCTGGCCGTCATCGACGTAGGCCTGAAGGTCGAAGGCCGCGTGCCGCTGAAGGAATTCGGCGCCAAGGGCCGCGACGGCGAAATGGGTGTCGGCACCGAAGTTGAGGTTTACCTGGAGCGCGTTGAAAACGCACTCGGTGAAGCCGTTCTGTCGCGCGAGAAAGCTCGCCGCGAAGAAAGCTGGGTTCGCCTGGAAGCTGCTTTCGAAGCCAACGAGAAAGTCAACGGCCAGATCTTCAACCAGGTCAAGGGTGGTTTCACCGTCGATCTGGATGGCGCTGTTGCCTTCCTGCCGCGCTCTCAGGTGGACATCCGCCCGGTTCGCGACGTGACCCCGCTGATGCACACGCCTCAGCCGTTCCAGATCCTGAAAATGGACAAGCGCCGCGGCAACATCGTTGTTTCCCGTCGTGTTGTTCTGGAAGAAACCCGTGCGGAGCAGCGCTCCGAGCTGGTCCAGAGCCTGGAAGAAGGTCATACCGTGGAAGGTGTGGTCAAGAACATCACGACGGGAAACAACGATGTTGCCGCGGCGCTTGTCCATTTTCAGGATCTGGAACGGCTGAGGCGTGTGCATC
>JBCCVB010000070.1:0-30129 GCA_039195965.1 Pseudomonadota bacterium
AAGCAGGGCGGATGGCCGCGTCTTGCGCCTTTGCGTCCAGCCCGCCGTAAAGCGGGGCGATTTGGCAATCAGACGGGGTTTTTCCATTCAACAGGTCCGCAGTGCGCTTGATTTCCCCTTGCCCAGGCAGAAAAACCAGAACGGAACCGGTCTCTTCGGCCAGTGCCTGCCTTACGGCACGCACGATTTGCGGTTCGATACGGTCTTTCGCGTCCCGGCCCAGATAGCGGGTCTCAACCGGAAAACTGCGGCCTTTGCTCTCAATGACCGGTGCATTTCCCAAAAGACTGGAAATTCCGGCCGCGTCCAGCGTTGCGGACATGGGAACGAGACGCAGATCTTCTCTGAGAGCGGATTGAACATCCAGCGCAAGGGCCAGTCCGAGATCACCGTCAAGCGAGCGTTCGTGAAATTCGTCAAACAGGATCGCGGCTACCCCGGTGAGTTCGGGATCGTCCAGAATGAGTCGCGTGAAAACGCCTTCCGTAATGACTTCAATGCGGGTTTTCGCACTGACCTTGGTCTCCATCCTGACCCGGTAGCCGACGGTTTCTCCAGGGCGCTCGCCAAGCTCGCCGGCCATGCGTCTTGCCGCGGCTCTCGCGGCCAGACGGCGGGGTTCAAGCACCAGGATTTTGCCGTCTCGCCTCCAGTCGGCCTTTAAAAGGGCAAGTGGAACTCGAGTGGTCTTGCCCGCGCCCGGTTCTGCCACGAGAACCGCATTGCTTTGCCTCTCAAGCGTCTGCAGAAGCTCCGGCAGGACGTCGTCTATTGGCAGGGGGGACCTGAAGGCGGAAGCAAAAGCCATCTGAATTTGCGTCAGCTGTCACCGGCTTTTGCACGTGTGGTCCACTGACGACCTTTCATATCAACCGCATATGCGCCCGGTGCCCGGGCAAATGAGGCCAGGCCTTCAAGTGCCGGATCCGAGTGTCGGACAATAAAAGTCGGTATCTTGCTCATCAGGGCTTCGTGCGGTGCCTTGGCTTCAAATGCGGCCCGGAATCCACCGGAGGTCAGGAACCGTGTGATCCGCGGAGTTACGCCGCCGGTCAGGTAGACGCCGCCGCGCGCAAGTACGGTGAGCGCAAAATCACCCGCTACCCGTCCAAGGCATCTTGCAAAGACTTCGAGCGTCTTGACGGCTACCGGGTCGTTTTCTTCTGCAGCCTGCGTGATGCTTGCTGGTGTATCGAACTGCCGGTCAGAGTTGGTCCAGGACGTGACTGCCTGCGCAAGACGCGGTAGACCGGTGCCGCTGAGAAGCTGTTCGGCACCGAGACGCCCGCCAAACCGCTCGATATGCGGCCAGATCTCGAAATCCTCGTCAGTTACGGGACCCAGCTCGACATGGCCGCCTTCGCCGGGAACCGGTATCCAGGTGTCGGCGGCATAAATCATCGCGGCAGCACCAAGCCCGGTTCCGGGACCGAGGACGAATTTGGCGCTTTCCGAACGAACGGCGCCGGTACCTACCTGTTCGATATCCTCGCCACGATAACCGGGTAGCGCCAGGGCCTGAGCTTCGAAGTCGTTGAGAACGATAACTTCCTCAAGACCGAGATCCGCGATCATCTTGAGTGGTTCGATGATCCAGGCGGCATTGGTCAGCGGGATTATGTCACCGGTGACAGGTCCGGCAACCGCGATGATTGCCGTACGCGGTTTGATGTCGGTCTCCGGGAATACGACTTCGCGGACCGCGGAAGATATGTCGGAATGATCAGCCGTCGCGGACTTGCCACACATGCGGGTCGGTGCGTCTGCGTGATCGACAAGAGCAAAGCGGGCGTTGGTGCCGCCGATGTCGGCGACAAGAACGGGATAGGCAAAGGATTTTGAATTTTCGGAAAAACTCATGATGCAGATGTGCCGACCTCGGGAGTATTGGACGTTGTCTTGAGACCCTGCAGGCGCGCCGAGCGCAACAGAATATCTGCCGTTGAAGGGTTGAGCGCCATGGGCATGTCATAGACAAGAGCCAGTCGCATCAGCGCCTTTACATCGACATCGTGGGGCATTGGAGACAACGGATCTACGAAAAAGAGCAGGCCTTGAAGACGGCCCTCGGCAATCATTGCGCCGATCTGCTGATCTCCGCCCAGAGGGCCGCTTTTGAGCCGCGTGATGTTCAATTCAGGACAGGCGTCTTGGATCCGGCCTCCGGTTGTACCCGTCCCGACCAGGTTGAACGCCGCCAGCTTATCGCGATGGCGTTTGGCGAATTCCACCATGGCGTCCTTTTTGGCGTCATGCGCAACAAGCGCAAGAGTAGGAGTGGCAGGCATTGAGGATCCTCTTTGCTAAGCGACACGCAGCGGGGACGTGTTTAGCGGCAAAGATGGAAGAGATCAAAGGTTATGCGCAATCTGGACGCAGAAGCTTTTAAATCGTTTCGCATAACGCAAAAGAAAAAGCCGCATTCTGAAACAGAACGCGGCAAGGAGGAGGGTAAGTGAAGACGTGGCCTGATCAGTCGAAGAGGTTGCAGCGGATGGGATCGCGCGCTGAAACCGTATGATAGTAAGGCTCGGGTTGCTGCATCTGCAGACCGGCGATTTCCATCACCAGCTTCATGCGGATGGCATCGGCAAAGCCTTCTTTCGACCGCACGGGAATAGCAAAGGAACCCGGGCCGCCGATAACGCAATCCTCGTAGTAATGATCGAGGTTGAGCATGGCCTGCCAGGTATTCTTGTTCGACTTCATCATCAGTGGAAGGCCGTTGATGGTTACGCCGGAAGCTATCATCCGGTCGCGCATTTCGGTCACGGACCCACCCTGGTTGTTCGGTCCGTCCCCGGAAATGTCTATGACCTGACGCAGGCCCATGTACTGATTGTTCTGAACCAGATGTACTGATTTTTCCAATGCGGAAGCGATGGAGGTTCGCTGTACCTGACGCAGTGGGGCTTCTGCGATTTTCGAAGCAAAATGAGCCGCAGTCGAGGCATCCCGAATGATGGTCCAGTCGGCGACGATGAAGTGCTCGTCAACGCCGCCCCATTCCATATAGGTAACGGCTACACGGCCAATCGGGCCAACCTGGATGGCTTCCAGAAACTCACGGGAGGTCAGGGCCGCCACATAACCGGCGCGCTGGATTTCCTGTTCCTCGGTGTCCATTGATTGGGAGATATCGACAGCCAGAACGAGTTCAACGTCCACCTCGTTGGCCGGATCATAAGTATATTGCGTGGATGCAAGCAGGGCAGGGCGGTGATCCCGCGCCGCCGATGGCGCAGCGAGCAGAATTGCCGCAAACAAGAGTGACAGCGCCTTGAATGCTGTCAGTGCACAGAATTTTGTTGTGTCGAGACGCATGGTTTTCTCCTTAGGTCAGCCTTTCGGCCGTCGTGCCACGTCTCCCCAATTTTTGTTTTGTTTTATTTAGCTATTGATCTTCCTGTTCCTTGTAAAAGTTACTGAGGCATTTGCGAATGCCTTGGTTCAGCTTGTTGATTTACTTAGCAAGCTACATGCCAAACGTAGCGGAATTTTGTTTATCTGGCAAAATCAAATGCGCACGGAGTGCGTATATTTCTCAAATAGGCACAATTTTCCGAATTGCTAGGCAACTTTTTCCTCTTTAGGTCACATTTACGGCACTGCCCGGCAAAAAGTTCCGACGCGCAAAACGAGTAGAATCAGCGAATATATGCCGTGAAATGCAGCAATTTGCCCGAGTTTTGGATCTTTTTTTAGTTGACGCGGGCGCTTCGGCTGGTCATGATCTGAAGAAATTCTCACTGGGTGAAGAATTTTTCGGCAGGTCTCACAAGCCGCGCTGTCAATTACAATAGCTCCGACAGGGGCAGGTCAAGGTTGGTTGGGGCCTCATGGTTCCGGATCGGCTTCAGGGGAAGGCTTCGGACGCGGATGCAAACACGCGACGACGACTGGACATCGTATATGGCCATCAGGGCGGCCTGGCTGTCTTTTGTGGGTGGCCGGACGCAGGGCGAAATTGCTGCTCAGCTCGGCGTGTCGCCGGCAAAGGTGCATCGCCTGATCGCTCATGCGCAGAAGGCAGGATACGTAAAGTTTCAGGTGGACGGCCGGCCGAAGGAATGCCTCGAGCTCGAGGAAGAGCTTGCTCACAATTTCAAACTGAAGAACTGCATCATCGCTCCTGATCTCGGTGGCGGCGATGATGAAAGTGCCCTGCGGGCGGTCGCCGTGTCTGCTTCCCAGTTTCTGACCGGCCTCTTGACCGGTGCCAACGTCAAGCGACTCGGCGTGGGGATGGGCCGCACGCTGACAGCCTCTGTTGAAGCTTTGCCGAAGATTGCGCGCTCGGACCTGGAGATCATGTCCATTTGCGGATCGCTGACGCGTACGCTGGCTGCGAACCCTTATGACATTATCCAGAAGATGCAGGAGCGGACCGGGGGAGTAGGATATTATCTGCCGGTTCCGTACTTTGCGGAAAATCAAGATGAAAAGGCGATGTTTCTGACACAACGGAGCGTGCAGGATCTCATGGAGCGCGCACGGCAGTCAGATGCCTTCCTCGTCGGTATCGGTTCGGTCGAGAACGAAGGCCACCTTGTCCAGCGTGGCATGATTTCCAAACAGGAACAGGAAGATTTGATGTCGGGCGGCGCTGTCAGCGACCTGATGGGCCGGTTCTTGACGATTGAAGGCGAATTGGCGCCCGATTCCCTCGGCGATTGTGCCGTCGGACTGCACTTTGACGAAGTGCGCGGGAGCCGAGTGATTGCGCTGGTGGGCGGAGAAAGCAAAGTGGATGCCACGCTTGCTGCTCTGCGTACCGGTGTCATTACCGACCTTGTGGCGGATGAGACCCTTGCGAGGGCTCTGAGTTCACGGGCCGGATTGCAGCTGGCACAGTCCGCATGAAGCGGCTGGGTCACGAGGGGAAACGGGTCGGCATCTAGGCAGGCCCCCGCATGTCGGAGGACATACACGTGAAAAAGTTTCTAACCATCGGCACAGCGCTTGCCGGACTGGCTGTTACCGTTGCAGGTGCTGCCGCGGCTGATATCAAGCCGGCTGTGCTTTATGATCTGGGCGGCCGTTTCGACAAGTCGTTCAACGAAGCAGCCTATTCCGGTGCTGAAAAGTTCAAGCAGGACTACAACATCGAGTACCGCGACTTCGAAATCCAGAACGACAGCCAGCGCGAGCAGGCTTTGCGCAATTTCGCAAAGCGCGGCATGAACCCGATCGTCGCAATCGGCTTCTCCCAGGCGAACGCTGTCGAGAAGGTCGCCAAGGAATTCCCGGACACCCAGTTTGCCATCGTTGACATGGTGGTCGATCTGCCGAACGTTCGCTCCATTCTCTTCAAGGAGCACGAAGGTTCCTATATCGTCGGCATGCTTGCGGCCATGGCTTCCGAAACCGGCAAGGTCGGCTTCGTCGGCGGCATGGACATTCCGCTCATCAGCAAATTCGCCTGCGGCTACAAGCAGGGTGTTGTTGCATCCAACCCGGACGCGGAAATCTTTGAAAACATGACCGGCACCACCGGTGCCGCATGGAACGATCCGGTCAAGGGCGGTGAGCTGGCCAAGTCTCAGTTCGACCGTGGCGCGGACGTTGTCTATCACGCAGCAGGCGGCACCGGCATCGGCGTGCTGCAGGCAGCAGCTGACGCCGGCAAGCTCGGCATTGGCGTGGACAGCAACCAGAATGCACTGCATCCGGGTTCCGTTCTGACCTCCATGCTGAAGCGCGTCGACATTGCCGTTTACCAGGCATTCGAAGATGCAGAGAACGACAGCTGGTCGTCCGGTTTCGAAGTCCTCGGCCTGAAAGAAGGCGGTGTTGACTGGGCGCTTGACGACAACAACGCTGAACTCATCAACGACGAGATGAAGGCAGCCGTCGAGCAGGCTACCCAGCAGATCATCTCCGGCGAAATCGTCGTTCACGACTACATGGCTGACCAGTCCTGCCCGAACTAAGGCAGTTGCTGATGACCTCCGCGCGCACCTGCGCGGAGGTTCTTTCTCAAGAGTTTTCTACCGCTTAACCAATGCGGGGGACCGGATGCTCCGTCTCAATTCAACCGTCTTTTCCGCAGTCTTCGCTGCGGCACTCACAGCCACGGCCGCATGGGCCGACCCGGCTATCGTTTATTCCGTCGGCGGAAAGTTCGATGGTTCCTTCAACGAAAGCGCCTACTCGGGCGTAAAGCGGTTTCAGGACGAAACCGGGCAGGACGTGCGTGAATTCGAGCTGGAACGCGATGCTCAGAGCCTGCAGGCCATGCGCAACTTTGCCAGCCGGGGCAACACGCCGGTAGTCGCAATCGGTTTTAATCAGGCCAATGCACTCAATCAGGTCGCACCGGACTTTCCGGAAACGGACTTCGCGATCGTGGACATGGTGGTCGACCAGCCGAATGTTCGATCCTACGTTTTCAAGGAAAATGAAGGCGCCTATATCGGCGGTTTGCTGGCGGCCATGGCTTCGCAGACCGGCACAATTGGCTTCGTTGGCGGCATGGATATTCCGATCATTCATCGCTTCCTGTGCGGCTACAAGCAAGGGGCGCTTGCGGCCAATCCGGACGTTCAGGTTCTCTTCAACATGACCGGCGACACACCGGCCGCATTTGCCAATCCGGTACGCGGCGGTGAGTTGGCGAGAGGTCAGATCAGGCGCGGTGCCGATGTCGTGATCCAGGCTGCCGGAGGGACCGGTCTTGGTGTGCTTCAGGCGGCTGCCGATGCAAATGTTCTTGGGATAGGCACCGACAGCAATCAGAACGGCCTGCATCCGGGCAAGGTTCTGACGTCAATCCGCAAGCGGGTCGACAATGCCGTTTATGACAGTTTCCAGTCCGCTCAGGAGGGTACGTTCCAACCGGGCATCCAGGTGTTGGGTGTTGCGGAAGGCGGTATGGACTGGGTTCTGGATGACAACAACAAAGATCTCATCACTGACGAGATGAAAGCTGCTGCAGACGCGGCAGTCATTGGAATTTCGGACGGAACCATCAAGGTTCACGATGTCGTCACCGAAGGTGCCTGCCCGTTTTGAGGCAGTGCGCGCAAGGGACGCGAGGCAGATCACAATGACAACGATAAACCGTCAGGCCTGGGGGAAGGCATGAGCGAAACGCCGGCAATTGAACTGCGGAAGATCAACAAGAGCTTCGGTGCGGTTCACGCCAACAAGGACATTGACCTTGTTGTAAAAAAAGGATCCATTCACGGGATCATTGGGGAGAACGGGGCGGGTAAATCCACCCTGATGTCCATTCTCTACGGGTTCTATCACGCCGATACGGGCGACATTCTCGTCAATGGCGAAAAGGTAACCATTTCCGATTCCAAGGCGGCAATCGCCATGGGGATCGGTATGGTTCATCAGCACTTCATGCTGGTCGACAATTTTTCGGTCCTTGAGAATGTGGTTCTTGGTGCCGAGGACAGTGCGATGCTGGCCGGTGGATTGTCCCGTGCACGCACCGAATTGAAGCGGCTGGAAGAAGAATACGAGCTGCGCGTTGATCCCGACGCTCTGATCCAGGATCTGCCGGTGGGATTGCAGCAGCGCGTGGAAATCCTCAAGGCGCTTTACAGGAGTGCAGAGGTTCTCATCCTCGACGAGCCCACGGGTGTGCTGACGCCTGCCGAGGCGGATCACCTGTTCAAGATCCTGGAAGTACTCAAGAACCAGGGCAAGACGGTTCTGCTGATCACCCATAAGCTGCGCGAGATCATGGCCGCAACCGACACGGTGTCTGTCATGCGCCGCGGCGAGATGGTGGCAACGCGCGAGACCAGGAACACGTCTATGGAAGAGCTCGCCGAACTGATGGTCGGCCGCTCGGTTCTTCTGCGTGTCGACAAGAAACCTGCCGAGCCGAAAGCGCCGGTCATGGAAGTCGAAAACCTGACAGTGACCGACAGCCGGGGCGTGCAGGTCGTCAAGGACGTATCGTTCTCGGTCCGGGCAGGTGAGATCGTTGGAGTCGCGGGCGTGTCCGGTAATGGTCAGTCTGAACTTCTGGAAACGCTCTCCGGCATTCGCCGCGCGACGACGGGCATATTGAAGATCAATGGTGAGACGATTGATCTGGGCAACAGCACCCTGGATGCGGCCGACATGCGCGCCAAGAACATGGGCCACGTTCCTGAAGACCGTCATCGCATGGGGCTGATCAACAGCTTCACCGAGTACGAAAACTCCATTCTCGGCTATCACCGCGACCCGGCCTACTCCAACGGTTTCCTGATGGATCTCGGCGCGATTAAGAAAAATGCGGTCGCTGAGATCGAGAAATACGATATCCGGCCACCAAATCCGTTGCTGAAGACCGCCAACTTCTCAGGTGGCAACCAGCAGAAGATCGTTCTGGCCCGGGAAATCGAACGGGATCCGGAAGTCCTCCTGATCGGTCAGCCGACGCGCGGTGTCGACATCGGCGCGATCGAGTTCATTCATAGGCGGATCGTTGAGCTGCGCGATGCGGGCAAGGGCATTTTGCTGGTTTCGGTGGAACTCGAAGAAATCAGGGCGCTGTCGGACCGTGTGCTTGTGATGTTCGACGGCAGGATTGTCGGCGAACGTGGCGCAAACGCGGAAGAGGGCGACCTCGGCCTGCTCATGGCAGGTGTTGATAACAACCATAGCGCTGTCGAAGGAGGCGTCCAATGAGTGCCGGTCAGCTTCCACGGTGGGTCGACCTGGGTCTGATCCCGTTTCTGAATCTCGCCGCTGCCTTTCTGGTATCCGGCCTTGTGGTGATCCTGATTGGCGAGAACCCTCTCGATGCGGTCAAGATCCTGGTCTGGGGATCTCTCGGCTATGTCGAAGGCTTCGGCTTCACGCTGTTTTACGCCACAAACTTCATCTTTACCGGTCTTGCTGTGGCAGTCGCCTTTCACGCCGGACTGTTCAACATTGGAGGTGAGGGGCAGGCTTATGTCGGCGGCCTCGGCGTGGCGTTTGCCTGCCTTGCGCTGGACCAGTACGTACCGTGGTACGTGACATTGCCCTTTGCAATTCTGGGCTCTGCCGTCATGGGGGCTGCCTGGGCCTTTATTCCCGCCTGGCTGCAGGCCAAGCGCGGCAGCCATGTCGTCATCACGACCATCATGTTCAACTACATCTCGTTCTCGCTGATGGTCTATCTGCTCAACAACCTGCTGAAGAAGCCGGGTTCGATGCAGCCGGAAACGCGCACGTTTGAAGATGGCGGCCGTTTGCCGTTCCTCAACGACCTGTTTCCATCCCTCGGGTTTGGATATGCCCCGGTGAACCTGTCGCTGTTCGTTGCGCTTGCCGCCTGTGCTCTTGTCTGGCTGTTGATCTGGCGGACAAAACTCGGTTTCGAGATCCGTTCGTTCGGTGCCAACGCGACAGCCGCGGTCTACGCGGGGATTTCCCCGGTTCGCATTATTGTCATCACCATGCTGATCTCCGGTGGCCTGGCCGGAATGATGGCCATCAACGAAATCATGGGCTCACAGCACCGACTGCTGATCGACTTCGTTACCGGTTACGGCTTCGTCGGCATTGCGGTCGCGCTCATGGGCCGTGCCCATCCGGTTGGCATTGTCCTGGCGGCAATCCTGTTCGGTATGCTCTATCAGGGCGGTGCGGAACTCTCTTTCGAGATGCCCAACATCACCCGTGACATGATCATCGTCATTCAGGGTCTGGTCATCCTGTTTGCCGGTGCACTGGAGCACCTGTTCCGCCCGACAATCGTCAGACTGTTCACGCCCTCCCGGGCCCTTGCCGCGAAGGAGGCGTGATCATGTTTGAAACCATAATCCTGATCCTGGATGCCACCGTACGCGTGTCCACTCCGTTGCTGCTGGCCTGCCTGGCGGGTCTATATTCGGAACGGTCCGGTGTCGTCGATATCGGCCTTGAAGGAAAAATGCTCGGAGCTGCGTTCGGCGCAGGGGCTGTTGCCTACCTGACGGCAAGCGCATGGCTGGGTTTGCTCGCCGGCATCGGTGTATCGGTTGGGCTGGCCTTGCTTCACGGTTTTGCTTCGATCACCAACCGGGGCAATCAGATCGTCTCTGGTGTTGCAATCAACTTCCTGGCCGCCGGCCTGACGGCCTTGCTGGGGCAAACCTGGTTCCGGCAGGGCGGGCGTACGCCTGCATTGCCTGAAGGCGGACGGTTCAGGGATGTTGTCTGGCCGATTGCCGATCAGGTTCGTGATGTACCGATTATCGGCCCGATATACGCCGAGCTTCTTTCCGGCCATAATATGCTTGTATATGCTGCATTCCTGGCCGTGCCGCTGACCTGGTGGGTGCTTTTCAGAAGCCGTTTCGGTCTGAGATTGCGCGCCGTTGGTGAAAACCCGGCTGCTGTGGACACCGCCGGTATTTCGGTTACCTGGCTTCGGTATCGTGCGGTGATTGCCTGTGGCATCCTGTGTGGTTTTGCCGGATCATATCTTTCAATCGCGGCTGGGGCGGGCTTTGGCGTCAACATGACCGCTGGACAGGGCTTTATGGCTCTGGCCGCGCTCATCTTCGCGAAATGGAGGCCGGTAAGTGCGATGTTTGCCTGTCTTCTGTTCGGTTTCCTCGATGCGACCGGCACGCGCATGCAGGGTGTTGAATTCCCGGTTATCGGCGAGTTGCCGCTGCAGGTGTTCCAGGCTCTGCCATACGTCCTGACCGTGATCTTGCTGGCTGGTTTCATCGGCAAGGCCATTCCGCCGAAAGCGGCTGGCATTCCATACCTGAAGGAGCGCTCATGAGTGATCTGAACGCGCTTTTTGAAGCTGCCAAGGCAGTTCGCGAAAAGGCTTATGCCCCTTACTCCAACTTTCTCGTCGGAGCGGCATTCCGCACGCCCGACGGGACGGTGTTCACCGGATGCAATGTCGAAAATGCATCCTATCCGGTCAGCGTTTGCGCTGAAGGGGGCGCCGTCAGCGCGATGATTGCCGCTGGCCAACGTGAAATCGAAGAAGCCGTGGTGATTGGTGACGCGGCTCTTTGCACCCCTTGCGGTATTTGCCGCCAGAGGTTTGCGGAATTCGGCACGGACAATCTGGTTGTTCATGTTGCCGATCTGAACGGCATCAAGCGCAGTTTCACCCTGGATGAGCTGCTGCCCGCCGCCTTTGAACTTGAAGACAAGAAGGACTGACCCTCAATGAGTGGTTTTGGCCGTGAATGTGCGGATATCGTCCGCGCTGCCCGCAAGGGCTCTTACAAAATCGGAATGATCCTTGGTTCGGGTCTCGGGGCCCTGGCCGAAGAGGTCGAGGACGCCGTCCGCATTCCCTATTCGCACCTGACAGAGTTTCCGGTGTCCACCGTCACGTCGCATTCCAGCGAACTGGTCGCGGGTACTCTTGCAGGCGTTCCGGTGGTCATTCTTTCCGGGCGCGCGCACTATTACGAAGGGGGAGACCCCACCGTCATGCGTACGCCGGTGGAGACACTGAAGGAACTCGGCTGCGAGATCCTTCTGGCCACCAACGCGGCCGGTTCTCTGCGTGAAGAAGTGGCACCCGGATCGCCTATGCTGTTGTCCGATCATATCAACTGGTCCGGGAAGAACCCTTTGATCGGTGAAGAAGACGAAAAGCGCTTTCTCGACATGAGCCAGGCCTATGATCCGGAGTTGCGGGCTGCGATGAAGAAAGTCGCCGAGGAAACCGGTGATCCGATTGCCGAAGGTATCTACATGTGGTTCTCCGGCCCGTCTTTCGAAACGCCCGCGGAAATTCGCATGGCAAAGCTGCTCGGTGCGGATGCCGTTGGCATGTCCACTGTACCTGAAGTGATCATGGCCCGTTTCCTGGGAATGCGTGTTGCCGCAATGTCCATCATCACCAACTACGGCGCTGGCATGCAGACACACGCCCTGTCGCACGATGAGACCAAGGCAGTTGCTCTTCAGGGCATGGAGCGCATGAAGCAGCTTGTGCGTTCATTTGTGAAGGAAATCGGTCAATGAGCGATATGATTGAAACAGCCAAGCGGGCGCTTGGGCTGGTTGACCTGACCAATCTAAACGACGATTGCACGGCAGAAGACATCACCAGGCTGACGAACCGCACGGTTACCGATCACGGCTCGGTTGCAGCTGTTTGTGTGTGGCCGCGCTTTGTCGCTCAGGCCGTCAAGGAGCTGACGGGCACAGGCGTGAAAGTTGCGACTGTCGTGAATTTTCCAGCGGGCGGCGAAGATACTGAAGCAGTTCTCGTCGAAACCAAACAGGCGATTGCAGACGGTGCCGACGAGATCGACCTTGTCATGCCTTACAAGGCATTCGCCGAGGGCCGGAAGGGATTTGCAGAAGAGCAGATCATTCGCGTCAAGGCAGTCATTCCCGAGCCGGCGATCCTTAAGGTCATTTTGGAGACAGGTGAAATCAAGGACCCGTTGCTTATTCATGCCGCCTCCAATGTGGCGATCGCCGCGGGTGCTGACTTCATCAAGACCTCAACCGGCAAGGTTGCCGTGAACGCAACGCTCGAGGCGGCAGAGATCATGTTGACCGCAATCGAGGAAGCGCGTCGTGACGACGCTGAACGGGTCATTGGCTTCAAGCCTGCAGGCGGCATCAAGACCACTGAAGACGCCGCGTCCTATCTGGCGCTGGCGGACAAGATCATGGGCCACAATTGGGTGTCTGCAACAACATTCCGCTTTGGTGCAAGCGGGCTGTTGGACGCGTTGATCGCCACGATTGAAGGCAAAGAACCGACGGCCAACCAAGGATACTAACAATGCTGCCGCAGGAACTTATCCGAAAGAAACGCGACGGGGATGTCCTCGACGCGGAGGAAATCGCATTCTTTGTCAAAGGTCTCGCAGACGGATCTGTGACGGAAGGGCAGGTTTCAGCACTTGCCATGGCGGTCTTCTTCAAAGGCTTGACCGTTGATGAGCGTGTCTCCCTCACTTTGGCCATGCGCGACAGTGGAGATGTTCTGGACTGGTCCGATATCGAGGCGCCGGTGCTGGACAAGCATTCTACCGGCGGTGTCGGCGACAACGTTTCCCTGATGCTTGCACCGGCACTGGCTGCCTGCGGTGCGGCGGTTCCGATGATCTCGGGACGAGGTCTCGGTCACACCGGCGGGACGCTCGACAAATTCGACACCATTCCAGGCTACCAGACGCAGCCGGACAACGCCTTGTTCAAGAAGGTTGTCAGGGAAGTTGGCTGTGCCGTTATCGGCCAGACCGGCAATCTCGCTCCTGCAGATAAGCGTTTTTATGCGATCCGCGACGTCACTGCCACGGTGGAAAGCATCGACCTGATCACCGCGTCGATCCTGTCCAAGAAACTGGCCGCCGGACTTCAGGGGCTCGTACTTGACGTCAAATGGGGCACCGGTGCCTTCATGGCTTCACTTGAGGAAGCCCGCGCCCTGGCCGAAAGCCTCGTTTTGGTTGCCAATGGTGCGGGACTGAAGACAACCGCGCTTCTGACGGACATGAACGAATCGCTGGCTTCTGCGGCTGGAAATGCCGTTGAAATGCAAAATGCGGTCGATTTTCTGAAAGGAACGGCTGTCGACAACCGTTTGTGGGATGTGACCGTTGCCCAGGGTGGCGAGTTGCTGGCCTCCGGCGGCATCGCGGCAACGGCGCAAGCCGGTGCGGACATGATGCGGGAAGCCTTCGACAGCGGCAAGGCGGCAGAGAAATTTGCGCAAATGGTTCATGCACTTGGCGGTCCTGCCGACTTCATGGAAAAGACCGAGCTCTATCTGGCCAAGGCTCCGGTAGTTGCACCGATTTACCCGGAACACGACGGTGTCGTCACCGGTGTGGATGCCCGTGCTGTCGGCGTGGCCGTTGTTGCCCTTGGCGGAGGTCGCCGTGCCGCCGCGGATATCATTGATCCGTCTGTTGGTCTGACCGACCTTGCCGGTGTCGGCAACACGGTGGACGCTGATGCGCCGCTGGCGTTGGTCCATGCCAAATCCGAAGAGGATGCGGAAGCTGCAGCAATTGCTGTGCGCAATGCCTACTCTGTGGGGGCTGCCATGGACGTTGTTGATCGTCCAAGCGTGGTAGATCGCATCGCACCTTAAGCGGTGAAGGGTTTCGCGCCGGGGGAATGGTTTTCCGGCGCTGCTCCGGCTTCTAGTGCCGGCAATTGATAATTTGAGGAGATGCCCATGCCTCGTGCAATCCTGTGCGTGCTGGACAGTTTTGGCATTGGCGGTGCAGCGGATGCGGAAGCCTTTGGCGATGCCGGATCCGATACTTTGGGCCATATCGCGCAACGGTGTGCGAACGGGGAAGGTGACCGCGAAGGCCTGCGTAGCGGACCTCTCAGCGTGCCGAACATGGATCGTTTGGGCCTGGGGGCAGCCGGCCGCCTTTCCACCGGCAGGGACGTTCCCGGGCTTGACTACACAGGCGAGCCGGAGGGGCTTTGGGGTTTTGCAGCCGAGGTTTCCAACGGCAAGGATACGCCGTCGGGGCACTGGGAAATCGCGGGTGTTCCGGTTCGCTTCGATTGGGGCTACTTCCCGGAAACGGTGCCGACATTCCCGGCCGAACTGATCCAGAAAATCAGCGAAAAAGCCGGCCTGAACGGCATTCTTGGCGACAAGCATGCGTCCGGAACAGTGATCATTGCCGAACTTGGTGAGGAGCACATCAGAACCGGTAAGCCGATTTTCTACACTTCTGCGGATTCCGTCATTCAGATAGCCGTTCACGAAGAGCACTACGGCCTCGACAAGCTTTATGAGCTTTGCGAGATCACCCGCGAATTCGCTGATCCATACAACATCGGCCGGGTAATCGCCCGACCGTTTGTCGGCGAAACGTCTGATACCTTCGAGCGCACAGCCAACCGCCGCGATTATTCTGTTCTACCCCCCGAACCGACTTTGCTGGACCGTCTGACAGCCGATGGTCGGACAGTGATCGGTGTCGGCAAGATCTCGGATATCTTCGCGCACCAGGGTGTTGCAAAAGTGCTCAAGGGAGCAGGCAACGACCAGCTCTTCGACAAGACGCTGGAGGCCATGGATCTCGCGGAAGACGGCGATCTGGTCTTTTCGAACTTCATCGATTTCGACTCTCTTTACGGCCACCGACGCGATGTTGCCGGATACGCTGCCGCCCTTGAACATTTCGACCGCCGCCTTCCGGAGATGATTGCCCGGTTGCGCGAGGGGGATCTGCTGATCCTCACTGCCGATCACGGCTGCGATCCGACTTGGGAAGGCACCGATCATACAAGAGAGAACGTGCCGGTGATCGCGACCGGGCCCGGTATCGCGGGCCGGAGCGTCGGTGGCCGCAAGACCTATGCCGATATCGGCGAGAGCATTGCCGAACATCTGGGCGTTGCACAGGGAGCCAACGGTACCAGCTTCTTGTAGGATGATGAGCGTTTTTGCGACCTGATGAATCAGGCATTGTGAACGTGAGTTCCAGGTTCCTTCTGTTGAAGAAGGAGCAGACACGAATGAGAACAGGCAAGTCGGGCCACGGTTCTGACAATGCCGGTTTCTCGGGAATGAGGATAAGCCGGCTATGAGCGCCCCCGTTACGGTTCCAAAGGCCGAACTGCATTGTCACATTGAAGGCGCAGCGCCACCATCTTTGGTTCAGCGGCTGGCCAGCCAGTATGATCACGACGTCTCATCCGTGATGGACGGCAATGGCAAGTATCTATGGACGGACTTCACCACCTTTTTGAAGGCTTATGACACTGCCAGCGCCGTGTTCAAGACGCCCTCAGATTACGCGCTGCTCGCCGAAACATATTTTCGCATGCTGGCTGCCGAAGGGGCGATCTACGGTGAGATCTTCATTTCTCCTGACCATGCCCAGGCTGCGGGACTGTCTTATCGTTCCTATGTTGAAGGCCTGGCTGCGGGCATCGAGCGGGCCAAGAATGAAACGGCTATTGAAGGTCGGATGATCGCCATCGGCGTTCGCCACTTCGGCTCGGCGTCCGTGGAGAAAGTGGTGACAGAGGTCCTCGGAAATCCGCATCCTCTGGTTACGGGTTTCGGCCTTGCCGGAGACGAACGATCCGGACACCCGGCCAATTTTGCCAAGGCCTTCCGGATGGCTTCGGAGGCAGGGCTGGGGACGACTGCGCATGCTGGTGAATTCGGCGGCCCTGAAAGCGTGACGGCTGCATTGGAATTCTTGCGTGTCAAACGTCTCGGCCATGGAGTTCGGGCGGTTGAGGACAAGGATCTGGTGAAGCGTCTTGCCGATGAGGACGTCGTTCTCGAGGTCTGTCCCGGTTCGAATGTTTCGCTCGGCGTCTACACCCACTTGCGCTTTCACCCGATCAACATGCTTCGGCGCGAAGGGGTCAAGGTGACGCTGAATTCCGACGATCCGCCATTCTTCGGAACAACGCTCGGCAAGGAATATTCTTCGATTGCCGAGACCTTCAACTGGTCTGCCCAGGACCAGATCGCGGTGACGCGCACTGCGATCGAGTCTGCGTTTTGCGACGAAGCAACCAGAACCCGACTGCTGGTGCGCCTGGAAAGCGCGCTCCAGGATGTCCGTGGCAACTGATCGGATTGTGTCCATGAACACTTCAAATTCAGTCCTGGATCTTTTCAGGCCTCAGGAAGTACGCCGCAAGGCACATGAGCTCCTGGATCAAGCCGTCTCGGGAGCACTTTCGCATATGGAGGTCGATCTTTCCGGTCTTCAAAAGGTTCTTGTCACCGTCCTTGAGGCAACCAAGGAAACCTATCCCGACTTCCACATACCGCCATACGGCGTATGGCGCGATTTCGAAGCTGGTGGCATCGATCGCTGGGGCGCGCTTGCCAGTGCTCGTGAATTCCAAACGGCTGAGGAAATGCTGGCATCATCTGCTGACCTTGCCGTTCTGGCATGCTTCATGAAAACGCGAACACCGGAAAACTGGGTCTTCAAGGATCCGATGACCGGGACCGAAACAAGTGGCAGCGAAGCTTCGGCACTGTCGGCATTTCATATGTTCGCCGCCGGATCCTTTTCTTCCGAGTTGTCCGATCCCTACCGGGTCGATGCGGAGACCCTGATCCGCCTGGACATTGAAGAACTGGCATCCGGACTCCAATGGAGTTTGCAGGATGACGCCAACTTGCTGGAGGCAATGCAGCGACACCTGAAACGTCTCGGCGAGGCTCTGGCGCTGCGCCCGGATCTTTTTTCCGAAGACGACGTGATCCGTCCGGGTTTGCTTGCAACATGCCTGGCAAAGGAAAGTGAGGGCGCGGCGAGCGCCGAGCAGCTTCTGGACAAGCTGCTGGAAGCCCTGGCTCCCGCCTGGGAGGGTGGGGCACAGTCCGACGACATCACCTTTGGTGACAGCTTTCGACTATCGTCAGCGTCCGGAGCAGGGAATGACGGGATCATTCCATTCCATATGTCAGCTCAGGAAATGGTGTACTCCATGGTCGAGCCCTTTGCCTGGGCTGGTTTGGAGGTCGATTCCCTTTCGGCCCTAACAGCACCTGCCGATATCGCTCACGTCGCTCTGTTTGCAGACACGGGGGTTTTGAAAGTCAGGGATACCGATCAGGAACTCACCCCGGATGAAGCCTTGGACCGGATGATCGAACTCCGGGCCGTCGGCAGTGCTCTGACAGAGAAACTGGCAGACCGGTTGCGCGAGGAACTGGAAGTTCCAGCCGAACAATTGCCGCTGACGTGCATTCTGGAAGGGGGGACGAGCCGCGCAGGAAACCGGATATTGCAGCGAGATAAGGAAAACTGCAAAAAACTCGGGCAATATCTCAATCCAGGGTCTGTTTTTTGGTTGCCGTTCGGGGCATAGGTCTCGAACATAGAAGAATTCAGAGAACGGTCCGGAATTGCACGGACCTATACAAAGAGAGGCAGTTATGTCCGGAGCCAATGTCATCAGCCACCCGCTGGTCCAGCACAAGCTGACAATCATGCGCGACAAAGGAACGTCCACCCAGGGTTTCCGGCGCCTCCTGCGCGAAATTTCAACGCTGCTGTGTTACGAGGTCACGCGTGACCTTCCGATCGTCCGTCAGACGATTGAAACACCGCTGGCTGAAATGCAGGCACCTATGCTTGCCGGTAAGAAGCTCGTGTTTGCATCCGTCTTGCGCGCCGGCAACGGCCTTCTGGAAGGCATGCTTGAACTCGTTCCGTCCGCACGGGTCGCTCATGTCGGTCTTTACCGTGACCCGGAAACACTGCAACCGGTCGAGTACTACTTCAAGGCACCTGAAGATCTCAATGAACGTCTGGTGATTGTCGTCGATCCGATGTTGGCCACGGCCAATTCCGCGATTGCAGCTGTTCAGAAGCTTAAGGAGCGCGGCGCCAACAACATTCGCTTCCTGTGTCTTCTGGCAGCGCCTGAAGGTGTTGCAAAATTCAACGAAATGCACCCGGATGTTCCGATCTACACGGCCGCAATCGACGAAAAGCTGAACGAAAAAGGCTATATCGTTCCGGGTCTTGGAGATGCAGGCGACCGGATGTACGGCACAAAATAAGCAGTTGGACATTGAAGAAGTTGAAGCGCGGGGATTCCTCCGCGCTTTTTTGTTGGCTCTTGCCGGAGTGCGCTCTAACCTCATCACAAACTGGGAGGTGTCATGATTACCGTATTCGGCTCCATCAATCTGGATCTGGTTGTTGCCGTGCCCCGGCTGCCTGTTGCGGGCGAGACAGTGTCGGGGCCTGACCATCAGATGTTTCCCGGTGGCAAGGGGGCGAACCAGGCTCTGGCTGCGCGGCGAGCCGGAGCAAACGTCGCGATGGTTGGTGCTGTAGGTCAGGATGCTTTCGCGGAGCCGGCCTTGGCGAATTTGCGCAAGGACGGCGTCGACCTTTCCAGTGTACGTACCCTCG
Organism: Pseudomonadota bacterium; assembly: GCA_039195965.1. Lineage (GTDB taxonomy): Bacteria > Pseudomonadota > Alphaproteobacteria > Rhizobiales > Stappiaceae > Roseibium. The sequence continues at coordinate 18,795 of JBCCVB010000070.1, forward strand.
AAGGGACAACCGGGCTCGCTTTCATCGGCATAGATCCATCCGGAGAAAACCAGATTATCGAAGCCAATGGAGCCAACGCCAGAATTGATCCCGAATGGTTGCAGTCCGGTTTGACGGCGGGCGAAACGCTGATGCTTCAGGGAGACTTGCCCTTTGACAGCTTCAGCCGTGCTTTGGATTTTGCGCGACAAGCCGGAACCTCGATTTTCTGGAACCCGGCTCCGGTACCCGAAGGCAGCCTGTTTTCATGTTTGGACGAAGTCCACACACTGGTGGTCAACGAAACGGAAGCCGGCGAGATCGCGCGTCACCTCAGTCTGTCAGGTGATCCGGTCACATTCGTGGACCAATTGACGACGCCGTTGCGGTCAGTTGTGGTTACGCTGGGCGCAGAAGGCGTTGTTGCAGGACAGGGCGAGCAACGCCTGAAGTTCAAATCACCCGAAGTGCAAGCCGTTGATACGACGGGAGCCGGAGATGCGTTCTGCGGTGCAATGGCTGCGGCGTTGGATGGCGGAGTGGAATTCGAACGGGCCGTCAGGGAAGGCATCGCTGCCGGTGCACTGGCGTGTACCGTGACCGGAGCCCAGTCGAGCGTGCCTTTCAAAGAAGATATTGCCGCGCTGGCAGATCAAATTGTCTGAACTGGCTTTACAGCCTGCTAAGGAAACCCTGTTAGGACTTACCGCGGTCGTTTTCTCAATGTAGAGGCTGTGAGAAAAGCTCAGCAATGTCGCGGTTCATTGTAATTTTTCTGGTTTGCATCGGCGCTGCCCCTTTCCTGCCGGGTCTGATCGAGAGCCGGTTGGGCGCATCGGGAAATTTGCACTCTGCATCTGAAATTGAAGATGACGACTCCGGAGAGCGCACACATCGCATTTCCCTCAACCGCCACGGTCACTATGTTGCCGATGCTTATCTCAACGGCCGAGCGGTCGATATGCTGGTTGATACCGGTGCGACCGTAACTGCCTTGCCTGAATCGGTTGCAGACGACATCGGAATTTCCCTGTCTCCCTCCGACTTCAAATATGCGGTTGGGACCGCAAACGGGACCACTTATGCAGCCAGAGCCGTGATAAACGGCTTCCGCATCGGCAACATTCGCCTGCGGAATATTGATGCCATGGTTCTCAAGGACAGTAGCCTCAGTGGCCCTTTGCTCGGCATGTCGGTCCTCAATCAATTGAAACGGTTTGACATCTCCAGCGGCACCCTAGTACTGGTTCAGTGATCCCCTTGCTATCGCCTGAAATCCGTCTCAGGTCTTCAGGCTCAGTCCTTCACCATCGAGAGGCATTGATGTTTTTGAAACCTGTCCCGAGTTTGACACCCAATACCTTCGAATATGAATCGCAGCCGATGGTGAAACCGACAGGTTTCCGCGAATATGACGCGCGCTGGTTGTTTGAAAAAGAAATCAATCTCATGGGCATGCAGGCACTCGGTATGGGCATCGGAACGCTCATGCACGAACGCGGCGTGCGGCCTGATATCGTGGTCGGGCACGATTTCCGTGGCTATTCGTCCTCAATCAAGATGGCCGTCGTCAACGGTTTGCTGGCGGCTGGTATCAATGTGCATGACATTGGCCTGGCGCTTTCCCCAATGGCTTACTTTGCGCAATTTGCGCTTGATGTTCCTGCCGTGGCCATGATCACGGCTTCTCACAACGACAATGGCTGGACCGGCGTCAAGATGGGAATTGACCGTCCTTTGACGTTCGGTCCGGATGAGATGGGTCGTTTGAAAGATATCGTTCTTGAGGCGGCATTCGATCTGAAGGGCGGCGGCAGCTATCGCTTTGTCGACGGATTTCCGGAGATCTATTTCAAGGACCTCACGGACCGGCCGAAACTGAAGCGGCCGATCAAGGTCGTGGCTGCATGTGGCAACGGGACGGCAGGCGCATTTGCACCTAAAATTCTCGAGGCTCTGGGAGCGGAAGTCATTCCGCTAGATACTGAACTCGATCACACCTTTCCGCGTTACAATCCCAATCCGGAAGACATGAAAATGCTTCATGCCTTGCGGGACAAGGTTCTGGAAGTCGGGGCCGAAGTCGGGCTTGGTTTTGACGGTGACGGCGATCGTTGTGGTGTGGTGGACAATGAAGGCGAAGAGATATTCGCCGATAAGGTCGGTGTCATGCTCGCGCGTGATATCTCGGCGCTGCATCCCGACAGTCAGTTTGTCGTCGACGTCAAGTCGACCGGATTGTTCAATACGGACCCTGTCCTGAAGGCCAATGGCGCCAAGACCGATTACTTCAAGACCGGGCACTCCTATATCAAGCGTCGCGTGACAGACCTGAATGCAATTGTCGGATTTGAAAAATCCGGACACTACTTCTTCAACAAGCCGATCGGTCGGGGTTATGATGACGGCCTCGTCTCCGCGATTGCCATCCTGGATATGCTCGATCGCAATCCGGACAAGACGATGGCTGATCTGCGCAGAGATCTGCCCAAGACCTGGGGGTCTCCGACCATGGCGCCCAAATGCGCCGACGAGATCAAGTATGATGTGGTCGACCGGGTGGTCTCCAGGTTCCAGAAAATGAAATCAAATGGCGAACAGGTCGCCGGACAACCGATCACGGATCTGATCACCGTCAACGGCGTTCGCGTTGTCAGTGAAGATGGAACGTGGGGTCTTGTACGTGCTTCTTCCAACAAGCCTGAGCTTGTTGTTGTTGTCGAAAGCCCGGTTTCCGAAGAGCGGCTCCATGAAATGTTCAAGGCAGTCGATGGCGTACTGCGCGAGAACCCGGAAGTCGGCGAGTACAACCAGACGCTCTGAGGTCTGATCTGATACCGAAGGCGGCGGCGTTGCTTCGCCGCCTTTTTGCATCCGGCACGATCAATCTTACGCAAGGGCGCCGAGACGGAGATTTGCATGATCAACGAATTTGGTGTTCTTCCCGACGGAACCAAGGTACAGGAAATCACTTTGAAGAAGGGGGTGCTTGAAGCATCCGTCCTGACCCTGGGAGCGATCATCCGCGATCTAAAGGTTGACGGTCAGTCCGTGGTCCTCGGCTTCGAAGATCTTCAAAGCTATCTGGACCATTCACCCTATTTCGGCGCAATGATCGGCCGCTGCGCCAACAGGACTGCCGGCGGAACGCTGACGATCGACGGCGAGGAACATCAGCTGGACCTGAACGAAAACAGTGGCAATCACCTTCACGGTGGTGCACTCGGATTTTCGCGGCGTATCTGGCAGGTTGAACAAAGCGACAAGGCCAGTGTTCTCCTGAAGCTGGTCTCCGAAGACGGTGATATGGGGTACCCCGGACGGGTTGAAACATTGGTGCGATACACCCTGACCGGAACAGGGGCCTTGCGCGTCAAGATTTCGGCAACGACCGACAAGACCACACCGGTAAACCTCACACAGCACAGCTACTTCAATCTCGATGGCAGTGACACGATCCTGGATCACACGCTTGAGATTGCTGCTGACAGTTATCTGCCGGTCAACGACCTACTGATTCCGACAGGCGAGATTCGAAAAGTTTCCTGGACACCGTACGATTTTCAGGACGGACGCAAGCTCCGCCGGAAAGCAGGTGAAGAGAACGTTGTCTACGACCATAATTTCTGTCTGGCAGAAGAGCCTCGACCGGCAGTCGAATTTGCTGCTGCTCTTGAAAGTGGAGACGGTGAGCGGCGCATGGAAGTCTGGACTACTGAGCCCGGTTTGCAGCTCTATGACGCTACAAATATGACAGTTTCGGCCCCTGGATTGAACGGGCGCAAGTACGGTTCCCATGCCGGTCTCTGCCTTGAAGCGCAACGCTGGCCGGATGGATTTCACCATTCGGGCTTTCCGCAAGTTCTGTTGAAACCTTCACAGACTTATAGTCACGTTACCGAATTCCGTTTTTCATAAAATGGGTTACATTAGCCGAATGTGATGCGGTGAAACGGTAAGGGGGTATTGGTGAAGACGGTTTTTTCAGACAGCCAGCTCTCACATGCTCCGGCACAGGAAATCTCCGACGGAGAATTGAAACCGGCAGTCGAAATTCCGAGCCGTGCCGAAATTGTGCTGAAGACTGTCAAGGAACGGCAAGTTGGAGAGATTGTCGCTCCGGACGAATTTCCGATCAGGCCGCTTCATCGCGTCCATTCTCCGGACTACGTATCTTTTCTGGAAGGGTTTTGGGGCAAGTGGACCGCCGCGGGGCGATCCAAAGAGGCGTTTCCTTTTGTCTGGCCGATCCGAAGCCTGCGCAAGGATGTCCAGGTAGATCACATTGACGGCCTCCTGGGCCGCTATTCGATGGACGCTGGAACGCCGGTTGGAGAATTTACCTTTCAGGCTGCCAGGGCCTCTGCTGACACCGCCTTGACCGCCGCCAAGATGATACTTGATGGCGAGCAATCCGCCTTTGCATTGTGCCGCCCGCCTGGGCATCACGCCGGATACGATTTTTTCGGCGGGTACTGCTTCTTCAACAATGCAGCGGTAGCTGCACAGTATCTGCGGGACTACGGTCTGAATCGCATCGCGATCCTGGATGTTGACTACCATCACGGTAACGGGACACAGGCTTTGTTCTATGACCGGCCGGACATCCTGTTTTTGTCCATTCATGCCGATCCCGCCCAGGAATATCCCTACTTTCTTGGATACGCTGACGAGACCGGCAAGCACGCAGGAACCGGATTTACCCGAAACTGGCCTTTGCCGCTTGGCACGGACTGGGAAGGATATTCACCTGCGCTCGAGGAAGCCTGCCGCTGGCTGCTGGTCTACAAGCCGGATGCCCTGCTTGTTTCGCTGGGTCTCGATTGCTTTGAACGCGATCCGATCTCAGGTTTCAAGTTCAAGAGCGAAGACTTCACCAGGCTTGGCCAGCGGTTGGCGAAAGTGGGTGTTCCGACAGTCTTCCTGCTCGAAGGAGGTTATGCGGTTGATGCGCTTGGAACCAATTGCATAAACGTTCTGGAGGGTTTTGAGGGTTAGCCGCTGAGCAATCCGTGTTGCACCAGCTCCGCTCTCAGAAGTCCGGCTTCCTTGAAGTGATGCGCGTTCATGCCGACATCGCGCGCTGCCTCTACATTTTTTTCCGAATCGTCAATGAAAAAGCAGTTGCCTGCCTCAAGGCCATTTCTGTCGAGAAGAACCTGGTAGATCCTGGGATCCGGTTTGATCAGGTTTTCTTCTGCGGATACAACGATGTCGCGGAAACTGTCATTGAGGAACGAAAATCTTTCCCTGGTTTCAGCGAATTTTTCGTTCGAGAAATTCGTGATCGCATAAAGCGGGCAGCCTTTTTGCTTTAGTTCGCTGAGGATTTCGGCAGTTCCGGGAACCTCTCCCGGCACCATGTCGTGCCATCTTTCGGAATAGGCAGCAATCAGGTCAGCTTTTTCCGGATGTTTCGTTGAAAGGATCTGGACAGCCTCGTCCCACGTTCGGCCAAGGTCCTGCTGTATGTTCCATTCCGTAGAACAAACAGCTTGTAGAAAGTCTGCTCGTTCGTTCTCGTCAGAAATAAGCTTCCGATAAAGATGTTCGGGATTCCATTCGATTAAAACATTACCTATATCGAAGACCACGGTCGTGATAGGACTATTCATATGCTGATCCGGTATCTGGTCGGGTTGGTGCCAGTAGGCAGGAATTGATTTTGCAAATATCATCAAAAGGTTATGTTGAATTTGTGACGATTGCAAGATTGTGTGCGGCACTGTTGATGCTGATTTGCCTTAGCGTCATCACGTCGCCGTTCGCCGGTGCTCAAGACGTTGAGGAAATGCCGGAAAGGCTCCGGCTCGGCGTTGTCGTGGCGGCCGATGAAAATGCACGCAACCGCGTTGAACCTTTCAGATCTGCGCTGGAGGAGATCGCGGACCTGCCGGTGGATTTGTTTCTCCTGGATACGATGGGCGACGCTGTTGAAGCACTGGCATCAGGGCGCGTCGACTATGTCCGGTTGTCGCCATCCGCTTATGCGGCGACGCACCAGCTTTGTTCCTGTGTCGAGCCTTTGGTCACCGCAGGACCAGATGACTTCCCAGCTCGTTTTTATGCCATTCTCGTCAGCAAACGCGGGGACACGAAGAAGTCCATCGCCGACTTGAAGAACACACGCCTCGCAGTTGGTAACAAACGTGCCATTACCGGATACCGCGTTCCGATCGCAAATCTGGCTGCGGATGGTATCAACGTCCGCTCGCACTTCGCGACGTTGGTAGAGGTTCAAAACCCGGTAGAAGGTTTGCGGGCACTATTGGATGGCAGGGTTCAGGCTACCTTTGGCTGGTCGACGCTCTCGGGTGAATCCAAGAACGGATTTACGGCCGGAACCCTCAATGACTATTATGTTTCCGGCGGTCGCGGGTTCGATGATCTGGAAATTGTATGGCGTTCGCCGCCCATTCCCTATTCTGCACACAGCCTGCGCAAGGAGCTTCCCGATAACCTCAAGCGGCGTTTGCGCGCCGGACTGATGGATCTGCGGCGGGAGGCACCAGCTGCCTATCTTGCGATTGAACCGGATTTGCCGGGTGGTTTTGAGCCTGTCGTTCATGCCGACTATCGGCCGCTGTTGCGCACCTATGAAGAAAGCAACGCAACACTGCTGGGCGCGGCGAACAAGCCATAGAGCTGGCAAAATTGTCAGTTAGAGGAAACTTCACGCAAGAGTTCTGCGGTGTGTCGCCGAATTGTTTCCTCTTCGTTGGTGGGAATAACAAGGACCTTGATCCTCGATCCCGTGCCTGAAATATCTTCTTCTCGGGCGCTGTTTCTGGCTTTATCGACAGACAGTCCGAGCCAGTCCTGATCGTCGCAGACCCTTTCGCGAATGAGCGCGGAATTCTCGCCAATTCCACCGGTGAACACAATGGTGTCCAGTCCGCCGAGCACAGCGGCCATCGCTCCAAGCTCGCGTCTGATGCGGAAAACAAAATAGTCGATCGCTTCCGCTGCCTTCGGATCCTCGCTTTCCGTCAGGGTTCGCATATCCTGGCTGATGCCTGAAAGCCCCTTCAATCCCGAGTCCTTGTAGAGAAGCTCGGAAACCTCGTCAGCTGACATACCTTTCGTTGTCAGTAGGTAGAGCACGACGCCAGGATCAAGCTGACCACAACGAGTTCCCATTGGCAGGCCGTCGAGCGCAGTAAAGCCCATCGTGGATCCGATGCTCTGGCCGTTCCGGATTGCGCACACGGAGGCACCATTGCCCAGATGTGCAACGATCACTCTACCGGCATAGGTTTCCGGAGAAGTTTGCTGGAGATATCTGCAGATATACTCATAAGACAGACCATGAAAACCGTAGCGACGAACGCCTTCGTCATACAGCGACCGTGGAAGCGCGAACGTATCGTTGACCCAAGGGTGATTTCGATGAAACGCCGTATCGAAGCAGGCCGCTTGCACCGCGTCCGGAAAAGCTTCCCGTGAGGCGGCAATCCCGGCAAGGTTATGTGGCTGATGCAGCGGAGCCAACGGCTCCAGCGCCTTGAGCGCTGCAAGAACATCATCTGAAATGAGTACAGGGGCGGCGTAATCCACACCGCCGTGCACAACACGGTGGCCGACAGCATCAACGGATCGTCCCGCGAGTTCCTGTTCGAGGATTGGCAGGAGGGCTCGCAAGGCACCCGCGTGTGTGCCCTCATCCGAAGCGAGTGCACGGTCTATCCGGGTATCACTTGTTTCCGACTTCAACGCGATACGCGGGATTGCTCCCAGACCGGAAATCTGTCCACTGAGTTGGACATCACTGCCTGAATAGAGAGTGAACTTGATCGAAGAGGAGCCGGAATTCAGGACCAGGATAACCTGCACCATGATCAATGGGCCTCACGATCGAGTATGCCGGCCGGTGCACCCTTTGCCTGCCAGTGCGTATAGAGCAACGCCAGAGCGCAGGATGCGAGACGGGCGCGACCGTCATCAGCCCGGCTGGTCAGCATGACGGGAACCTTGGCGCCGATGACAAGACCGGCAGCTTCCGCATGGGCGATGAAGGTAAGCTCCTTGGCCAGCATGTTGCCTGATTCAAGGTTGGGAACGATAAGCACTTCCGCATGACCGGCGACCAGCGAGGTGATCCCTTTTGTCCTGGCAGCCTGCACGTCGATGGCATTGTCCATCGCCAACGGGCCGTCCACGACAGCTCCGGTAATCTGGCCGCGTTCGGCCATTTTTGACAGAACGGCGGCGTCCAAACTGGAAGGTATTGCAGGATTGACCGTTTCGATGGCCGAAAGGATACCGACCCGGGGAGTTTCAAGGCCAAGCGCCCGGGCGGCATCAATCGCATTTTGGGTGATATCAACCTTGGTATTGAGATCAGGCGTGATGTTGATTGCTGCATCGGAAATCAGCACCGGTGTCTTGCGCCCTGGAATGTCCATGACAAACACATGGCTGATCCTGCGACGTGTCCTTAGGCCTCCGTCGCGCTTGACGACATGGTGCAACAGGTGATCGGTGTGCAGGTGGCCCTTCATTACCGCCTGCACCCGGCCGTCATGCACCATCTGCACCGCTCGGCCCGCGGCTTCGGACTCATCCTCGATGTCAATCAGTTCATAAGGGCCAAGATCCTCGCCAAGTTCCTTTGCCGCTTCTTCGATGCGGTCAACAGCACCGATGAGAACCGGACGGATCAGGCCTTCCTGGGCGGCCATGATAGCCCCCTCCAGGGAATTCGGATCGTCCGGAGCAACAACCGCAGTGGGCAGTGCGGGGAGTGTTTTGGCCAGTTCAATCATCCGGTTGAAGTGCCGGTGACGCTGAACCAGAACGGCGGGGAGATTGCTGGAATCGAACTCAATAGACTGCGTTGGAGCGGCCACTTCAGCGACACCTTCCACGAGCCGGACACCGTCTCCGCGTGTAACGGTCAGGTCGAAGACAACAATATTGTCCGGCCTTTTCTCCGTGGCGGTCACCTTCACATTCAGTTTGTCGCCAACTGCAGCACCCCCGAGAAAGCGGAAGGATTGCGATTTGTAGATTGTACCGGGCCCAGGAAGAATGTTGCCGAGAACAGCCGACGCCAATCCGCCGACCCACATGGCTGGCGCTACCGGCTTGTCGATCACACCATCGCCTGACCAATCGGTATCGGGCAGGTGAATGGGGTTGTGGTTTCCGGAGGCATGCGCAAACACCAACAGATCGTTGGAAGAGCACTCCCGGACGATCTCTGCTGAATCCCCAATTGCTATCTGGTCATATGTCTTGTTTGTTGCCATCGGTCTCGTATTTCCCACACAGTAAACACGCATACTGCTGCGCAATATGCGGCGCGGACAGTATCCGCATTATACGACGGAACAAATACGGGAGAGTAACTATTTACGATTGCTGTGGAATTCAGCAGCTAGGACATTCAACAGCGTCCGTCAGTCGGGGTCGGAGATAGTAGGTGTCGCTAAGATCGACTGCTCCGATTTCGTCTTTGCTGCTATTGTTGACCATCTTAACGAAGCTTGCATAAAGATCGGCAAATGTTGGCGTATAGCTCAGATTTGTTTGCCCGACGACGATCGAGGTGTTGGGACGCATGATAGCGTTAGGTAGCGTTATTGGCGGCGTTTTCCCAACATCCCATTCAGAGCCGGTTTTGTTGCTATGGCTCCAAACAACATTCGCCTTTCCGTCCTTGTCAAAGGATACGCTGGAGACGATAACTTCTAAATTGTCCGTCGTATATGGGGCCAGAATGGCATTCCCAACCTTCATGACGGCATCTAGGTCACTCGTTGAAACAGACTGTGCCTGAGCCACAAGGTCCGTAACAGAACTGGCTATGCGGCTTATTTTTCGATCTTGGTTTAAGATGTCAGTGACGACGATGACGCCGATCAAGATCAAAAATATGAACGGAAGGAGGAGCGCGAATTCTGTGGCAGCTACTCCGGACGGATCAGCTTCAAATTCTCGAACGCGCTTCAATCTGGTGATCTTCAATCTCAGAGATGAGACGAAGCACTTAACCCCAAGGTTCATTTCTAAACACCATTGTTGAAGAAAGGTGGCGATCAGTGCCGTCATCGGCGGCGTCAAATCCCCAGAATGAAGTCATCAACGGCCACTTATAAATAACGTTCACAACGACAATGTTATTGGAGTCGCCAGGATCAAAGACTGTCTCATCTTCGTTCTTTAGGTTTCCTTTGTCGTCGTAAAGGGTATCTATGTCCTTTGCTGCTGCGAAACTGGGATATGGTTTGACTTCCATGGTGATGCGGTCGAGATCGCACATGAATGCAGGCATGAAGTCGCAAATCCGCTGTTTGAATTGAGCTTTTGAAATTGATCCATCTTTAGCCTGACCGGTTCGGACCAGTCTGGAGGCATTGATAACAGCGTTGTCGAGCATTCGATTGGCAAAATGAGCGAACCCGACTTCAATAATGCTGAAACAAATTGCAAAGAACGGGATAGCTACAAGAGCAAATTCAACCGCAGTTACACCGCTCCGATCTTCTGCGAGCTTTTTGCCTTTGCGCCGGGCAATGGACAAAACATTCAGTTTTTTCCAGTGCATAAGTGGTTTCTCCGCTTACCTTGACGCCTTAGTTACTACCACCGCCAGCGGCTTTGATAGCCAAGTCGTTTCTTGCAGTCGCTTGTTCAGCGGTTGAGTTGAAGGCCCCCTCAGAGTCACCCAACCTTAGCGTCGGTTCGCAAATTGGATTGCAGGACAATGTAGAGCGAGCAGCGTTTCTGTAAACGGAAACCACGTCGCTTTCAGAGGCGCGTACAGTGATAACTTCGTCTACGATCGGTTTGCTGTTGGCATCCAGAATTACCAGATTGGTGGTACCGTAACTTTTGCCAGTGATAACCACTGTGTTTTGGTCAAACATCGCGACATCTGCAATGAACGGATTGCCGACAATTACAGCACTGGCGTCGTCGTCAATTCGGAAAACCTTCGCGCGGTCAACCGTTACAAGAACGGGACCCTCTTGTGCCGCCGCAATGCCTGATTGAGCCGCTAATAAAAGCACGCCAGTCCATATTGCCAGGTTTCTAAACATGCTTATGGGTACTCCATTTAAGTCGTCGATAGCGATAGCATGCCGCAAACGTGGTGAACGATCTGCTAACAAGCACCAGATTGAAGTCTAAGGAGAGCAGTTTGCCGAATTTCAGAAAGAAAATGCACCGTGGTCAATAGTCCAGATATGATGTCGCGAAGATCAGTTAAACATCTACCAATAAGTAAATTTGGTGAAATTGAAATGAAGTATTTACTTGGAATATAGTTGTGTTGTCCGATTAAAGATTATATTTTATGTAAAAATAAATAAAAATTGAGAAATATAAAGTTATAACGATTGAATTAACA
>JBCCVB010000071.1:0-29948 GCA_039195965.1 Pseudomonadota bacterium
GCGGTGGTGGCGGCGGCGGCTGGTAGAGCTGCTTGCCTTTTTGCGCGCATTTGATTGAATGCCCGCTGAGTGCTCTCTTTTGAAAGCGGCATGAAGGAGCGGGTGGGCAATGACAGGAGAGACACTCTCCCTGAGTGAGTTTGTGAGTTTTAACCTGGCAATCCTGGTCTATTTTCTAGGTGTCCGGTTAAACAAGAAGATCGCGTTCCTTCGTCACTACAACATACCGGAGCCCGTCTCCGGCGGCTTGTTGGTGGCGTTCCTCGCCTTGGTGATCTATCTCGTGCGTGGCACGGAAATCAGCTTCTCGCTCGCGTCTCGTGACTATCTGCTCTTCTGCTTCTTCACGGCGATCGGCCTCAATGCAAAGTTCTCCGATCTGGCGAAAGGGGGTAAGCCGCTTCTGATACTGCTCGGCCTGACGGTCGGCTACATGCTTCTGCAAAATGTCGTCGGCACCGGGCTTGCTGTCGCGATGGGGTTCCCGACCGGTTTTGGACTGCTCGGCGGCACGGTTTCCCTGGTTGGAGGGCACGGCACTGCGATTGCCTGGGGCCCCAGATTGGCAGGTGACTACGGGGTGGTAGGTGCTGTCGAGATCGGTGCGGCAACAGCAACGCTCGGCCTGATCGCCGCCAGTCTCCTGGGCGGGCCGGTTGGCAATTACCTGATTGAACGCAGGGGGGCGAAACCGGATCCGAACCGTCCTCATGAAGATCCCATGATCGGTATCGAAAGCGATCAGGAAGCTGACACCAACGTCACGCATACCGGGTTGATGCGATCGATCCTGGTGCTCAATATCGCGATCGGGTTGGGCAGCATTCTGCAGGAAGTTCTGAAGAAGGGCGTTGGTCTCGATCTGCCGGTGTTTGTGACCTGCCTCTTTTGCGGCATCGTTTTATCCAACACCGTGCCGTTGATCTTTCCGAACATCACCTGGCCGGCCAGGTCCCGATCTCTGGCAGTTATCTCCGATCTGGCGCTCGGTATTTTTCTGACCATGTCCTTGATGAGTTTGCAGCTCTGGACCATCGCCGGACTGGCTGGACCGATGATGATCATTCTGGCAACGCAAATCGTGGTTGCTGCGCTTTACATCATTCTGATCCTGTTTCCCCTGATGGGGAGGAATTACAATGCTGCTGTTCTTGGATCCGGTTTTGCCGGGTTTGCGCTGGGGGCAACACCAACCGCGATCGCCAACATGACGGCCGTTACCAAACGCTATGGCCCGTCGACGCAGGCTTTCCTGATCCTGCCACTGGTTTCAGCCTTCTTTGTCGATCTGGCAAACGCAGTCATCATTCTCCTGTTCCTGGGAGGATGAGTGTGCAGGTGCATTCAGAAACGGCGTTTCAAGCCGCGTCTGTCTTGTCGGTAAAGGGAAGCCGGCCCTTGTCCTGCAGCTTCAGCAGATCCGACGCGTCCTCGGCGTCGACGGCTTCCGCGTAAAGAAAGCCCTGTCCGTAATGACAGCCGTTGGAGCTGAGTGCTTCGTGGATTTCGCTCTCTTCGACACCTTCAGCGACGGCGTCGATGTCCAGCCCTTTTGACAGAACGAGAATCGCTTCGACAATCGCTCCGCACTGCTTGTCGACCAGCATGCGTTCGGTGAAGGATTTGTCGATCTTGACCTTCTTGATTGGAAAATCGCGCAGATAACTCATGCTGGAGTGACCGGCGCCGAAATCATCAAGGGCAATCGCAATCCCGAGTTCCGTCAGCTCGGTCAGGATGCGTTTGGCTGATTCCGGGTTTTTGACCAGTGAGGTCTCGGTAATCTCCAGCACCAGTCGCTTCGGCTCAAAGCCGCTTTGTTCGAGAATGGAACTGATCTGGTGAGGAAGCGCCGGGTCCTGCAGCTGTACCGGCGACAGGTTGAACGAAAGATAGAGCTCTTCCGGCCAGTCTCTGGCAACCCGGCAGGCGTCGTTCAGCAGATGACGCGTCAATTCCGAAATGATGCCGCAGTCTTCGGCAATCGGAATGAACTGGGTTGGGGGCACCATTCCGAAATCGTTGTCGGTCCAGCGGGCAAGCGCTTCAAAGCCCGCAATCCTGCCGGTATCCATATCGAGGATCGGCTGATAGTGAGCATTGACCAGACGGTCTTCAATGGCGCGGCGAAGGCGCTGTTCCAAAAGTGTCCGGTGCAGGATCGAAGCATCCATGTCGACTTCGAAAAAACGGTATGTCGAACGACCGGAGGATTTTGCCCGATAAAGTGCGATATCCGCCCTGCGCAGCAATTCCGTAATCGCGTAGCCGTCATGCGGATAAAGCGCGATGCCGATACCGCTGCCAATGGAAATTTGCCTCTCGCCGAACTCGAACCGGTCGCTGATGCGTGTCAACAGTCTCCGAGCGAACCCGGCGGCTTCAGACTTTTCTTCAAAGATTGGAGAAATGACCGCGAATTCGTCGCCGCCGAGACGTGCAACCAGACCCTCGTTGCCGACAGTTTCTGCTAGGCGGTTGGCGAAACTCCGCAGAAGATTGTCCCCGAATTCGTGTCCGTAAACATCGTTGATCGGTTTGAATCCATCCAGGTCCAGCATCATCACCGCTCTGAAATTGTCTGACTTCACTTCTCGGGTGAGATCCGGGAAAGCATCCAGAAGGCGGCGGCGATTTGGTAATCCGGTCAGGGGATCATGTTGGGCAAGAGCAAGTGCTTCCGAGTGCGCAGAAGATCTGGCGGTCAATTCCTTGCGCAGGCGTCTTGTTGTCCAAATTCCATAGAGAAGGCAAAGAGCAGCGACTGTGAGCAGGGAGCTGGTTACGAATTTGAACGTACGATAATCTTCGCTATTCTGTTCAAACGAGAAAATACTAGGTAAAAACTGCAATAGTACAAAGCTGCCAAAGACTATTACAAGGAGTGCAATCATAGATCGTGGTAGCAACCGCTTTTCTGCAACTTCCTGTTTAGTCACGTAAATAGTCCCAATACATCAGGCTGTCTGATTTCGCTTGAGTCTCGCATGTATTTCTTGAAGAAATGTGAAGCATTCCTGTGATGCCGCCAGTCAAAGACCAGGTGACGCAACGGTGCCGGGTAGAACCGGAAAGGGGGTGACAAGAGGCCAGCGACTTGGTAACGGACGCTCAATCCATTTCCGGTGGCACCCCACCAAGACCGAAGGCCCTATTTCCCATGCCCGATCTTCTGCTTGAGCTTTTCAGCGAAGAAATTCCGGCCCGTATGCAGCGCAAGGCGGCCGAAGACTTGAAGTCTCTCGTTACAAACGCACTGGTGGACGCCGGTTTGCCGTACGAGGGCGCGAAGGCATTTGCCACGCCGCGGCGTCTCGCGCTTCATGTCGCTGGTGTACCGGTTGGCTCCGCTGCAACGAGGGAAGAGCGCAAGGGGCCACGTGTGGGTGCGCCCGAGAAGGCCGTTGAAGGGTTCCTGCGAGGCGCCGGTCTGGCTTCCATCGAGGATGCAACAATCCAGAGCGATCCGAAAAAGGGTGACTTCTACGTCGCTGTGATCGAAAAGCCTGGCCGTTCGGCAATTGATATCATCGCCGAGTTCATGCCGGGCATCTTGCGCAATTTCCCATGGCCGAAATCAATGCGGTGGGGATCTACCACAACTCGCTGGGTGCGTCCGCTTCATTCCATCGTCGCCACCTTCGGTCCTGAAACGGAAGAGCCTGAGGTTGTGCCGTTTGAGTTTGACGGCATTGTCTCGGGTCAGTCGACACGTGGTCACCGTTTCCTGGCAGACGAAGCTTTCGAAGTTCGCAGGGTTGACGACTATGCAACCGGCCTTGAAAAACACAAGGTCGTGCTGGATGCCGATCGCCGCAAGGAAATCATCCTGAACGATGCCAAGGATCAGGCGCTGGCCCTCGGGCTCGAACTGGTTGAAGACCCGGGGCTTCTGGAAGAGGTTGCAGGTCTTGTCGAATGGCCGGTTGTTCTCACGGGAACGTTCGAAGAGGACTTTCTGGAAATTCCGGATGAGTGCATTCAGCTCACCATTCGCGTGAACCAGAAGTGTTTCGTGTTGAAAGATCCCAAAACCGGACGCCTTGCCAACAAGTTCGTTCTCGTTTCCAACATCCTTGCTGATGATGGCGGCAAGTTGATAGTCGCTGGTAACGAGAAGGTCATCCGTGCCCGTCTTTCAGATGCCCGATTCTTCTGGGAAACGGATCTGAAAAACAGGCTGTCCGATAATCTGCCGAAGCTGGACGAGGTCAAGTTCCACGAAAAGCTCGGCAGCGTCGGCGAGCGTGTGAAGCGCCTCGTTTCTCTTTCCGCTGAATTGGCCCCTGTGGTTGGTTCTGATGAAACAAAGGCGAAGCGGGCGGCCGAACTTGCCAAGGCCGATCTCGTCTCGCAAATGGTATTCGAGTTCCCGGAGCTTCAGGGACTGATGGGCCGCTACTACGCTTCAGCCCAAGGTGAGAGTGCTTCTGTCGCGACAGCCGTTGAAGAACACTACAAGCCGCAGGGACCATCCGACAACGTGCCGACTGACCCGGTAGCGGTCAGCGTTGCACTGGCGGATAAGCTCGATTTGCTGGCCGGGTTCTGGGCGATTGATGAAAAGCCGACCGGTTCAAAAGACCCGTTCGCGCTTCGTCGTGCTGCGCTCGGCGTCATTCGTCTCGTCCTTGAAAACGGACTGCGGATCAAGTTGGGGCAGGCGATCCGGTCGGCTCTGGATTTGCACAATGTGAACGTTTCAGACCCGGATGCACTTGTTGCTGACCTTCTGACTTTCTTCGGTGACCGCCTCAAGGTTCACCTGAAGGACGAAGGCGCACGTCACGACCTGATTGATGCCGTCTTCGCTCTCGAAGGTCAGGACGACCTTCTGATGGTCGTCAAGCGTGTTGACGCTCTTGGCAAGCTCGTGTCGTCCGATGACGGTGCGAACCTGCTTGCAGGCTACAAGCGGGCGGTCAACATTCTGAAGGCGGAAGAAAAGAAGGACGGTGTGCCGATTACAGGCAAGCCGCATGCAGATCACTTGCAGGAGCAGGCGGAAATCGACCTGGCTGCCGCCATAGATACGGCTCGCGCCGAGGCTGCGGACGCTGTTGGCGCCGAGAACTTCGAGGGAGCCATGGAAGCTCTTTCGAAACTGCGCGCGCCAGTCGACCGTTTCTTTGAGGACATTCTGGTCAATGCGGATGACAAGGTGTTGCGCATGAACCGCCTGCAGCTTCTCGCCGAGATCCGCGATGCGACACACGTGGTTGCCGATTTCTCGAAGGTTGCCGGATAAGCATCCTCTTTACCGGCATGTTTGACGAAAACATGCCGGCCTTTCTTCACTTGATCGGCTCGTTAAACGGCTGTGGGGAAGCCCGGCAGCTAAAGGCGAGGCAGATGCTATGAGCGGCCGACCGTGACGTAGCCCCTTGTCCTGTCATCGTTGTCTGAATCTGTGGTGTTCATTGCATCAAACAGAGTTGCCGCATCAACCCAGACAGGCGGATACTTGTAGCGTGCGACGTCGAGGATGAGGAAACGGTCCGTGTCTTCGTCATAGGCTGCGAGCGGAGAAATGTGCCCGCCGGATTCCTGCCCCATGGCTTTACGCAGATAGTTGACGAGAATGAAAGAGTCACCTTTCTGCAGCAGGTCGATTGCAGTCTTCCTGAATGTGTCGAGATCTGTATCGGCTGCGTGAACGACTTCCACATCAAGATCGTGTGCGGCAAGAACACCGCCAAGCTCGTCCAGCGTCATGCCGTAGGGCGGATTTACAATCGAATCGGCGGGTTTCACAGCTGACGCCGCTTCGGTGAAAATGTTCTTCTGATCGAACATTCCAAGGCCAAGCGTCATTTTCGAAGCTGGTCGCGGTACATTCAGCGCGTTGAGCACCATGGCGATTGTTGCCGGACCGCAGTAGGCGGGATTGTCCTGCGTTGTGAAATGAATGCTCAGGGGGAAGTAGTCATCATACGCCTCTGCACCAAGAAGCAGAGACTGTCCCTCACTGCTTGTCAGGTCGATCAAGTCATCGGACAGGGGCATCGTCTCTGCATGTGCGAATGACACACAAACAATGGTCGCTGCTGCAAAGTTCAAGGCAATCCGAAACATGATTCTAATCCCCTTTTGACTGAAATCGCGATGTGAAGGCGCTGGAAGCACACTTACACGTCAGGCTTTCAATATGTCCTCATGGAACCTGCCGAGGCAATTGATAGTCTCAACAGGTTCCCGGGGATTAGGATGCTTGCTATTGGGCGGGTTCCGCTGCCAGTCTTGCTACCGGTTTTTCCTGAATAGGCAGGTGAATGAGAGCTGCCAGAATGCCCAAAACGATGCCACACCACCAGATGGCGTCATAAGAGCCAGTCTCGTCATAAAGCTTGCCACCCAGCCAGACCCCCAGGAAAGAGCCGATCTGGTGGGACAGGAACACGAAGCCGAACAATGTTGCCATGTAGCGCGGACCGAACATGACTGCCACGAGGCCGGATGTCGGCGGAATTGTCGAAAGCCACAACAGTCCCATGACACCGGAGAAGACCAGCACGGATGTTGGCGTAACCGGCAGCATGATGAAGGCAAAGATTGCAATCGATCGGCCGAGGTAGATCAGGGACAGGAAGATCGGCTTTGAGTAGCGACCGCCAATGTAGCCTGATGCCAGGGAGCCAACGATGTTGCATAGCCCGATGAGCGCAATCGCTGTGGCGCCCCAAGCCGGGTCTAGGCCAAGGTCTGCAATGTAGGGAGGCACGTGCACCGTGATGAAGGCCACGTGAAATCCGCAAACGAAAAACCCGATGGTCAGCAATATGAAACCGCGTGTGCCGAATGCCTCCGCCACGGCTTCTGAAAGCTTCTGATTGCTCGCGGGGATCGCCGCCGCGGAGTGGTCGGACTTGCCTCGCAGCGCAACTGCAAACAGCGGAATGAGTGCGACCAGTCCCGTGAAGACCAGCAGAGTGTCCTGCCAGCCGACATTTGCAATGAGGGCACCGCCAAGCGGCGCAAACAGGAACTGCCCAAGCGAGCCTGACGCCGTACCGATGCCAAAGGCAATTGATCTTTGGGCGGGCGACACGGTTCGGCCGAACGCTGCCAGAACCAGAGAGAAGGACGAAAACGCGATGCCGAGGCCAATGAGGACGCCGGCGGAAACGTGCAACGCCACAGCGCTATCGGCATCAATCATCAGAAGCAGACCGGTGGCGTAGAGCACCGCGCCGATGGTCATTGTTTTCCAGGTGCCATAGCGATCGGCCATCATTCCGGCGACGGGTTGGCCGATGCCCCACATCAGATTCTGAATGGCAATTGCCAGCGCGAAAATTTCACGGCTCCAGTCGCGAGCTTCCGTCATCGGTTGGAAAAACAGCCCCATTGCCGAACGAGGGCCGAAAGAAATCAGGGCAATCAGACAGCCGCATGCGATCACCAGCGGAATGTTGGGGCCTGTGCGTGCAGAGGAAGTTGCGATGGTCATTTGAAGCCTCAAATCGTATTTCTACGATAAAATAGCGGGTGCGTCTGAAACGGCATAACGCGTAATTTTGATCAATGGATCAAGAAATCAAATGAATGACCGCCGATGTCGTCTGACCGATCCGGACTTTGTTAGCTGGCTAGTCAGTAACAAAAAATCTTCTGCCTCAAGATACTGAAGTTAATGGACAAAATTACAAACTGCGCAATTCGTTTGGAAAGTGATGGATTTTTGGCCACATTCCTCTTATATAAACTCCGAACGAGCAAAAGGGTCTGGGCCGATGTGCCCGTTTTCTTTTGCGATTAATATGCTCAAGTTGAGTATAATAAGGTCGCAATCTGAAGTACCAGGTTCGGTCTGTACATAAAAGGGAGGTCGCAATGACCATTGCCCAGACATCCGCACCGGTTGGTGATCCGATTTCGAACGAGCTGACGGCGTTGGAGCGCTACGGCAGGATTGCGCGTCCTGATCTGAGTTACACGCCCGAGGTCGCCGAGGCGACTGCGCCAGCGTACGAAAAGGTGAAACACATCATTCCGGCCATCGAGTGGCCTGCGCTCGCTCCGACGATCCACGCGATCAACAAACTGAAGAAAGAACGTAACGCGGTGGTGCTGGCGCATAACTACATGACACCGGATATCTACCACGGCGTGGCGGACATTGTCGGTGACAGTCTGCAGCTTGCAATCGAGGCGACCCGCACGGACGCGGAAGTGATTGTGCAGTGCGGCGTCCACTTCATGGCGGAGACCTCGAAGATCCTAAGCCCTGAAAAGACGGTTCTAATTCCTGATATGCGGGCAGGATGCTCACTCGCGGAATCCATCACCGGAGCCGATGTGCGCGGGTTGCGCGAGCGCAACCCCGGAATTCCGATCATCACTTACGTGAACACTTCAGCTGATGTGAAAGCTGAATGTGACATATGTTGCACCTCGTCCAACGCCTTGCAGGTCGTGGAGAGCTTTGGTGTCGACAAGGTTTTCCTCATTCCGGACAAGTACCTGGCGGCAAATATCGGCAACAAGACCGATGTCGAAGTGCTGGTCTGGGACGGCGCCTGTGAAGTGCATGAGCGCTTCACGGCTCAGGAGCTGCGTGACTATCGCAAGATCGAACCGGAAGTGAAGATAATCGCACACCCGGAATGTCCGCCGGACGTCGTCGCGGAAGCTGATTTCGCCGGGTCCACTGCCCACATGATCAACTGGGTGAAGACGAAGCAGCCGGAAAAGGTGATGATGATCACCGAGTGTTCCATGGCCGACAACGTTGCCAGCGAAACGCCGGGCGTGAATTACATTCGCCCCTGCAATCTGTGCCCGCACATGAAGCGGATCACGCTGGACAAGATTCTCGACACGCTTGTCGAAATGAAAGATGAAGTTATTGTTGATCCAGTGGTTGCTGATCGCGCTCGCATCTCTGTAGAGCGGATGATCAACTTGAAAATCTGACCATCTTTGGTCTAAACCGCGCATAGCGTATTTTCCGGGCTAAAGGACCTCCTGGCCCGGAAACTTTTTCGGGCTAGTCCCAAACAGTTCCAGGAAGATTCCCATGGCCGTATCGGTTGAGGATTTCGCGCCTGCCTACACTGGCAAGGATGTAGATGATGTCGTCATTCTGGGCGGGGGCCTTGCGGGCCTCTTCTGCGCTCTGAAACTCAGTCCGAGACCGGTCACCGTTATCACCAATGCACCAATCGGGCAGGGGGCGTCATCGGCCTGGGCACAGGGCGGTATCGCGGCAGCCATCTCTGAGCAGGATTCTGTTGAAAAGCACCGCGACGACACGCTCGCTGCCGGATGCGGCATCTGCGAAGAAAAAATCGTTGAACAGATGACGCGCGAGGGCAGCGACCGGGTTCACGACCTTTTGTCTTATGGCGTTCCATTTGATCAGGACCTGGAAGGGCGTTTGAAGTTCTCCCGTGAGGCGGCCCATTCGCAAAGCCGCGTGGTTCGTGTCCGAGGTGACATGGCCGGCAAGGCCATCATGGACGCCCTGCTCACAGCCGTGCGCAACACGCCGTCCATCCGTGTCCTGGAAGGATTTATCGGCGAAAGCTTCTTGGGTGAGGGGCGTTACGTCACTGGCGTTCTGGCGCGGCGGCGCGGTGGCATTGAGCGCATGGCATTTCCGGCAAAGGCGGTTGTCCTGGCGTCCGGCGGGATTGGTCATCTTTACGGCATGACCACCAATCCTCCCGAAGCAAACGGCCACGGACTGGCAATGGCGGCAAGGGCCGGCGCGGTCATCGCCGATGCCGAGTTTGTTCAGTTTCACCCTACGGCTTTGGATGTCGGCAAAGACCCGACGCCGCTGGCGACCGAGGCGTTGCGCGGTGAAGGAGCCATTCTCGTCAACAAAGCCGGAGAACGGTTCATGGATGGGCTTCATCCGGACCGTGAGCTTGCACCACGCGATATCGTGGCCAGGGCCATCCATCAGGAAATCGCGGCCGGGCGGGGTGCTTATCTGGATTGCCGCGAGGCGATCGGAGATAAGTTCAAGGAAGAGTTCCCCACGGTTTTTGCCGCAGCGGGCGCAGCCGGGATTGACCCGACAAAAGATCTGCTGCCGGTTGCTCCGGCTGAGCACTACCACATGGGCGGCGTGTTGACGGATGCAAATGGCCGAACGTCCCTGGACGGTCTGTGGGCGGCAGGAGAAGTTGCATCCACCGGGGCTCACGGTGGCAATCGTCTTGCCTCCAATTCTCTGCTGGAGGCGGTTGTATTTGCAGCGCGCATTGCCGAAGACATTCAGGGCCTGATGCCGACGCCGCGCAGCGCCTACTGGAACGCGATGGACGATGAACCGGGACTTCCGAGCCAACGGAACGTCGAAGAGCGAGATGCGATTACGGTTCTGCGCAACACGCTGGCCAGGAACGTCGGTGTTGTGCGCGATGCAGCCAGCCTGAAGACCGCACTTGCGGACATCGCAAAATCCGAACGGATCTGTGTGCGTCAGTCGATCAGGAACATGATGGTTGCCGGCAAGATCATTGCCGCGTCCGCATTGAAGCGTCAGGAAAGCCGTGGCGGGCACTTCCGCAGCGACTTCCCGGATGCAAATCCGGACATGGCCAAACGCTCCTTCACCACCCTGAAAGAGGTGGAAGCGATCACCGCCGAAGTTCTGGAGACCGCATAAGCGGAAATGCCGATGACAAGCATGCACCGTCCTGACCTGCCGCATTTGATGATCGATGAAGCTGTCAAGGCAGCTCTTCTTGAAGACTGGGGCCGGGCAGGGGACATAACCAGCCAGGCAACTCTTCCCGCGGAGGCGCGTGCCAGTGCTGTCATAGCCGCTCGCAAACCGGGAACGCTGTCGGGAATAGGGTTTGCCGAAAGCGCTTTCCGGCAAACGGACGGTTCACTGCGTTTCGAGCAAGTCATGCAAGATGGTGATCGACTGTCACCCAAGGATGTCGTGGCCCGCATCCAAGGGCCGGCCCGGGCGTTGCTGTCAGCTGAGCGCGTGGCTCTGAATTTTCTGGGTCATCTGTCCGGCATAGCCACCGCGACCTCAAGCTTCGCCGATCTGATCGCCCATACCAAGGCCGACATTGTCTGTACTCGCAAGACAACACCCGGTCTGCGCGCCTTTGAGAAATACGCGGTGAAATGCGGCGGCGGTGCCAATCACCGTTTTGGTCTCGATGATGCGATCCTCATCAAGGACAATCACATCGCAGTCGCCGGCGGGGTTGTTCCGGCTATTGAAGCTGCCAAGGCCTTTGCCGGTCATCTGGTGAAGATCGAAGTGGAAGTCGACACTCTGGACCAGTTGAGGGAAGCCCTTACCGCCGGACCGGACGTGGTCATGCTGGACAACATGCATCCGGACCAGTTGGCGCAGGCAGTGGAAATTGCCGGTGGCAAAGTTTTGCTGGAAGCATCCGGCGGTATTGAATCGGACACCGTCAAGGCGGTGGCGGAGTCCGGTGTGAACCTGATCTCATCAGGTTGGATAACCCATTCCGCACCAGTGCTGGATCTCGGTCTCGATATCGAGATCGCCTGAACCGGGATACAGACCGCGAAGCTCGACTTATGTATCCGAGTGAGGCAGTGTGCGCATGAGGTGGCCGACCGTGTCATCTGCCCGGGAAATGATGGAGGCCGGCTTCCGGTGACGACAAAAGCGCGCAATGGTGTCTTTCCCTCCGAGCAATCTCATGAGGTCGTTTCGACTCTTCCGGACTGGCAGCGGATTGCGGAGCCGTCAAACACGGCAACAGTCGATGTCTGCTTTCTTCTTTTGAAGAATTTTTCCCTGCTTTCTTTCGCGTCGGCAATCGAACCGCTGCGGATCGCAAACAAGGTGTTGAAGCGGCAGGCATTCAATTACAGATGCTGCACGGTTGATGGTCAAGATGCTGTTGCCAGCAATGGCAGCCGCATGCGGGCCGATTGTGCGCTTGATGAAATCGAACATGCAGATCTCATTGCGGTCTGCAGCTCCGACGACGTGGAGCGCGTCTCGCTGACATCCGGACAAAAGGCACTGATCCGCCAGTTCGCGCAGCGCTTCAGCCGTATCGCGGGTATCTGCACCGGAGCTTACGTGCTTGCGGATCTTGGTTTGCTGGATAACCGCAGCTGTACGATCCATTGGGAGTATGCTGATCTCTTCAAGGAACTCTTTCCAAATGCCGAACTCGTCGACAACCTTATTCAGGCCGATGGGCGGTATCTGACCTGCGCCGGCGGTACGGCTGCACTCGACCTCATGATCGGCTTCATTGCAGAGGTTCATGGTGGTGCGGTGGCAAGCGATGTTGCCGAGATAGCGCTGCACCACGACATGCGGTCCGGGGCAGAACGACAGCACACGCTCATGCGTGACGACCTGCAAATGGTGCCGAAAAAACTGCGCAGCTGCATCGAGCTGATGACCGAGAATGTCAGTGAAACCCTGTCTCTGCAGGAAATCGCCGATCGCCTGGGAGCCAGTCCTCGCCAGCTACAGCGTGACTTTCAGAAGTACCTGAACTGTTCACCCTTGGAGTACTACAACAAGATCCGCATAGATATTGCGCGCCAGCTTGTCTGCCGGACGTCGATGCGGATTATCGATATCGGTGTTGCCTGCGGCTTCTCCAGCGCGTCCCATTTCTCCAAGCGTTACCGGTCGGCGCATGGAATGAGCCCGGCCCAGGACAGGCAGCTCAAGGGCAACCTCTGGGAACGCTGAGCCGCCAAGGCAGTGATCTGGAACTGGTTCATTTGGCATTTCTGCGGAAGTCGAATTGGCGTATTCATCCAAAACCAGAGCAGGGCGAAGGTACTGGAAAACCGGGAAAAAAGCATCTAAAGCAATTTTGGATGGAAGAGACAAAATCAAACGACACGCCCTTAAGCGGTTCCGTCTGATCGGATTTTGCCCTAGCGTCTATTGACGCGCCTGGAATGGGAAGTTCAGGAAGACCAAATGGACGAACAGCAAACTGCTGAAGAAAAATCAAACGAATTCGATCTGGCCAATCGGCTGACACGTCTGGCTCAGATCCCGATGTTGATCGGTCTGTCCGTCGGCATGGTGCTGTTTCTGATTACCTTCTTTGTCGACATTTATGATGCGATCTCTTCCTACGAATTTCTCGATCGGAAGAAGACAATCCTGCTGATCCTCAATCTGCTGGACATGGTCTTCATCGCGAACCTTGTGGTTATGGTCGCGAACAACACCTACAACACCTATCGTCTGAAGTCTTCAGCGCATGGTGAAGGTTACATCAAGGAAAGCGAGCGGGCTTACCGGCGGATGAAGCACAGGATCGTCTCGACGATCGTCATCATCTCATCGATCCATGTGTTGAGTGAGTTGCTGGAGTTTTCGCAAATCAGCACCGTGCAGTTTGCCGCGCTGTTCGGCTTTCACCTTGTTCTGCTGGCGACCTATGTCGTCACCAACGTCTTCAGGTCAAGCGATTGATCCGGATGTGGTGGCCGGATCAGTTCCAGCCACCTGCATAGGTCTTGTAGAAGATGTGAAGGCCAACCTGGCCCCGCTTGGCCATCGACTTCGCCCATCTCGGGTTCACGTAAGTCGCGTGGTAGTGGGTGGAGGCGTCGACCATTTTCAGGTAGCGCTTGCCGTCCAGAACTTCCTTTGCCAACTTTTGCGCGGTTTTCCAGGCCCCCTTGCTTGAGATCCTGTCCTTGATGCCGTCACAGGCAAAGGAGAACTGGCAGCGGTTGCGTTTGTGCCGGTTCTGATAAACCACGCCGCAGATCGAATTCGGATAGGCCGGGTTCTTCACCCGGTTCAAAACGACCTGGGCAACAGCAACCTGGCCTTCTTCGCTTTCGCCTCTCGCCTCGAAGTAGATTGCTTCGGCAAGGCAACGTTGCTCTTTTTTCTGTCCGACAGATAAAGGCAAAGGCTTTTGTGCCCACCAGTGCGGATTTTCGGGATCTTCCGGTGGTGGCAGTTCCTGCTCATATTTTGCCGCACCAAACAATGCGTCGAAAGGTTCTTTGGTTTCCTTGACGCTGTCAGGCGCGTAGGCGGATACGAGTGAGAAACTGGCCGCAGCGGCGTTGCGCGCCATCATCACCTTCTGCAGATCGAGCGGTCCGTCTTCAAGAAGCCCGTCCTCGCTGGCCTTGGCCAGAAGGGTGGTTTCCCTGGAGTTGAGCGGCGCGGGTTTGACGAAGGCAACGCGCGGTAGGTCTTCCTGTTTCTTCTCGTTCGAGATCAGGCTGGACATCGCATAAATGTTGCCTGCCGCCATATCGACCATCTGGCGGTCCGGAGCCATGGTGATCTTGCGGTCGCCCTTGCCCGACTTGTTGGTGACAATCGTTTCCGGAAGCTCAGTCGGGCGCACGCTATTGGCAACGTCCTCAAGCCCGGTTAGCGGCTTGGCCTCAAACCCCTTGTCGGGGGAGGTCAGGGTCAGAATGGGAGCGCTCGCGTGATTGGGAACCGGCGTTGTCCCAAGGGCAAGCTGCGGGGTTATCTTGGATGTGAAGTTTGCTGGTTCCAGCGCCATCATCCAGCGCGGTGTCTGGTTATGGCGAGCGTTGATCAGCGCAAAAATATCCTGTTCGCCAACCGATCCGCCAAGACCGAGATAGACCAGCGGACTTGCGGCAAGCAGATAGGTGAACCGGCGCAGACGTGCGCGCGTCGGGCTTCGATATAGCGTCACTTCAGAAGATAACCGCTTTTCTTTGCGGGACATAAGGCCAAACATACGCAGCCGACTCCAACTCGTTACACGTCGTCCCATCACGCCGGACGACCTGTGCTAACGCTGTGTAAACAGCAGCACTTCAGTTGAAGATGTCTGCTTAACCTTGAAAGAGCGTTAATGAGATCAGAATTCGCCGATTTTCGCGAAATATTCTCTGTTCTCAACGCGAGTATGGTTAATAGTGCGAAGTACTGGAGCTCTTCTGACGTGGTAGATTAGACACAGGCAGAGAAGAATCAGCGCCCGCCGACGCGCAATCCCGGGGCTGGCCGCTCGCTCATCAGCTGGTGCCGGAAGCGGAACAGGGCCGCTGGTCGCCCACCCGTCGCCGTCGAGGTCGCACCTGTCGGTTCAACCAGATCGGCATTTTCCACCAGACGGCGGAAATTCTGCTTGTGAAGATGGCGGCCGGAAATGGCTTCGACCGAAGTCTGCAGTTCCGTGAGTGTGAAAGTTTCCGGCATTAATTCGAAAATCACCGGACGGTATTTCAGCTTGCCGCGAAGGCGCGAGATCGCAGTTGCCAATACGCGGCGATGATCGAAGTGCATGGAGGCTCCGAGAAACGCAAGAGTGTCCCGGGCGAGCGCCGCCGGGCGGCCGTCCCGCTTTGCTTCCAGGATCAGACCTGCCTCGTAGAGAAGTTCAAAGCGCTCGAGCGCACGTTCTTCGTCCCAGCTTGTTGCATCGGTTCCGAAGGCCAAGCGGATTCGTTCCTGGCGGCTCAGCGGTTTCGGCGCTTCCTCGGGAGAAGGAGTTTCCTCAGCCCATTTTTCGAGCTCAGGCAGGATGTTGTTGTCCAGCAGGGCAGGGCGGCCATTGCGCCAATCTTCCCAGGGAAAGTAGTCATACCACGATCGCCATGCCGAGTTGTGCCGCGCAAGGGTATTGTCAGAGTCAGGGGTCTGCCGCGTGAGGGCCAGGTAGCCCACAGACACAACGTGTGGTCCCTCATCTCCCGTAACCCTGTGGCGGCCACGGTCACCGAATGTGTAGAGCTGTTCCACATACCCAAGACGCAGTGCCGTCTGGTCCTGCACCCAGGCGCGGAGGCCAATTTCAAAAGTTCTGTGATGAAGCGGATCGAACGGGCCGAAGGGCAGACTGTCGTGAGCTGTATCGCTGGGGTCGTCAACGTGAACGATCTGGGGAACACCGTCGGTCACGGAAACAATTACGGCGTTCAAGCCAATCTCGATACTTGCGTGCCCGTGCGGCATGAATACTCCCGTTCAAATCTCAATCAATCGGCATGACAAAGGGCGTACCTTCAAAAGCATTGGCCCCGCGTCCGATGCCGCGAATGGCTTCAATCATGCGTCCTTCCCGGCCAAGCAACTTGTCTGCGATTGCAACGATGCGCGGATTGGGCGTCGCGGATGGAGACCTTTCCCGAAGCAGCGCTGCCATCTGGAATTCATCGGCATCAGGGTTCAAGGAACATGCCGCAACATAGGCTCCTGCCGTCGAGCGACTGATACCTGCCCAGCAATGAATGACAAGCGGTGCCTTCCTGTCCCAGGTTTCGACAAAGGTGATGAATTCCTTCACCTGTTGCTCGCTGGCGGGAACGAGACCCTCGATCGGGTCAACGATGTCGTTGAATGCCAGGAACAGATGCCTTTCCGGGTCAATGCCGTGAGGCGTGGGAACCTCCATCTCGGCATTGATCAGGGTAACCAGAGACTTTGCTCCGGTTTCCGCTACTGTTTCAGGCAATTTCGAAAGTGAACACACGTGCAGCATGACAGAACCAGTTGTTTGTTTCTGCCAGTAACCTAGGGGTATTCGCGGTCTAGGTCACCCGTTTGCGTGTCGGCTTTTTGGTTTGTTCCCAGCTTCGCGCAGAGCTTCGATTTCTTCAAATCGTTTCATGAACAATTCTTCGGCCTTGGCGACCGGTTGAGGCTTGAGTCCGTAGCGAAGTTTGCCGTCGCCATTTACTGAAAAACCGCGCGGTCGCCCGAATATCCTGCCTGCTTCTTCATCATCGAAACCTGCAAGTTCCACAGCTTCGAAATAGGCACAGATGATATCCGCACGTTTCGCCAGTTTCTTGACAGTCTTGGGAATTTCGGCAGGCAGGCCGAACCGCACATGGATTGCCCCCTGAAGGCGTGATTCCACCGCCTTGTAGGCCTCACCGATGACTGCTTTGAACGGTGAGATCATATCGCCGATGACGTATTCCGGGGCGTCGTGCAAAAGCACCGCCAGTCGCCAATGAGGCGGCAGGTCGGGTTTCAGCTTCAGTGCGATGTCTTCCACGATCAGCGAGTGCTCGGCGACCGAGAAGGCATGGTCACCGTAAGTCTGACCGTTCCAGCGCGCCACGCGTGCAAGCCCGTGGGCGATATCGGATATTTCGACATCAAGAGGCGAGGGGTCCAGCAGATTGAGTCGTCTGCCGGAAAGCATGCGCTGCCAGGCGCGGGGCGATTGGTCGGTACGGGCTGAGGGCATTGGTCCCAGACAAAGAATGCGGTTTCAGTCCGCGGTGTCCGGCACAGGCAGGGCAAACTCGGCCCATTCGGGAAGTTTGACCGTTATCTCGGCGTCACCGCATTGAAGTGGGCTGCCGTTGTCCTTGGCTTGGGGCACCTTGTCAAGCCGAAGCAACGCAAGGCCGATGTTGCCTCCGTTTGCAGCTGTGGAGGAACCGAGTGTGCCGATCGATTTGCCGCCGGCCGAAACCGTTGTTCCCTTTTCGGGCAATGGAGAAGAACTCTCGACCTGCACGAAGCGTTTGCGTGCGGTCCCTCTGTGATGCACACGAGAGACGACCTCCTGACCGACATAGCAGCCTTTCTTGAAGGACACGCCACCAAGTTGGTCGAGATCTGCGTCATGCGGAAAGATGTCGGAATAGTCGTAGTCCTTGAGGCCTTCAGGGACTCCCAGTCTAATCCGGAGGCTGTCGTAAGCCTCGGCTTCTGAGGGATCGGTTCCAAGTTCGCTGGCAAGCGCCTCTGCAGGGCCGACAAGTCGCTGTCCGAGAGCAGGCAGACGCGGATCGGTCACCGCAACTATGGCACTCGCTGCTTGCGCAGGTCCATCCCAAACCGCATAGATGGCGATGTTTTCCGGCATCATCTCAAGGTCCACCTTTGCTCGTAGTCGATAGAACGTAAGGCGCTTGAGCAGATCCGCAGCTGTGCACGATGGGGTATCAATAAGATAGGCGTCGTCAGTCTTGTAGATCAGAAAATCGAACAGGATCTTGCCCTGCGGCGTTAAAAGGGCGGAGGCGCCGGCACCTGTCCGGTCGATTTCGTCAATATCCGCGGTCACCAGATTCTGCAGAAAATGTTGGGCCTCTTGCCCGGAAACGCGAATGACCGACCGGTCGGCAAGGTGAGCAAAGGAAAAGGACGGCACGGAGCGCTCCCGTTGAGATGAAAAAATGTAGTCTAGGCCAAATAGGCGCTTTGCCACACGTGGGCAAGTCCGGGAAATCGTAAGCGAGCATCTGGTTCTTTTCCCGGTGCGCGCGTATAAGCCCGAGGAAATAGTCCTGCCACTGAAAAAACCATAGCCGGAGGAGCCTCATGAGCGCGACCTATGACCTGATCCTGAAAGGTGGAACCGTAGTCAATCAGGATGGCGAGGGGCTTCGGGATGTTGCAATCAAGGACGGAAGGATCGCCGGCATCGGTTCCTTCGACTCATCCCAGGCAGGCCAGGTGATCAATTGCGCCGGGTTGCACGTGTTGCCGGGCGTGATGGACACCCAGGTGCATTTTCGCGAACCGGGTCTCGATCACAAGGAAGACCTGGAATCGGGATCGCGCGCTGCGGTCATGGGTGGTGTCACGGCAGTTTTCGAAATGCCGAACACCAATCCCCTGACGACCTCCGAGGCAGCGCTTGCAGACAAGGTGAAGCGCGGTCACCACCGTATGCACTGCGACTTTGCCTTCTGGGTCGGCGGAACCCGGGACAACGTGAAGGATATTCCGGAACTGGAGCGCTTGCCCGCTGCGGCCGGTATCAAGGTCTTCATGGGGTCTTCGACAGGAGACCTTCTGGTCGAGGACGACCAGGGTGTTCGCGACATTCTCTCAGCCACACGCCGCCGCGCTGCTTTCCACTCAGAAGACGAATTCCGTCTGCGCGAGCGCCAGGGCAAAAGAGTGGAGGGAGATCCGAGCTCGCATCCGATCTGGCGCGATGAGATTGCCGCCCTTCAGTGTACCCAGCGTCTCGTTGCGATTGCCCGCGAAACCGGCGCCAAGATCCATATTCTTCATCTGTCCACTGCAGAAGAAGTGGACTTCCTGATCGATCAGAAGGACGTTGCGTCTATCGAAGTGACCCCGCATCACCTCACTCTGACGGATGAAGCTTATCAACGGCTCGGCACGCTGGTTCAGATGAACCCGCCTGTGCGCGCGCCGCTTCATTCCGAGCGTCTTTGGTGGGGCCTTCAGCAAGGCGTACTGGATATTTTCGGTTCCGATCACGCGCCGCATCTGTTGGAAGAAAAACAGAAGCCCTATCCGGCATCGCCATCGGGAATGACGGGTGTCCAGACACTGGTTCCAATCATGCTGGATCATGTCAATGCCGGTCGCCTGAGCCTGGCCCGTTTCGTCGACATGACCAGCGCAGGTCCTGCACGGCTGTTCCAGACTGCGCGCAAGGGACGGATCGCTGTTGGCTATGATGCCGACTTCACGGTCGTTGATCTCAAGCACACCGAGACAATCAGCAACGACTGGATTGCTTCGAAATGCGGCTGGACTCCATATGACGGCAAGTCGGTAACCGGCTGGCCGGTGGGCACCATCGTCCGGGGACAACGCGTCATGTGGGAAGGCGAACTTGCCACTCCGTCACGTGGCGAGGCAGTGGTGTTTCAGGACGGTCTGAAGCGTTAATCTCACAACGGTCCATGATTTTCCAACGCTGCCGTATTCCAAGCGGCAGCGCATTCTAGGCTGATTTCTCATAATTCTTCAGATGGTTACGGAAGCAGGTGAGCCTTGCTGCCGCAACCGCATTTGTGTGACATGGGTAACAGTCAGCCGGCGATCCGGGTGCGAGGCTAGGGGTTGAAAGAGCAAGGGAAACCAATAAGTAACCGTGTTTCCTAACTCGATCTACATAGGTCTCGATTAGATTTTAAAACGAGCTTTAATTGTTTTGCGTTGGGGAGCTCAGGGATGGCATTAAAAAAGTTTGAGTATCAAATTAAGCAAACGGGGCTTCTTGCAGGGCTGGCGGGCATTGCCTTGTTTTCCTTGACTTCAGTGTCAGGTGCTGCTGGTTCCGATGCCGCTCCGCAGGTGGTCGAAGAGGTGCGTGAAGAAGCGCCGCTGCATATGCTGGTCTCGCTGGACGAGCAGCAGATCAAGGTTTATCGAGGGCTCGATCTGATCGAGACGTCGCCGATTTCCTCCGGTATGCGCGGCCACAGCACGCCAACGGGAGTGTTTTCAATTCTGGAGAAGCGACGCAAGCATTTCTCCAACATCTATGACAATGCCCCGATGCCGTTCATGCAGCGGCTTACGTGGTCCGGTATTGCACTTCATGTCGGCAAGCTTCCCGGATATCCGGCCTCACACGGGTGTATTCGACTGCCGCGGCCCTTTGCAAAATCGCTCTACAGCATGACCGAACGGGGAATGCATGTCGTTGTGACGCGGGAAACCGCTGAGCCGGTGCACGTTCTCCATGAAGCGCTTCCGCAGCCCTATGTTCCTGTCACGGAACTTGCGAGCCTCGCGAATGATGCCGTTGGTTCCGATGCAGCCCTGCGAGGTGCTATTCAGCCTACGGCACTGCCGGTAGTGCAGCCGGACAACCCCCACTTCGACCGGCCGCTACGGATGATCATCACCCCGCAGAAACCGCCAAGCCGACTGAGGGTGATGCAAAGGCTGCTCAATCAGATGGGATATAATGCCGGCCCTGTTGACGGTGTCGTCGGCCGTAAGACACGCGCAGCGATCCGACTCTATCAGGAAGGTGCTGACCTGCCCGTGACCGGACGCATCACTGACGGCCTGATAGCGCGCATTCATGCCGATGCTGGATATGAGAAACCGCAAAACGCCATTTTGCGAGTGCGCCGGAAGTTTCGCGATATCTATTCCGCGCCGGTGACGGTCAGAAACATCGATCAGGCGATCGGAACCCACGTCTTTACGGCTATGGACTTCGAGCAGGGCGAAAATTCCGTCGACTGGATGGCGGTGTCTGCAGAAGGTGGTCGGGGTAACTCTTCCAAGGACCTGCTCGACCGCGTTGAAATTCCGCAAAAGGTTGCCCGTGAACTCTCCCGGATGCTGACGCCGGGAACGTCTTTGACGATTACCGACCGCAGTTTCAAACGCAACACGGGCCTGGGTACCGACTTTGTTGTAATCACGCGATAATCCTCGATCACACGTTAAGCAAAATTCGAAAAAACCCTCGCTTCGGCGAGGGTTTTTGTTTTTCGTTTCGCATCAATATCTCCACAGGCGTCACCAAACTGTCGTGTCTCTGCCGTATCGGAAGGCAGATTATTGCGCGGGTGACTCGGGAGACAACGATGGCGCAGAGCACGCTTACAGCATCGAAAAAACGGCTCAGGAATGCGGTCCACCGTTCCGAAGCGACTTCCAGGGACGGCATTCTGGAGCGTCTGTTCACCTTTGCATTCAAGGGACTTGTCTATCCGCAGATCTGGGAAGACCCGGACGTGGACATGCGCGCACTGCGCCTGACGCCGGAGTCCCGCATGATCACCATCGCTTCCGGTGGCTGCAACGTGATGTCCTACCTGACCGCCAACCCTGCCGAGATAACCGCGGTCGATTTGAATCGTGCACATGTTGCACTTGGCAGACTCAAGCTGGCGGCAGCACA
The DNA here is from genome assembly GCA_039195965.1 of Pseudomonadota bacterium. GTDB lineage: Bacteria > Pseudomonadota > Alphaproteobacteria > Rhizobiales > Stappiaceae > Roseibium. The sequence continues at coordinate 21,537 of JBCCVB010000071.1, forward strand.
GCACCTTCCGAATTACGAAACTTTCTACCGGTTTTTCGGCGAAGCGGACGAGAAAGCCAACGTTGCCGCCTACAATCGTTTTCTCAAAAACAATCTGGATGCGGAAACGATCTCCTACTGGGAAGGCCGGGATCTTGCCAACTGGGGCCGCAAGAGGATCACGCTGTTCTCCCGCGACCTCTATCACCATGGACTTCTTGGCTACTGCATCGGCGTAGGCCATCTGGTGGCACGGCTCTATGGCATCGATCCCAAGCACATGGTGAAAGCCCGGTCGCTGGAAGAACAGCGATCGTTCTTCGATACGGCGCTCGCACCTTTGTTCGACAAGCGTCTTGTCCGGTGGGCGACATCAAAAAAGATGTCTCTCTACGGTCTCGGCATCCCGCCCGCTCAGTATGACGCTCTTGTTTCGGCAAATGCTGAAGGCGACATGTCGGCGGTTCTGCGTCAAAGACTGGAAAAGCTCGCCTGCGATTTTTCGATGCAGGACAACTATTTCGCATGGCAGGCATTCGGTCGTGGGTACGCCCCGACAAGCACCGAGACCACGGGTGAATCCGGTCCTTTGCCGCCTTACCTGAAGCGCGCCCATTTTGAAAAAATCCGGGCACGCGCGGGCCGTGTCAGAGTGCTCAATCGGAACTTCACCGAACATCTGCAAGGTGTCGCCAATGATACCCTTGATGCCTATGTTCTCCTCGACGCGCAGGACTGGATGACTGACCACCAGCTCAACGCCCTGTGGAGCGAGATCACGCGAACGGCACGGCCGGGCGCACGGGTCATCTTCCGCACGGCTGCGGAGCCGACACTTCTGCCGGGCAGGGTCGCTGATCAGCTTCTTGATCGCTGGACCTATGAGGAAAGGGAAAGCCTGGATCTTGGCCGTCAGGACCGCTCTTCCATTTACGGCGGTTTCCACCTCTATGTGTTCAACGGCTGAACCTGCTGGGAAATGCACATGAGTGAGGCTGTTGAAACTGCCCGGTTGATGGATGCCGTATATCGTCGTCAACGGCACGTCTATGACCTGACCCGCAAATACTATTTGCTGGGACGGGATCATCTGATTGCGGAGCTCAAACCTCCGCGTGGCGGGACTGTACTTGAACTGGGGTGCGGCACGGGTCGAAATCTGATTGCTGCCGCCAAACGGTATCCGGACGCCAGATTTTACGGCCTGGATATTTCCCGACACATGCTGGAAACCGCTGAACAGAACATTGCCAAAGCCGGGTTGAGCGATCAGATCCAGTTGATAGAGGGGGACGCGGCAAACCCGGCAGCTGTGGAAGACTTGGGTGTGCCATCCTTTGATCGCGTGTTTTATTCCTACACCTTGTCGATGATCCCGATTTGGCGCGAGGCGCTGAGCGCAGGTGCGATGAGGCTCACGGAGAACGGGCGCATACACGTGGTCGACTTCGGTCAACAGGGAAAGCTGCCTGGCTGGTTCCGCAAACTGCTGTTCTCCTGGCTGAAATCCTTTCACGTGACCCCGCGCGCGGACCTGGAGCACGAGCTTCAAACGCTCGCAGCGCGCACCGGTTCCGAGTTGCGGTTCGGGCACCTCTATCGCGGGTACGCGGACTATGCGGAAATTCGGCTTGAGGGGAAGCGTGACCATCAATCGACTGGTTGAGTTCAGGTTAAGAACACCCTGAAAAGTTGATTCAAACTGGTGCTTGGTCTACCCTTGCTGTGAATAGCTTTGACAATCGGGCGTGAAACGAATGGCCAAGGGATTAACCCGTCGGCAGTTCACCGGGCTTAGTGTATTCACGGCAAGTGCTCTGGCCGCACCGCCGGTGATCGCCTGTAGGGAAGGTAATCATCCTCGTCTTCGAATACGGCGAGAAACCGATTTCACCAATTTTGACCCAGCAGATTATCACTGGGAAGACGAGGTGATTACGCGAAACGTTCTGGCTCCTCTCGTTCGTTCGCGGCAAAAGAAAGGCCGTGCCAAGAGCTGGGAGGTCGTCCCACACCTCGCAACGGATTGGACCTCAAACGGTTCTGCAACAGAAATCACGTTCCGGATCATGGACCAGCCCTGGCGTGACATTGGCGACTTGACCGCCGAAGACGTGAAGTACTCCTTCGAACGGATCGCCGGCGTGAACGGACATAGCCTGAATGCTAAACAACAGTTCGCGTGGGAAAATCTTGAAGGGGTAGATGTTACTGGCCCAAGGACGGTTGCGCTGCGATTGAAGTCGTCGCGTCCGTCACTTGTCCAGGATGTCCTGCCCTGGGGGGCGGGATGCATTGTATCCAAAGAGGCATGTGAAAACATGTCGGGCAATCGCTTCCAGCTTGATCCGGGTCGTTCGAGTGGGCGCTACAAGATCACTGCACTGGAGCGTGGAAGTCATCTGGATCTTGACTGCGAAGAAAACTGGAAAGGCGAACCGGTCTCCATTCAAAAGGCCCGGTTCATGGTTGTGCATGACGACAGGGTAGCAGATGCGTTGTTGGCAAGCGGTGAACTAGATGTTATGCGGGCAACACCAGATGTTCTATTCAACCGAATTGCGGCCTTTGATCGGCTCCGGAATATAGTTGGCTCCGATTTGCAGATTGCCGATACACCCAGCTCGACAGTGTCCTATCTGGCAATCAACTCGGGACCGGACAGAATTAACGCCCCTGAAATTCGCGTGGCAATTCAGTATGCGATCGAACCGAAGGAAGTTCTGGCTTCTGTTTATGGCGGTCAATTTGGCAGGGAAGCGTCAAGTTTTCTGCCGGCACATGTTGAAGGCGCGGTTCGAGAGCGTGCGCGGCCGTTTGATCAGACAATGGCACGGGAACTTTTGCGAGACGGTGGTTATGACCAACGAGAATTACGTTTGGCCTACCTCCCAACAAGTGTGAACGATGTTAAAGCCAAGGCCATTGCGGAACAACTGAACGCGGTAGGCCTGGCGATCCGGCTCGAACCATTGGGCTTTCCGGAGCTCATGGACGTTCTGCCGGATCTTGATCTGGCGCTGTTGCGGGTAAGAGCATCAACGCTTCAGCCGATGGATGCAGCGAGACGGTTCTATCGTGGACCTGCCGATTCCAATCGACTAGCAATGGGATTCAGCAGTGCAGAATATGATGAAACATTCCAGGCCGCGCAGACCGAGCTCGATCTGAGCAAGCGTCTTTCACTGATCGAAACATTGCAGAATCTTGTTTATTCAGATGGTGCCTACGTCCCAATCGAGGATGAGCAAGCCACTTGGCTGCTAAAGGGCGCCGTTCCAAGCTTCACACCCGGAGGAGCGATAGGTGATCTCGGCGATTGGGAATTCTCCAATTGATGGCCGGCGTCTTCTGACCAGGAACCGCAAACCTAGTGCATTTTTGCATTTGTTTTGCTTGGCGGTTTTCTGCGTATCACATGTTGGCCCTGCGGTAGCCCAGACGTCGGACTGCAATGTGCAGCCGGTCGAGCAATTAGATGCCGATAAGTTAATTGCCGCCCTGTCATCCCATGAGGCCTATTTGAAAAATACGGGTTCCAGGCAACCTGCGAATCTCAGCTGTCAGGACATTCGTGCAATTCTTGGCTCGGCAGACAAGCCGGATCTTCTGGCAGGCCGCAAGTTGGATGGAATTGTCCTCACAGGCGCAAATCTTGAGGGTGTCAATCTAAGGGCGACAGGTCTCGTCGAGGCTGATCTCACCCAGTCCAGATTAAATGGCGCCGATCTTTCCGGTGCCCGTCTGACCAATGCGACTTTGCAGGGTGCACAACTTGTTCGGACGAAATTTGACATGAACTCCAGTTTGATCAAGGCAAACCTACGCGATGCTGATCTGACCTCAGCCACACTCGAAGGTGTAAATTTGCAAAGGGCAGACCTTACCCATGCGCTTTTGATGAGCACAAATATCAAAGATGCAAATCTGAAAGATACGATTGTCGCCGAAACAGTGTGGGAGCCAGTGGGCGAAATTGGGGGCGACAAGGTTTCTGGCATGAGGGGACTCCGCCAGCTTCAGGTCAGTTTATGTGAGAGGCCAACCCTTAATCGAGACATGTCGCAATGTCCCGCATTGGTCCAATCCCTGAACGTTGCCGCACTTACCAGTCTGTCCCAGGCGCTCGCAGCTGCCTCTAACCATCGCCGTGCCCGCGAAGTCATTTACGCGCGCGAAAGGATGAAAACGAAACATCAGTGGGAGCTTTTCAAGGAAAATCCGTTGTCCAATGTCGGCAAGGGAGGTTCTGCGCTCATACGGGTGGCGGCGTTGGGACTAACCTCGAACTACGGCCTCGCTCCATGGCGTGTTCTCGTATGGATCTTGGTTTCCGCCATCGTATTCGCGGCAATTTACCTGAACATGCTACAGCGAAATGTGAACCCCAATACCAACAGATTAGTTTGGCGCTATTCCCAGGGGACATTGGAAACCGACGAAGAAGGGAACGTGACTGCGCTTGCTGAAGACAGATTTGAAAACGCGGACGTCGCTGGCAAGCGGAAACAATTGGTTAGCGCACTTACGTACAGTGCTTTCTGCACTATTCGTTTCGGCTTTGAGAACTTTAACTTGCGCGACTGGGCTTTGCGTTTGATGCATCGCCCCGGAGTGCTGGTCGGCCTGGGGCGTTTCAAGACTTTTGGGGCAATCCAGTCCTTCATTTGCTTGGTTCTTTTGGGTCTTTTTGGCTACGAGTCGTTGTGGGTCTACTTTTTCGGTTGAATAAGAAGCACGACCCGCGTGAAGAGGAAACCTGTCTCGCTGCTTCAGGCCAGCACAACCACATTGGCGCTGGCATTCACCCGCTCGTACAGGTCGATGATGTCCTGATGCCACATCCGGATGCAATCGCTGGAGGCGTTGGTTCCGCAAACTGCTGTTCTCCTGGCTGAAATCCTTTCACGTGACCCCGCGCGCGGACCTGGAGCACGAACTTCAAACGCTCGCAGCGCGCACCGGTTCCGAGTTGCGGTTCGGGCACCTCTATCGCGGGTACGCGGACTATGCGGAACTGCACAAGACAGTGCAATCAGGCTGAAAACGGCGACTGCTGCTTTCGTTTTTTATGGCGAGCAGCATCAGCCGAGCCACGATGTTCAGTTAAGCCCGAACTCAACCGCGCGGAAGTCTGAAACCAGAGGACAATTGGGTTTCATGTCGCCCGGGCTGGCAAACCCTATGGCGATCACGTCGCTTCCTGCATTCAGCCCCGCTTGAATACCGGCAGGTGCGTCCTCGAAGACCAGACAATGTTCGACTTTCGCGCCGAGCTTCTCCGCAGCCAGGATGTAACCGGAAGGATCAGGCTTCCCGTTGTCGATATCTTCCGCGGTCACCAGCACTTCGGGAATAGGAAGGCTTGCTGCTGTCAACCGGCGGATCGCAAGATCACGTCCTGCAGATGTTACGACGGCCCAACGTTTTGGCGGCAACCGGGTCAGGAGCTCAGCAGCCCCCGGGATCGCCTCGATGCCCCGAACATCTGTGGTTTCTGCGGCCTCAATATTGGCAGCCTCAGCTTCGCAATCTGTGCCTGGTTTCGCGAATTCCCGAACCACATCAATTGTTCTGCGCCCGGTTGAAACAGCAAGCAGAGCTCTGGGGTCGATTCCGTTTTTGTTCGCCCAATCTGTCATAACGCGCTCAACCACGACCCGGGAATCTAAAAGCGTTCCATCCATATCAAACAGAACAGCTGAATATGCTCGATCCAACCGCAACATTTTTTGATCTGTTCCTTTCACAGACAACGCTGAAGAAGCGTTTGAACAAGGTACGTTATTCATTGGAGGGGCAGCGTCCGGGGACTCAATATGTGGAGCCATTTCTGGTCAGAATAACGACAAGGCAAAAAAGATCGGTAGCACAAACACGCAATTCCGTGTCGTGTGCTGATGCCTGAAACGGTGACACCGGGGCATTGGTACTTCGTGGGAAAGTCTGAAAACGATATCCATGCTTTCGCCAGCTTGTAGGTAGAATCGACCTGCTTCAGTCGCTGGTTCTGCTGCGACCGAAGTCAAAGTGATTGCTCTCTGCACCTCAATGAGAACCGGCTAACCGTCGACGAGTTCATGCGCGCGCAGATCGTTTTACTCGGTTGTTGCGAACAAACGGTCAAACTCTTCACTTCAAGCCAGCACAACGACATTGGCGCCGACATTCACCCGCTCGTACAGGTCGATGATGTCCTGATGCCACATCCGGATGCAGCCGCTGGAGGCGTTGGTTCCGATGCTGCTTGGTTGATTGGTGCTGTGAATGCGATACAGCGTGTCCTTGTTGCCTTGCCACAGATAGAGACCCCTGGCGCCGATAGGGTTGTCCGGACCGCCTTCCTGGCCGTCTCTGTATCTTTCCAGGCTGGGGTCCCGCTCAATCATTTCATCCGGCGGGAACCACTTCGGCCATTCTCTCTTGTATCGGATGACGGCTTCGCCATTCCACGCAAAACCTGCCCTCCCGACACCAATTCCATACCGGATCGCGTAGCCGCCGGGTCGTATCAGGTAGAGAAACTTGTTGTTCGGATCGACAACAATCGTGCCTTCGGGATAGCTGGTTGGATAATAGACGGTCTGTCGAAGATACTGCGGATCGAAGCTCTGATACTCAATACCCGGCAGCGAATATCCACCATCGACAGTTGGCGCATAGGCTAACGCGTAATCCGGCGTGCCATCTGAAAGGGGATTGAGCCCTGCTTGAAGTGTTGAAGTCTTCTGGCTTTGGCATGCGGCCAGAAGCAAAGGAATTCCGGCAATCAAACTGCGGCGGCTTAAATCCAGCGCCATATTCGCATCCTTTCATCGGAGCACGAGAGCGACATGACTTATCCTGCCATGGATAACCTTGCGTGAAGCAGAAGTTGGAGTGTTGGCAAGACAAATATTCGACGAAATTAAACGGATAACCTGAAATAAAGGCAACAGCATTATGGTAAATGGATTGTTAAGGCGACCCATCTCCGTAGAGTTTCGAACTGAAAAATAGGATCTTTCAGGTCAGTGCTTGCCGGGACCCCAAAGGCTGGAGCGATGACGTCTGCAATATTCAATTAAGCCGATATCCAGTCCCAAGCTGGCTACTTTTTGGGATGGAAATGGCTTTGCGGAAGCAGGTCATCTTCGAAAAAAGACCCCTGTGCGGCGATGACATGGCCCATGGGCACAATCAGATTTCGGGCTGTTCCCTGGCCTTTCAGTAGGCCGCCCCTGAGATCGGGGTCTGGTTCAGCGTGAGAACCGCCGCCTCCAAGGCTGCATGTGTCGACAGTGATATTGCCGAGGATCTGGGTTCCGTCGCCAAGCACCGTTTCACCAAAAACACTCGGATTGTTGAGATAGCGGCCATGACTGCCAATCCGAATCTTTGCTCCAGGCCTGTTTGCCTTGGCGGTGAAACCACCTTCGCCAAATTGATTGTGGTCTCTGATCGTCACACTGCCATGCGAGGAAGAGACCGAAGTTCCGGAATGAAGAATATTGGCATCGCCCAGTGAGATCTTCGCGCCTTCTGAAGCCTGGAGGGTCACACCTGGATAAAGAACATTGTCCCTCCCGAAACTCACACCGGTGGAAATCAAGGTGGAGAAGGGGTCCAGAACCAGATTGCCGTCCAGCAGAGCCATCATTTGAGAAATAGGCAGAAAGCCGCGCGCCTGACGGGCAGCGTCTATCTTTTCAAAGTCAATGTTCATTGAGACCCGGCCTTGTTGAAGTGAGTCGAAGTTTCCAACGTTATCAATTGGAAAAGTAAGCGCAAAGAGGTTGGTCTCTTCAATCTTCCTCAACGAGCCAAGCCGAAGTTCAACCTGAAACGCATTTCCACACTGGGAAGTTACACCTGTCGCACCCGTGCTCTAGGCTGTCGCTTGAACAAATTCAGCGGCAAATTCCATGAAGGCGCGAACCTTCGCGAAATGTGCGGAGCTTTCGGTCGGAGAAACGCATATGGCGCGGCTGCTGGAGCCAAGAAACTCGGACAGCAAAGGCACGAGTTTTCCATTCTCCAGATCTTCGCGCACGATAAAGGAAGCCAGCCTTGCGATGCCGAGGCCTTCGCGTGCCGCAGCATGAATCGCTTCGCCAAACGCAATCATTGCCGGAGGCACCTCCAGGCTGAAGATCTGATCGTTGTCCTGAAACATCCATTGCTGCTGAGGTTTTCCGGCAAGATCCAGAACAAGGCACCGATGCCGCAACAGATCCTGTGGCGATCCAGGAATGCCGTGTTTCTCAAGGTAGGAAGGTGCCGCGCAGAGAACCCAAGGGTTCATTTCCAGAACACAGGCATCCGGTCCAGGCGGGGCGGAGGCGGACGATACGACGAGATCGGCTTCTTCTTTGTGCGAGGCTGACCCTTCCGGCAAAAGCCAGGGTGTTATTCGTGGATAGCGTGATTGAAAGGCACTCAGGATCGGAAGAA
>JBCCVB010000072.1:0-29914 GCA_039195965.1 Pseudomonadota bacterium
CTTCACGACCCGGAAGAAGAGCATGACTGCTTCTCCGACAACACCCAAGTCTGAAGGAAAGTCGTTCGTCCGAAGTTATCTTTGGGTTGGAATGCGCATAGGCGTCGCGATCGGGCTTCTTTGTCGAAGTACCCGCTCCACCTTGCATCACTTCAAATTTTTCGGGTTTTTCAAAGTCGGTGGGAAATTGAAGCACTCCGGCTGCTTTTTCCCGGTCCTTGGCTGACAGGTCGTCACGGTGAGACAGAACTTTATCAGCGATGGCCGAACCTGCGGCCAGACATACAAAAAGAACGGCGCCTGAAAGGGCACCTTTAATGGGGGCAAGTCCCATACATCGCATCCTGAACTTTTTACCTGCGAGCCCCAAATCGCAGACCCTTTAAAGAGTCAGGCGGCCTCGAAGGCCGCCTGAAACCTGTTTCTTATTCGAAAACCGAGCTTGGGTTGTCCAGGCTGTCAGAACCTTCGAATTCGATTTCGTCGAGGCCGAGAGTTTTCACGACACGCTGGATGGAAGCGGTCTGGTCAACGAGAGCGTCAACAGCTGCCTGAACGACTGCGTTGCCTTCTGCGTTTCCTTCACCGAGCATCTGGTCGTAGGCTTCACCACCTTCAGCACGTGCCTTCAGAGCTTCGAATGCCACCAGTGTCGCATCGAGCTTGGCTTTCATTTCGTCAGCAAGTGCCGGGTCTTTTTCGGCAACCAGAGCAGCAAGAGAAGCACCGGAGACGTCATTGCCGTTTCCGAGCGGGCTCTTGTACTCACCGAAGTAAACGTTCCGGATACCGACGACATCGTTGTAGTGAGACATATGGGTGTTGTCGGAGAAGCAGTCATGCTCTTCTTCCGGGTCGTGAAGCATCAGGCCGAGCTTCATGCGCTCACCTGCAAGTTCGCCGTAGGACAGGGAACCCATGCCGGTCAGGATTGTCGCCAGACCGCCGTTTTCGCCTTTGCCGGAAAGCTCTTCACGAGCTGCGCCGCCCGGCTGCCATGCCGCAGCCATTTCTTCCAGATCGGCAACCAGCAGATCGGTCGCGACTTTCAGGTACTGAGCGCGACGCTCACAGTTGCCACCGGTGCAGTTAGCCGGATCAAAGTCGGTGGCTGGACGTGTGCCAGCGCCAGCGTCGGTGCCGTTCAGATCCTGACCCCAGAGCATGAACTCTACGGCATGATAACCGGTAACGACGTTTGCTTCGACTTCACCAGCTTCCTGGAAAGTGTCGGCGAGCAGCTCAGCGGTGATGTTGGATGCATCGATTGTTTCGCCGCCGGCTTTGACGCTCGGGTTGGCGATGATGTTTGCTGCGTAAAAGTCGTTCTCTTCGGACTCAGAACCGTAGGACGGGTCGACATAGTCGATGAGACCTTCGTCGAGCGGCCATGCGTTTACCTTGCCTTCCCAATCGTCAACAATCGCGTTGCCGAAGCGGTAGGCTTCAGTCTGCTGGTAAGGGTTACGTGCAACGAGCCAGGCAGCACGCGCAGCTTCCAGATTGGCTTCGGTCGGCTCGGCGATCAGCTTGTCGACGGCGCTCTGCAGCTCTTTTGCAGCTGCCACGGAATCGCCGAATTTCGCCTGGGCAATGTCGCCGTAAGTAGTGACAATATCAGCAGGTGCAGCGGCCATGGCCGGCGTTACGAACAATGCAGTTGCGGCCAGAAGGCCAAATTTGAGTGCTTTCATGGGTCCATCCCCTAAACCTGGGCAAAAGTGGCAGCTTAACGCTGTTGCCGGAATGCCTATTGAGAAATTTACGCAACGCGTTTAGCGCTGATAGCTCGTCGGTGAAACCATTTCATGAAGGCAAGTGTCAAGTAAAAATCTGAAAAAAATCAATAGTTTAGAATGATTCAAAAATCATGAACTAGAAATGTAAGTTTAACTACTCATATCAAAGTCTTAAAAGGGACATCAACGCTTTGATGCTAAGAGTAGATTGAGTTAGCAATAAAGACCGGCCAAGCGGACCGGTTCATGGGAACGTCGAATATGCTGAATGCACTTAAGAGCTTTGTTCGTGAAATTACTTTTGGCGACACCGGCAAGAAGACCTTCGCCGAAGATGACAAGCGACTGGCGGCTGCGGCCCTTCTGTTTCATCTGATCGATATCGACGGCATCATCGAAGACAGCGAAAGCGAAAAGCTTCGTCAGATTCTCAAGAAGCACTACGAGCTGACGGATCAGGAGACCACTGAACTCATTGCCGCCGCCAAGCAGCGGGACGAGGAAGCGGTTGATCTTTACGGCTTCACTTCGGTCCTCAAGCGCACAACAGACGAAAGCGAGCGCCTGGCCATCGTCGAGATGATGTGGGAGATCGTTTATGCCGACGGTCACGTCCATGAATTTGAAGACAACACCATTTGGCGGGTCGCCGAGCTGCTTGGCGTTTCCACCCGGGACAGGATGACGCTTCGCCACAAGGTGGCGCAGTCGGCACCTGAAGGAGAAGGCGAGAACTGAAGCCACTCAACCTTTGGTCATGGGTACTTTCTGGTGACGCCTTTCGTCAGGGGTCGATTTTTTGCCGGTCGTCCCTCATATTATTCTTATGAGACTTCCTTTCGATCCAGGCAGTAACCGCCCCAAAATTCTGATCATTCTTCATCAGGAGACCTCCTCTCCCGGCCGCGTCGGTCAGGAACTGATCAAACGCGGGTTTGCACTGGATATTCGCAAACCGCGTTTCGGCGACACGCTTCCCGATACTCTTGAACATCACGCCGGTGCCGTCATTTTTGGCGGCCCGATGAGCGCCAACGACCCGGACGCCTTCGTGCACAAGGAAATCGACTGGATCAAGGTTCCGCTGGCTGAGGAAAAGCCCTTCCTCGGCATCTGCCTCGGTGCCCAGATGATGGTCAAGCATCTCGGAGGCACCGTCTCCGGTCATCGCGATAGTCTCGTCGAAATCGGCTACTACCCGCTGCAGCCAACCGAAGCCGGCAAGGCGATGATGAATTGGCCGAAAAAGGTCTATCAATGGCACCGGGAAGGATTTGACCTGCCGGCAGGCGCGGATTTGCTGGCCGGAGGCCCGACTTATCCGAACCAGGCCATTCGCGTGGGCAGGGCCGCCTATGGCATCCAGTTCCACCCCGAGCTTACTCACCAGATGATGGTTCGCTGGACCACCAAGGGCGCACCGCGCATGGAACTCCCAGGCGCTCAGAACCGCCGCGATCACTTTGCCGGTCGTTTCGTCTACGACCCGGACGTCAAGAAATGGCTCGACCGGTTCCTCGACATCTGGATCGGCACCGCTGAGGCACCAGTCGCGCATTGCCAGCTGAAAGCGGCGGAATGACCCCGCTGGATATGTGCTGCACGGTTTGCACTACCGGATGACAAACCTCGGCAATCAGAACGAAACAACCGTCAGTAGTCGCCAATGCCGCACTGCATCGCAATCATCACTCCCAGCAGCGGATTGCGTTCAACGATATACTTGATGGTTGTTCTGGAATCGTAACCTTTGTTCTCAATGTTCGGATCAACACCACGTCCGAGCTCCGCCAAGCAGGCGCACTGCTTCGCGTTCAGTCGTGTGCTGGAACAGGTACTTACAAACAACGAACCGGCCCCACCGGCAGCCGCCACCTGCACCGTTCTTTCAAGTCCTCTTGCAAGCTGCATCGCGACTGGCGAAATGCAGCCATACTGCTTTTCAAACGCCTCGGCATCCGCCTTGCCGTGATTTGCGAAATGGGCGAATTGCACGCTGTCGAGAACGATGTTCCGCATGTCGAACATGTTTGTAAACGCTCTTTGCGTTGCTGCCTGCTGGAACTGGACAACCGATTTCAATCCTTTCGGAGTTCCGACCCAAGGGCAAGCTGCAAGGTGGACCTCAAGCAGGCCGGAAATGTAGGCCATCGACCGATCATCGAGCGAGACCGTTTTCCCCTCCGCAAGCGGGACGAATGTGTTGGGTTGCTTGAAGAGATGGCGATCTACGGCAACCGGAGCAGGACCGGCGGCGACCACCGCTTCAAGTGCACATCGCAACGCCGCCTTTCGCCCCATGACGTAACGCCCCCAAACCCACTTGCCATCAGGCAAGTCATAGAGCCTCTTTAATTCGGCTTTTGCAGCAGGAGTGCGCATTGTCTGATCCCAAAGCCACATCATCAGCACATCCTCGGGAGGAGTTCGTCCACCTGCGGCACCATGCAGATCATCCAACCTATTGCGCATCGCCTGAGAGGCCTGAAGCGAGGCTGCATAGTCGCCCACACTCGATTTCCGGCGTTCAACTTCGTCCAGGAAACCTGAAACGAACTCTTCCCGCGACATGTGCTTGGCGCGCCAGCCTTTCCATTCTCCGGCAGCAATCTCAGCCGCCTGTTCAGATGAAGGCCTTGTACCTTCAAATGCGGTGATTGCCTCTCGCAATACGCTCACGGTTTCTTCCGCAACATCGTCCGGCACACGAAGGTCAATGAACACTTGTGCAACATCGGAGGATCGAAGTCCGCTGATATCACTGACAAGATACTCTGCGAGAAGGCCGTTATCATCACATGCCCGATTGGCCCATGCACGATCCGGAAACACGGCGGTCAACAGAGCGCCAGCAAAAAACATCAATGTCATAAAGGCAGCATTTCCCATTGGATCTTCCTCATGAACAATCAATCGATCAGGTACTTTGCATTTAGCCCTTTCAAATAAGTAACGTTACGTCACTTTACAATTGCACTGCGTGGCATGGCCTGCGCAATCAAAGCTCAACCTTGGGAATTTTGATTGTCTGTTGCATCACTTCATCCGGCACCGGATGGAGGCTTCGCACCAATTTCATTGGGTGGATTTGTGCATCATTCTTGATGCAAAGGCGGCGTGTGATCTTTAAGCCTTTTTCGTCTGGGGAACGTCTCGATGGTGAAGAAACATAACTTCTGAATCACCGGCAGACATGATGCGGTAACCGATCGCAGTTCCTGCATGATATCCGGCAGATCGGTCTCATCAACTCATGGAGCACGCCTAACAAATTGCGCTAGCGGCATTTCTCTCCCAATCCGGAGCTGAAGTGACTTAGCAACAAGAATGATCTGGGGTACGACTTCACGCTTTTAAGTTGATCGTTCGAGTTTGGTCGCCACGAGGAGACCACCGAGACGGAAGACCGTTCATCGGCATGCTTCTCCGACCGTCTCCGATCAGACAGCAAATACAACCCAAAATCAGAAAGTCGTGGCGAAAAACAGATGCCCTTCGCCACAGCTTATGCCCACAAAGGATGCCTATTTGATCCGGGCATCCTCAACCGGGTAACCGAGACCGCCCTGCTCTCCGAAATTGCCTTGATGACATTCGCTACAGGCAACGAGAACGTTGACAGCCTGAGGCGTACCGTTGGGCGCAACCATCATGTAGTACCAGTCGTCGGTCTCTGGGGACTTGCCTGCCTCCACCTTCTCCATGAGGAACAGCGGTCCAGGACTAGTCTTGCCTTCCTCATTTACGGAGAAAGATTCCTTGGCGATCTTCGTGCCCGCCGGAATGTTCACATTTTCCGGCTTGTATTTCAGATATTCATCCGCGCCTATCGAATTCACGTAAGTCATCAGGAAGCGGCCACCATGAAAACCGGGTGCTGCCGGGAAGGCACTCACCTTGGTCCATCCGGGATAGTCCTTGACGAAGTCTTCGGGTATCCAGCGTTTCGGCCCCTTCTGGTAGCCCGCCTGTAAATCCGCCTTCAAACAATCGTAAACGGCCTCGGCTTCGGCACCGGTCAGTTCATCACCGGGCTTTTGCGCCTCGCAGGCCGCATGCGCAGATGTCGATAGGAAAAGGGATGCAACTGCACCACCCAGCCAAACACGTAGCTTCGTCATCGTTCTCTCCCTCAGCTAACGTCTTTCACAAGACCTGGCTTCGGAAAGCTTCCGACCGATGAGAGTTCGCGTTCAAATCACATGCACGGTGACCACATGTGATTTCGCGTGATGGAAACAGAATATGCGTATGAATTCATATAATTAATGAGTGGATCGCACGTTAGTGCGATCCACTCACCTTTGCTCGATCAGCTTTCAAAGACGACAAGAAGGTCTTTGGCGTCGATTTGAGCGCCCGGCGTGACAATGACTTCCTTCACGGTGCCGTCGCGCTCTGCATGGAGCGCGGTTTCCATTTTCATGGCCTCGATCGACACCAGAACGTCCCCGGCCTTGACTTCCTGTCCAGCTGCGACCGCAACCGTGGAGATGACACCTGGCATCGGCGCGCCGACATGGGAAGCGTTTCCGTCTTCAGCCTTGCGCATGGCCGCCGCACCGGTGGCGCCGTGGGCACGGTCCGGAACCTTGACGTTGCGAGGTTGCCCGTTGAGTTCGAAGAACACTTTCTTCTCACCCTTTTCGTCGGTCTCGCCAATTGCCTGACAGCGCACCACCAGGGTCTTGCCCGGCTCAAGATCAACGAAGATCTCTTCGCCCGGCTCCAGGCCGTAGAAATACACCGGCGTCGGCAGAACCGACGTCGGGCCATACTGCTGCTGTGCCTTGTCAAAGTCCGTGTAGACCTTCGGGTACATCAGATAAGAGGCAAGCTCGGTGTCGTTTATGTCATGGCCGGTAGCCGCTGCCGCCGTCTTGCGTTCCGCATCGAGATCAGCTTCGTCCAGAAGCGAGCCGGGACGAACCGTGATTGGCGTACCGCCTTTCAGAACCTTGTTCTGCAGCGCTTGCGGCCAACCGCCCGGAGACTGTCCGAGGTCGCCGTGCAACATCTTCACGACGCTGTCCGGGAACGCAACATCCTTTGCCGGGTCTTCGACCTCATCGACCGTGAGGCCCTGGCTGACCATCATCAGCGCCATGTCGCCAACAACCTTGGAAGACGGCGTTACCTTGACGATATCGCCGAACATCATGTTGACGTCCGCATAAGCCTGCGCAACCTCGTGCCAACGGGTTTCAAGGCCAAGGGAACGCGCCTGTTCCTTGAGGTTGGTGAACTGGCCGCCTGGCATTTCGTGCAAGTAAACCTCGGACGCACCGAAACGCAGGTCGCTTTCGAACGCCCGGTACTGCGTGCGGACGGCCTCCCAGTAGAAAGAGATCTGGCGGATTGTCTTTGCATCGAGACCAGTGTCTCTTTCGCTGCCGCGCAGCGCCTCCACAATGGATCCAAGACACGGCTGGGACGTCAGGCCGGAAAGCGCATCCATGGCAGCGTCGACCGCGTCGGCACCCGCTTCGACGGCAGCCAGTACCGTTGCCGCCGCAATGCCTGAAGTGTCGTGGGTATGGAAGTGGATCGGCAGATCGGTTTCCTGCTTCAGCGTCTTGATCAGGGTCTTGGCCGCTTCAGGCTTCAAGAGGCCTGCCATGTCCTTGATACCGAGGATGTGTGCACCGGCTGCTTCGAGTTCTTTCGCCAGACCCACATAGTATTTCAGATCATATTTCGGCCGTGCACTGTCCAGCATGTCGCCGGTGTAGCAAAGCACACCCTCACAAAGCTTGCCCGCTTCCTGGACGGCATCCATGGAAACGCGCATGTTCTCGACCCAGTTGAGACAGTCGAACACCCGGAACAGATCGATGCCGTTATCGGCAGCCTGTTTGACGAAGTACTTGACCACATTGTCCGGGTAGTTGGTGTAACCGACACCATTGGAGCCGCGCAGCAACATCTGCAACAGAATGTTAGGCGCTCTTTCCCGGATTTGATGCAGTCGCTCCCACGGGCTTTCCGTCAGGAAGCGCATCGCCACGTCAAAGGTCGCACCGCCCCAGCACTCCAGCGAGAACAGGGACGGCAGCCCTGCGGAATAGGCATCCGCGATGTTGACGATGTCATGGGTACGCATGCGGGTCGCCAGAAGTGACTGGTGGGCATCGCGCATTGTCGTATCGGTGACCAGCGCCCGCTTTTGCGCCTTCATCCAGTCGGCGAAGCCTTTCGGACCGAGATCATCCAGCAACTGACGTGTACCGGCGGGTTTGTCATCGCCGAAATCCGGAACAACCGGCGCCGAGACATCCTTCGGAGGACGCACACGGCTCTTGGTTTCCGGATGCCCATTGACCGAAACATCGGCAATATAGGTCAGAAGCTTGGTCGCACGGTCCTGACGCTTGGTCTGCTCGAACAGCGCAGGCGTGTCGTCAATAAAGCGGGTCGTATAGTTGTTAGCGCGGAAATCCGCGTGATCGATGATGTTTTCCAGGAACACCAGATTGGTTGCGACACCGCGGATACGGAATTCACGCAAGGCGCGATCCATACGCTTGCGCGCATCTTCTGCAGTCGGCGCCCAGGCCGTGACCTTTTCCAGGAGCGGATCGTAGAAACGGGTGATAACAGCGCCGGAATAGGCCGTACCGCCATCAAGACGGATCCCGAATCCGGTCGCGCCACGATAGGCGGTTATGCGGCCATAGTCCGGAATGAAGTTCTGTTCGGGGTCTTCCGTGGTGATACGGCACTGCAGGGCATGGCCGTTAAGCCGGATATCCTTCTGCGCCGGCACACCGCTTTCCGGCGTTCCGATCTTCGCGCCATCGGCGATGTGGATCTGGGCCTGAACGATATCGATACCGGTGACCTCTTCGGTCACGGTGTGCTCTACCTGAACGCGCGGGTTCACTTCAATGAAGTAGATGGCGCCGGTATCGGCATCCATCAGAAATTCGACGGTACCCGCACCGCGATAGTCGACGGCCCTGCCGATCTTCAGACCGTATTCGCAAAGCTCGGTACGCTTTGCCTCGTCGAGATAGGGAGCCGGTGCGCGCTCGACAACTTTCTGGTGACGGCGCTGGATCGAGCAGTCGCGCTCAAACAGATGGACGACGTTTTCGCCGTCCCCCAGGATCTGCACTTCGACATGGCGTGCGCGCTGCACCAGTTTTTCAAGATAGATCTCGTCCTTGCCGAACGCGGCCTTCGCCTCACGCTTTGCGTTCAGAACTTCCTTTTCCAGGGTCGCTTCGTCCGGGATAACGCGCATGCCGCGTCCACCACCGCCCCACGAAGCTTTCAGCATCACCGGATAACCGATTTCGAGCGCCTGACGCTTGATTTCGTCCATGTCGTCGGGCAGCGGGTCCGTTGCCGGCATGACCGGCACACCGGCTTCGATTGCCAGGTTGCGTGCGGCAACCTTGTTGCCCAGACGGCGCATGGTTTCCGATCTGGGACCGATGAATGTGATTCCGGCTTGTTCGCAGGCATCCACAAATTCCGGGCTCTCGGACAAAAGCCCATAGCCGGGATGGATGGCATCCGCGCCGGAATGTTTGGCTACACGGATGATCTCATCGATTGAAAGGTAGGCTTCGATCGGCCCCAGGTCCTTGCCGACCTGGTAGGCTTCATCCGCTTTGAAGCGATGCAGGGCCAGTTTGTCCTGTTCTGCATAGATGGCGACGGTCTTCAGACCGAGTTCGTTTGCCGCCCGGAACACCCGGATCGCGATTTCGGATCTGTTTGCAACGAGAATTTTTGTTATCGCCAAACGACCTGTCCTCCTAATTTTACGCAAAAGCGGAGCTGATTTTCGCAAGATTTCTACTTTGGTCGGAGGCACTTGAAAAGGGGCAGAAATGATGTCCTTTTTTTTACCAGGAAAAATATTTTGCGCATGCACCGGTAACTCTTAGAAAAAGAACGCTTATTCGCCGATACTCCTGCCGAACGCTTCGGTTCGAAAAAATTTGCAGCGCAGCAAAAATCGGCGAAAATCAGACTTCAGAACGGACAAAAATCACATTTTTTACGTTTTGCCCTGTTTTGAGACAGACTGATTAACAGCTCCCACCATTGAGATCCGAGACGAAAAAATGAAAGGCCGCTGTTTAGATCTAAAAGGCGCCACACCTACTAGATATTGTAAGAACAAAGCTGAAACACTTTCAAATCACTGATTCGTCCGGGATTCGTTCTCGCTGTGTCCAATCGTTAACGATCGTTCTGACTGGGGAACCGGGCAGCTTTTCTCACAAATTAACCATTGACAAGGATTCGCCGCAATTCACCACGCATTGCCGGAAACGATTCAAACCATTGACCAGATTCATGATTTCGTGGCAATCCGAAGATAGAAGACCACATGTTGTAGGGAACAAATCCTGAATCAACGAGAGTCAGCGATTCGGTTTCGGTTTGTTCCAGAGTCGTTCTCCACAGGAAACTTTTCTTCGCATTTTCCGTCACTTCTACCCAAAAAGAAATAGCGACACGCCCAGTCCGGGTATGCTAGACACGCGACACTAGATATAGGCGCAGAGCCGAAAGAAAGCCGACCGCAACCAATTCCATGCCCCGCCCTCAGACCCTGCCGCTGCCTCCGTCAGCCCGGTCCCGCACTGTGACGGCAGTCCTCGGACCGACGAACACCGGTAAGACCCACCTCGCGATCGAACGCATGCTGGCACAGCCTTCCGGGCTGATCGGCCTGCCACTGCGCCTGCTCGCGCGCGAAGTCTACGGCCGTGTTGCTGACCGGGCAGGTCCCGAAGCCGTCGCTCTGATCACCGGCGAAGAGAAAATCATCCCGGACAATCCGCGTTTCTGGGTTTCGACCGTTGAGGCGATGCCTCTCGACTTGAACACCGAGTTCGTTGCGATTGACGAGGTGCAACTCGCCGGAAACCTCGACCGTGGCCACGTTTTCACCGACCGTATCCTGAACCTGCGCGGCAAATCGGAAACGCTGCTTCTTGGTGCTGCGACCATTCGTCCGCTTCTTGAAAAGCTCATTCCCGGCCTCAACGTGGTCACCCGGCCACGCATGTCGATCCTGGAATATGCAGGCTCTAAGAAGGTTTCCCGTTTGCCGGCCCGCTCTGCTGTGGTCGCGTTTTCCTCGGATGAGGTCTATTCCATTGCCGAACTGATCAGGCGCCAGCGCGGCGGCGCTGCCGTGGTGCTCGGCTCGCTCAGCCCGCGCACCCGAAATGCCCAGGTCGAATTGTTCCAGAACGGCGATGTGGATCACCTGGTCGCAACCGACGCCATCGGCATGGGCCTCAACCTTGATGTTCATCACATTGCCTTTGCAGGCAACCGGAAATTCGACGGTTATCAGTACCGTCAACTGACCCCGGCAGAGATGGGACAGATCGCAGGGCGTGCCGGCCGGCATACCAAAGACGGTACATTCGGCGTTACCGGACGGGTCGATCCGCTGGACGATGATCTTGTCGAGCAAATCGAAAGTCACCACTTTGACGGCCTGAAAGTGCTGCAATGGCGCAACAGTTCGCTGGATTTTTCATCCGTCAGTGCTTTGCGCCGTAGCCTCGATACCGTCCCGAAAGAAGAAGGTCTTGCAAGGGCACCGACCGGTGATGATATAACCGCTCTTGAACATTTGTTGCGCGACAGCGCAATATCTGGAATGGCGAATGGGGCAAAATCAGTCGAATTGCTATGGGACGTATGTCAGATCCCTGACTATCGTAAGATCGCCCCGGCAAACCACGCAGAGTTGTTGAACACCATCTATACACATCTGATGCAGGACAATTACATCGCGGATGACTGGTTCACGCGTCAATTGGCCTTCGCAGACCGCACAGATGGTGATATCGACACACTCGCGAACCGGATTGCACATATCCGGACCTGGACGTATGTCGCTAATCGCCCTGACTGGCTGGCCGATCCGGCCCACTGGCAGGGAGAGACCCGCGACATTGAAGATAAACTATCTGACGCCCTTCACGAGCGGTTGACACAGCGCTTCGTGGATCGGCGGACAAGTGTATTGATGCGACGTTTGAGAGAGAACGCAATGCTGGAAGCGGAAATTACATCGAGCGGCGATGTGCTCGTTGAAGGTCAGCACATCGGAAATCTGCTTGGCTTCCGTTTTGCCCCTGATGCGGCGGCAGAAGGACCGGATGGCAAGACTGTCCGGGCTGCCGCACAGAAAGCCCTGACGACCGAAATCGAAGCCAGAGCGGAAAAGCTCGGAAAATCGGAAAATGCCGATTTCGTGCTCACGTCCGATGGCGCTATTCGCTGGCGCGGAGAACCCGTGGCAAAGCTGGTGGCCGGTGAAGACGTGCTGACGCCGACTGTGCTGCTGCTGGCGGATGAACACCTGACGGGTTCGGCCCGCGATGCGGTTCAGGGTCGTCTGGATCTCTGGATCAAGGCGCAGATCGAAACGCTTCTCAAACCTCTCATCGACCTGAAGTCGGGCGAAGGACTTGAGGGACTCGCTAGAGGGATCGCATTCCGGATCGTTGAAGGGCTCGGCATTCTCGAGCGCCAGGACGCTGCTGACGAAATTCGCCAGCTGGACCAGGACATGCGCGCAGGCTTGCGCAAGCATGGCGTCCGGTTCGGTGCCTACACCGTTTTCGTCCCGGCTCTTCTGAAACCGGCGCCAAGCCAGCTTCTCGCACAATTGTGGGCATTGAAGCACGGTTCGCTGGACATGAACGGCATGGAGGAGCTGCCACAGCTTTCCGCGTCCGGCCGTACGTCGATCCCGGTCGATGAGAGCATCGATAAAGCCCTTTACAAGGTCGTCGGGTTCCGCGTCTGCGGTCCGCGCGCCGTGCGTGTCGACATCCTGGAGCGTCTTGCGGACCTCATTCGACCACTCATCGCATGGAAACCTCTGGATGCAGAAGTCAGCCCTCCGGAAGGTGCGATCGAGCAAGGTGGCGGTTTCACCGTCACGGTTGCCATGACCTCGCTGCTGGGATGTGCCGGTGAAGATTTCTCGGCCGTTCTGAAATCCCTCGGCTACCGGGTTGAGACCAAAGAAGTTCAGCGTCCGGTCACCGCCAAGCCTGCTGTAGAGCAGGTAGCGGAAGAGCAGGTAAATGGCGCTGCTGCCGCGGCGCCGGAAGCCGCCGACGCTCCGCAGGAACAAGCTGAAACTGCGCAGACATCCGAAACTTCGGAAGAGGCGGCAGAAACAGAAGCAGTCCAGACGAGTGAACCGGAAACTGCTGAAGCTCCGGCAGAAGAAGCTCCTGAAGGCGAAGCTGCAGCGGAAGCGGTCGATCAGCTGACAACGGAAGCACCGGCGGAAGAAGTTCCGGCGCAGGAAGAAACGGCCACTGAAATATCCGCTGAAACTGCGGCTCCGAAAAGCGAAGCTGCTGGTGAAGCAGAGATGGAAACCGTGACCATCGAAATCTGGCGACCTGGCCGGCACGATCGTCGTCCGCGCGGTCGCCATGATCAACGGCGCGGCGACAACCGCAGAGGGCCAGGCCCGAAAGGTGGTCAAGGAGAGAAGCGTCACGGCAAGGGCGGTGGCAAGGGCGGCCCCAACCGCAATCGCGGTGGTCATTCTCATGGCCAGAAGGGTTTCGACGGCGGCAACCGGCGCGGCAACGCTCCCAAGGACAAGCCGATTGATCCCAACTCGCCATTTGCAGCCCTTATGGCTCTGAAAGCCGACATGGACAGCAAGGACAAGAAGTAATCTCTGCTGCACAGTCACAATCAGCAGGCGGCAACCTGCGCATAGACAAGTGGCTCTGGTACGCCAGGGTCACAAAGTCCCGGTCTCTTGCCCAAAAGCTAGCGACATCCGGACATGTCCGGATCAATAAGGAAAAGATTTCCTCTGCAAGCAAGACAGTTAAGGCAGACGACGTTCTGACAATCGCATTGGAACGCAGGATTCTTGTGTTGAAAGTGGTTGCTCTCGGCACCCGGCGTGGTCCTTATGAAGAAGCACGGAAGCTTTACGAGGACTTGTCACCGCCGCCACCTCCCAAGCAGGAGGCGCCACCACCGCCCCCAGGCCAGCGCGAAGCGGGATCGGGTCGGCCCACGAAGCGGGATCGGCGTAAAATGGACGCCTTTCGTCGCGACGACTGAAGCAAAATCCTGAAAGAACTGCAAAAACAGAATAACATTCTCTTGTAACGTCGGATTGCGTCATCCTGTGCGCTTGCGTGCATTCGACAAAGACGATACCCAACAGCGATCAGAGAATTGATCCGTGCGCCTCCCACTGGAATGTGCTGCACGGAGTTTACCGCCGGATACAGCCTGAGACCCTAACGACGTTCTCAAGCGGATTGGCACGAAGCGAGGATACGATGACCTACGTCGTCACAGACAACTGCATCAAATGCAAATACACCGATTGTGTGGAAGTCTGCCCGGTTGATTGTTTTTACGAGGGTGAGAACTTCCTCGTCATCAATCCGGATGAATGCATCGACTGCGGCGTATGCGAGCCGGAATGCCCGGCCGAAGCTATTCTTCCTGATACTGAACCCGGTTTGGAGAAGTGGATCGAACTAAACGCGGAGTATTCGGAGAAATGGCCGAATATTACCGAAAGGAAAGATCCACTGCCGGAAGCTGCAGAGTTTGATGGCAAAGAAAACAAGTTCGAAGAATTCTTTTCGCCCAATCCGGCATCTTGATTCGCTTTTCTTGCTTGCGTCAGACTGACGCAAGCGTCATTTCAGCATTAAGTAATTGCATTTTCATCAGGAAATCCGCCACCTGCCGTGGAAGTAAAGGCAGGTGGAATGTGGTGTTTGCGCACTGCAAAAGAGCAGTACTTTAATTTTCCACAAAAGTATGTTACAAGTGGGGGATAGTCGCCAACCATGAGAACAACCCCCAAAACGGAGTCTTGAAAACGTGTTCCGGGTCTTTTCGATACCGGACAACGCAAGATCCCGGCAGCTCATCTGTCTGAGATTAGGTTTTATAGTGGAAATCGGCGACTGACCAGCCCTGACACGCCGCATATCAACAGGCGTTCCACATTGGATCGCTCGGCGGGGTTCGTGTCGCATAAGAACAGGTGACCGCAAAGCGGTCCTTCCCGGCCCGAATGGGCCGAATAACTGCGCAGGAGAGAATACGAGTATGGCAACGAACACCAAAAAGACCGCGCAGCGTCAAGGTTTCAAAACTGGTGAGTACATCGTATACCCGGCCCATGGCGTCGGTCAGATTACCGCCATTGAAGAACAGAATGTTGCGGGTCACTCTTTGGAGTTGCTCGTTATCGTTTTTGAACAGGACAAGATGACCCTACGGGTTCCTGTCGCCAAGATTGCTTCCGTTGGAATGCGCAAGCTCGGTGATCCGGCAGCCGTCAAAAAGGCTCTGGAAACCGTCCGCGGCCGTCCGCGTGTCAAGCGCACCATGTGGAGCCGTCGGGCTCAGGAATATGAAGCAAAAATCAACTCCGGCGATCTGAATGCGATTTCCGAGGTTGTGCGCGACCTTTACCGGTCCGACAGCCAGCCGGAACAGTCCTATTCCGAACGCCAGCTTTATGAAGCTGCTCTTGACCGCATGGCACGCGAAATTGCTGCGGTGAACAAGTGCTCCGAAACGGAAGCTGTCAAGCAGATCGAACAGAACCTGGCCAAGTCCCCAAGCCGGCTAAAAGCTGCAGCGGAAGCTGAGTCTGACGATGATGAGGACAAGGAAGAAGCCGCCTGATTTCAGCGGTATCCTGGTCTGTAAAAACAAAGGGTCCGGATCGAATCCGGACCCTTTTTTTGTTCGTTTTATTGTCGATTACACACTTGATCGCGCGCTAATCACAAAGAAGTGCACAAAATATGCCCCTACGATAGCAACAAGTGATCTAACCTAAGCTCTGGTACGTAAATACACCGATAACATATCGGAGCGTTGAACATGTCCCTGAACGAAAAACGCCAGCTGGTTCAAGCGGCTATGAAGGCCCCCTACCTCTCTCGTGAAGAGGAGCGGGAGCTTGCGGTTCGCTGGCGTGAAAACAGGGACGAAAAAGCGCTCGAAAAACTTTCGCTCTCACACATGCGCCTGGTTATTGCCGTCGCCTCGCGGTTTCGCAATTTCGGCCTGAACCTGGGAGACCTGATCCAGGAAGGTCACGTCGGGTTGCTCGAGGCTGCGGCCCGCTTCGAACCGGCTCGTGAAGTGCGCTTCTCAACTTATGCCACATGGTGGATCCGCGCCTCGATACAGGACTACATCCTGCGCAACTGGTCTATCGTGCGCGGTGGAACATCGTCTTCACAGAAAGCACTGTTCTTCAACTTGCGGCGGCTGCGCGCCAAACTTTCGAACAACCAGACGCCGTTGACCGACAGCGAACTTCACCAGAAGATCGCGGATGCCATTGGCGTGAAGCAATCCGACGTCGCCTTGATGAATGCGCGCCTGTCCGGGCCTGATACGTCATTGAACGCCCCTGTGACCGACAGCGAAGGCTCCAGCGCCGACAGGCAGGATTTCCTGGTTTCCGACGCACCCCTTCCAGACGAAATTGTCACCGTCAACATTGATGCCGAGCGGCGCAGAAAGTGGCTTAAATCAGCGCTGGAGGTTCTCAGTGAACGCGAGCTCAAGATCGTCCGCGAGCGCAGGTTGACGGAAGAAGGCGCAACCCTTGAATCGCTTGGTCTGAAACTCGGAATTTCCAAGGAGCGGGTCCGGCAGATCGAAAGCCGCGCCATGGAAAAACTGAAATCGGCCCTTCTGGCGGTCCAACCGGACAAGGCTGTCTACCGGACTTGATCCGCAATTGCTCTGAACCCGCGTTTGCTGTTCGGGGTCCTTAAAGGACCCTAGTTCGGGTTCAAAACAAATGTCGCGATCTCTGCTGCGATCTGGCGGTGGATGTCTGCGCGGTCGACGCCTGCAGGGTCATCACACACGGGATCATCTTTTTCTTCCTTCAGAATCTCCGCTCCCAGCTCGGTGCACTCGTCCAGAAAGGTATAGTGATTTGCTGGCGACAGGATGACATGGGTCGCGTTTTCCAGTTTGCCGATAAGGTTGCTCCCGTTGGGACCTATATCGGCAGCATCCCAGAGATTTCGTTCCCCAAGACTGATCAGCTGAACCGGCAGCTTCATCTGCTCAACACTTTGCTCTTGCACCGCATAGGTAAAGCCGGGGTCGATGGAAACGACGGCCTGGACGCGGTGATCCCTGCCGTTCGCAGCCAGTCCGTCTGACATTGCTGCCAAGTCGACATCCCCTTTTGCGAAAAACACACAATCCTGCGCCCGATCGCCAAATTCCCGGCAATACTCTGCATAGGTTTCAGGTTCATAGATCGCGCCACCCAGGCTCAGTGCGGTCGCTCCGCCAAGAGAAAACCCTGCAGCAACAATCCGCTCCTTTTCGATAAACCTGGAAAAATAGGGATCGTTCAGAAGATGATCGAGGGCGGCACTCAGATCAGCGGCCCGTTCGGCTGGCTGCAGGGACCGGCGCGGAGAAGAATCTCCGGAAGTGGACCCGGGATGGTTCACTCCAACGACAATGATCCCTTCCTTGGCAAGCGAGGAGGACAACCAGGAAATTCCATCCGTATTTCCGCCAGATCCGTGAGAAAAGAGCACGACAGGGTAGCGCCCTTCCCTGACACCCGCGCCAACGAGAGCTTTCGTTCCCTCGAAAACCGGTCCTTTACCGACAAAACCGGCATATGTTCGGGTCCCTGCCGGATACCAAACAGACCCTTGCAACAGGGCAGGACGATGAGCAGCGGAAACAGCAAACCGATCATACCCGGCAAGTTCCGGCTCGGCGGCAAGAGCGGAAGCAGCGGGTAGAAGGGAAAGCGCAAAGACAAGAGACTTCATTCATCCGGATCCATTTCTGTTTTTGATACCAATCCGTTATTGAATTCTGCATCAAGCGACGTCCTGAATCCGGAAACAGGTCGCCTCGATCCGGTTTTCGTCCTATCGCAATTGCCTGATCACGAACGTACGAATGAGCTGATTATGCTGGTGTTGCCTCTTCCGATGTTTGTTGCCCTGGTGCTTGGGTTCCTGTTCGTTCAAGGCTTGCTTGCCAGGAACCGGCCAGCTTTGTTTTCTGCACTTCTTCTCGTGTGTGCCGTCCAGAACCTGATCGTCGCTTTGGCGCAATATTACCAGCTGGCCCCGGCCTGGAAGCTTCAACCGGTGAGCGCGTCTCTGATTCCCCCCTTGGCATGGCTTGCGTTTGTTTCCGCTTCCATTCGCCCCGCCGCACTGGCAAGGGATTGGATCCATGGGCTCGGCACACTGTTCATTGCCTTTTGCGCGGTGTTTGCGCCGGTCGCTCTGGATATCGCGCTCGTCACGCTGTTCCTTGGGTACGGTTTATCAATCCTTGCAAACCTGCACCTCCACAAGGACGCCCTGCCGCTGACGCGACTGGATGCCGGAGCTGTTCCGCAAAAAATATGGGCCGCCATAGCCGCCGCTCTGTTGTTCTCAGCTTTGACCGATGCGTTGATTGCATCTGCTGTCCTGGGTGGAAACGTGACCTGGGCACCGACGATCATCAGCATCGGGTCTGCAGCTTCTCTTTTTGCAATCGGCGTTTTGAGCCTGTCTCCAGAATTGCGCGCAATAGATTCCGCTCCGGTTTCCGCCTCTGCTGAAGGCAACCAACCAAACAAACCTCAAACTTCGAAAGAGGATTTTGAGCTGGTTGATCGCCTTAATGAATTGCTCAGGTGCAGGCACCTTTACCTCGACCCCGGCCTGACGATCAGCAGACTCGCCCTCAGATTGGGCGTTCCGGCAAAGAAGCTGTCCTCCGCCGTCAACAAGACCTCGGGCGAAAACGTTTCACGTTACATCAACGCATATCGCATTCGCCACGCATGCACATTGATTGAGAACGGTGCAAACGTGACTACTGCAATGCTGGAAAGCGGGTTCAACACCAAATCGAACTTCAATCGCGAATTCGCAAGAATTACCGGGAAGACACCAAGCAGCTGGACCAAACCCGATAACCCGCCTGATAATCCTCAATCAACGCAGCCTGCTCAACTGGCCAACAGTCATGAAGCATCGTGCGACGGGCAACCGATGGACAGAGCCGTCTGACACGCCGGGAGCTCTCACCCCATGCTGTATGCGTGATGCTAGTCGACCACCAGTTTAACCGCCGTTCCAACCGGAATCGGCTTGTTCGGGCTCAAATCATTGAGGATCGAGAAGAACTCCAGTCGGCGCGACGGTTCGACGCCGCTCATGCCAACGGCAAGTTTCCGCGGCGTGTCACCTGGCTTTGTTTCGACCACCTTGATCCTCAAGGACCGCAACCGGGCGCGCTCGGTCGGCGTCAATTGCTTGAAGCTGTCGATGGTCTGACGGAAATCCTTGTCAAACCTGTCGTTCGGCGACCTGCTGGCGAATATGAACCGGTAACCGGTCTTGCCGATGCGGACGACCGCAATGCGGAACGACCACCCTTGCGTAATCGCAGCGCCCGTCACTCCCGGCAGTCCGTTGATCGTGGTTTCACGCACGCTTTCCGGCAGCAGGCCATTGATCCAGCCGGACTTCATGTAGTCGACGAGATTGGAATACTTGCTCACGTCGGCACCGTCGAACCGAATGGCCGTTCCCGAACCGTTGCTCGCAAGGACAGCTTCAGGCGTATTCTCCAGAATGTAGCCCTTGGGCACTGAAAAACCGATACCAAGGGCCTTGTGCAGGAACGACCGGCCACGGACGAAGCCTTCCAGCGGATCATCACCAAAGAGCATGCCGTTGATCTGGCTCAGATACCGGTCCCGGTCACGTTCGCCGATGCCTGGAGCCCCGATCTGCCGCGCCGAGCGAACAGCAATCTGCAGGCGCTCCGGCGTCGAGGGATGCGACGACAGGAAGTCCGGAGCGGCCGATGCTGCCTTGTCGGCAGACTGATAGCGCGCAAAGGCCGCCATGGATCTCAGGAAACGTGCAGCGGCATACGGATCGTATCCCGCCTTCGCCAGCGTCCTGACGCCGATCGCATCGGCTTCCAGCTCTTGAACCTGGCTGAAACGTGCAAAGGACAACTGTGAGGAGACAAGCGCTTTGCGGGCTTCTTCGGAATCTTGAACCACATCGGTCAGGATCTTGTTTGCCAGCTGCTTGGCTTCCGCCCGTTGCGCCCGCTTGATCGCATGACTTGCCGTGACATGGGCCATTTCATGCGCGAGAACAGCTGCGACTTCCGAAGTATCGTTTGCCAGCGCAAGCAGGCCACGGGTGACATAGAGATATCCGCCCGGCAACGCGAACGCATTGATGGCCGGTGAGTTCAGGATGGTGATCTTGTAGCTTTGCGACGGATCATCTGATGCGGCAACCAGCCGACCCACGACGCTGGCAACGGCTCTTTCGGCGCCCGGATCCTTGTAAACGCCGCCATAAGTGGCAACAACGCGCGGGTGTTCGCGCGCACCGATGTCGCCGGCCAGGTTCGGCCGCAGTGTTCCAGGGGAAACGGTTCCGACACTGGCCCCGTTGCCAAGCAATTGACAGGAGGCGACCGCAAGCGACAATCCAACAACCAAACCGGCGCGCAACCAGCCACGCACCGCGCCAAGGTTCTCCTTCACCCTTGTCCGAAGCATGCTGAAGTGCTGCAGTTTAGTTGATGTTTCGGCCGCCACGTCCTGCCCTTTTGTCCTCTAGTACAACCAGTTGCTCCGGATGCCGGAGCGCAATCAGCGGGCCGTCCCGCACCTGGACCACGCCACGAATTTCAACGGTCTTGTTCGCAAGGTCTTCGATACGCCACCCGTTCTGGCTGAGAGCTGCGTCAAGCCTGTCCTCGTCAGAGGTCTTCAGCGTCACCGTTAAATCAGTTTTCCAGTACCTTCCAAAATTCAGATAGCGGGTGCTGCGCGTTTTTCCAAGAGAAACAATACGCCCGCGCGCAATTACATAATTTCCGGCTGAATCTTCGAGATTTTTCAAATCGGTAGCTGAGTGGACAAGAACTTGTTTTCCCCGCGCCCAAATGCCGGATTTTTCATCACGCGCCGAGTTTTCTGCAAGACGCAATTGATCTGCGCATGTGCCCGAAGCCAGTTCCGGGACAAAAAGGGCTCCACCGGCTTCCAATTCGGCCGCCTGAAGAAGTCTGAGCGCATCGCCCTTGTGTATGACGATCCACGCCGGGATCAGTCCCCACCGGTTTGCAGGTCCTGCCGGAATGGCTTCCAGTCTGGGCAGATCTCCAGAGGCGGTATCCAAGCTCCCATAAAGAGCAGAAGCGCCTTCAGCAGGGGGCCAGTCAATGTCTGCTGCAAGAAAGCGCCGCCCGTCCCTTGCAACAAACTCCCGGTTAGCACCCGGCTCAACAAACGTGCTGGTCTGGGCACCTTTAGAGATGCAAGCGGAGATAGCGCTTTCCGAAGATCCTTCGATCCCCTCGGCCATGGATGGAACCGTCAGTAAAACAAGCGAGACAACAGACAGCATCCAGCCACGCGCAGCAGCGATAGCAGCGCTGCTATCAGCGCCAGCCTTCCCCGGAAACTGCCAGCGTTCCTTGAACACCTGCGGCCCTCTCAGCCTGTGCAAATCAATCATTCTCTCTTCAAACCGTCCGGCGCAGCGACATAAACAACGGGCTCCGGACACTGTTTCCGCAGCTGTGTTTCCATCATTGACGAGAGAACGGTCACGACGAATCCACTTGCTAAGGAGCGAATAAGGCAAGTCCAAGACGATCAGCCACTCTGTCGCCCGATCAGCCTTCAATTTTCCTTCAGATTGCCGCACTGATGCACAATAATCCCCATCCTGCTCCGGCTTCGCCCCTGAGGGCTCGCAAAGATCGAAAATTCATGCTAATCGACCGCCATAAGGCCCCGTAGCTCAGCAGGATAGAGCATCAGATTCCTAATCTGAGGGTCACAGGTTCGAATCCTG
Organism: Pseudomonadota bacterium; assembly: GCA_039195965.1. Taxonomy (GTDB): domain Bacteria; phylum Pseudomonadota; class Alphaproteobacteria; order Rhizobiales; family Stappiaceae; genus Roseibium. The sequence continues at coordinate 21,638 of JBCCVB010000072.1, forward strand.
TCGGGGTCACCAGCTTCTTTCTTGAATTTCAATTTACTGTTCGATCCGTTCAGTTGACGGCCCAATTCAATTGGCTCAGTTCCAGAAGCACTTTCTTGGAAGGTTGCCTTGGGCCCGACAGATCGCCTTACGGCCGCAAGGGTGGGTGAAGGACCTTGAATTGGTACCCGGACTGCGCCTTGACGAATATCGATACGAGTCCGCCGTCGGGTCGCTGGGACAGGCGCGGCTGGTCTGCGCGGTGGATCCTGATTGTGACTTGCTCTTTGACGTGCCGGACGATCCGGAATTATTGGTAGGCTTCTTCACAGCAACGCACTTGCCGTTTTTCAGCTCCTGATTCCTGCCACAGGTCAACGGACACACCCGTCCGGATGACTTCCTCAGTTGATTCAGAACCTCGACGCTCGGGTCAAGCGACGCGAGGTCAGCGCCGGATTCCCTTGCATAAACCTTTAATGCCCCGCGGCTTTTGTTTCCCCAGGCACCATCCACCTTTCCGACAGAACAACCGATACGGTTCAATTCGGTTTGCACGGCCGTTGCCAATTCCTTTTCAGTCAGTGTTCTGACCGTTTCTCTTTCGGATGCGGGCTCCCCGGTTGCGGGTATCGGCAAGCCTGCAACTTCCAGCTCCTGCGAAGGTTCAACCGGGTTCTGCAAACCGTCTTCCGATTTGCTATCCAAGATTTGAGGCTTCACAGCATCTTGGGCCGCCTTTTTCTCCAAGAGATCGATCTTTAACCGCGCAAGTTCTGCGTAGCTGCCGTCCGGATAACGATTGAGGTAGCTTTCAAACAACTCGGGCTGTGTCGCATTTTGAATGGTCTGCCAATAGGCAAGCTCGGTCGCAACCCGACGCTGGCGCTCTTCTTGCTCACGCGTCTTCAGTCTACCCTTTATCTCGTCGATACGAAGCTTCGCGATATCAGCGAACTGACCTTCCGGATAGCGTATTAGATAGTTTTCAAAATAGGCAATGCTCGCGCTCGTCTTGATGGAATCCCAATACGCCAGCTCAATTTCCGGGGAGGGCTCATTAGAAACAGGCGCTGCCTTGGTTCTAAGGACGACCTCACCGGTGAGTGAGGAATTCTCCCAGGGGACCTGCTGACCTTTCGTTGCTTCAAGCACGTCACGCCGAACTGCTATGAGGTTGCGGGTAATGTCCTGTCCGGGAGTTCCCAGGTGCTTCAGCAGCGCACTTGTGAAGGGACTGTTGTCACCCTCGCCATCGAGCGCAACATTGCCTGGCTGTGTTGCAAATGAGATGAGCGTTCCAATTCCGGAACTCGTCTTTGCAAGCCCCCGGCCAACGGCAGCTGATCTTGTCCCCATCGATCGGGCCAAGTTTTGCGCCAGCGGATTGTCCCGGCACGCATCCAGGAAAACCAGATTTGTCTGGCTTGACTGTTCCATGGTGCGCAATATCAGGTTTATGGGAACAACCTCGAACTCCAGATCCAACTGGGAGTTGAGCTGAGCGTCCGTCGGCAGCAGATAGTTCACGCCGTTCACCTGAAGGCCGTGTCCTGCGTAATAAAACAGCGCAATATCAGCCTTATCGAGCTTCGAGACGAACTCCTTGATCTTGAGGCGAAGGTTCGAGAGATCCAGATCCAGCCCCTCTACGACCTCAAATTCCAGGCCCTGAAGCTTTTGCACCATATCCCTGGCGTCGTTGAAGGGGTTCTTAAGGGTTGCAACGTGCTGATAACCCGAATTACCGACCACGAGCGCGACCCGTCGTTCGGCTTGCGCAATATCGGCACTGGTCAAAATGGCTATGAACAATAGAAAAAAACGAAAAATAGTGGTCACTGCGCCCCCTCCAGTCGGCGTCTGAACCTACTCTAACATCAAATTTCGCATTAGTTGTAGCAAGTGACCCCGGAACCAGGGATCGCACAGCCTGAAGCCACCCTTGCTTCAACCGGAATGATGAGATTATTCGGCTAGGCTCGATCCGGACTGATGACGGCGGCTTCGTGTCAAACTGAAGTGCTTGGCCGGGTGAGAATGAAAAGGGCGGCACCGCCCATGCAGACAGCCTGAACGATCAAAACGATCGGTGAAACGGCCATGACAATGCTGAGACCAAACACCAGGGACATCATTGCAATGGAAATGATCTTGTAGCGCACGGCAATAGCGCCATTGGACCGCCAATCGGCAATGATCGGACCGAACACGCTGCTGTTTTCCAGGATTGCCTGCAATTGAGGCGAGCTTTTGCCGAATGCGAAGGCAGCCAGGATTACGAAAGGCGTCGTCGGCAAGACGGGCAGCACCACTCCGAGCCCACCAAGCCCGAGGGCCAGAAGCCCTAGACTGAACCAGAACGCCCGCCTCGCGGCTGGAGCGACATCGTTCAATACGTCTTTCAAGTGGCGCGCCCTTAACTGGAGTTTGATGCTCAAGTTTTATCGTTCAATAGACATCTTGAACTTTGATCTATGTCAATTCGACCATGAATTGATGACCGGCTGAAAAATGAATCGAACCTGCCTGCAGAAATTGCTTCAGCGCGGTAGGCTCAGGTGTTCAATTTTTCAATGTCATAAACCAACCGCATTGTCTTCTTGCCCCAGTCCAGAACGGCGTCTCGTTCCGCGTGGTTGCCGACCTGTGCAACGGCCGCAAGACAACCGACAGTGACGTGATGCTGCAGCGTGGCCAGAACTTCCGCCTTTTGCATCGGGATCTGGCGTCCGAACTTTTGCTGAAAGGCCACAATGCGGCGAAAGACCTCTCTCTGGTGGTGAACTTCCAGTGCGATAAGCTCTTCCGTGCTGCCCATCGCCCGAAGCAGCTGCCAGTGACCGGGCGAGTTGATCGTATCGTCCCGTGACAGGCACTCGAACACCGCGTCGGACAATTCTTCCAGTCTTTCGCTGCCGTCGAACCTTTCACCGACCTCATCAAGCAGGTCCAGCGTTTGCTGTAGCCACTGGCTGAACAGCTCGTAGAAGATCGCGTCCTTTTTTGGAAAAAACTGATAGAGCGAACCGATGCTGATGCCTGCCCGTCGGGCAATCTCATTCGTCGTTATTCGGTCTGCGGGCCCCTCGTTGAGCATCGCAAGTGTCGTGTCGAGAATAAGCTGAACTTTCGCTTTCGAGCGCTCCTGCTGCGCAACCTTACGCTTTTTGACGGATGTTTCCGTTGTCGCAGACACCCTGCCTCTCCCCTCGATCATTTACGCACTCAGTTCCAGCCTTATAGGCAAGGAACCGAAGTATGAAACCTCTCCAAATCGGCGCATGCCGAACCCTGCAGGATCAATCTGCTTTCAGCGAAGCTCCCTTGCGCCAATATGTAATTGAATACTGACTGCCTTTGCCAAGGCCAAATTCCGACTTGAACAATTTGCGCATTGCCTGCGCGTTCTTGTACTCGCCAGCAAACCAGGCGAATTGCAGCTTTTCGCCCGCAGACAGCGTTCTGCAGACATCCAGAACTTCGGCTTGAAACCGGGCAGCTGGAATTGCGTGAACGGCAAGGTCGGTTCTCGGCAAATAATGGTCGAGCTCCTCCTTTGTCTCTGCTTCACCCACCAGATGTCCGGTAACGCCTTCCGGCAGTTCTTCAATCATACGCGCCAGGGCCGGCAGTGCTGTCTGATCACCCGCAAAGATCACGTGATCGCCGGATTGAGGCAATTCACGACCGCTCGGACCAAGCAACCCGATCCGATCTCCTTCTTTTGCGAATTCGGCCCACTCCGCGATCACACCGCCTTCGTGCCGGACAATATCAATGTCCAGATGCCCCTCTGCAGGATCGGCGGACCGGATCGTATAATAGCGCACATGAAGCGCGTCTTCGCCATCCGGCCATTTCGTTGTTCCGTTGGCGGCTACCTTTGGCCAAACGGGGGCCCGGTCCTGGTTGAGCGGCAGCATCAGCTTGACATGAATGCCCGGTCCGGCGAGAGCCTCCATGTCGCCACTGGCATTAAGCCGCAATCGGATCAACCCCGGCATCGGCTCGCTTTTTTCAGTCAGCGTCAACTCATGGAAATTTGACGGAAGGCCATCGTTCAGGCTCGGCGCGGCATCATCCTCCCATCTGAGTTGCTCAGCGGCTGGCGCATTGAGTTCCGCCATGTGCCGGACGGCGGCTTCTTTCAGAAAATACAAGACGCTCTGGGACACGGCAGACACTTTGAGGGAAATGCCTTCGCCATCGCTTCCGACCTCGATCGAATTCTCTCCAACGAGGATTTTTACATCCCGCGCGCCCGTGTGCTCCAGGATCGCATCATGTTCTTCGACGTGAGCCACCAGTTGCGCGAAAGCCTGATCGGCCCCTGAAAGAGGCACATACGCCATTGAATGATGAGACTGACTTGGCATCGTTTCCGGCCCTCGTTTTTTCGCGCACCAGGCGGCAGTGCGGCCCCTGGAAGTGTTTCCGTCCCAGAAGCAAGTCGGTAGGCCTGTTGACCGGTATGCGTTTGCACGCCTGGTCGATATCAGGACAAACATCGGTTTCATTGAGACTTTTCCAAGCCCAATGAAAACAAAGCGTTGTCGAAGTTTCCGGGATTTCCTGGCTGAGGCGGCGCACGCTGTGGCGGCGGGCGTAATCGTGCCTTGGCTGCCAGTTCCATACACCAAAAACGTGAGCCGGGGAAACCGGCTCACGCGAGAAATGTGAGCAAAGTCTCAGAAAGTTTTGCGGAATGTCGCGAAGAAGCGACGACCCTCGGCGGCAATCTGGGCATTGCGCAGTGAGCTTGCAGTCGGATTATACTGATAGCGGTCGAATATGTTGTCGACGCCGAGCTGGAATTCGCCCCAATCGGTGTCGTAACCTACGCGGCTGTTCACGGTAAAAGTCGGTTTGACTTTCATCTGACGCGTACCGCCGTCATCGGCGTCTCGGCCTGATGTGAACAGAGCCTCGCCATAAAGCTTGAAGCCGTTGTTGAAATCGTACCCGGAATAGAGCGTTGCCCTGAATGGCGCACCGATCCGGCTGTTGGGCAGGTCATCGTCCAGCTTGCCGTCTCCGTCCTGATCCCAGACGCCTTCTGTGTAGGCAAGGATCGCCCCAACGTTCCATTGGTCGGTCACGAGTTGATCGACGGTAAGTTCAGCGCCCCAGATCCGCTCCTTGTTCTGGCTGAGCGTCAGCGCATCCGCCGTGATGTTAGTGCCTTTGTCTGAAGTCGAAACAAAGGCGGAAGCGTTGAGTGACGTTCTGGCGGTGTTGTAACGCACCCCGATTTCGTAGTTGTTCACGATCGCTGCGTCCGGCGCGATGTCGGAATAGTCGAATTCCGTCTGGAACGGGTTCGAGGTATTCACAGCGCGGCGTGTAAATGCACCGATATCCGGAACCGAATAACCTTGCGAGAAATTGGCGAATGCATCCACATCGTCTGTGATGTGGGCGACGGCGCCAGCATTGAATACGGTGGCGGAATAACTGGTATCGGCACCGTAGACCGTGGCAGCCGAGAACGGCACGACGAAGGTCGATGTCACCAGATAGTTCGCTGCCGGGCGCACGAAGGTCGAAATATCCAGATCGAACCGTTCATAGCGAACACCTGCCTTGACGTCGAGGAAGGTGGTCACCGGAATGTCCAGCTGCGCAAAACCCGCATAAGCGTGCTGTTTCATCGGCGCAATGATATCTCGGCCGTCGAGCAGTGTTTGCGAAACGTCGTTGTAAGAGTAGTCAAGACCCCAGGTGACCTGCGCCCCTTCCAGCACGACGTCCAGCGGCGTTTGAACGGTAGAACGGATACCGGCCTGTTTGGCATAAAGGACCGACTGCGAGTCGGGTGACTGCACCAAACCCGGATCGGAATAGACGAACGGATTGGATACAGGGTCCGCGCGGACAAAACTCGCCCGTTTCTCACTGTCGTTGTAATAGGCCTCCAGTTTGATATCGCCGACCGGCACGTCGTAGAAATTGAACGTGGCCAAAACATTCTTCGTGTCTTCGTGGGTCGGCTCACCAGTATAGGGTGCGTTCTTGTCCACTGAAACGGGAACGGTCGAATAGTCGGAGAAATAATCCAGATACTGGTCCAGGTAGACCCAGGAACCATAAAGGCTGGCATCGAATGCGTCTGCTTCGTAGCCCAAGGTGCCCGACAGGTTGACTTGCTGAATTCCGGAACCGCCGCCCTGGCCGATCATCGGATCTTCCGGGATCTGGTTGCCATCTCCGTCATACATGTCTCCGGTCGTCTGGAAACGGCCGTTCAACTGCAGGAAAAGCTGATCTTTGGCGTAGGACAAATCAGCGCTTGTCGTGGTGTTGGCGCCATCGACAATGGAGCGCTCCGTCGTCGAGATGTTGGTCATCACCGCCCCATGCAGACCTTCTTCCGTCGGGGTCTTGGTGATGATGTTGATGACACCGCCGGTGGCGCCGTCACCATAAACGGCACTTGCTCCGTTGATGATCTCTATCCGCTCGATCGAGTTCGGGTCGATAAGGGACAGTGTCCGCGAGTTGTTTCGAAGAGCAATATTGCGCGGTGCGCCGTTGACGAGAACCTGGACCGAGCGTCCTCTTAAGGTCTGCCCGCTTCCGGCCAGAGTTCCGTTGCTGGGGGTCAGCCCTGGCACATACTTGCCCAGAAACTCATTCAGGTTCCGGCTTGCCAGAAGACTTTCGCGCAGTTCCTCCTGCTCGATGATCTGTACGGACCCCGGTGTGGTGGAAAGATCTCCCTTTGACCGGGCAGAGCTGATGACGATCAGGTCGAGCTCATCAACTTCTGTTGGGGTCGATACGTCCTGTGCACCCGCACCAAGGCCGGACGACATCAGAATGATCCCGCTGGCAGTTGTCATCAGGCACAACTTGAGTGTTTGCAGCGGCGTTTTAACTCGCGACACGGCAGGCTCCTGTCAGATTGTCTACGTCTATGTTGTTTGTGTTTCCTGTTGGCTTATCGATTGCGGCAAACATCGCATGGCGATGAGAATGCTGATGACCGACAGACCAACGGCAAGAGAGAAAAGGAACGAAAAGCCAAAGGCTTGCCCGATTACACCGGCGGCCATGCTGCCTATCATGTAGACCAGCAAATTGGAGCACGACAGGAAGGTGAAATCCGTGCCGGCCTGGTCCAGAGAAGCAAAGCGCATGAAGGCGGTGTAAAGGCCGACAAGTTCCATGTAGCGGGTGAAAGTGTTGAAGGCCGAAAGGCCAATCAGAATGACAAACGCGGTGTCCGATGTCCCGAAAGCCTGCCACGCAAAGGCGGCATATCCGACGAAGCAAAGTGTCCGGCTTACTCCGATCGTCCAGAAGAAATTGCGCAATCCGAATGACTTGATGACGACAACTGCAACTGCCGACCCGCCGAGCCCGACACAGGCAGCGGCACCACCGCTGATGAGGCCGATCTGGGAAAGGCTGAAACCCTGGTCTACCAGGAATGCCTGTTCCATCCCCTTCACCAGTCCTTCCGGCAGACGAAACACCAGGGCGAATCCCAGCAGAGCCAAGGCGTGCGGGCGTTTCACAAACGCTCTCAAGGAAGGAACGGGCCTGGCTTCCGCTGTCCGCTCGCGAAGGCCGGTCTTTTCTGAAACAAATAAGATCGGCAGCAGGCAGAATGCAGAAAGGATTGCCGCGGTCTTCAACGCGACGGACCATCCCTCCGCGTCATAAACAAACAGTGTCAACGATCCACCGATCAACACGCCAGCGGCAACGCTGCCCCCTTGTATTGCATTTCCAAGCGGTTGCTGATCCTTCGGCAGGTGTTCGACCGCGTATCCGTCGGTCGCAATGTCCTGGGTTGCCGCACACAGGGCCAGCAGCATGAGGACCGGGAAAAACACGCCCAGATTGTCTTCCGGATAGATCGTGCTGAGGAAAAGAATAACGGCGACCGATACCAGCTGCATCGGAACAATCCAGCTGCGCCGGCGTCCCAGCACCCTGACGTAGAACCGGTCGACGTAAGGCGCCCAGAGAAACTTCAGGATCCAAGGTAACATCAGAATGCCGATGGAACCGATGGAGACCAGATCAATGCCCCTTGATCTGAAAATCGGCGGAAGGGCAGCAGCCACCAGATAGACCGGAATCGCCTGCGCAATGTAAAGGCTCAGCAAAACAAGCCAGACCCTGCGATCCAGTCTTGAGCCCTGTGCGGGAGAAGCGGCTAGAGAAAGAAGACCAGGATTGGAGGTCTCTCCCATGGGTCGGCAACCTTGATTGTTCGCCCGAACGGACGCATTGAAGATTGCCAATAACTAGACTCTATCACTCAACAAATCAAGAATATTGAGC
>JBCCVB010000073.1:0-29899 GCA_039195965.1 Pseudomonadota bacterium
ATGATAAAATAAAAATATTATATCTGAGATAAATGATGCAGTTCAGATTTTGCGGTGCTACGTAACCTGCATTCGATTCATTAGAAGTTTTAACAAGAGCCCGATTTAATATGCGTTTGACTGAACGCACAGACGCAGCACTGCGTATATTGATGTATCTCGCTGTTCATTCTGATCAGAGATGTTCCATTGATGTTGTTGTTGAACAGTGCAATTCACACCGCTCACAAGTTGTGGCCGCTGTGCAAATACTACGTAAGGCAGGTTACATTGCTTCATCCGCGGGGCGGAATGGCGGCATCTGGCTGGACACGGAGCCGGAAGACATAACCGTATCAGACGTCGTCCAGCTGATGGAAAACGACTTTCGAATTGCTCAGTGTTTCTCAAACGCCGGCAATTGCGATTGTGTCATCAAGGACGTGTGCTTGCTCAGACCGGCGCTGAAAGCCGCTCTGGGGGCTTTCTTCCAGGAACTTCAAAACGTCACGCTCCAGGACCTGATTTCAAATGCGGATCGATTGAGGGAAGTGTGCGGGCCGCCCGCTGATGCATTGGACGGGACGTTCTCAGAGGGCGTACCGGTTTGAGCCAGCAAGAAGGATGTCGATGTTGCCTATCGCCTCGACTGTAGTTCGGATGGACGTATCCTGAATTCCTTTCGGAAAGCGTGGGAAAAAGCAGCCGCGCTGGAATAGCCGCACAATGAGGCTGCAACTTTAATCGGCGTTCCCTTCGCCAACAGTTCCATGGCGGATGCGAACCGGACCCGTCGGCGCCATTCGCCAAGGCTCATGCCTAATTGCTTAATGCACAGGCGTGCCAGTGTTTTTGCTGAAGCGCCGGTTTCTTCCGACAGTTGATCAAAGGATGCGCTTAGAGATGGATCTTCCATGATCCGCAAACACAGCTTTTGCAATCGCGGATCCGCCGGCAGGGGAATGCTTAGCGGCAGTGTTTCGCAAAGTTCCAGTTCGATGGCAATGAGTTCGGCAATACGGTTGGCTCTATCATTGTTCGAGTAATCCATCGGCTCCTGTGCGAGAGAGACAATCAATTCCCGCAACAGGGAAGGAACACTCAGCACTTTCATTTCAGCTTGCCGCACCGGTGAAATGTAAAGTGTCCGCATCTGCACTTCACCGTGCATTTCAACGCTATGCTGTTGCCCCGCGGGCATCAGGAGAGCCCTGTCAGGCGGAACAATCCAGCTGGTGTCTGACGCCGACACACGCATGACCCCTGAAATTGCGTAAAGCAGCTGGTCACGCTTGTGACAATGGGGCGGGATAACGTGCCCATCTTCGAAAACTTTCGGCAGGACCGCCATCGGTTGCGGAAGGTCCTGATAGTCATCCGGATTCGTGCTGCGTGGTCGATGCTGATCTTTGGGTGTGTCCATTTGTCGATAGTTATTGTCCAGACATCGTCAGTTGGTCAAGCTCACAATGACGGTGAGACCAAGAGGCCGAGATGAGCTCACGAGATACGCACTATTTTCTGCTGTTGAATGCCGGGCACTTTCTGGACCACTACGTCATGCTGATCTTTGCTTCCGTGGTCGCGCTGGCGCTGAGTACCGGTTGGCAGATGAGTTATTCGGATCTCCTGCTTCTGGGAACGCCGGGGTTTGCAGCATTTGCGATTTTCTCCCTGCCAGCCGGCTGGCTGGCTGACCGCTGGAGCCGGGACGGCATGATGTGTGTGTTCTTCCTCGGTCTCGGAGTGACCTCCATCCTGACCGGATTTGCGCAGTCGCCGGGACAGATTGCTCTCGGTCTCTTTCTCATCGGCGTGTTTGCCGCGATTTATCATCCCGTCGGTCTTGCCATTGTTACCGCCCGTTGGAAGAAAACCGGTATGAGGTTGGCATTGAACGGTGTCTGGGGGAACCTTGGCGTCGGCGCGGCTGCGCTGTTCACCGGAATTCTGATCGATACCGCCGGCTGGCGTGCCGCTTTCTTCGTTCCAGGGCTGATCTCCATCTTGCTGACGTGGCCTTATTATCGGGTGTCCCGTGACATCAAAGTTCTGGAAATCAATCCGAATGGCGGATCGGCAACAGAACCGGATCGTGACCATGGATCGGCCTGGAAGATACTGATCTGCGTATTTCTGACTGCGGCACTCGGGAGCGCAATTTTCCAATCAACCACCGTCGCTCTGCCGGAGATCTTTGAGGAGCGCCTGAGCGGACTTGCCGAAAGGATTGTGTCAGGGGCCGCCGGCATACTGCAGCTGCACACGGCGTCCGTACTTGGAGCTCTGGCCTTTTCTGTTTTTGCCGCTGCTTCCATGGCGCAGCTCCTTACCGGATTTCTGTTGGATCGGGTTGGCGGGCGCCCCACACTTGCGTTGGTCGCAGCAATCCAGACGGTTTTCTTCTTGTTGATGCCCGGGCTTACAGGAATTGCGGGTTATGCGGTTGCGCTTGGTTTCATGCTGGGTGTATTCGGTCAGATCCCGGTAAATGACTTTCTGATCGGAACCACCACTCGCGGTCGAAACCGTTCACGAGCGTTCGGTCTTCGTTATCTCGTTTCCTTCTTGGCAATGTCTGCAGCATTGCCCTTGATCGCTCTTGTTCACGAAACCTGGGGATTCGACGGACTGTTCCTCCTGTTGGCAGCGTTGTCCGCGACGATCCTGATCTCGAGCCAGATCTTGCTGGCGGGGCTGACAAACCGGACGAGTGCACCTGAAACGGAAAGAGCATGTGACCTGCCGAACACCGGAATACGAGGCTCCTAAGGGCAGGGGTTGCAAGGTTTAGGGAGACCCTGCCTTGCGATTGAACGGGATCTTGCAGCCGAATGCCACTGCAAGACACGAGGAGGGAAACCGGAAAGAGGCCGTTTGGCAAGACATGCTGGAAGTTAAATGAAATGGCAGCAGACCGGGTCCCACTCAGTCCATGTAAAGGAACTCGATACCCGCTTCGTCCAGACGAGCCCAGCGAACCTCACCGTGAAACCGGAGTTTACGGCTTTCAATTTCGATGGTGACCTTCTCTCGCTGCTTCAGATCCTTGGTGTTCACGGCAACCCGGCAACCGCCGACGGAGATATCCTCCACAACGCAGGGGCGATGTGTATCCTGAAATTTCAGGATGCCCTTCCACTTGCATCTCTTGCGAGGGAAGGTCCGCATATCTTCAAGTGATATCCGTGCCGCCGGAAACATTTTGGCAAAGTCCCTAAAAATAAAAACAATCGGGATTTCTACTTAGAGTAGATTAGTTGGTTTAATAAGATATTAAGAATAGATAAGTCCAAGAAAGCGTTGAATAAATGAAGCTCCACCAACCCCAGATGGCAGCTGTTCAACTTCGCTTATGTAGTTATTGTGATTGTTCCGCAACGTAAGATTTGGCCTTTTGGCTGCCAGGTCGCTCCAATGCGTCGGGTGGATTGGATCGTGTGGTGCGTTCATCAACGCCCCTACCTGTTGGCTGACAGACAGCATGAAGGCTGGCAAGGGGGCTATTGGTACGCTGGCGTGAGTTGCAGCAATATTTCAGGGCACGTTCTTTCTGGATCGGCTGAGCACAGCGTTTGCCGAACGCAACGGCAAGTCGCGGCGGGACGCCTGTTTCTGCAGCTTTGCGGCGAAGGCTTAAGCCCCGGCGGTTACGCGCCCTGAAATCCTGCGAATGTCGTCGGACCGGCCAATGATGTACACGGCCGCAAGCAACAGGAACCCATATCCCATCGACAATAGGAATGGGTTTCGGGTGCCGAATGTGAGCAGCTCACCGCCGATGAATGAGTTCATGCCCGCTGCCAAGGTCCAGATGGCCACCGAAACACCCATGACCCAGCCCTGAAGCGTTTCGTCGACACTTGCGGAATACATTGCGAACAAGGCCGGAGCGCCGATGCCATGGGCGACACCGAATGGTATGAACGCGAGATAGGCGATAAGGGATGTAGGAGCGGAGATAAGCAACGCGATCGATGCGATCATCGTGACGGCCGAAAAGATGATCATCGCCTTGCGGGACATTCTCTCCTGAAACGGACCCACCAGGAATGTGCTCGTGATACCGAAGCTCGCTCCAAAGACCAGAACGCCAATACTGGTACCTGCGGTGTCCATTCCAAAGCGGCTGGAGAGATAGTTGGTCAGGAATATGTAGGCGGTGATCAGCATCGCCATGTAGAAGAACCAGAGGATGGTGACACGACAGACCGTTGGGTGCTTGCCGATGTCGAGAATCAGGCGCACGACATCCAGCGGATTGATGCGAAGGGGCAGGCGGTTCAGATTTACATCGCGAAAAAACAACAAAATCAGTGCAGCAGCGACCAGATTGAGCACCCCGCCGATATAGAAGGGCAAAGACAGAGAGGCGGCGCTGCCAAGCAGGGTCGGATCCGAAAAGACACCGCCGATGACCGGACCGGCAACCAGGCCAATACCTGCTCCGGCAACAATGAGGCCCATGTTTCGCCCCTTGTCGGCATCGTCGGTACTGAGGTCCGCCATTGCCGCCTGCGCAATGGATTGCGTGCCTGCGGTGAAGCCGGTTATCGCTCTGCTGAGGAGCAGCAACCAGAAACTGCTTACCGCAATTGCAACAACGGTCAGAAGGTAGCCGGCGAACGATCCGGCCAAACAAAGGAAGATACCCTTCTTGCGCCCGATGCTGTCGGAAATGCGGCTGATATAGACGGCTCCCAGAAACCAGGTCGTGAAGAAAACGCCGATTACCAGACCATAGTCGAAACTGCGTTCCGCCTGAGTGGTTGCGGTTGGCAGGAAGCCTAGATCTTTTTGCATCATCAGTGTGTTGAAGATCGGGAAGGCCAGGCCCTGGCCCATGACGTCAACGAGTACGACGAGCATCAAGCTGAATTTCGCCAGTTTCATGATTGTCCCCCCAACAATCTGCCGGTGCTTCCAGTTTTGCTCTTGGCAATGCATTCAAGCAGCAATTCTGGATTACAGGTCAAACTGTAACACGCTTTCTCGTTGTGCGATGAGCAAATAGCAGCCCGCATAAACCGAACGCAAAGCTTCGGTTCCAAGGACTTAACTCAACACTCCGGCCAGCAGCTTTCTGGTCGCGGCTTCATAGCTGTCGCGATCCTCGCCGCTGGCAATTGCCAGCGCCGCCCGATCGAATGCGGCAGACAGCAGAGCGGCCAGTGGTTCCAGGGGAATGTCCTTCAGGGCTCCATGTCTGGCGGCATGCTGCAATCCTTCCAGCAATGTGGCGCCACCTGTTTCCCGATCGATCTGAGCCATTTCATCCAGTCCGAGAACGGCAGGTCCTTCCAGAAGCAGGATCTTTGCCCGGCCGGGAACGGACATGGCCGAAAAATACGCCTTTGCTCCTGCCATGAATGCGTCCAGCGGGCTCTGGTCTGTGCTGGTTTGTGCATTGATCTCATCGGCGATTGAGGCCGCTTCCTCCAATACAAGTGCGCGCATCAGGTCAGCCTTGTCACTGAAGTGATGATACAGCGCACCGCGGGTCACATCGGCGACCTTGACGATTTCGGGTGTCGCGGTTTCCGCATAGCCCTTTTCGACGATGAGAGCCCTGGCAGCTTCAAGGAGGGCACGTTTTGTCTCTGCGCGTCTTTCTGCCTGCGTTCTTCGGGATTTTGCTTCTTGCATACATTCAGCCTGTATGTTAGTTAAAAGATACATGCAGACTGTATGTTGTTTTCCTGGGCTTGAAAAGCCCCGGCAACACGGAGTTCAGCTTCTAACCAAAACCGGTCATCAGGAGAGTTCCAATGAAATGCACGCAGTATTATCCCGTTCTCATGACGGACAAGGTGTCTGAAACAGCTCGTTTCTACACGGAGTATTTCAGGTTCAAGGCAGTGTTTGAGGCTGACTGGTACATTCACCTCCAGTCCGAGGAAGACGAGAGGGTGAATCTGGCGGTACTCGACCAGTCTCACGAGACGATCCCTGCCGAAGGGCGCGGCAACGGGGCGGGGGGAATGCTGATCAATTTCGAGGTGGAGGACGTTGACGCAATTTACGACCACGTCAGGGAAAATGACCTGCCGATCCTGCTGCCTTTGAAGGATGAGCCTTTCGGTCAGCGACACTTCATAACGAAGGATCCCAACGGTGTCCTGATTGACATAATCAAGCCTATCCCGCCGAGCCCGGAGTTTCTGGAACAGTTTTCACCCGAGGCTCTGCCGACATGAAACAAAGCCGTGGACCCGCAATCTCTCGAAAAAGACAGAAGGCCGCTAGCTGTGCGAAGGATAGGAAGCTGACGGCACGTTTCTCATAGCGCGATGCTAGGCGGCGAGAGTGCGTCATGCGGCTCAAGAGCCTCTCGAGCAACATTGGATTACTGTCGGGACAGGGGGGAAGCGGATTGGATCACGTAGGTGCAGGATATGCTCCCAACTCCCGTGTGAAATCCCGAACGCCCTTGTCTCGGTCGCGTCGTAAGCCTTGCCGGTGAGAAACATTCCGCCGTTCGGCAATCCACCACGGAGTGCGCGTCGCCAATCTGTCATGCTGCTGACTGCCGGTGGTCGCAAAGCTCAAAACGTTTATACCCAATGCGCCTCAAAAGGCCTCGAGGTGGATGAGGACACTGAGCTCACAAGATCGGGTGCCCCACGGGCGCGAAGGTCCGAGGCGCGCCATGTTCAGTCATGACTGAGAGCAGGTTTCGTTCAGCCAAGAGCGGAGAATGCTAACGGGTGGAGATCGTTGATCGCCATCTCGGCAAACAAAGTGCAGCGATTTCTCTTGCTCAATGCATATATCACTTAAGCAAACCAGACGTCCTGCTTCGATATCATCTGCAACGAGAATGTTGCGTACTAGGATTGCCCCTTGTCCATCGATAGCAGCTGCGATCAGCACGGCGGAGTTGGGGAAGGCGGAACTCTTTGATTGAACACACGGTTCGAGCAGTCCGGCGGCTTTCGCCCATGTGTCCCAGCACGGATGGAACTGGTCGTGCAGCAAGGGGAGTTTCGTTATCGAGTCCGGCGCTATAGGACCTTTTGGCACGAGGGAAGGTGCTGCAACCAGAATTAAGCGTTCTCTTGCCACGCGCTCGCAATACAACTCACTCCATTCATTGCTACCGTAGCGCAACGCTACATCAACATCACTGTCCGCGAAATCGACGAACTGGTCGTCAGTGTCCAGATAGACAGAGATGCCAGGATGTTTTTCCCGAAAATCCTGTAGCTTCGGTACCAGCCACTTGATCGCCAACGAGGACGACAACGATACTTTTATGGAACGTCGCTCGCGTGTTCGCCTGGTTGCCCCGATCCCTTGCTCCAGTACCGCGAATGCTTGCTGAGTTGCCAGATGCAGGCGCGCGCCTGCATCCGTGAGCTCGACCCCGCCGGGTAGACGTCGCAGCAGAACGACATCCAGATATTGCTCCAATTGCTTGATCTGTCGGCTGACTGCGCCGTGTGTCACGCCGAGGTCCTCAGCGGCCTTGCTCAGGTTCGACCGCGCTGCTGCAGCGTCGAACGCTTGCAATGCCCGAAGATGTCTAACATTTGTCATGGCTGTGAGACTACCTCACATTGATCTGCGGTAAAGTCGTTACAAACCAAATGCGCGCTTCCCTATCTTCGCTGCGAGAGAGCAACGTCTTCACAGCGAGGAAATCACATGTCTGATGTAAAAGTCGCCCTGATGACTGGAACCGGGCAAGGCATCGGCAAAGGTTGTGCGATCGAGATGGCGAAGGCGGGTTACAAAGTGTCTCTGATGTCGCCCTCGACGCGCTCCAAGGAATTGGCCAAGGAACTGGGCGGGATTGGATGCCAGGGGTCGGTTCTCGACAGCGCTGACTTACAGGCAATGGTCAGTGCGACGATGGAGAAATACGGCCGAATTGATGCCGTTGTCAGTAATATGGGGCATGGCGGCGGGGTGCCGGAAACCATCAAGTCGGTCGGCTTTGATCCTGACTTCGACGGGCCTTTGCTGGAATTGCCCGATACGCTTTGGCACGAAAGCCTCGACATGTACGTGCTCAACGTTGTCAAATTGGCGCGGATCGTGACACCGATCATGATCGAGCAAGGCACCGGGTCGTTTGTGAACATCTCGTCCATGAATACGGTCGAGCCACGTGCCCCTTATCCAATGAGCATGTTGAGGGGCGCTTTGCACAGCTTCTCAAAGCTGTTTGGAGATCGGTACGCACGCCACAACATCAACATGAACAACCTGATGCCCGGCTTCTGCGAAAACGTGAACCTTTCAGAGTTCGCCAGGCGGTCCATTCCGGCTCAGCGCCCGGCATCTTTCGCAGAGATCGGCAAGGCATGCGTTTTCCTTGCCTCGGAAGAGGCGCGCTACATCAACGGCCAGAGCATCCTGTCGGATGGCGGCATGAACCGCGCCGTGCGTTAATCGCCGGCAGCTAAGCTCCGTTTTCAACGGCGGCCGGGTTCGGTCAAGGTCCGAATACACGCATGTTCTGACCTTCGTTTATGACCTCAAGGCCTTTTGTTCGGTGTCGTTGCTTCGCCTGGTGGACAGTTAAGAGCGTCCGGACCTTTGATCGGGGAAGGAGCCTCTACCGGCTCATCCCCTTTCATCTGCTAAGCAGATGCCTTGCTCTGTTCACTCTGAATTTCAGGATCAAGCGCTTGAACTTCCGGACTGCGCCAGAGTGTGAAGATGAACAGCATTGAGACACAGAAACTGGCGACGCCGATGCTGAATGGCATGTAGATGCTGAAGGACATCAGCGGCCCGCCGATCAGCGAGATCGTTCCTGAGCCCACTGTGAACCAGGCAATGGTGACACCCATGACCCAGCCCTGGCGGCTTTCGTCGACGCTGGCGGAAAACAGCGCCAGAAGTGTCGGATAGCCGAGACCGAAGGCAAGCAGGATCGGGATGATCAGGATGTAGCTGAGATCGGGGAACGGGTTGATCATAAAGAGGACGATAAACACCGACATGACAATCGCGGTTGCAACGATTGTCGGGATCTTGCGATAGCGTTTGCTGACATAAGGAACCAGAACGGTGCCGCCCAGCATCAGCGCCAGGCCGAGGATGACCAGCATCATGCTATTTTCAAACGTTGTAAATTTGAACCGCTCGATCAGGTAGTCGGCGAGATAGATGTAATAGGCGTTGAGGCCCATCAGGAAAAAGAAATACCCGAAGGAAAGCTTCTGGACGACCGGAAAATCCTTGATGCGGTAGAGTGTCAGGAACACTTCGGAGAGGCCAAAGTCAATGGGTTTACGCTCCGTCCGGACATCGAAAAAGGACGTCATGATGAGAATGAGAGTAAGGCCCACCAGCACGATCGCTGTATAAAATGGCAGCTCTATTGATGCATAGGGACCAAGGAAAGTAGGGTCGCTCAATACTCCTGCGAGCAGCGGCCCGATCATCATGCCGATTGCCGAAGCGCCCACGATGTAGCCGAGGTTTGCGCTCTTTTCCTGCTCGCCCTCGCTGGCATCTATGAGGGCGGCCTGCGCAATCGGTTGGTTTCCCGCAGTAAAGCCGGAGACCGCGCGCCCGAGGACCAGCATCCAGAGACTGGAAAACTCGATCGCGAGAATAGTCAGTCCGTAGCCGACAATCGCCCCGCCGAGACAGATGACGATACCGAACTTGCGGCCGATATGGTCGGAAAGTTTGGAAATGTAGGCGGCACCGAAGAACCAGAAGAGGTAAAAGACTGCACTGACCAATCCGTAGTAAAACTCACGGGTTGAGGAAGGCGTCTCTTTCGGCAGGAATGTCGACGCCGGGTCAATGAGCAAGGTGTTGATGATCGGAAAGATCAAACCTTGCCCCATGAGATCGACAATGACGACCAGTAACAATGCAATCCGGGCCAGCATGAACTCCCCCTTTGCGCTCGCAATCATATAGCGAAACGGAGGATTGTCGCAGATCGTTAGTTTGGCGTCTAGGTTGTGCGCTGGATTGCCCTAGGAGGCGACCGGCGGGCAGGAACTGTTCTGTTCTGCTCTGGACTTCAGACCTTGCAGACTTTGCATCGTGTTCGGGTTGCCCGGCAGCACGAAGCTCTGTTCCAGTGCCGTACGAACATTGTTGATGACAGCGAGATCCTGAACAGCCAGCGTCTGGCACGGCGTACCGGTGAAACGGACGCGAATTCGAATGACCCTCTGACCATTGTCGGAAGGGCCGAATTCAGTATCGAGAGCGGGGTTTTCGCCGGTCATCGGACGTTCCAGAACAACCATGTTGGGCTGATCCTGCAAGATGACTGTACCGCGTTCCTGTGCGCTTGAGACCAATGCGGCGCGCACGGTCGTCGGGTCCGCGGCAATATTGACACTCTGCGCACCTGCAGGAACGTCCAACTTTGGTTGGTTCGGTAGCGGAGACGTCTGCGAGCCCGATTGACAGGCAGCAAGTGTAAGAGCGCATAAGCTGGTCAAAACGATACGTCGCATCGGAAGTCCCGAGTTTGAAATGGTCATATTATGAATCGGTCTAAAACAGGTTTCCGTGTAGTACAACAAAACTGCTCGTGACCGCCATGCCTTAAGCCGCACGGGTGCCAGAATACTGACACATCATGTCCTAACGAAGCCTTGTGGCGTCACATAGGCAGGGGGAACCGCGCCGGACCGACCTTAAAACTGATCGCCCATTTTGAACCCGCCGCCGCCAAAACCACCTCCGCTCTTGAAACCGCCGCCTCCAAAGCCATCTCGTCCACGACCGGAGCCACCAAAACCGCCCATTGACTTAGGCAGGCCGGTTCCATTCGGAAAGGCAACCTTTCGGCCTCTTGGCTTGCGTCTCTTGTGTGCTCTTTCTGCGCGTGCCCAGTAGTCGGCTCCGGTGATCGCACCCTTGATCAGCTCTCCAAGCAGCACCGTGGTGAGCTTGTCATCGGAAAAGGTCGAGTCCCAACTACCGTAACCTTTCGAACGGAAACGCTTGATAACGTCGGCAAGTTCGGCGCGGCGGCGGCTGATGTCGCGCTGCAATTCGCGATCCTGCCGGATTTCCCGTGCGACCTGTTCAACCCGGTCCCTGAAATCCTCGATCCTCTGGATGATCTTCTCGTCTTCCGGTGAGGGCGTATCCAGTGCGGCGCGCCAGAGGTCGTTCAGGTCATCTGCCTGAAGTGAAACCGACAGGTGTTCCTCAGCCTTTTGAAAATCAGTATCTTCGCCACTGGAGAATTCGACCAAGGCACTAGAGAGTGTCTCTATTCGTCGATCCAGATTGTCCAGCTTGGCATCAATCTGATCGATTTCCTCGCTCAAGGTTTCGATTGTGCCGACAAGGTCCGTACCGGCAGCATCCGTCATCGCGTTGCGACTGAATTCTGCGAGCTTTTCCTGCTCCTGGCGGGCCAGATCTTCGCAACGTTCCGCGTGCCTTGCCATTCGCTCGGGTATTCCGGTGAGCATGGCATAGTTCGCGCGTGCGTCCTGGTATCTGATCAGGCGGGCAACCCATGTGTCCAGCGATCGGACGAGACCGCGGAAACCGTAATCCGGAGTTCCGAAATCGCGTTGCCAAAGGTAAAGGAACAGGGGATCGGCCTCGTAGGCTTTTCCCTTTTGCTGTCTGTCATCCTCGGAGGTTCTGGCCTTGAGAGCAGCAGCATCCGCCGTTGCCAGAGCCGTTTCGGTAGCCTCGCGCTGGGCAATGTAGGAGCTGTCATTCTCCAACCGGCCATCCACGGCTTCCATCAGTTCATCCATCTGGTTTTCCGCAGTGTCGCGGGCCGTGTCCAGCTCCAGGCGCTTTTTCTGCAGCTGGTTTCGCTCGCTTTCGCAATCGCGAAGCTGGTCGGATAGAACCTTGTAGTCGTCGCTGCGCTTGTCCAGCAGGCGTCTTGCTTCTCTGGCGGCGCTGTCCAACCGCGTGTTCAATGTGCCGGCTGCGTCGGTATCGAGCCGGAACCGTGCAAGATCGCGGTAGGCTTCGCTTTGCCGTTCCTGAAGATCGGTCAGAGCACGGGTTGCGCGTTCGATGCGTTTGCTGAGATCCGCTTCTTCACGGCGAAGGTCTGCAAGCGATTGTTCGATCGTTCCGAGGGTCTGGCGGCCTGTCAGCATGCGCTAGCCTCCAATGCGGCGGACGGGTGCAACATTCCTACCATTTCGTGATTGCTCCATCCTGAACGCCGCTGCGCCACTTGATGTCCAATTCCCCCCGGCGCTTCTGCCCAAGGGTGCCTTTCTGCACGATACCGTCTTCCATCTTGTCCCGGCGGACCGCGTTGTAGATGGTTTCGCTGACGCGTTGGCCCCACTTGTCGACCAATTGGGCTGTACTGTTCTCCTCAGAGACAATACTGCGCTTCAAAACATTTCCATCCGGGTCGACCGCCTCGACAACAATGTAATAGTTCTCGGTTTCAGGATTAGCCTCCGGGATCCTGGTTATTCCCGTCGGCACACCTTCGCGAGAGATGATTTTCACCTCGAATACTTCCTGAAGCCCGGTTGCGAGTTGCCTTAGGTCCGCTTCCGCCTTGAAGGCGGCATCATTGTTGTTGTCCTTGAGGGCAAGGTTGCCGTCTTCGGCAATACTTTGAGCAGTCGTTTCGATATCCGTGTTTTCTGTCAGGTTGCCGATCCGATCCACCAGCTCGGTGTAGGTCGCCGGCAAAGCCTGCAATCTGGCCAGCAGGGCTTCTTCGGCGCGTTGTTTGGGCAATGAAACCAGGAAATACCATGCTGCGACGGCGATCACCACTACGGCAACAGCTCCGGCAAGCCATTTCGACCAGGTGCTGCGCGATATATAGACCATCGCCAGCGTGCGCTGGAAACCGGCAGAAGGCGGGGAGTAGACAAACCGGTCGCGCTTTAGATCCTCAACGCCCGCTTTCAGAATGTGGTCGGGCACTTCGATGCCCTGAGCGGCATAGACGTCTCGCAGACGCTTGACCATCGCTGCGTCGCGCTCGTCCGCCTTTAGTTCCCGCGCAACCTGACCTTCTTCGTGTCGCAGCGTGTCGACCACGTCCATGGCCATCATGAGGTCGTCCAGGGGGGCGTCGGATTTGCTTGCCATCTATGCCGTCTTCTTGAATTGGACGGGCCGGTTCATTCCACCGGCCCGTTTGTTCCTATCCGATTAAAGTCCCTGGCCCTGTGCCGTCAACTTTGCAAGCCGCCGCTTTCCGTCTTCCACGGCGTTGCGGATCTCTTCGGAATTCTTGGTCGACATGTCTCGCATTTCAGTAATGATCTCTCGGGACTGAACCTGGAAATTCACGACCGAGTCGACTAGCTTTTTGACGGAAGCTGCGGCGACAGTCGGGCCGTATCCAGCCTTGAGAGCTTCCTTCTGGACCGCATCGCCGATTTCAGCCAGCGTTTCAAGGCTCTTGTTGATGCCTTCTTTCATCGCATTCAGCGTTTCGGTGGACTCGTGCAGGCCCTGCAGACCAGTGAAGGATGCGTTCAGGGCCGTCAGTACGGACTCGTTGGTTGAGAAGAAACTGACGGATTGGGCGTAAACCCTTTCCTTGGCGTTGGTGGTCTGAACCAGGCGCGCCATGATGACTTCCGAGGTATTGTAGCCGACGGTCAGGTTGTCGGAGAGATCCTTGGCGATCTGATAGCGCTTTTCCTCATCCTGCATTGCCCGCAGCTTTTCATCGCGCGCAAGTTCAAGACGGGCCTTTTGCGCCGGATCGTCGCCGGCATAAGTCTCTACGTCGTTTGAAGCGGATTCCAGGGCCTTCTTTGCTCCGGACAGTTTTTCCGTCGCGATATTCAGGATCTCTAGGGCGGTTACCTCGGCTTGCTTCAGGGCACCCCGAAAGTCCCGGTAAGCCTCCAGAATGGTCTGTTCGCGCTCGATCTGATCCTTGGTGGCGCGGGCGACGTCCTTGTAGGTATCCCGAATGTCCTTGAAACGATCAGAGATCGTGCCGCGGCGCATGTCCCGCCATTTGTTGGCCAGGTTCTCGGTGAAGGAGATCTTGCCGTCGGCCAGTTGGTCAACCAGCGTTTTGGCATCGTCGCGAATGGAGTTGAACGCGTCGGTGATTTCCTCATACCGCTCGCCGATATCCATCTGCTGGACCTGGGAACGGACAACTTCATTGAAATTCGAAGCCTGGCCGAGAGTACGTGTGATGATCAGAACCTTGTCGGGAGACAGGTCCGAAATCTGCTCCAGCAAAGCATTGATCGGTGCATCGGTTTCCGTTTCAGGGGTTATGCCGACGTCGCGGAGCGTTGTCAGGGCGCGATCAAGATATTGAAGCGGTGAGAAGCCGCTTGCCGGTTTTGTTCCGTTTTCCGGTGTTTCAGGTGCTGCCGCGTCTGTCATGTCTGACTTCCTCCTGAATTGTGGGCAGCAATTGAACTGAAAATCGCTGCCGGGACTTGCATGTCTTGTTTCGCCAGTTAGGGCAGGCGCACGCCGCGATGTCAATGGGTTAGGGCGTTGTCGAGGGGGCTCTCGATGAGAGAATTGAGGCGTGCCTTGCTGCCGCACAAGCCATAAGCGCTGATTGCGACAAACGTGTATCGCCGGAAGACGCTGAAGACCGTGGCATGGAAAAAAGAAAGCCGAAGCTTTGCTCCGGTTGCTGCCCGATGGGCAAGTCCGGAGGGCAAACCTTTGGCGGCAACGCAGTCAAAAACTGCAAAACACAAGCCGGAGCTGTTGGGTCCGGCTTGTGACTATCAGGAATGATCAGACGAGCTCGGCGGCGATCCTGGCCGCCAGTCGGGCATTGTTACGCACCAGCGCAATATTCGTGTCGAGACTGCGGCCATCGGTCAGCTCAAGGATTGCCCCTAGCACGAATGGCGTAACGTCTTTGCCTCTGACGCCTTCAGCTTCCGCCTTCTGGATCGCAGCGTCGATGTATCCGGTCATTTCATCGCGCGGAATCTGATCCGCTTCCGGAACAGGATTGGCAATCAGAACACCGCCGTGTCCGGAGAAATTCCGTCGCATCTTCAAAAGAGCTCCGATTTCTTCTGCCGAGTTCAGGCAGTAGGGAGCGGCCAGGCCACTTTCACGGGACCAGAATGCGGGCAGCTCCTGCGTTCCGAAGGCGATGACCGGCACGCCTTTGGTTTCCAGGACTTCCAGTGTTTTCGGAATATCGAGAAGCGCCTTTGCACCTGCCGAGACAACGCAAACCGGTGTGCGGCCGAGTTCGTCAAGATCGGCGGAAACATCGAACGTTTCTTCAGCGCCCTTGTGAACGCCTCCGATACCGCCTGTTGCAAATACGTGAATTCCGGCAAGGTCTGCCGCCATCATGGTGGCTGCGACCGTGGTTGCGCCATAGCTTCCGGTCGCAAGAGCGAACGTCAGGTCGGCGCGCGAGCACTTCATCACGTCTTCGGCCTTTGCAAGCCGGTCAAGATCGGCATCTGAAAGACCCAACATGATCTTGCCGTCCATCAGAGCGATGGTTGCTGGGACCGCACCTTCGGCCCGGATATCGGCTTCCACTTGACGCGCGGTTTCGACGTTTCGGGGGAAGGGCATACCATGCGTGATGATCGTGGATTCAAGCGCAACGACGGGTTTGCCCTCTGCGAGTGCCTGGCGGACTTCGTCGTTGTAAACGATCAGATCCTTCATCGCGGAAGTGTTGGCGGATGTGTTCACGTGTGAGCCTTTCTCTTGAGGCTGTCCTGTAGCTGAATGCACGGACTGGATTTCGTGTTGTTATAGGTGCGTGGGGCGATCGCGCCAAGGCGCTTATTTGTCCAAATGGTCAAAATTTTTCGATGGCATCCCAGGACAGGCCTTTGGCTAGAGCGCCGGTGTTCTGCAATGTCAGAGCCGCTGCGGACAGACCGTAAGGGACGGCCTTCTTCAGGGAAATTCCATTTGCAAGTGCGGCAATCGTCCCGGCGGTCAGTGCATCTCCGGCGCCGGTTACATCGACAACATCGACAGGTGGAGGGGAAAAGCGGGTAAGGGCACCGTTTTCAGAAAGAAGCACATCATTGCTGCCGCTCGTCAGGATCAGGTTCTTCAATCCCATGTGGTGCAGGGTTTCGACAAGTTTTTCAGCAGCCGAGGTTTCCGGTAGCTCTGTCAAGGCAACAGCTTCACCGCGGTTGAGCATGAGGCAGTCCAGTTTGTTCAGGATGGACTTCAGGCGAGGAGCCTTGGCGTTTGAAACCGCATTGGCAATCAACCGGCCTTTGCCGATTGTTTCCGATACTCTGCAGAGCATGGCTTCGGGCAGGTTTGCATCCAGAAACCAGATGGTCCGCTGCGGCAGGCCGGATTTCAGTTCCTCGACGATCCTGTCGAACAGGCCGGAAGGTGCTTCGGAAAGTATTTTGTCGTCAACACAGGCTGCCGCCAGTTCTCCGTCCGGATTGTGCAAGGCCAGATACTGTCCGGTCGAAAATCCCTTTCTGACCACGTGCGACAGTTTTATTCCCTCGGATTTCAATTGCGTGATCAAAGTATGGGCCGGACCATCTTCGCCAACTGCGCCGACAAGACCGGTCTCTACACCCAGTTTGACGAGTGTTCGGGCAATGTTGGTTGCGACCCCTCCGGGTTTGGAGTTGTGACGGGCAGGGGTCGAAGTCTCGGGCAGGATCGTCGATGACGCATGCGCAATGGTATCGAAGTGAAGCGCTCCAATGGAAATAACGCGGCTCTCGGATGATGGAGGCACAGTTCAGTTTCTTTCCCGTAGACAGGCCGGGAAACCGGCGCTGAAGATTTGTGAAGAGGCGGGCTAGCAGATCACAGGGCTCTCGGCAACCTGAGACGACTGAAGCAGAATGATTCTGTCCGTACGTAGAATCACGAGTTGTTCTCCTTTTTGTTGACGTAGCGGTAACTTGTCGCACCTTAGGCGGAACATATTGGAAACAAAAGCGCATTTTCATTTTAATACCAATCGGTTTTGCCGACTTGTCAAATGAGAACAAAATGTGTACAAACGCTTTCATTGAAACAACGCGTCCGTCGTGGAATAAGGAGCGTGAGCATGTCACAAAGTACACTTCGACTCGTAGAAAGCAGCCAGATGGATAAGACAAAAGCGCTGGACGCGGCGCTCAGCCAGATTGAACGCGCCTTCGGTAAGGGCTCCATCATGAAGATGGGACAAGGCCAGGCCGTTGAGGTGCAAGCCGTTTCCACCGGATCGCTCGGTCTGGATATTGCGCTCGGAATTGGTGGCCTGCCTAAAGGCCGGATCGTCGAGATTTATGGTCCTGAATCTTCGGGAAAGACCACGCTCGCACTTCATACTGTTGCCGAAGCTCAAAAGAGTGGCGGCATCTGCGCCTTTGTCGATGCTGAGCACGCCCTTGATCCAATTTATGCACGCAAGCTGGGTGTCGATATCGACAACTTGCTGATTTCCCAGCCCGACGCCGGTGAACAGGCGCTTGAGATCGCTGACACACTGGTCCGGTCCGGGGCGATCGACGTGCTGGTTATCGACTCGGTTGCCGCTCTGACGCCGAAAGCCGAACTTGAAGGCGAGATGGGCGACAGCCTGCCGGGAATGCAGGCTCGTCTGATGAGCCAGGCCCTGCGCAAACTGACGGCGTCGATCTCCAAGTCGAATTGTATGGTGATCTTCATCAACCAGATCCGTATGAAGATCGGTGTGATGTTCGGATCTCCTGAAACCACGACCGGTGGTAATGAGCTGAAATTCTACGCATCCGTCCGCCTCGATATTCGCCGCATCGGTGCGATCAAGGACAAGGACGAAGTGGTCGGTAACCAGACCCGCGTCAAGGTGGTCAAGAACAAGCTTGCGCCTCCTTTCCGTCAGGTGGAATTTGATATTGTCTATGGTGAAGGGGTTTCCAAGACCGGCGAACTCATCGACCTCGGCGTCAAGGGCAACATTGTTGAAAAATCCGGTGCCTGGTTCTCCTACAACAGCCAACGCCTCGGTCAGGGACGTGAGAATTCCAAGCAGTTCCTGAAAGACAATCCAGAGATTGCCGACGAGATCGAGCTGGCGATCCGCCAGAATGCCGGTCTGATTGCAGAGGCCATCATTGATCCGGAAGGCGGGGCCGAAGACGCGGACTAAGCGTCGGATACTCCAATCTTCCAACAGGCTCCGGACGCTTGTCCGGTCTTCCAAGGCCTTCCCCTGATTTTGCAGGGGAAGGCTTTTCTTGTTTGGTGCCGAAGAGGACCGGCGGAAGTTATCGAGGAAATTCTGCCGGTTTCCTCTGCGTTGCAGGTGTGCAACCGCTGGACAGGGTTTGAGCTCAAAGTTAAAAGGCTGTTCCGGCACGGATCCGTCGAACGGTCCGAAGCCCTTAAAGAATTTCAACAGGCCCTGTATTCCGGGCCCGGACCGATGCGAGACCCGAATGACCGGCGTAAATGAAATCCGCTCCGCGTTTCTGGACTATTTTAACAAGAACGACCACGAGGTAGTGGAGTCCGGACCGCTGGTACCGCGCAACGATCCAACGCTGATGTTTGCGAATGCCGGCATGAACCAGTTCAAGAATGTCTTCACCGGGCTGGAATCGCGCGACTATTCCAGAGCTGTGACATCGCAGAAATGCGTCCGTGCCGGTGGCAAGCACAACGATCTGGATAATGTCGGCTACACCGCCCGGCATCACACTTTCTTTGAAATGCTCGGAAATTTTTCCTTTGGTGACTATTTCAAGGACCGGGCGATCGAACTCGCCTGGAACCTGATCACCAAGGAGTTTGGCCTCCCAAAGGACAAGTTGCTTGTGACGGTGTATTCCGAAGACGATCAGGCCTTTGATCTCTGGAAGAAGATCGGCGGATTGAGCGAAGACAAGATCATTCGCATTCCGACCTCGGACAATTTCTGGTCGATGGGTGATACCGGTCCTTGTGGTCCGTGTTCTGAAATCTTCTATGATCATGGCGATCACATCTGGGGTGGCCCTCCTGGCTCTGCAGAAGAAGACGGCGACCGATTCATCGAGATCTGGAACCTCGTCTTCATGCAGTACGAGCAGACTGTGGAAGAGCGTCTCAACCTGCCGCGGCCGTCCATCGACACCGGCATGGGCATCGAACGCATTGCGGCCGTTATGCAAGGCGTTCACAACAACTATGAGATTGATCTCTTCAAGGCTCTGATTTCTGCGTCCGAGCACGCAACCGGCGTCGAGGCGGAAGGCGCTGCGCTTGGAAGTCACCGGGTGATTGCAGATCATCTTCGCTCCACCAGCTTCCTGATTGCCGATGGTGTTCTGCCGTCCAATGAGGGCAGGGGATATGTCCTGCGCCGGATCATGCGCCGTGGTATGCGGCATGCGCATCTTCTTGGTGCCAGCGAACCGCTGATGCACAAACTCGTTCCGGCGCTGGTGCGCGAGATGGGCCGTGCCTATCCGGAACTGGTTCGGGCTGAAGATCTGATCACGGAAACCTTGAAGCTGGAGGAAACCCGCTTCCGCAAGACCCTTGAGCGTGGTCTCGGTCTGCTCGACAGTGCGACAGAAGATCTAACTGCTGGCGGGCAGCTGGACGGTGAGACCGCGTTCAAGCTTTATGACACTTACGGGTTCCCACTCGATCTGACACAGGACGCCCTTCGTGCCCGGGACATCTCGGTCGACACCGATGGCTTCGACGCAGCCATGGAACGGCAGAAGGCAGAAGCGCGTGCAGCCTGGTCCGGCTCTGGTGGAGCCGCGACTGAAGCTGTCTGGTTTGCCTTGAAGGAAAAGCACGGTGCCACCGACTTCCTTGGCTATGAGACCGAGGTTGCGGAAGGTGAAGTTGTAGCCCTTGCCTCGGACGACAAGGAAATCGGCAAACTTTCAGCCGGCGAAAGCGGATATGTCATTCTCAACCAAACACCGTTCTATGGTGAAAGCGGTGGTCAGGTTGGCGATACCGGCTTCATGCTGGGGACTGATCTGAAGATCAAAGTCACCAACACCCAGAAGAAGGCAGACGGCCTCTTCGTGCACAGCGTCACGGTCGAGGAAGGTGAATTGGTGCCGGGACTGGCACTTGAGCTGCAGGTCGATCATGACCGTCGTAGTGCCGTCCGCTCCAACCACTCAGCGACGCACCTTGTCCACGAAGCTCTGCGTGAAGTGCTCGGAACGCATGTGGCACAGAAGGGATCTCTGGTGTCGCCTGATCGTCTGCGCTTCGATTTTTCTCATCCCAAGCCGATGAGTGATGACGAGCTGGCTGTTGTCGAAACCTACGCCAACGAAATCGTCTTGCAGAACGCACCGGTTGAAACGCGTCTGATGGCTGTTGACGATGCGATCGAGGCGGGTGCCATGGCGCTCTTTGGAGAAAAATACGGTGATGAAGTCCGTGTGGTTTCCATGGGCACCGCATTGCACGGTCCGAAGGAAGGCAAGCCGTATTCGGCGGAACTGTGTGGTGGTACTCACGTACGGCGCACCGGCGATATCGGTCTGGTGACGTTGGTGTCTGAAGGTGCTGTCGCGGCCGGGGTTCGCCGCATCGAGGCGCTTACCGGTGCGGAGGCGCGGTCCTACCTTGACGCGCAAGACAAGCGCATGCGTGAGATTGCAGGTATCCTCAAGATCGGCGCCGACGATGTTCCTGCACGTGTCGCACAGCTCGTTGAAGAACGCCGCAAGCTTGAAAAAGAACTGGCGGATGCCAAGAAGAAGCTCGCCATGGGTGGTGGTGGCAATGGCGGAGCTCCGGTCAAGAACGCCGGCGCATTCAAGCTGATGGCACGCACAGTTGAAGGCATCAATCCCAAGGACCTGAAAGGCATGGCTGATGAAGCCAAGGCCCAGCTCGGATCCGGCGTCATTGTACTGATCAATGTTGCCGACGACGGCAAGGCCGCGATTGTTACCGCGGTTACGAAGGACCTGACTGAAAAGGTCAACGCTGTCGATCTGGTTCGTATCGGGTCGGAAGCCCTTGGCGGTCGCGGTGGTGGTGGCCGTCCCGACATGGCTCAGGCCGGTGGTCCTGACGGCTCCAAGGCGGATACAGCCATTGCGGCAATCGAGACCCATCTGACAGCCCTCTGAGTCACGGCTGTCGATGGAGTTCAGTTTTCATGAGAGGCGGGGTTGATGACCTCGCCTTTTTTGTTTGGCCGGCCGCCAAGCATGGGGCCGATGATTTCTATCTTGTTGGTCCAGACATAGCCCGAGAAGTCGTCCGGAACGGAATGTAGCTGCTCAAGACTGTCGATGCCTCCAGAGCCGTTCGGAGAGCCGGCCAGAAGGACCTCCGTGTCATGGTCGTTCATCCTCTTCAGGAACCTGTTTGGCCAGCCCCAGAGCCAGGGCGCATAGTTGGAAGGAACCAGGATCTGGCGTCCGCGGCAGGGCTCCGGAACGTAACCTGACCAACCAAGTGCCAGGTATTCCATCAGGCAGGATTTGGTGTCGGACTTCGTGAAGTTGCGGATACCCGGGACAAGCTCACCCATCTGTCGCGTCGGTTCGTCGCCGCCATAGACACCCCAGATACGCGGTCTCCAGTCGGGATGCGCGAGAAGGAGCTCTTCCAGCTGTTCTGCTTCCCGGACATCCTTGCTTTTGAAGTTGATCAGAAACTGTCCATGCGGAAATGCTGCAAGGACTTCCTTCAGGGAGGGGATGCGGCTGCTCGCAGTGCCGCGAAATGGATAACTTTTGCCACCATCGGCGGTATATCCGTACCCTATGTCCAGGGCCTTCAGATCCTTCAGGCTGTGATTGCGGGTCACACCGCTTTCATTTGTTCTGCAATCAAGGGTCCAGTCGTGGAAGACGGCAAATTTCCCGTCCGTTGTGGGATGAACATCAAGTTCGACGATGTCGGCTCCTGCTGAAAAGGCGGCGGCCATCGACGGAATGGTGTTTTCCAGAAATGCATGTTTGGGCGGATAGATACGAGTTGCCGTGCAGGCAT
This sequence comes from Pseudomonadota bacterium, assembly GCA_039195965.1. Classification (GTDB taxonomy): domain Bacteria; phylum Pseudomonadota; class Alphaproteobacteria; order Rhizobiales; family Stappiaceae; genus Roseibium. The sequence continues at coordinate 21,817 of JBCCVB010000073.1, forward strand.
CGCGATCAAGGTCCGTGCGATCATAGGTCTGGTGAACACCGCGATGGGAGATGAGCTTCAGCTCACCGTCTGGCAGTGGTGAGGCGAACCAGGAAGCGTTGACGAGGTAAAGAACCAGCGCCAATGCCAGGAAGAGCAGAAGCAGTCTTTTCATTGTCGAGTTTGTTAAATTTTACAGTGTGGAATCTTCCAAAGCCTGAACACGAACTGTGGCTGAGCTGTGGCTCGCGCGAAAAATAGTTGTGGTTTGCGACTGTCGCACCTTTGCGACCGCGCCAGACATTTCGGTCCGTTGTGAGAGCCCGGCGGTGGGTATTTCCGTTTGGTCAAATTCAACTGTTGCCAAGGGTCACGTTTCCGTAAAAGGAGAGTTGTCATGGAACGCGAGTCGGCTCATGGTCCTGCCAGTATTGGAAGGGCAGGTTGAAAGGAGCGAACACGTGGAGCTGATATTCTCAGTGCCTGCTGTGTTGCTGTGCCTTTCCACCGTCTACGTTTTCTTTCTCCTTGTTGTCAGCGCCGCTCTCCGGTCGAATTTCCGCTCGACGTATCTCAGGTTCTGGGCGTTTACATTCTGGGCCCCGGCTGTCGGTGGCGTTTTGATTGTCCTGAGGCCTTTTGGTCCGGACTGGATGAGCGAATATGCCGGTTGCATGCTTTTTCTGGTTGGGCTTTCGAGCGCGTGGCTCGGAGTTCGCTCATTCTTCGGCCGGCGCCCTCCATGGATATTCACCTCTGCGGTTATTCTCGGCCTCGTTCCGGTCGGAGTTGCTTACGACCAGTCCGTCGAAACCATGGCTCTCAACCGCCAGCTCTACATTTTTTCGGCTGCCGCTCTTTTTTATGCATTGGCTGCCATCGAGATACACCGGGGCAAGGCGGGTGAAGTGTTGCCGGGGCGCAAGGCTGGTGTTCTCGTCTTCACCAGCTTCTCGATTTTGCACTTTGCCGTGCTGCCGTTTCCTGCCTGGTTTCCAATTGACTTTACGGACAAATTGCCGGTTTCCAGTTGGTTGTTCGTTCTGATCGTCCTGTCCCTTCTGCACACCGTCGCGGCGGTCTTCGTTTGTCTGTTGCTTGCGAAGGAGAGAGCAGAAGCAAAAGTGCAGGTAATGGCGGATACGGACGTTCTGACAGGGTTGAACAATCGCAGGGCGTTCATCAGACGCGTTGACGAACAGCTCAACGACCCAGAGAGCGGGAAGGGAACGCTGCTGCTTCTCGATCTGGATCACTTCAAGCGGATCAATGATCGTCACGGTCATCAGGGCGGCGACAAGGTATTGGTGGGGTTTGCTGACTTTCTGAAGTCTTTCGCCGGCAAGAACGCCATTCTGGGGCGGATCGGTGGCGAGGAGTTCGCCGTTTTTATAAGCGGTCGTGTTGGAGAGGAGCTGGACCTTCTGGCTCAAAAAGTCTGTCTTGGTGCTTCCATTCTCAAGATTGATCCAGGTGCGGCAGGCATTTCCTTCACAACCAGCGCCGGGTTCACGGACACGAATGTGTCGGGCAAGGTTTTCGAACGGCTGTATGATCACGCGGACAAGGCGCTCTATAAGGCGAAACGGCGCGGGCGGAACCAGGCTTGCCGTTACATCAAACCGACCAAGCTTCGGGCGAGGCCTGTTAAACAGGAAAAATCGGAAGTTCGCTTGTCAGCCTGATGGCTGAAGGACCTAGGTGAGAAAATGAAAAAGCGTGCCCAAGAGGCACGCTTTTTTCATTAGGGGTCGCGGAAACTATTAGTGAGCAATCGCAGTGATCGCCAGTGCGGCCGCTGCAAGAAAGGTCGACGTAATCAACATTTTCAGAACGACATGATGGGGTGTCGTTTCCGCAGCGCGAACTTTGTCTGTTTCAAAAGTCATTTTTCCCTCCTCAAAGAGCGATGGTTACCCTTTTAGAGATGGGAGCTGCGACAATATTGCCCAATCACGATCCGCCAACGCGACCTCACGGCTTCGCGCGCAGCACGTGAAACGGGGCGGCAGTTGGTTTTGAATTTAACTATTGTAAGGTTATTCAAGAAGATAAGATCCGACCAAGGGTCTGGTTTCGAACAACGGAGTGCAGCGTGCACGGCCAGGAATTCAAGCGAGTGCTCTATGAAGTGCTCGAAGACACGGGAAAACGACGGGTGGCGGCGCGCACTCTGCGCCATCTCCTCGTGTTTCTCATCCTTGCCAATATCGTTCTGGCCGTCCTGGAAACAGTGCCTGCGATCCGGGCAACCTTCGGGCACCATCTGCGCTTTTTGCAGTTGGGAAGCGGCTTTATCTTCCTGATAGAATACCTCCTGCGTCTCTATGTGGCCGATATGCATCCGCCACTACGCCGTTACGGTCCTGTGTGGTCCCGCCTGCGCTATGCTCTTCAGCCTGATGCGATCGTTGACCTCATCGGCGCGTTGCCACTGCTCTTTGTGCTGTTCCTGCCCAACCAGGCGGTAACCGTCGTCGTCATTCTGCGGTTGCTTAGGTTCCTGAAACTTGCCAGATATTCGCCGGCTTTGCGGTCGCTCATCTCGGCGGTTGTAGCCGAACGTAAGGCACTGGTCGGCTCCAGCATGATCATACTTGGTGTGATCCTTCTGGCCGCGACTTTGATGTATCTGATCGAACACAGTGTGCAGCCTGAGAAATTCCGTAGCATCCTGCACGGCATCTACTGGGCGATCACGACGGTCACGACTGTCGGCTATGGAGACGTCGTGCCGGTCAGCAATCTTGGCAAGGTGGTCGGTAGCGTCGTCATGTTGATGGGTTACGGCTTGATTGCGTTGCCGGTGGGGATCATTGCATCCGCTTTTGCCAGGGAGATCCACAGCAGAGACTTTGTTGTGACGTGGTCCATGGTGGCGCGCGTGCCGCTGTTTGAAGATCTCAAGGCGACTGAAATTGCGGAAGTGGCAAAGCTCCTGCAGGCACAAAGCGTGAAAAAGGGTGGGACGATTGCCGAAAAAGGGGACGTTGCGGATCGCATGTATTTCATTTCCGACGGGGAAGTGGAGATCAAGCTTCAGCACGACACCATCTATCTCGGTGAAGGCAACTTTTTTGGCGAGCTGGCACTTATCAACCAGACGCGCAGAACCGCGAATGTTGTTGCCTACAGGGATTGCCAGCTTCTTGTTCTGGAGGCAGATGCGCTTCAGCAGCTCATGGACCGTGACGAGGCATTGGCCAAGAAAATCATGGCCGAAGCGCGCGAAAGGGTGGCTGCCGGAAAGAAAGTGCTGGGCGAACTGGCCGAAGAAGAATTGCAGCAGGCCGGCGTCTATGCTTCTGCCGAAGATGCAAGGGAAGAGCCTGAGCTGTCATTCCAGGAAGAAGTGTCTCCGGACAAGGATCCAGCAAAATAGTGGCAGAAGCGGTCGCCTAGGCAGACGGCGCCGCTGGACCGTAGTGAGTCGTTTGCAGCTCTTTCAATCGACCTTGCAAGCGGCTCCTACTCTTGGTGCGTCCTTGATTTGAATGACCATCAGGACACAAGGTTCGTTTCCAACCACACCGGACAAGTGTCCTTCCCGACCGTCTGCGTCGGGTTTTGCCAGTTGATCTTCTCCAAACGACAACTGACCCGGCCCCATTTCAATGTGGGTGCCATCCATGCTTTCAACGAACCATGTCCCCGACAAGGGAACGATCCATTGCGGCTGCGGGTTGCGATGCCAGTTGAGCGTACCGGGCTGGAGCACAAGGATGGTGATATCTTCCGGATTGGCCGCAAGCCGTTTTACCCAGAGGTCCTTGGCCGGAGGAGCGAATGTTTTCAGCTCAAGATGATCGAAACGGCAATGGCTTTGGTGGGTGATACCGTCGGCGTCGCTCCACAGATGCCAATATCCTGCATCGGGAGCTTGTGTCGCTTCTGCATTGTTCATCGAGACTATCCAGTTCGGGCAGGGGCGGTGCTCTGATTGAGCTTCCGCGAAACTTAGAAATGCATTCTCAGTTCAGTAAGGCGTGAGACCTGGTGGCAGCTGCGCGTAAAGCGGATCCCCTACCCAGAATACATCCGTTGGACCGACGACGAAATCGACAAGGTTCCAGCGGTTGTAGCGATAAACCAGCAAAGCATACGTCGTCAGGCCATCCATATAATCCGCCTGATTGGCATAGGTCGTGAAACGCAAGTCAATAACGCCGCCTCCGGGCCGCTGCGGGTCGACCCTGACGAACGCCCAGCCATTGCCGGAGCGCATCCAGCCAACCACGAATTCGACGGGTGGTCCAACGCGCACTTCCACCATCGGACGGATCGTGTCCAGTATTGCTTTGCGCTCCACTGAGCCCCGGGCAGGTTCATAAACAGATTGGGCGCTGGCGATTGAAACCAGACAGGTCAATAATGTTGCAGTCAAGAAAAGCGATATAGGCTTTTGAATTCGCGAGATTAAATTTGTTGATGCAGAAACTGATGCAAACACGGCAACCTCCGTCGCGAACGTCTTCAAACAATCCATGGAACGCTAACACGAAAATAGCGGGATTGCCCGGTATGCGGTAGTTGCTGTTTCTCTATGAGACGTTCACCCTGGACCCGGCAAACCTGGTTCCGGAAAGTCCAAGGTGTGTTCCCTCTGATCCGATGCGTGGTCGCTAGTCTTTTTCCTTGGGCTCCGTTGACTGAAAGCTCTTGCGACTTCTGAAGGTCTGCAACCAGTTCAAGAGACTTGGGGAGTCTTCCATCAGCCTCGCACCTTCCCGGGACATCTGGAACAGGTTGAGCATTGGAGCAGCGTGGCAGTCTGCAAGTGTCAAATGTTCACCCAATAGAAATGGGCCTCGCTCTGTCAGGTCTTCCAATGCCCGGACAATGGTTTTTGCCTGGGGGAGGGCCGAAGCGATCCTGGCTTCATCCGCCACAGAGCCATCGCGCGTCTTTGCAACGCGCTCGACGAAGATGTCCCAGACAAGTGTCCGATAGGCGTAGGTGTCGAGGATCGACAGGATCTGGCTCATGCGGGCACGTGCCTGCGGCGTTTCGGGCTGAAGCGAGGGCCCCTCAAAAGCCTCGTCGACGTAACGCAGGATCGCCGTTGTCTCGTAGAGCGAAAAATCATTGTGGCGGAAGCCGGGAATCTTGCCGAAGGGATGCCTCTTCAGATGTTCTTGCGGAAGGCCGCCGGGTGCGAACACGTCTACGGGCACAAGCGTATAGGCAACGCCCTTCTCGGCCAGTGCCAGCCTGGCAGAGCGCACATAAACCGAATATTCCGCACCAAAGAGTTCAGTCATGTGGATCCTCCGCTCAACCGGTCCAACCTCAATCTGTGCCGTGTGTCGGTCAGCCGCCACAGGCTGCAGAATGTTGCTCCGATCACTCCGAGGCCTGTGGAGCCCCCGATCAGGAACATGATCAGCAGCTGATACTTTACAGCCTGTTGAGGATCGACACCGGAGAGGATCTGACCCGACATCAAACCGGGCAGGGAGACGACACCTGTTGCCGCCATGGAATTTATGATGGGAGTAAAGCCGGCACGCAGGGCCTGTCTGGTGGCCGGGCGTGTTGCCTCCCAGCGGCTCCGGCCGAGGAGAAGCTGAGCTTCCACGTCGCGTTTGCCCTTCGCAATTGACGTGTGGAGAGTGTCGAGCCCAAGGCTGACACCGTTCATTGTGTTGCCGAGGATCATGCCGAACAGAGGAAGGGAGTATTGTGGTTGCCAAACCGGGTCAGGTCGGATCTGTCCGGCAAGACCATAAATCGTTATGAGACTTCCGCAGACCAGCATGACGCCAGCTCCAAGACCAGGTCCCCACAGCCCCTTCAGCCTCCGATCCTGTCTTGCCCAAATTTCATGCCCGGCAAATCCCACCATTATTATTGCCGCAAGCAGCGTCCAGATAAGCGAGCCGGACAGAAAAATCGCTTTCAGTATCAGGCCGACAAGAAACAATTGCACGCTCATGCGCAGGGCTGAAACGATGAGTGTTTTGGCTAGGCCTAGATTGAGCGTTATCGAAAAGACTGCGTTCAAGATGAGGAAGAGGGATGCCGCGATCAGATCCCAATAGGAGAGCACCTGGTAGCTGTTCACTGCGCAGCCCTCGTTGTTTCCTGAAGAGTGAGTTTTCCTGATGCCATGTGATAGTTGACGGCATTCATCCGAACCGGTTGATCCTGATCATGGGTTACCAGCAGAATTGCGTCACCGGACGAGATTCTCGATTTCAAAAGGGTTTCTATCGCGCTCACGGAAACGGGGTCGAGTGCGGAGGTCGGCTCATCCAGGAGCAGTACTTGCGGATTGAGCTGAAGTGCGCGAACCAAAGCGAGGCGTTGACGTTCACCGGTTGAGAGCCGGGAGACTTGCCAGGCAAGCGCATCCGGCAGACCTACGGTGTCCAGAAGTTGCGCTAGATTGGGTGTGTCCTGAAAATGGTCCTGCACGTTGTCCGTCCACCAGCCACTTTCCGCCGGAACGTATGCTACTTTCCTGCGCCATTCGGGAGCTGTATGCGCTTCCTTCGTTTTTCCGCCCAAGGAAATGGTGCCGCTGCTGTCGTCAAGGTCGGATAGTGCTCGCAACAACAAAGACTTGCCGGCGCCTGAGGGGCCGGAAACCGTAGCGCAGCTACCTCCATCCAGGACGAAACTGATCGGACCGATAAGAGGTGTTTGCAGCTGGTCGACAGTCAGCAAAGGATATCTCCTTGTCTCCAGAAATGCGGAGCTTCTGTCAAAATATGAAAATCGGGCAAGACGATAGGACGGTTCGCAAACCGTGCGGCCTGCGTCAATAAAAAAACGCTCCGAAACGGTGTCCGGAGCGTTCTTTCCATCAATGCATTTTATCGCGGCCTGATTACAGCTCGGACATTGCCTTTTGCAGGTTCTCGTCAATCTTGTCCAGGAAGCCGGTCGTTGTCAGCCAACCCTGATCCGGTCCGACAAGAAGGGCCAGGTCCTTGGTCATGTAGCCGGATTCAACGGTTTTGATGCAGACGCTTTCCAGCGTTTTCGCAAAACGGGCGAGCTTGTCATTGCCATCGAGTTTCGCCCGGTGTGCAAGACCTCGGGTCCAGGCAAAGATGGAGGCGATGGAGTTGGTGGAGGTGCTCTCGCCCTTCTGATGCTGACGGTAATGACGGGTCACGGTGCCGTGTGCGGCTTCCGCTTCCACGGTCTTGCCATCCGGGGTCATCAGAACGGAGGTCATCAGGCCAAGGGAGCCAAACCCTTGCGCCACGGTATCGGACTGGACATCGCCATCGTAGTTCTTGCAGGCCCAGACATAGCCGCCCGACCATTTCAGGGCGGAAGCAACCATGTCGTCGATCAGCCGGTGCTCATACCAGATGCCGGCATCAGCGAATTTCTCCTTGAACTCGGCATCGTAGATCTCCTGGAACAGATCCTTGAAGCGGCCGTCATAGGCTTTCAGGATTGTGTTTTTTGTCGACAGATAGCAGGGAACCTTGCGTTGCAAGGCGTAATTCAAGGAGGCGCGGGCGAAGTCGCGGATGGAATCGTCAAGATTGTACATCGCCATCGCGACGCCGGCGGAGGGAGCGTCGTAGACATCGCGTTCAATGACGGTGCCATCGTCGCCGACAAATTTGATGGTCAGTTTGCCCTTGCCTGGGAAGGTGAAGTCTGTTGCGCGATACTGGTCACCGAAGGCGTGGCGACCAACGATGATCGGCTGTGTCCAGCCCGGAACAAGGCGGGGCACGTTCTGCATGATGATCGGTTCACGGAAAATGACACCGCCAAGAATGTTTCGGATGGTACCGTTGGGCGAACGGAACATGCGCTTCAGTCCGAATTCGTCAACGCGTGCTTCGTCTGGAGTAATCGTTGCGCATTTGATGCCGACCCCGTGTTCCTTGATCGCATTGGCCGCATCGACAGTGATCTGATCGTCGGTTTCGTCCCGTTTCTGAATCGACAGGTCATAGTAGAGGAGGTCGATATCGAGATAGGGGTGGATCAGTTTGTCCTTGATGAACTGCCAGATAATGCGGGTCATTTCATCGCCATCAAGTTCAACCACCGGATTGTCGACTTTGATCTTTGCCATGGTGCGATCTGCCTTGCGAATTTATAGAGCTGGGTGCGGCGAGAGAATTTCACG
>JBCCVB010000074.1:0-29841 GCA_039195965.1 Pseudomonadota bacterium
CACAGCACGCTTAAGGGGGGCGTGGTGCGGTTCTCCTCCCCCTCCCTCTCCCTAGCCTTTTTCTTCATGGATGTCACTGACTGATGCAAAACAACCACCCCCTCTGGCCGGGCCCCCCCGGTGCCGGAAGACTGCTCCCGGTGTCGGAACTTTTCCGTTTGGATCTGCACGCATTTCTTCTGCCGCTTCACGAAGCTGCTTTTCAGAAAGAACATTACAGGAGCAAATGATCATAGATGGATCCGCACAGTGTCCGTTTGGATTTCAGCCTTACTTGATAAGACCCGGCCCTGTAGACATATTGGCATTTACGTTTTTCTGCGCAATAACGAAAGTTCACTACAAGAGTCAACTTTTTCCGATTTTCCAACGCTGAATAGGAACTGAAATGAGCGACAATAAAAGCTCTGGCACACGCCCTACGCTTGTGCTGACCGGTGCCAGCCGCGGTATCGGTCATGCCGCCGTGAAAAGGTTCTCTGCTGAAGGGTGGCGTGTAATCTCCTGTTCGCGTCAGGCGTTTTCTGACAAATGCCCGTGGCCAAGAGGCCCGGAAGATCACATTCAGGTTGATCTTTCCGATCCGGAGAACCTGGGATTTGCCGTGCAGGAAATCCGCAAGCGGCTGGAAGAACATGGCTCCCAGCTGAACGCATTGGTCAATAATGCAGGCATCAGCCCGAAAGGACCGAACGGCGAACGTCTCGACTCCTTTAGCACCGCAATGCACGAGTGGCGCACGGTCTTTCAGGTCAATTTCTTTGCTCCCATCCTCCTTGGACGAGGATTGTTCGAAGAATTGAAAGCCGCCCAGGGATCGGTGGTCAACGTGACTTCAATCGCTGGCATGCGGGTTCATCCGTTTGCGGGGACCGCCTATGCCACATCCAAGGCGGCCCTTGCCTCGCTCACGCGGGAGATGGCCGCTGACTTCGGACCGCACGGCATTCGTGTCAATGCCATCGCACCCGGTGAGATCGACACATCCATTCTCTCGCCTGGCACAGAAAAGATGATTGACGATATTCCATTGCGGCGGCTCGGCCTGCCGGAAGAAGTCGCTGACACGATCTTCTATCTGTGTTCAGACAAATCGTCTTACGTGACCGGTTCGGAGATTCACATCAACGGCGGTCAACACGTGTAATTTTGAGTCTTTCAATCCAGAATTTATAACTCTGGTAAAGATAAAATGTCGCAGTCTTTATAGCATTGAAAACCTTCACGAATAATCGTCTGAAGGTACTTCTTCTATATAATCGCAGTAATTTACCTAATCTTCATTGCCGCCCACAATACTAACCGCACGATAATGCTGTTCTTTCGGCTGTGCGGGGATCGAATGAAACGAATTCTGAAGGTATTGGTCGACCTGAAATTTGGGTTCAAGGTCGGCGGCGGGTTTCTCGCGGTATTGTTGCTTACAGCAGTGGTGGGCGGTGTCGGGTTCCTGGCGATCCAGAACCTGTCTTCGAGTTTCGTCGTTGCTGATCATGCAGCTCAGGTCGCCGGCCAGGTTCAAATTACTTCGTTGAAACGCGAAGACTACCTGAACAATCCGAGCAACGAACTGAGTGATGCCGTTCATCAGGAAATCGCGAAGCTTGACGGGTCTTTGGAAGAGCTGGCGCATGAAGTTGCTGGCGAAGCCGAAGCGGAGGCACAGGTTGCCGGAGCGAAGAATGCGGTCGCCGAGTTTGCCACAACCTTTGGCGAGGTCGTAGGTCAGACCAAGCAGCAAGCCGAACGCCTTGCGACCCTGCAGGCAAGCACGACGGACCTGGAGTCCCTGGCTGCCACAATCACCGATGCGGTTCTGACCGAAGAAAAACGCATCAGTGCGGAAGCCTTTTCCGCCAATGGTCGGTTGGATGATGCCAATCAGCTGCAGCGCGGCGTGTTCGAGCTGAAGGACGAAGTCGTTCAAATTCAGCTTCTGTATCTCGAGGGCAGCGGCAATATCGAAGGCGATGACCTTACCAGGTCACTTGACATTGCCGACACGCTTGTCGGTGATACCAAGCAGATGCGCTACAAGCAGATCGAAGGCATCCAGCGCAAGACCGTCAGCAAGCTGGCAGGCCAAGCCAGGAAGCTCAAAGAGGCTCTTGAAAATCTCACCAAGGACCTTGGCTTTTCAGAAGCTTATGAAGCACGCCTCGCCGTAGGCACTGCCATCGAAAACATGAACGTTCTCACATTGGACATTCTGGGTCAGGTTCTGCCGGTCGTCTCCAAAGCCAAGACCGATGCGTTGACCGCGTCAACCAGACTGGCGACAGTGCGCGCCATTGCAGACAAGGCCACAACACTCAACGAGCTTGCGCTCGCTGCCCGCTCCGAAACCCTCTATCTTTTCGGATCTTTCGGTGCGACCGATCAGTCTGCGGTGGAAGAGCAGATCGGAGCTCTCGCGGCGCTTGAAGAAGACATGATCAAGTATGCCAATGTGTTGCCGTCAGCTGCCGACGCAATCAACGCAATTCCTGTTTCGATCGTATCCCTGGACCGGTCCTTCAAGGAAATGCTGACCGCAAAGGCAGACCTGATGGCCAAGCGCCAGCAGCTTGACAGCCTGACCAGGAAAGTCAGTGCCGACATCACTGCAATCGCCGACACCCAGTCACAATCGGCCACCTCTGCGGCCGGTGCAGCCGAGGTGCAGATCGCGACAACCATCCTTCTGGCCATTCTTGGCGGTATCGGTCTTGCGTTTGTTCTGAACCTGGCAATCACGCGCCCGATCCATACCATCACCAACGTGATGAACCGTCTGGCGAATGGCGACAACGACGTCGACATTCCCGGCATCGAGCGCGGCGACGAGATTGGCGGCATGAGCCGCACGGTTCAGGTCTTCCGGGACAATGCCGTCGAGCGCGCTCAGTTGCAGGAACAAAATGCACGCGAAGAGGCAGATCGTCAGGAACGCCAGCAGCGGATCGACAATCTGATCAACGGGTTCCGTGCTACGGCCGAAGACGCTCTCGGCTCGGTTGAAACCACGGCGGACGGTCTCGACAATACTGCCCAGGCCCTGACCGAAATCGCAAGGGACAGCGCCGGGTACGCAACCGAGACGCAATCTTCTTCCAACGAGACGACGAACAACGTTCAAACCGTTGCCAGTGCCGCTGAAGAACTTGCTGCATCCATCGGCGAGATCTCCCGCCAGGTCTCACAGACCACTGAAATCGTTGATCGCGCCACGACGGGAACCCGGGTCACCAATGAAAAAGTTGAAGGCCTGGCAGAGGCCGCGACAAAGATTGGTGAAGTTGTCACGCTCATTCAGGCGATTGCAGAACAGACCAATTTGCTGGCACTGAACGCGACGATTGAGGCGGCTCGTGCCGGCGAGGCTGGCAAGGGTTTCGCCGTTGTTGCGGCTGAGGTGAAGGAACTGGCGACGCAGACTTCCAAAGCGACGGAAGAGATCAGTTCACAGATCACCGAGATCCAGAACGCAACGAAGGACTCCGTTGTCGCCATCGGCGAAATCGCAGAAACCATGAACGAGGTCAACAGCTACACCACGGCCATTGCTTCCGCTGTCGAGCAGCAGGGTGCAGCCACTGCGGAGATCTCGCAGAACGTTCAGCGCGCTGCCGAAGGCACGGGTGCCGTGTCCTCTTCCATGAGCCAGCTGTCGCAGGCCGTCGACCAGACGTCGTCTTCTGCGGACATGGTTCTGTCGGCGTCCGGCGAACTGACCGAAAAGACCGATCAGCTCAAGAACGAGGTCGAGCGCTTCCTTTCGGAAGTCGCTGCGGCATAAGCTGCCCGGCTCGAGAACAGAAGGCGGGAGCGCCAGTCGCTCCCGCCTTTTTTGTTGCCTTGGTCTTCATGCAACCGTTGACCTTGCTGCGACAGACGACTAAGGCGGAACAACATCCAACTTCTTGAACCGAGAGACCGTCGTGGCGGAAATGACCAACGCCCCTTCCTTTGCCCCATCCGGCAAGTCCCCCAACCAGCTCTGGCCCGTTGTTCTGGAGACCAAGGGCTGGAAAGACTACCGACTGCTGGACATGGGCGAAGGACAGAAACTTGAGCGCTATGGCCGCTTTACGATCGTTCGCCCGGAGCCACAGGCCATGGGAGCGCGCCGCCTCAAGGAAAGCGCCTGGAACAGGGCCAACGCTGTCTTTTCGGGTGATACGGAAGAAGAAGGCCCGGGCCGGTGGAAATTTTCAGGCAATGTGCCCGAGACCTGGCCGATGTCCTACGGACCGGTGCGCTACAACGGCCGGTTCATGTCGTTCCGCCATGTCGGTGTGTTTCCGGAACAGGCCGCGCATTGGGACTGGGTCAACGGCAAGGTTCGCGCCGAGCGTGAACGCGCACCGGAAAAACCACTGAAGATCCTGAACCTCTTTGGCTATACGGGACTGGCTTCTCTGCTGCCGGCGACCGAAGGCGCGCAAGTCACCCACGTTGATGCTTCGAAAAAGGCAATCGGCTACGCCCGTGAAAACCAGGCTTTGTCCGAGCTGGAAGATCTGCCGATCCGATGGATCTGCGAGGACGCCTCAAAGTTTGTCGCTCGCGAGGTTCGCCGGGGCAACACCTATGATGGCATCATTCTGGATCCACCCAAATACGGCCGTGGTCCCAAGGGTGAGGTCTGGGACCTTTACACCAGCTTGCCCGGTATGCTTGCAGATCTGCAGCAGCTGCTTGCCAAGGACGCCCTATTCATGATCCTCACTGCTTATGCGATCCGCTCCAGCTTTGTCTCAATTCACGAATTGATGGCTGAAACGCTCGCCAATCAGGGTGGCCTGCTTGAATCAGGCGAACTGGTGATCCGCGAAGAGGACGGCAAACGCGCCCTCTCCACATCACTCTTTTCCAGATGGAGCAGCCGCTGACGGTTGCTCCCAACTTGCAGGATTACTCGGCAGCAAGTGCTGTCTGGTAGTTGTCATTCGACCAGTTGCCGGACTTTCTCGTTCCCTGGCCCTGTTCAGGCTTTTCGTCGGATTTGGCTGCCCTCCTCTTTCCCCTGGCATAGACCAGGGCGAACATGGGTGGAGCGAAGTAAAACGAGATGACCGTTGACAGCAGCACCCCGCCTGCAATGGACATCGCAAATGGTGGCCAGAAGCCGCCACCTTCCACGATAAGGGGCAGGAACCCGCCAAAGGTCGTCAACGTCGTTGAGACAATGTGCCTGCTGGAGCTCATGACTACATCGACCATCGCGTCCCGGTCTCCTATCACCGCGTCCTTGTTCTGCTGCATGCCCGTCAGGATGATGATGGCCGCGTTGATTGATACGCCGATAGACCCGATCACGCCGATGATTGCATTGATGCCGAAAGGGTACTGAAAAACTGCTAGAGCAAGCAGACTGAGGCCAGCCGACAGGATGGCCACCACGAAAGTAACCGCGGTCAGTCGGAATGAGTTGAATGTCAGCACAACGGCAGCAAGCGAGAGCGGCACGATCAGGCCGAGAGACCCGATAAGGTTGGCCAGCGTATCGGCACGGGCATCTGAATCTCCGCCGGTCTCGATCCGGTATCCCTCCGGCAGGACAAAGCCTGCGATCTCCATTTCAGCCTGAAGCTTCTTCAAGGCCTCTTCCGGCAAGACGCCATATTGAATGAAAGCCTGAACCGTATTGATCCGCTCACCATTGCGCCGGTTCACCTGCCCCATGGAAGGCTCCAACCTGATGTCGGCAATCGCCGACAGAGGAACACCTTCATAACTTGCCGAGCCTGGCATTCCCTGTGCAGGCAACAACGGCAGACTTGCTATTTTCGCAAGGTCGGAACGCTGAAGATCGCCAACGCGAACACGAACCGGGAGCTCTTCGGTGCCTTCGATAAGGCTGCCACCGGTCGCACCTTCCAGAGTGGCTTCAAGCTGACGCGCCACGTCTGCGAGCCCCAGACCAACCAGTCGGGCCTTATCTTCGTTGACCGCAAATTTCAGCTTGGGCGCGCCGGCATCAAGCGTTGTTCGGACGATTGTTACTTCCTCGATGCCGGAAGCCAACTGCCGCAACGCATCGCCCCTCTCTCGAAGAACGTCCAAAGACGGCCCGACCAACCTCAATTCGACAGGTGCATCAACAGGTGGTCCCTGAACCAGATCGCGGACAAGGATACGGGCTTCCGGGAATTTACCGGACAAGGCATTTTGCAACTGCGGCACAAGCGCTGCGGTCGCCTTTGCCGACGCGGTTTTGACAAGAGCCTGGGCAAAGCCGGGTGCACGATCGCGCGCTCCGACTATGTTGTAGTAAAAGGCAGGCGCGCTCTTGCCGATAACCCATGACACCTGTTCGACACCATCCACATTCGATAGATAATTGTCCATTGCCCGTGCTGTCTCGGTGGTCTCGGAAATTGCCGTTCCGTCTGCAAGTTCCACTTCGATGTGAAACTGGTTCCGGTCAACGCCTGGAAAGAACTGGGCCGTCAGGGTTGGCATGCTGAGAAAGCCGATAACCGGCAGAACCAGTGACAAAGCAACCGAGCTCGCAGGATTGCGCATCGCCAACCGGAGCGAAGACCTGAAGGGTATCGTCAACAAGGAAACAGGACGAAATCCGGCTTGATGATCTGTTTCCTTTTTCAACGGCAAGACCCAACCCGCAATCGCGGCAGTCAGGGTCACGGCGACAACAAAAGACCACAGCAGCATGATGATGACGGCGATTGCGATCGCGCCGACGAAGTCGCCCGGCGCTCCGGGGAGCAATACCATGGGCATGAACGAAAGGGCTGTTGTCACGGTTGATGCCAGTAGCGGTGCGAAGAGACGACGCACCGCCCTGCCGACCGCTTCGGCCCGTGTGGCGCCCTTCTGCAAGGCCTGGCCGATTTCATCTGTCATCACAATCCCGGCGTCGACCAGCAAGCCAAGAGCAACAATCAATCCGGTAAGAGACATCTGGTGCAACGGCAGTCCGATCATTTTCATGGTCGCGAACGAGGCAAGCGTGACGACCGGCAAAACCATGGCCACGATCAACGCGGATCGAAAACCCATCGTCACCAGCAACACGACAACGACAAGGGACATGCCAATGGCAATGTTCAGTCCAACATTTGACAGGCGTTCAATCGTGTAGGTGCTTTGGTCAAACACCAGTCGCTGTTCGATCGAATGCGGCATACTCACTTCAAAATTCGCAAGCCTGTCTCGTACTCTCGCCATCCAGGTATCGACCTGAAGGCCATCTGCCACCTTGGCGGCAACCAGAATGGCAGGCCGTCCCCCTGAAAGCGCAAGTTCGTCAGCTGGTTCACGCTTGCCCTTGAGAACTTTGGCGATGTCTCCGACACGGGTGACGATACCGGTGTTGCTGATCGAAACCGGAACTTGTCTGATCCGATCCAGAGCATCGATTTCGCCCTGCACCTCGATCAACAGCTCCCGGTCCAATCCGCGAAGGCGCCCGGCGCGAACCTTGGCATCCGCGTTCTGGATGGCTGCCGAAACCTGATCCACGGTCAGGGTCAACGAAGTCAGGATGGCAGGATCAACCTGCACCAGAATTTCCTCTTCGATCTCGCCAAAGATTTCGACCGACTTTGTGCCCGGAACGTTCCGTAACAGGTCAGACAGTGTATCCGCATAGCGCAGAAGAACCGCTTCAGATACGTCGTCATGTCGCGGAACCAGTGCGCTGATCGCTGCAAAAGCCCCGGCCCCTTCCGTGCTGAATTCCGATTCAAGAACGCCTTGCGGAAACTCTCTGGTCGCATCGCCGATCTTGTCGCGAATTTCCGACCAGGCCTGTTCGATCACCTCTTCTGTCAGGGTGTCGAGGAGCTCGATCTGGATAATCGAAATGGAAGATGCAGACGTGGATTCGATTACATCGATTTCCTCCACTTCCCGCAGTTCCTGTTCAATCTTTTCCGTCACAAGCGCTTCGACCCTCCCGGGATCGGCACCAGGATAAATCGTCGTGACAGTGGCAAAGAGATTGGTGATGGTCGGGTCTTCCTGCCTACCAATTCCAACAAGCGCAGAAAAGCCAGCTGCAATGATGACAAGAAGCGTCAGGGCAACCAGTCGGGGCTGACGAAAGAAAAGCGTTTCCATGACTCAGGCTCCGTTTTCAATTGGTGTCACGGACTGGCCGGGGACAACCCGGTGCACCCCTTCGGTGACGATCCGGGTATCCCCGGCAATTGTTCCCCTGACAAAGGACCTGCTCTCTCCGGCATGCAGCACTTCGACCGCCTCACGAGAAATGATGAAGGAACGTTCCGCACCCTGATCATTTGTCTCAATGACCGCGAGCACCGTCCAAAGACCTCTCGGACCTTCCTTCAGCGCAGAAGTCGGCACCCAGAAACCCTCCGTATCCACCCGTTCAGGCAAGGTCAGTTCAGCGAGTCGGCCGAAACGGGCGGGTCCGCCTCCAAGATCAATTTCGAAGAGCGTCTCGATGGTTCGCGTGCTTGTCTGAAGGTCCGGACGCAAGCCGGACAGTCTTGCCGCAAACGCTCCGCCGGCAACACGCACTTCGAACTGCTCGTCTCGATCAAGCCGGTCAACAACTTCAGGTGCCAGACCGATCCGCACCGTTGGGCTGGTCGCTTCGAGTATCCTGAGAAGTGGCATGCCCGGTGAAACGGTCGCCCCTTCGTCCAGCAAACGTTCACCGACAATGCCGTCAAATGGGGCGGTCAGCACCGACTTGTCGAGATTGATATCGATAGCGTCTATGGCGGCGTCGATCTGGGCCAGCGTTGCATCCAGACGACTGACGGTCAGTCTCGCTTCATCCAGGATCTGTGCGCTGACATGTCCGCTGCTTTGAAGTTTCTGCTGACGTCCAAGAGTGAGGAGCGCCAATTCCCTGTCGCTTTCGGTGGCAAGCCGGTTTGCGAGCTGTCTGCGCCGGTCGGCTTCGAGTGATCGCTTATCCAGTTCAGCGATGACGTCACCCTTGAGGACGGCCTCACCTTCATCGACGGTGATCTTGTCGATTGTCCCGGAAAGTTCAAATCCGAGATCCGTTTGGCGGGCCGGCTCCACGCGGCCAACGAAGCTGTGCGTTACATCATAGCCGGCACTGTACTCAGGGTAGATGACCGGCACCTGAACCAGGGGAGAGGCTTGAATTTTCGGCTTTTCCTCCGCCCGCATCTGAATAGTTGTGACGCCAAGCAAGACCGCGGCTGAAGCGATACCAACGCTCAGTGAAAAGGTGGCCAGGCTGACGCTCCACCGCCTGATCCGCTTCATGTACCCGCGGCCAGCGACTTGCTTTTCGTTGTCCTTGCGATCTTCCGACATGTAAGGCCCTCACCTGTTTACCGGTGGCAACCGTTGTTCGAGACCAGGGTCGCTCAATGTAAACGGCTCTAACTATGTTACTGTTGCTAACATATGTTAGAAGAATTAACTTCTACAAGAGACTCATGTCAAAAAAAGTTCGGATCTGCCGCGAATGGCCAAAAGCAAAATCCAGAAAAAAAGCGGATATCATCACGGCAATCTGCGTGGTCAGCTGGTCAATGCAGCGGGCCGGCTGATTGAGCAAAACGGCCCCGATGGCTTTTCCATGTCAGACGCCTGCCGTCTTGCAGGGGTCAGTACGGCGGCTCCATACCGGCATTTCTCCTCAAAGCAGGATCTCCTGATCGAAGTTGCCAAGGACGGTCTGCAGCGGCTTGGAGAGGACATGGATCATCGGGCATCCAGCTACCCGCGCGGCACGGTCGACTCCATCGCGGCCATCGGCCGGGCATATGTTGATTTTGCCATCCGTGAACCCCACACATTCCGGCTGATGTTCAGCACCAAGGAACACAGCGGCCGAATTGAGGAACTCAAGACCGTCGGGCGAAGTTCATATGGCGTTCTGTTGCGGGAAGTTGCTCAGTACCTCGGCGAGCCGGATATCAACGAGACTGTGATCCGCTGCTCGTTTCCGCTCTGGACACAGGTTCACGGCCTGTCTTTTCTGTCGATCGATGGCAAACTGGACGTGACCGAATTCCCGGTGGACATCAACGAGTCCATCATGATCGCGACGGAACGGTTGCTCCCCGCCAAGGGCTGATCTGAAGCGATTTTCCAAAAAACTTGACCCCGCATTGGTCAGCGCCTAATCCAGCGCTATTCAAGTTCCATCCCATTTCCAGCTCCTGAGCGAGCTTCCGGAGCAGAAAATGTCCCATTCCGGCAAACCCCAGCGTATCGGCGCGGTGAAACAGATCACCAGCCATTCGAACCCGATCGTCAAGGAAATCAAGGGACTGGTTGCCCAGCGCAAGCACCGTAACCAGTCTGGACTGTTTGTTGCCGAAGGCTTGAAGCTGGCGACCGATGCGATTGCCGCGAATTGGGGCATCCGATATCTGGCGCTTGGTCCGGATGCGCGCGACAATCCGGTTGCCCAGAAAGCCGCTGCGACGGCAAAGGCGCGCGGCGCCCTGATCCTGGAAGTGTCGACGGCGGTCATGTCCGCGATGACCCGCAAGGACAATCCCCAGGCGGTCGTCGGGGTTTATGAGCAGAAAATGTTGTCTTCCAAGGAAATAGATCCGGCTGGTGCGACTTTGTGGGTGGCTCTCGACCGCGTTCGTGACCCTGGCAATCTCGGCACTATCATCCGGACCGTGGACGCGGCCGGTGGAGCGGGTGTCATTCTGGTCGGTGACTGCACCGATCCATTTGCCGTGGAAGCTGTGCGCGCCACCATGGGGTCACTGTTTCATGTGCCCCTTGCGAAGATGAACAAGGAAGAGTTCAAGGCTCTGGCCGGGAAATGGCCGGGTACGGTTGCTGCGACACATCTCCAGGGATCCGTCGACTATCGGCAACCGGACTACAAGGAACCTGCTCTTCTGGTAATGGGCAACGAACAAAAAGGGCTCGAAGACGACATGGCGCAGGCCTGCTCGACCTTGATCCGTATTCCGCAAACCGGCCAGGCGGACAGCCTCAATCTCGCGGTTGCAACGGGTATTGCCGTATACGAAATTCGCCGCAACTATCTGGAGCTTTGATCGGATGCGCTTGTTTATCTTTGGAGTGGGCTTTTCCTCCACGGCGATCGTTGGCGAAGTGCGGGATCGGTTCGACTGGATCGGCGGCACGACGCGATCCGCCGACAAGATGGATAGTCTGAGGGATCTCGGAGTTGAGGCATTCCTGTTCGACGGCAAGAGCAAAGGCGAAGGCATCGCCGAGGCACTGAAGTCCGCAACACACATTCTGATCTCGATCGGACCGAACGATACCGGAGATCCGGTCTTGAACCAGCACGCGGAAGATATCGCGGCGGCAAAGCCGAAGTGGATCGGATATCTGTCCACGGTTGGTGTCTATGGCAATCATGATGGGAACTGGGTCGACGAAGACACGTCGTGCAAACCGGTTTCAAAACGTTCCTTGCAACGCATCGCCGCGGAAGAAGCCTGGCAGAATTTTGCTGAGGCGAATGATGTGCCACTAAACATTTTCCGGCTTTCCGGGATTTATGGACCTGGCCGCAATGCCTTTGAAAATTTCAGGAAGGGCACAGCCCGCCGCCTTGTGAAGCCCGGTCAGGTCTTCAACCGGATACATGTGGCCGACATTGCCGGCGCAGTTTCCGCGGCCATGTCACAGCCTTCAAACCGTATATTCAACGTGACCGATGACGAACCGGCCCCACCCCAGGACGTCGTGGCTTTTGCGGCCGAATTGCTGAACGTGACGCCGCCACCTGAAATTCCGTTTGAAACCGCCGAACTGACACCAATGGCGCGCTCTTTCTATGGTGAAAACAAGCGCGTCTCCAACAAGCGGGTCAAGGATGAGTTGGGCTACTCGTTCCGTTATCCCAACTACCGTGTGGCGCTTGCTGCCCTGCATGACCAGATGAAATCAGGCGATTGAAGAAAGCCGGCATTTAGAGCGCGCCACAACTTACTTCACTGCCCCAAACCATCGGGGCCAGTGCGGCCAGTTACCTTGCACCTACCCGATGATCGCCGATCCAGGCTCGCTGGTCCCAGCCGCACAGAGATTCAACGAGCCATTTTCGCGCCGTTCCTTCCTTGCGCAGGTTGGAGGTCAGCAGGTCAACTCCGAACAGAATTGCATTTTGCGCGAAGTCATAGTTCAGAACCTTGAAGCGGCCTGCCAACACCCCCTCCGCGACATGTTCAACCGGAAGCTCCGCCCAGCCAAGACCCTGCAGAACGCATGTCATCTGTCGGTGAGTATCACCGACGCTCCAGAAATTCGGACTGAGCCTTCGCCCTGACGCAGGCTCAAGATCGTCAGGGCAGATTATCTGCCGGTAACAAGCCAGGTCTGATCGCCCGACCTCTTTCAAATCCGCCAATGGATGACTGGACAGACAAACGGGAACACAGCGCTGAAACCCCAACCCACGACGGGAATAGCTCTTCGGTAACGATCCAGACTCCCGGGCCAATCCGATATCGGCCCGGCCATCGTTCAGATCTTCTCTGACGTCCGCTCCCGAACCGCTTCGGATCTCCAGTTGAAGGCTTGTGAAGCTTTGCGAAAATTCAGCCAATAACGCGTTAACCCGGCTCACCATCAGGCCATGCTGGACGCTCAGGACAAGGACCGGTTCGGCGTCATGTGTGAGTGCCTCCGCATGGGATTGCAGACGTGCATGACTGTCCAGCACTGACTTGGCGTAGACCAGTAGAGACCTGCCCTCTTCTGTCAACTCGGGTCGGTACCCTTCCCTGCTGAACAGCTGCGTGTTCAGATCAACCTCCAGATTGGCAACGCATGTGCTGACGGCGGACTGCGCCTTTCCCAGCTTACGCGCTGCAGCAGAAAACGACCCTTCTTCGGCCGCGACCACGAACGCGGAGAGGTTTTCCAGATCCGCCATTCCAACTCCATCTAAGATTCAGATAGAGATTAAATATCACGTCTCATGTTTCGGATGTAGTTTGCCGCTCAAATTTTCTCGAAAACCTTCGGCGCATGGCCTGCAAACAGCGGAGACCCCAAGTGGCGTTCCTGAAACACATCCAATGCATCTTTCTGCTTTCCCTGATGACGATACCGGCTAGCCTGGCTCAGGCTGCCGAAACACCATGCAACAGCACGCTTGATATCGATTTGCCGGAAGATTGCGACAGCATTGAAATTGCCCGGCAATTCGACGGCCTGGAGAACTTTCGTCAATTGACCACGCCGGACAACGGCATTCGGCCCGACGTTCTGTTCCGGTCCGATCAACTGGACGAATTGTCGGCAGCCGACATTTCCGCATTGACCGAACTCGGCGTGGAAACGGTGGTTGATCTGCGTTCACACGAAGAGTTGGAAGAACATCCCGACATGCTGTTGCCGTCGGTTTCGTTCATGGTCAATCTGCCGATCGGTTCAGATCCGGCCGACGTTGAAAAGCTGATGCCGCTGGATATTGCAGCGCAGATTCGACCGCTTTGGTTCGATGGGAAATTTGAGAAAATCGATGCATTGCTGAAAGAGCACGACGTCGATCTCGAACAGGCAAGAATTGATAGATACCAGGACTTTGCCACGGATTTCGATGAGCAGGTATCCCGTTTTCTGCATCTTTTGACAGATGATGCCAACTTCCCGCTTGTATTCCATTGTGCCGGCGGAAAGGACAGGACAGGCTATCTTGCGGCGGTCACACTTCTCACACTTGGTTATACGCAAGAAGATGTTCTGCGGGACTACCTGACGACCAATCTTTACACCTACGGGGAGCTGTCCAAGCTCGTGGCTCACGGACCGATGTCCCTGCGGCCCGCCTTTGGCGCACACCCTGAGCAGATCGTCGCGTCCCTGAAAATCATCAAGGAACGCCATGGCAGCTTCGATCGCTACCTGAAGGACCAGCTCGGCATCAATGAGGAAGAGGTTTCCAGGATCAAAGCGAACCTTCTCGTGAAGTGAGTTTCGGCCGTGAGTTGCCAGTAGAGCTGCTCATGGCTTCAAACTCACCGAATTTGCGTGCAGCCTATTCAGACCTCAAAAAAAGGCCCGCCTGAAGGCGGGCCAAGTTCTGTCGGCAGGGAAGCCGACAGTGCTGCGAAAGTTGTGACATGCCGGATCAGACGCGATGCGGGTTTCTCGTGCAGTTCATTCGTTGCTCGTGAACATGAACCGGTCGACACCGATCGTAGGCAACATGAAAGAAGTAGGTATAGATCGTGTATGTGAGTGTCAGTCCCACATTCACACTCAAGGCAGCTCCAAGAGAATGCCCCCCTATCCAGATCAAGAGCGGGCATGTCAGCAGGATTGCGGACACTTCGTGCATGCAGGCATGAAACATGCGCAGCCCGTGTGGACGCTGACATGCCAGCCGCCCGGTAAAGTGCCTCTCTGCGAAATCAAACACAGTGTTGAAGATCGGGGACCAGATGACAATGACGACCGATAGAAGTGCGATCAATGCGACGCTTGCAGCTGCCGTTTTCCCTGTGAATGTTGCATAGAGCGGTGAAATCAGAGCAATGCCGATGACCTCGAACGTCACCGTCTGGATGACCCGCTCCCGTGTCGACCTAAGCGTCATGACCAACCTTAATCAAAGAAATTCAGTTCCCAGGCCGCAAGACCTGCTGGTCGATTGCCCGGACAAAAACTGGATGGATTGCAATAAGTTGTCCTGAATTCAGGATAAGCGCTGCGATTTCCGTACGCAGTTCCCAAATGGGAACTTGACGAGCGCAGCCAGAAATTAGTTGCTGCCACGAGTGTTCAGGCGCGTGCCGCCATGCCAGACTGCAAGAATTATTGCGCACGATTTCCGCATGACTTTTCAGACGTGATGTTCATCAAGCCCAAACCGGCTCCAGTGTTAGAAAAATGGTTCATAATCTCAGCAGCGAAAAACTTCGCCAATTGTTGACGTCAATTGACAAACTGTATGAAGCGGCCTGTGATCCCGAAAAATGGCCCTTGTTCCTTGAGGCTGCCTCTGACTTGTTCGAGTGCCAGGGATGCCAGATCGGACATCATGATCTAAGCAATCATTCCCTGTCCTTCAGCCGGCTCCATGGCTACGAATGGGATGAAGATCATTACCGCCGCTATGACGAACTGATGCCCAGCGATCCTCGCGTGCCTCATTTTGCGGCCAATCCGTTCAAGGCCGTTCACTGCCGAATGCACATCAGTGATGAGGAGCTCCGCAAATCGCGCGTTTACAAGGAGGTCCTGTCACCTGGCTGCGTCGAGTATTCGCTTGGGGTGAATCTGATGGACGGAAAGCGCTCACTCTCTTATTTCATCGCGCTTCGCAACAAGTCGCAGAGGCCCTTTGACGACAATGATTGCGCGCTGCTCGATGAGCTGATCCCCCATTTGAATCGGGCTATTCTGTTGCAACGGGACGTGGGCACCATCGATTTCGAGAAGAACATTGCGGCCGATACGCTCGATAATCTGGCGATCGGACTGATCATCGTCGACAGGTTTGCTCAAATCAGGTTCACCAATGCCACCGGCCAGGACGTCCTGGACGCTAGAGACGGGTTGGCCGATGCCGGAGGCAAACTCCGGGCACCTGGAGATCTGGATGGTGTCTTGAAACGGGCCGTCAGCAGGGCCATTCATCAGGCTCAGATCGGTGGCAACACTTCCGGCGAAGCCGTATCCGTTCCACGCCGGGAGAAAAATGATCCGGTTTCAGTTTTCGTCTCACCGCTATATGGCCAGCATCTTAAGTCCGGATGGGTCCATTTGCGTGAACCACTCGCAATCCTGATCGTCAGGGAGATCGACAAGACAAATGCGACACGTCAGGAGGTGCTCGGCTGCATGTACGGTCTCACCCGAAGCCAGGCGCGCCTTGCCAATCTGATCGCCAGCGGCTTTTCCCTGCAGCAGGCCGCCGAGGAAGCCGGAATAACCGAAGCGAGCGCTCGCCAGTACCTGAAAGCCGTTTTCGAAAAAATGGATGTGAGCAGGCAAAGCGAACTGGTCACCAAGGCCCTCAGCCTGCCGGTGCCTATCAGGGCGGTTCACCCTCGCCAGCCGCTCCATCCGCTTTCCTGACCCCGCCTGATTGGCCTGTTGTCATGTCGAGTGCGCTCCCGCCATGACGGTTGGCGAAAACTGCAACCGGCCGGTGCATTGCAACCGCCGGTAAATCGAAATTCACACCTTTCACGTTACAGTACGCGCAACCGGGTCGCTTATCCGGCACGACGCCTTAAGATACGTCTTTGCCCATCGGGGTTCGCTAGTCTGTTTCGTGGTTCAAATTCATGCGCATCGCCTGGAAAATATTCGGCACTTCACTCATCGTCTTCGCGGTCATGACCGCTGCGGCCGCCTTTTCGATCTACAAGATCTTCGAGATCAACAAGGAACTGCACCTGATCTCCAGCGTCTATTCTCCTCTCAGAAACGAGATCGCACAGATCGAAGTTGTCGCGCTTCAAGAGGAACTGGAGCTGGAACGCGCGGAGAAACTGGAAGCTGAGCTGCGTGCGGATCGTCTGGAAGCCTTGAGCTATGGAAAGACGCAGGAAGAAATTGATGCAGCCGTCGAGCAATCGCCGGAATTGCTGACCCGGATCAAACACCTCGAAGAGCGGCTTGCGGCGGACCTGAAGACATTTGAGGAACACGCGCAGAAGGTCGAGCAATTGCTGAAATCCGCTGAAGAGCGGGTGAAGTCTGCTCAGACACAGACAAACTCGCTTCAGGACAAACTTGAGCTAGCGGCACTTTTTCCAACTCTTGTCGGCATAGAGACACAACACAGCAATTTTCATAATCACGCCCTCAACCTGGTCACCGCTGCCGATATTCCTCCGGCAACTCGCGAGAGACTGGAGGAGCAGCTGGAGAACGAGGAACATAAGCTGACCGCCCGTCTGGACGAACTGCGGAAACATGTGAGCGCCTTTACTGACAAATCCATTGAAACCGCCGCACTCCACGAGCAACAGGCCCTATATGCAAGTGTGGCTGCTACCGCGGCCGGTGGCAGCCTGGCGCTTTTGCTGTCCTCGCTGGTCATTGCCGGAATCCTGCGGCCGATGCGGGCCCTTTCGCTTGGGGCGCAAAAAGTTGAGCAGGGAGACTTCGAGATCGAACTGAAACCACGCTCGAGTGACGAAATCGGCTCCCTCACCCGCAGTTTCAACACCATGGTCGATGGGTTGAGGTCGACCCAGAAAATCAAGGACACGTTCGGGCAGTATCTCGATCCTCGTGTCGTGTCCGGTCTGATCGCAGATCAGTCCGACGCCACGGCGGGTGAGAAGAAAGTGGTCTCGGCCTATTTCTCCGATCTTGCCGATTTCACCACGATTTCCGAACAGTTCACGCCTGCGGGGCTGGTACGGGTGCTGAACCGATACCTGGATCTGATGTCATCGCAGATCACGGAACGCCACGGCGTCATCGACAAATATATCGGCGATGCCATCATGGCTTTTTGGGCGCAGCCGTTTTGCGAGGATGGAGACCAGGCGACCCTCGCAGTGGAAAGTGCGCTGGCAAACATCGAGCTGATGCAAAAGTTTCAGGAAGAACTGCCGGAGCTGACCGGACTTCAGAAAAACCTTCCACTTCTGAAACAGCGGATTGGAATTGCCACCGGTGAAGCGGTGATCGGGTCCATCGGTTCCGAGAAGACCAAGAATTACACCGTCATGGGCGATACGGTAAATCTGGGTGCCCGCCTGGAAGGCGCAAACAAGATTTACGGCACTCAGGTTCTGGTCTGCGAAAGAACACGCGACAACGCGTCAGGCGTCGAATTCAGGGCCGTTGACAGGATCCAGGTAAAGGGCAAGACCGAAGCGACAAGTGTCTATTCTCCGCTCGCGCGGTCCGAAAACATGACCGAGGACCTGAGAATTCTGCAGGCAAGTTCAGAACACGCTCTCCATGCCTTTGCCGAAGCCAACTGGCAGGATGCCCGCAGAATGTTCGAAGAGATTGTCGCCCTCTTCCCTGAAGATCAGATTGCCCAGGTCTTCCTAAACCGCCTGCAGCTCATAGAGAGCGAAGGCGTTCCGGAAACCTGGGATGGTGTCTGGCATCTGAACACGAAATAGCGGGTTCCCGTCGCGGTGCTGCGGTAGGGCTGCAGCTGCTAGAAGCGAGTATGCATCTTCGCCAGTTGAGGTGAAGGGTTGACGCAGGCAAAATCAAACCCCAGCTTTGAACCCAGACAGGCAATCCCTTTTGCCAAAAAATTCAAGAAAATAAGTGGGTGGAAAAGATGAGCAACTGGCGCGTTTATTTGTCGGGTGAAATTCATACTGACTGGCGGGACAGGATCATGGAAGGCGTCAACGCCTTGAGCCTGCCGGTGGAGTTTTCCGCCCCGGTCACGGATCACGATGCAAGTGATGACTGTGGTGTAGCCATTCTCGGCAATGAGGATCAGAAATTCTGGTACGACCACAAGGGCGCGAAGGTAAATGCAATCCGGACACGGTCTCTGATCGAAAAGGCAGACATCGTTGTTGTCCGTTTCGGCGACAAATACAAGCAATGGAACGCTGCCTTCGACGCAGGATATGCCTCCGCACTGGGCAAGTCCCTGATCGTGGTTCACGACCCGTCTCTGACCCATCCTCTGAAGGAAGTCGATGCCGCAGCCCTGGCCGTTGCGGAAACATCCGAGCAGGTCGTTGAAATCCTGAAATACGTGATCTTGGGCCAGCTGGACCGCTAGGATACTTCCGTCGGGCGCGGTGTATCCTTGAAATTAACAAAGCGCTAACCATATTTCGGCAAGCTATGGAAAAGCCTGGCCTGATAGGTCAGGCATCCGGTTTCCTTCCCCGACGGATCCGACATCTTGAGAGCAGTCCGATTTGACTGCACTACTCAACATTGGAGCCAAACGGAAACCGGGAAGTACTTTAGTATTATCAAAAACATTGTCATCAAGACGTTGAAAAACCCGGCTATTGGTGCCGCCGTTCCGCCTTGATGCGTAGAATTGGAAAGTAAGATCCATGCAACATGGAAATGTAAAATGGTTTGATCAGCGCCAGGGTATCGGCACGATTGAACCCTTCGACGGAGGGGATGTTCCCGTCCATATCTCGGCTGTTCGCCGGTCCGGTATCGACACTTTGAGAGAAGGTCAGCTCGTGGCCTATGATCTGGAGTGGCGCCGTGGACAGATGGTGGCTGAAGACCTGAAAGTCCTGTAAGGTCACCTGCAGGTCATTCCGAAAACAAGGGCGGTCCGACCGCCCTTTTTTATTGGAGCAAGCCATGCAGATCGACGCGAGGTTGCAGGAAGGAATAGACGCTCACCGCAGTGGGAATCTCGCGGTCGCCCAGGACGCTTATCTGGAGGTTCTGAGCGCCGATCCAAATCATGCCGACGGATTGCATTTTCTGGGCCTGCTCCACTTTGATGCCGGCCACCCTGAAAATGCCGTTGCGTTGATCCGCAAGTCGCTGGAACAGAACGCCCGCAACGCCTCTGCGTTCAACAACCTCGGCAACATTCTGAAGCTTTCGGGAAAATCAAGCGAAGCCCTTGAGGCCTATGCCCGCGCGGTGGAACTCGAACCGCGCCACAAGGAAGCCTGGAGCAATATCAACGTGCTCCTTCGCGCAGCGACACATAATGATGACCTGCTGCCAATTCTGGCTGAAATCGTACGCCTTGATCCGGACAATCCCGATGCCTGGCACAATTACGGTCTCTCCCTCGTTCTTGCCGGAAAAAAAGAAGAGGCGGCCGATGCAGTTGAACGGTGCCTGGAATTCGGGCTGGATATCTGGTCCGATCCGGTGTGGCACGCAAGAGTGCTTTGCGCGCTCGGCCGGCAGAACCGGGCGCTTGAATTTCTGGAGCAGATCGTCAAGGCCGATCCGGACAACGAGATCGCCCGATACCAGCTCGCCGCCGTACGCGGTGACGATCTTGATCATGCCCCGGAAAGCTACGTCAAAACCCATTTCGACAAATTTGCCGCGACGTTTGATGACGTTCTAGGCGGCCTCGGTTATCGCGCGCCTGAACTGGTCGCTGAAGAAGCGGTGACACTTGCGCACCAGAATTCGTCGCCTTTTGAGGATGTGGTCGATCTGGGCTGTGGGACAGGATTGTGTGGTCCGCTTATCCGGGATCATTGCATCAAGCTGACGGGCATCGACCTGTCTCAAGGCATGCTGAAAAAAGCTGCTGCGCTGAAGGTGTATGATTTCCTCGTCGAAGGAGAGCTGGTCGCGTTTCTGCAATCCGATCTGCCGACACGCTTCGACCTTGCCGTCTGCGTCGACACTCTCTGCTATCTGGGTGACTTGCAACCTTTCATGATCGCGCTTGAAAAGGCGTTGAAACCCGGTGGGGTCCTGATCGCCAGCGTGGAGCATCTCGCCAACACCTCGTGGCCGGACTACCGCGTCGATTCAACCGGCCGCTACGCGCATACGCCTGCCTATCTACGGCGTTGCGCACAGGCAGCCTCACTGACCCTTGAAAAGGAAAAGGAAGTCGTACTTCGTCATGAGCTCGGAGAAGAAGTTCACGGTCTGATTTTTCACGTCCGGAAACTTTCCCTCAACGAGACGTGACATCTTGCCGAGGGACAGCTGCGGTATAGCGGTTGTTCCGCAGCTCAAACTTGCTAACGTATCGTCATCGATGAGCGGTTGTACCGTGGGGAGGATGTTGAATGCCGGAATGCAATGTGTTGTTGGTTTATCCGCGGTTCAATTCCGGTTCCTTCTGGAACTACGGAGCAACCTGTGACCTCGTCGGCGCAAAGTATCCCGCCCCTCCTCTTGGTCTGATCACCGTGGCGGCCATGCTGCCGGATACCTGGGATGTCCGACTGGTTGATCGCAACACCGGTGAATTGTCTGCGGACGACCTTGATTGGGCGGATATGGTCATGACCGGCGGCATGCTGCCGCAACAATCCGATTGCGTCTCGGTCATTCGCAATGCGCAGAAAAAAGGCATTCCGGTCGTGGTCGGCGGACCCGATGCGACCTCTTCTCCGGAAGTATACGAGCTTGCGGATTTTCTCGTTCTGGGTGAAGCGGAAGGCATTTTGGAAGCTTTCATCGAGGCCTGGAACGAGGGCGAACGCCGGGGCCGGTTTACGGCTGAGAAATTCAAGGCCGACGTTACCTCAAGCCCGATCCCGCGTTTTGATCTGCTCAAGTTCAATGACTATGTCCAGATCGGTGTTCAGTACTCGCGCGGATGTCCGTTCACCTGCGAATTCTGCGACATCATCGAGCTTTACGGACGCGTTCCGCGCACCAAGACGAACGAACAGATCCTGGCCGAGCTCGACCGCCTGTATGAACTTGGATATCGCGGCCATGTCGATTTCGTCGACGACAACCTCATCGGCAACAAACGGGCCGTGAAAGGCTTCCTGCCGGAGCTCGCTACCTGGCAAAAGGAACGCAGTTATCCGTTCGAGATGTCAACGGAAGCTTCGCTCAATCTCGCCGATGACGAAGCCCTTTTGAAGATGATGCAGGAAGCAGGTTACTTCTCTGTGTTCATCGGAATTGAAAGCCCGGATCCGGACGTTCTTAACGCAACACGCAAGAAGCAGAACACACGCAGGGATATCGCAAAAAGCGTCCACCAGATCTACGATGCGGGCATCTTTGTTCTGGCCGGATTTATCGTCGGTTTCGATGAGGAAAGCGACAAGGTTGCCGAGGAAATCTCGGCCCTGATCGAAGAGGCGGCTATTCCGGTTGCGATGACGGGCTTGCTTTACGCCTTGCCCAATACTCAGCTCACCCGGCGTCTGGCCAAGGAAGGCCGCCTTCATGCGGATTTTGCGACCGACGATCCGGACACCGTTCACGGGGACCAGTGCACGGCGGGTCTGAATTTCAAGACGGTCCGTCCGCGGCAACAGATCCTTGCCGATTTCAAGACTGTCATCGAACGCGTTTATGGACCCGAAGCCTATTTCGAAAGAGTTCGAAAGGTTGCCGATATGCTCGACATGAGCGGTGCCAACGGGTCAATCTGGGGCGCAGGCTTCTTTCACGACATAAAGCTGTTCGGCCGTCTGATCCTTGCGATGACCTTCAAGGAAACAACCTACCGCGGCCCGTTCTGGAAAACCCTGATCAAAACCGCCTTCACAAATTTCAGGGCCATCAAGCCTGTGATGATGATGCTGGCGCTTTACGTCCATCTCGGCCCGTTCTCAAGGTTCGTCACCGCGCAGATCGAAAAGCAGATCACCGATATCGAGATGGGTCATTGGGAACAACCCGAACTGGTCGCCGCAGAGTAGTTGCTTTAAACAGGAGTTCCGCCGGTTCACGGCCAACAGACATCAACTTGCCAGGAAGACATTTTGCCGTCCGGGACTACAAAGCGCAGTGCACTCAGTTTCATTCTGGTCACGCTGATCATTAACTCGATGGGCATCGGCCTGATGATGCCGGTGATGCCTTCGCTTCTGATCGAACTGACCAGCCTTCCCGTAAGTGATGTGGCCCGTTGGGGCGGTGCGCTCAGCGTCATCTATGCGCTGATGCAGTTTGGTTTCGGACCGACTATTGGGAATCTATCCGACAGGTTCGGACGAAGACCGGTGTTGCTGGTGTCCATGTTCGCCATGGCGGTGGACTACCTGATCATGGCGCTGTCCTGGCATCTCGCGATCCTGTTTGTCGGCCGGACCTTATCGGGCGTTGCCGGCGCGACCTATTCCGCCGCATCCGCCTATATTGCAGATGTGTCCTCAAAGGAGGAACGCGCCAAGAATTTCGGCCTGGTCGGTGCCGGTTTCGGTGTGGGGTTCGTTCTTGGGCCGATGATTGGAGGCTTTCTCGGAGAATATGGTCCGCGCGCGCCTTTTTACGCCGCGGCGCTGCTTTCGTTCATCAATTTCCTGTTCGGCTACTTCATGCTTCCAGAAACGCTGAAAAAGGAAAACAGACGCGCCTTTGACTGGAAGAGGGCCAACCCGTTAGGTGCTCTGAAGGAGATCGCCGCCTATCCGGCCGTGCGTACGCTGCTGCTGGCTGTCTTCCTGTTCGACATAGCCCACTACGTCTACCCTGCCGTCTGGAGCTATTACTCAGAAGAAGTTTTCGGCTGGACGCCGGGCGACATCGGCCTTTCGCTCGCTTTCGTCGGAATCGGATTTGCCTTCGTGCAAGGTTACCTGATCCGTGTTCTGGAACCGAAACTCGGCCCCGGACGCACGCTTCTGTTTGGTCTGAGCGCAAATCTGCTGGCATTTGCCGGGCTTGCCGTCGCCAGTGCCGGCTGGATGGCCTATGCGATGATCTGCTTTGCGGCCCTTGGCGCTCTTGCAACGCCCGCCTTTGCCGGACTGATGTCCAATCGAATTCCGGATAACGCACAAGGCGAACTGCAGGGCCTCATTTCCAGCGCTGCAGGCCTGTCCATGGTGGTCAGCCCCTTGGTGATGACCCAGGTCTTTTCCTATTTCTCCGGTCCCGACGCAGCTGTTTCCTTTCCCGGTGCCCCTTTCGTGCTTGCCGGGATACTCATACTGGCGTCGATGCTGATCGCATTGCCCTTCATGCGCCTGCAGGAGACCGTCCACGCGACAAGCGGGTCATCAGATCAGAACTCTCCTGCCGAATAATTGGGTGAAGATGTCCACTTCCACATTTCTCGATGGCCCCAGACTTGATCCAGCATCCGGCCGCCCCGCTCGCCAACTGGTCGTGATCCTCCACGGTTACGGTGCTGACGGCGCCGATTTGATCGACCTTGGCCGCGCCTGGCAAGGCCAGTTGCCCGACGCGGCTTTCATCGCCCCGGACGCGCCGGAGCAGCTGCCGTTTGAAGCGCTCGGCGGTCGCCAATGGTTCGCGCTGGACGAGCGCTCCCGGAGCGAATATCGGATCGGTGCAGAAGCCGCTCAACCCGTTTTGGATCGTTTTCTGGATGCGGAGCTGCAGCGATTGTCCCTTGATGAGAGTTCTCTTGCCGTCGTCGGCTTCAGCCAGGGTGCGATGATGACTTTTCAATCCGGCTTACGCCGCAAAAACCCGCCTGCCGCCCTCATTGGTTTTTCGGGCCTGCTTCCCGGAGCGGACAGGCTGGGCGCGATCAACACCACAAGCCCGGTGCTGATCGTGCATGGTTCAGACGACGACGTTGTACCTGCCTATCATGCCAATGCCGCACAAAAAGCGCTTACTCGCGCAGGCGTCGATGCCAGTCTTCACGAACTCTCCGCACTTGGGCATTCCATCGATGAACGCGGCATGGTTCTGGGGGGCCGTTTCCTGGAAAAGGCCTTTTCCAGGCAAGCGTGACAGTTGATTCCGCTGCGTCAATAGTTAATCGCCTGTTAACCATATTGCGCGATCATGTGTGGACCTATGGCGGACCAGAAAGGTCCGGAATTGCCAGGATTTGAGCACCATGCAGATCTCCGTTGAAACCACCACCCAGAGTGCAAGTCTCCTTTCAGCCTCCTTTTCTTCCGGCGGTCTGGATGGCCCGAAGGGAAATGCCCTTGGTCACGACGTTGGACAACGCAACGGGCAGGACAAGGCACCTGCCGTCTCGGTTCTGGAGGCCGCCAGCAAGAAAGCGGAAGAAGATGCCGTTGTCATTGCTGCTCTTCAGCAGGCGGTGGAAAAGGGCAAATCCGGAGACGACGACAAGAAAAAAGACGGAAACCTTGCAACGGTGGAAGACTACCAGAAGGCAGCCGGCCAACTGAAAGTAGCACTTGGCGAGGATGATGGCGGCCGGTCTGCATCGGTTGCCTATGAGAGCGCCAGCATCTCCACGACAACAATCGAGGCAGAGATCGGCGGCGAGACAATATCGGCTCAGTTCGTCTCTTACGAGCGCGTTTCATTCAACAATGAAACCGGCCTCTCGGTTCGCTCTGCGAGTGCGTCGACAATCGAGGGAGAGTTCGACAACGGCTCGTTCAGCTTCCAGAGCGCTTCCGTCAGCGAGCTTTATGCCGGCAACAACGAACAGATTTCCAATCTGGCGGGTCTGGTAGCCTGAGACCAATCCACGGAATGACTCTGATCGATTAGTTGCGTTTGGCGATTAACTCTTCGTGTCGTTCAATGCAAATTTCGAGGTTTTTCTTTAGGCGCTTAGCCTTCTCAATATTCAAATTGAGATAGTTTGTCGGAGAGCCTTCCGGTCCGGCATACATATCGGGCTTAAACTTAATCCCGACTACATATTCGTCTTCGCTAAGTTTCTCTTTCAAACGAACTTGTATGTAGGCATTCGAAACTTCGCCTGAAATTTTGGGTGTTTCATGGACCACCTCCCCCATAGAGGTGTTGAGTGTCGCAAATTTGGACAAGAATTTCTTAAAGATAGACATTCATACCAAACCAAATTGGTCTTTTTTGCTTGTACGAACTGGTAATTTCGATCAGTGGGCGCGCAAAGCAACAGAAATCAAAATGCAAATCTGCAGAACGCAGGATCCCGGATAGCATCTGCATTATGCCCAAAATAGCACTTCGCAGGTTGGCGCGTGTCAACCCGGCCAACCTGCGCGATGCTGATTTGATCAGGCCTTTTTCAGGTAGGCGACCAGAATGTCGAGCGCCGCCTGAAGGTCGTTCTTGTGGATCATCTCGGTCACAGTGTGAATGTACCGGGTACCGACCACGACCCCGACAGCTTTCGCCCCGGCGGCTGCCTGCTGAGCGGCAGCGCCATCCTGTCCACCAGCTGCAAGCATCGTGCGCTGGAAAGGGATTTTCTCTTTTTGCGCAAGGGCCTCAATTTCCTTCACCAGATCCCGATCAGCAATGAAGCTGGAGTCCTTGACGTGCAGGCCGAAACCTTCCCCCTGAACAGTGGTGCGGTCCTGCTCCGGAACGCCCGGAGTGTCACAGGCAAGCGTGGTATCAACGCCCAGACCGATATCCGGCTTGATCGCGAAGGATGCAGTTCGCGCACCGCGAAGGCCGACTTCCTCCTGACAGGTGAAGGCGACATGAATTTCACATTCGTGCTTGGCCTTGCCCAACCCCTTGATCGCTTCAATTCCGAGCCAACATGCGATGCGGTTGTCGAGCGCTTTTGAGACGATCTTGTCGCCGATCTCGATTAGCGGTTCATCCATGGTGACCATGTCGCCGACACTGATCAACTCCTTGGTTTTTTCTCCAAGGCCCAGATCGATAACGAAGTCTTTTGGCTCCGGGATCTTCTTTCGCTCTTCCGGTGACGAGATGTGAATTGGCTTGCCGCCTGGGTTCATGACACCCTTGAAGTCGCCGTTATCGGTCGACACCAGTACGCGCCGCGAGAAAAGATTGCGTGCATCGAAACCACCGACCGGTTGCACATGCAAGAAGCCCTTGTCGGTAACGTGTGACACCAGAAAGCCGATCTCGTCCATATGACAGAGCAGCATCACCTTTTTCGGGTCGCCGGATTTGGGCTTCTTGCGGCTATCGCGCCGGCACAGGAGCGAACCCATCGCGTCAACTGTAACCTCGTCGAAAAGGTCCTTGATTTCCGCCTGAATCAGCTCGCGTACGCGGTGCTCGTGACCGGGCACGCCCGGCATTTCGCAAAGGCGGCGTAGAAGTTCGATATTCATGGAACATCCTGTCGGGGTAATGAAAAAATCGGGGCGATCCTAAGCCAAAACCAGTCCCGGGATAAAGAGCGAAGCCATATATTGTGGGTTGCAATTACACATAAAGCACCGAAATCGACAGATTTCCGACGACCGGATTAACCGCTTGCTCTCCAAATTCTCAAAAACGATCCTATCTTTTCGCTATTGCCATTGCAGTGTCGCAATTGAGAGCAAACAATTGCGGCTGGACAAAAAACTCACATAAGCGTTTGACGCCGCTACGGCGAACAGGCGCTGCCCCTTCCATATTGACCACCCCCGGGGACGTATCATGGCCCAGACAAAACGTTTTATTCTTTCTATTGACGGCGGCGGGGTTCGCGGCCTCATCCCTCTACGCATTCTGGAGACTCTCGAAAGCAGGTTGGTTCAGCGCGGCATCAATTCGCAGATGCATGAAATCTTCGACCTGATGGCCGGAACCTCAACCGGCGGTCTGATCGCCGCAGGTTTAAGCGCGCCGCGCCCTGGCGGAACCGCCGGCGAAGCTGCTGCAACGATTGCCGAGTTGCGCGCGTTTTATGAGATCGAAGCGCGAGAAATCTTCAAGAACACAATCTCGGCACGGTTTGCCCGAGCCCTGACCAATCCGCTCGGTCTGTTCGATGAGACCTATGATGCGCGACCTCTTGAAAAGCTGCTGAAGGAACGCTTCGGCTGGACCTCCATGGCAAGCGGCCTGACAAAGCTGGTTCTCACCGCCTATGACATTGAGCAGCGCAAGGCTGTGTTCATGACCAACGGCCTGGAGGAAAACGGCGGCCGTCCGCACGACTACTATTTCTGGCAGGCGGTGCGCGCGACGACGGCGGCGCCTTCCTACTTCGAACCGGCGCGGATCGAAAATCTCACTCTCAAGCAAGATGAAGCCATGGTTGACGGCGGCGTTTTCATGAACGATCCGTCCATGGCCGCCTATCTGGAAGCGCGCAAGCTGGGCTGGGATCAGGACGAGATCGTCATCATTTCGCTTGGCACCGGAAGAGCGCCCGAGCGCCCCTTCCCTTATCGGGAAGCCGTTGGCTGGGGTGCTCTGGGTTGGATGCAGCCGTCCAGGGGCGTTCCCATCCTGTCGATTTTCTCGGATGGACAATCGCAGACAGCGGCCTATCAGGCAAAACGTCTGTTCTCCGAGCTGCCGAATGTGACCTATCACCGCTTTGATGCGTCTTTGAGCGCCGAGGCCGAGAACATGGACAATGCGCGTCCAGGCAACATCATTGCCCTCAATGGAGCCGCCGATCGGGTGATACGGGACAATACCGTTTTGCTGGATGAGATCGCAGACATGTTGAAAGCGCATCTGGAGCCCGCAGAAGAGGATGCGGAAACGCCCGATTTAGTGCATGCTGCCTGATACGGCCGGTGGCTGAAGCATTTCTTCAGCCACCCGATAACGGCACAGACGCACGAGGTTCCAGAAGTGGCCCAGCGTAGACAAACGGCGCGGGTTTACGCGCCGACCTTCCGAAAGTACTCCCTAACCGGCGTGGCAACTGCGCTCCTTGCACTGATGACCATCGCCCAGGCCGGCGCTTCGAGCCCAGTTCCTGCGGCTAAACCAGGTGGATCGGTCGCGCAAGAAATCAATCCGAGCACAAAACGGATTGTCGGAGCACCGGTCCCAATCAAGAAGCGGGCCGTGCCGGAAGGTTACGTCGCAAGCAAACCCAAGCTCGTGCTCTATTCGAAACTTCCAGCCAAGGACTATTTCGGTGCGGCTGATGGACCGGCTCCGCTGAAGGCTCGGGCAATCGGCTCCTACGCCAAGGGGTGCCTCGCCGGTGGCGCCTCATTGCCGCCGGATGGTCCGACATGGCAGGCAATGCGTCTCTCGCGCAATCGCAACTGGGGACATCCGGTCCTGATCGATTACCTTCAGGACCTTGCAAAGGACGCTCCGAATGTCGGCTGGAACGGGCTGTTGGTCGGAGACCTGGCACAGCCACGCGGTGGACCGATGCTGAGCGGGCACGCAAGCCATCAAATCGGACTTGATGCTGATATCTGGCTGACCGAGATGCCGAACCGGCGTTTGACGGTTGAAGAACGTGAGAACATTTCGGCAATCTCCATGCTCAAAGGACCGCTTGACGTAAAGGGAGC
This sequence comes from Pseudomonadota bacterium, assembly GCA_039195965.1. GTDB lineage: Bacteria > Pseudomonadota > Alphaproteobacteria > Rhizobiales > Stappiaceae > Roseibium. Next base: position 28,647 of record JBCCVB010000074.1, read on the forward strand.
GGATCGCAGTGTTGATCCTGCTAAATGGTCAAACAACCATGCCCGCCTCATCCGCCGCGCTGCGTCGGACAAACGTGTTGCCCGGATTTTCGTCAACCCGACCATCAAGAAAGCACTTTGCGAATTTGAGAAAAGCAACGACAGGGCCTGGCTTCGCAAGGTTCGCCCGTGGTGGGGGCATCACTATCACTTTCATGTCCGACTGGCTTGCCCGCCCGGCAGCGGTGGCTGCAAGAACCAGAACCCGCCTCCACCGGGAGATGGCTGCGGTCAGAATCTGACCTACTGGTTGTCAGATGAGCCTTGGGTGCCAAAGAAACCAAGGAAGCCTGGTGAAAAACCGAAAGTCGTCAAGAAACGGCCAATGGCTCTGGCAGCGCTGCCAAAGGCCTGCCGAACCGTGCTGACGGCGAACTGATTGGATCAACCCCGTTTGCCGCTATTGCTTTGGCGGTTCCATGGGATTGAGGACTTTCGTCAGAAAGACAAGATCGAGCCAACGGCCGAATTTTGTGCCGACCTGAGGCATGTGACCGGTTTTTTCAAAGCCGACTTTCTCGTGCAAGGCAATTGATGCCCTGTTGTCGCCATCGACGACACCGACAAGCACATGAACACCACGCCCGTTAGCGATTTCGATGAGGCGCACAAGAAGTTTGTGACCGATGCCCTGCCGTTGCACCGTCGGATCTACGTAGATCGTATGCTCGGCAGTCAGCCGGTAACCTTCCTTGGGCCGAAAGGGACCGTAACTGGCGAACCCGAGAACCTCTTCATCCGGTCCGACAGCGACAATAACCGGCAATCCCTGGCTCTTGCGGGCCTCAAACCAGGTCAGCCTGTCGTCAAGCGTTTCTTCCTGTGTGGTCCAGGCTGCCGTCGTTTCCCGCACAGCCAGGTTATAAAGATCGAGGATCGCCGGAACATCGTGTGGTTCGGCATTTCGGATATTCATGAAAAACTCGTTCGCAAGTGATCAGGCCATTGCTAGCACAGTGTCGAAGACGCTTCGATGTCCTTTTTACCTCGGTAAATTTCACCATGTCATCGTCCCGGCAGTGGTGATGGGGGCCTCGCGTCTGCCCCTTCTGCACGTCATCTGCCGAAAGCTGCCTAAAAACCATCAGAATTCCGGTTCCGGGGCACGCATTCCTCTAGGCGAAATCGAATTGCGGTGGTAAACGGGCGGCCATGA
>JBCCVB010000075.1:0-29767 GCA_039195965.1 Pseudomonadota bacterium
GAAGAAGATATCGAGTTGCACGAACTTGGCGAAAGGGACATCTCGGAAAACTTCAGCGATCTGATCCAACAACCTGAATACGGCAGCTACGACCAGCATCGATGGGATTTCGTGGCTCACAAGGGTGAAGAATGGGGGCATACGCGGCAGTGGTTCAACGGATAGGTCCTAGGATTCAAATAAATGGTCACTGAGAGTCATTTTCGAAAAAATGTAGGTGGGTAGCGCCATAAACAAAAGGTCCTACTTTGCTATTTATATGATTTCAATGCGTTATTTGATTCTTGCCTGTCGCACTTGGGCGAAGGTCACTTTGCGGCTATCGAGTAAGCAGTCCCGGGAGGCAAGCCATCAGGTTCCTATAGGAGGTTTCCCGACAACTTTTGAGTGTCTCATGCGCTAAGCGGCTCAAAGAAAAAGACGGCCCCGAAGGACCGCCTTGCAAATCCTCGCACTCAAGGAGAGCCTTAAGTCGCAGAGCGCTTCCTACGCCATCCCATGAAGCCAAGGAAACCAAGGCCGCCGGCAAGGAGGGGGAGCGCCAGCGGCACAGGAACCGGCGAGACAGCGGTTCGCACCAAAGCATGAGAATAATGTGCACCACTGCTGTCGTTTCCAATTAGGCGATTTCCATTTGCGGCCGAGACACCGTAGGACAAGCCATAGTCGTTTTCAAACCAGCCCTGATCTTCGAATTCCCCCCCGATCTTGTAACCGTCAACATAATGTCCAAGGCAAGAAGCGTTGGTGCTACCGCATTCTCCTGTCGAACCAAACGATATGTTCTGCCACCAAAGCGTAGTGCGATCCATGACGTTGAGAAGCCAGGTCGTTCCGTCCTGATTTGAAGAATGCCAGCCCTCAGAGAGGCCGCCCCAAAGGCTGTCGAATAGAGTTTCGAACTCCCTTCTTGTGGCGTACCGCCAACCTTCTGCAAAGAACGTATTGCCGGTGCCATTTTCGATTTGAGTACGAGATAGGCTCGTAGTTTGATCCCAAGTCAACCACTCCAGACCGCTTAGATTAACCACTTTCCCTGCCGCCGTTTGATGAAATCCGGAAACAGTCGCCGCAGCAGCCGTTGCACACAACGGAAAGGTCAGAAACGCAGCCAGCGCAAATTTCCTAAACATAATGCAACCCCCAAAATCACAAATTTTTACTAGAAGTTGCATATCATTGTAATTTCTACATAGCAAACATAACCTAATAGAAAAAAACCATGTTGACTGGATTCCAAGCAGATTGCCTGTCTCTTGGATTGGACACCCACTCGGCTACCTAAAATGTGGGGGGCATATTCAATATCCCCATATCCCGGGGGTGCAGCATCCCCCGCCCTCCCACGGGCTTTTTTCCGGCTTAGACAAAACCTCAGAATTCCAGTATGTGGCGACAATGTATACTAGAGGACTTCCTGTCACCCCACGGTCACACTGTGACACAGTTTTAGGGTAGGAACAGGAGTGTTGCGTAGCTCCATAAAAGATCATAAACTGCGTTAAGCAGATGAATCTATTCAGTCTTTTATGTCGAAGCGTTTAGCGGAAAGTTGGTAGAGCACGTCATTCGTAATGATGGGGTCGGGGGGGCGAGTCCCTTCAGCGGCACCAGTTTTTCAGCGAAATGTTCCAGATACGAACCGGTCGGTCGAAGCTTGTGTTTCGAAGTGTCGATCCAGTTGATGCTGCGACTTTTGAGTTTCGCCGACAGCGTCCATTGGTGAGATATATGCGTGTGCTGCGTCTTTCTGGCAGATCACGGTTGGCTCGTTCGAATGCTAGAGTAGCTGCGGCGAAGAAAAGCGACATTCTTCGAAGGTCCGTCAGGTGATGGTTTGCGGCAATCGCGCTTCAACTCATACCGACCCCAGCGCGACCAGAGCGAATTTTTACTGACGCCAGCCACTCTCAAGATGCAATCGACCACACTTTCCGGAGTGCGACCATGCCGCGTTCAAACTCAGATGCCTCGCATAAAGAACCGACCAGAACAGATTTGTTCGACCGGGATGCCAACCGGCACGACCCGATGACGTGGGCTTCGGCCAGCGAGTATTTGCGAGCCGCCGGATGGGACCTGAAGATCAAGGAAGGTGGACCTGTTGAGCTGGCATTCGGAAACGGGGCGCACGTCGGGCAAATTCTCGATCACGTCCCGGCTGACGACGAAAGCGTTGATGGGCACGGACTGATCAGAACCGCAGGTGCCGGAAACCTGGATGCAGCACTGGCTGATAGCGTTGAAAGTGACATTCTGGTGGACGAAGTGTTGGTCGGACTGAACTGGACGCTGGTCCGAGCTGGTGCGTTTGCCGGCATTGCGCGAAGCCCTGAGCGCGGCACGGGTGGAGCGAGGACTGTTCGCAAGGGAGAACCGATAGCCGGTCGACCTCTATCTGCTCTGGCCCAATGGCTCTGTTCACTCGACCCGCTCCGGCGTTCCATTGGCCTTGCGGCCGTAAATGCCTTCTGGAACAGAAGCGAAGGTCCTCAGGCACAGGGCGGCTGGGGGTTCGCCGGCTTTAGTCCGCCAGGCGACGATCTGATAATTATCGGCGGTTTCCGTGGGGCGCAAAAACGTTTGCCCGCCGCTCGTATCATCGAGCGTGAGCCGAAAGGAAACGACATTCCCGCTGATCGGGCTGATGAAGCTCTGGCGATTGCAGGGTCAGTTGCAATTACGGCTCAGACGCTGATGAACGGCAGCCTTGAGCCGCTGCTTGCAAAGATCGGCAAGGCCGACAAACGTCTGTTGGTTGGCCCGAGCACACCAGTGGCGCCGCAAGTTCTGGATGCCGGGCTGACCCGAGTCTCGGGGCTTGCAGTTACGGATGTTGAAGCCGTCGCTCAATTCATCAAGGAAACCGGGACCATGATCGCACTCGATCACATGACCAAGCAGCTGGAGCTGGCCAAATGACGACATTGCCTGAAAGAGCCGAAGCCTATCATTCGACAAACACTTTCAACGTCAGGACGGTGCCTGCGAAGCTGACCGCTCGACATAATACCAAGCGAGGTGTCTGGGGTCGGATCGAGGCGATAACGGGGAAATTGCACCTGACGCGCTGCCCTGAGGCGGATGACAGCGACACCACTGAAGTTATCCAGGCCGGCGAGTACGCAATCGTTGCTCCAGAGGAGGTTCATTTTGTCACGCTGGAGGATGACACAGAGTTCAAGGTCACATTCTTGCGTGAGCCATCCGAGTGAACAGACCCAAGCGTGAACCGATCAGAACAGATTGTATCTCGCATGAGTTTACCCCGCTGGTCGGAAGAAGGGTGTCCCATCAAACCGAGCGCAGCGGGCTGGATTTGGAACCACTTGAATAAAATTGCCCCTGTTCAGGTTTGTCTGCCGGTTACATTGATTTTGGATAGTTTTATCTGAGCGTTGATTTCGTCCGGCCCAATTGATTCAATGAAAGAATCAGTAAGTCTCCGCAGTTTGTAACGGTTGCACTGTTTGAATTCATGGAGAGCGGGTTGGGCAAGACAGCCAAGCTTGAATTTATTCGCCGTCTCGTTCCCCTGAGCCTGAGTGTGCTCGGGATCGTTGGCGGTTACTTTTTCATGTCACTGCTGAGCAGTCTTTTGTGTCTGGTCGCGGCGGCTGGAATCTATGCCGCTTTGCCACGACCGAGCGTTCCGTCAGGCGCTGTCAGGCCGGTGTCGAAAACACCCGTGCTTGTCTTCGACTTGCTGGGGTTCGGCCTTGGTATCGCATGCTTTTCCATAGCTTTCATCGGCATGAGCATTGGTGCCGGTGTGATCGCGCTGGCAGCACTTTTGTTGCTGCTTCCAGCGTTTGCTTCCCTGGTATTCTTTGCCGTGGCTGTTCGTCAGGAAACATCCTGGGTGCGTTTCTTCGGCAATGGTTTTGAGTTCACCCAGTTCGGTCTGCGCGTTCGGGTTCTTTATGAAGAGCTCAAGAAGGTCGAGGTCCGGCTTTGGCAGGCATCCGGATGGGTGGCCTGGTTTCAAGCGACAATCGGTTCTCTGGGGCGCCGTTCGGCGGTGCTTCTCAACGGCGAACAAAGCACCAAGACGCTGGTGTTCAAACGACAGGACGGCGCAACCTTCACCATCTCTTCCGAACTCTTGCCCGACCTTCAACGTATTCTGATCGGAATGGATCGGGCAGGGGCGGAGCTTCCGGACGGTATCAGTGAGTGGCAGCGCAACAAGATCCGCAAGCGTCGTGAGCGTATGTATGGTGGCCCGCCGAACCCGGAACCGGAGTCCGAGCAGGTGCAAGTTGCCCGCATCGCGGCTTTGATCGAGCACGCAAGACGGCAGACCAGCTGAAGCACCCAGGGTGCACGAATACTCTAGCGCACCGTCCAGTCAGGTTTTCTTTTGTCGAAAAACGCAGAAATGCCTTCCTGAGCTTCCGGCGTTTCCCAGGTGTCGGCCAGACGCCGGATCGTGTCTTCAATGATCGCGTCGGTAATTGCAGGGCCGAGTGATCTTGCAAGCGCCTTGGAGGCCGCGACTGCAGAAGGAGCTGCCGCCAGGTAGGGTTTCACTTCCCGTTCAACTGCCTCGTCCAGATCAGCTTCCGAAACGATCTTTGCCGCAAGGTTCAGCTCCTTGGCTTCTTCGGCATCGAACAATCGTGCGGACATGAAGACCCGACGAGCCTTGCCTTCACCCATGCGTGCCAGCACATAAGGGCTGATGGTTGCGGGGATGAGACCGAGGCGCACTTCGGTGAGGCCGAATTTCGCAGTGTCGACGGTAACTACCGTGTCGCACACACTCATCATGCCAATGCCGCCGCCAAAGGCCTGCCCCTGAACGCGGCCGATCAAAGGCTTCGGCAACTCGTTGAGACTTTTCAGCATCATGGCAAGCTTGCGAGCTTCCGCCATGCGGGTGTTACGATCAGCGTGAAACTGCTCCCGCATCCAGCCGAGATCCCCACCGGCGCAAAAGCTTTCACCTGCACCGGTGAGAACCACCACGCGTACTGCGTCATCTGCGCCGAGTTGCGAAGCCGCGACAGTCAGATCCTCGATCATCCGGGCGGACAGGGAATTGTGTTTTTCTTCTCTGTCCAGTGTCAGCGTGGTGACACCGCGCGCATCCGTAGAAAGGGAAATGGTCTCAAAACTCATGCTTCAACACTCCTCAGGCCACGCGCAAACTCAGCGACTTCAGCAAGTTTTTCCGTTTTGATGCCGGTGTCGTAGCCCTTGCCCGTCACCAGTGAAACAACGGCTTCCGTTGCCACATTTCCTTTCGCGCCGGGTGCATAAGGACACCCACCAAGGCCGCCGATTGCGCTGTCGAATGTGCGAAGGCCCTTTTCAAGACTGACTTCGATATTCTCAAGGGCGCGTCCTTTGGTGTCGTGGTAATGGCCTGCAACTTTTTCTGCAGGAACAGCATCCAGAACCGCATCCAGCATGGTGCCGATGGTCTCCGGCGTACCGGCGCCGATCGTATCGCCCAGCGAAATTTCGTAGCAGCCGAGCTCAAAGAGTTGCCGTGCAACCTCGGCGACCTTTTCCGGCGGCGTTGGTCCGTCATAAGGGCAGTCCGTGACGCAGGAAACGTATCCGCGTACGGGCATTGCGTCGTGCTGAGCTTTTTCCAGAAGCGGTTTGAAACGTTCGATGCTTTCAGCGACCGAGCAGTTGATGTTCTTTTTCGAAAATCCCTCGGAAGCCGATCCGAAGATCGCGACTTCATCCGCCGACGCTTTTCGCGCGGCTGTGTAACCCTTCACGTTGGGCGTCAAAACGGAATAGACCACCGCCGGATGGCGATAGATCCCTTCCATGACTTCAAGAGCATCAGCCATTTGGGGCACCCATTTGGGGCTGACAAAACTGGTCACTTCGATTTTCCGGAAACCGCAGTCCGACAGCCGATCCACCAGTTCAATCTTGTGACCTGTGGGAACAAACTGTTTTTCGTTCTGCAGCCCGTCGCGCGGGCCCATTTCAAAGATGGTGACGAAGTCGGACATGGAATTACTCGTTTGGGTTCAATGCGAAAAGTGAGTGATTTGAGGGGATTTGGTACCTGTTCTGCAATTGTCGTCCCTGCGAATGCAGGGATCCAGTGATCTGGGGTTTTTGTTCGAGACTGCTTCCGGCGCGGCACCCTGGGTCCCGGCCTGTGCCAAGCCTGACCGGAATGACAGATAGACAAGGTAAGACACGCTGTTCAATTCTCCTGCTCTGCTTTGGCACGAAGCTCCCTGCGGATGACCTTGCCTGTTGTCGTCAGAGGCAAGGCGTCGACAAATGTGACTTCCCGAGGGTACTCGTGCGCCGCAAGTCGCGTCTTGACGAAGGATGCGATCTCCCTGGCCAGCTCGTCTGTGGCGTCCACGCCATCCTTCAGGACAACATACGCCTTGACGATCTCGGTACGGTGTTCATCCGGCTTGCCGACGACGCCTGCCATGGCGACAGCTGGATGCTTGATCAGGCAATCCTCGATTTCACCGGGGCCGATCCGATATCCGGACGACGTGATGACATCGTCATCCCGGCCGACAAAGCGTAGCCAGCCGTCTTTATCCCGCATGCCGGTGTCTCCAGTGAGGAGCCAGTCTCCGGCAAATTTCTTCGCGGTCGCTTCCGGATTATTCCAGTATCCCAGGAACATGACCGGGTCTGGCCGTTTAACGGCGATGTTGCCGAGAGTGTCGATCGGCAGTTCTTCGCCGGTATCCGTGACGATGGCGACATGATGACCTGGAACAGCGCGACCCATGATGCCAGGGTGTGCTTCCATTATGCGCGAGCAGCTGGAAACGATCATGTTGCATTCGGTCTGGCCGTAGAATTCGTTGATGGTCAGGCCGAAGGTCTTGCGTCCCCAGTCGATCAGTTCTGCGCCCAGCGTCTCACCGCCTGATGCCACAGAGCGCAGGTTTAACTTCCAGCGATCTTCAGGATCGGGGACCTGACGCATCATCTTCAGAGCGGTTGGTGGCAGGAAAGTGTTGCGGATCTTCTGGTCTTGAAGAAGCTGGAATGCAGCCTCAGCCGTGAATTTCCCGAAACGGCAGGCAACAACCGGAACACCCAGATAGAGAGCTGGCATCAGAACGTCCAGAAGACCGCCGATCCAGGCCCAATCTGCCGGTGTCCAGATCCGGTCGCCAGGCTGCCCCAGGAAATCGTGGCTCATTTCCACGCCCGGCAAATGTCCAAGAAGGACCCTGTGTCCGTGAAGGGCGCCCTTTGGTTGTCCGGTCGTTCCGGAGGTGTAGATGATGATGGCGGGATCATCTGCGCTTGTGTCAAAGGCGGAAAACTCGTCCTGATGACCTGCCATGCTGCTTGCCAGATCCTGTGCGCTTCCTGTGTCGCCATCAACACAGAACACGGTTGTCAGGTCCGGAAGCCGATCTCTGAGCTGGTCAAGTTTTGCAACGCCACCTGTGTCCGTCACGACGACTTTTGCCCCGGAGTTCTGCAGACGATATTCCAGAGCCTCCTCACCAAACAATGTGAAGAGCGGGATGGTAATCGCACCCAGCTTGAGCGCTGCGATGTGTGCGACCGCAGTTTCGAGCCGCTGCGGCAAGAGAACGCCGATGCGGTCTCCCGGCTGCACACCGCGATTGACGAGCAGATTGGCGAGCTGGTTCGAAAGGCGCTTCAGGTCGGCATAGGAATATCGTTCCGTATCGCCGCCTTCTTCAACATATACAAGCGCTTCCCGGTCAGGTTCCTTTTCCGCCCAACGATCGCAGACAGCGACGCCCATGTTGAAGCGGTCCGGTATGTCCCAGGTGAATTTGCTGGTGAGTTCGGCGTAGCTGGAAGCGTCAGGCAGCATCGGCTTCCTCCGCAAGGGCCAGAAGGATCGTGCCGTCGGTAACCTGTTCACCTTCCGACACAAGAACTTCCCCGATGACACCGTCGCGCGGTGCCTTCAACGTGTGTTCCATTTTCATGGCTTCCAGGATGACCAACGGCTGATCCTTCGAAACCGCGTCCCCGGCCTTCGCGGACAGAACCTTGACGAGGCCCGGCATGGGCGCGACCAAGTGGTCGCCGGCGCCGGTGCCATCGTCATCAGCGCTCAGCGTGTCCGGCAGGTTCACAGGAAAGGCGTGGCCATTCATGAAGACCGTGAGGCCCTTGCTGCCATCAACGACAACGGCATGGGCGCGATGGCCGTTGCATTCATAAGTGAACGAGCCGTTCTCGACCTTGATCAATGCGTATTCCTTAACGCCATTTTCCAGGTGAACCGCAAACCGCTGTGACCCGAGAGCCTGAACCTCGACGTCCCTTCGCTCGCCTGAAATTTCCAGAAGGGCGAATTGCCTCGATGCGCTCCAGATACGCCATCCGGCCAAGGTCTCGAAGGGATCGCTTCCATTCGCTGGTCTGGTGAGACCCAGCGCAGCCAATGCGGCCAGAGCTACGGCGTCTTCCGGCAATGCCGGTTCTTCGATCAGTTTTTCAAGATCGCGGTCAATCAGTCCGGTATCGACATCACCGGAAGCAAACCCCTCATGTCGGCACAAAGCTGCCAGGAAAGCGGCGTTGGTGACACAGCCGGCCACTTCCGTCGCCTCCAGGCTGCAAAGCAATTTGCCGAGTGCAGCTTCCCGCGTCGGGCCGTGCACGATGACCTTGGCGATCATTGGATCGTAGTAAGGCGTGATTTCGTCTCCGGACCGAACACCGCTGTCGACCCTTGCGCTCTCTTCCGGCAGAGATAGATGTTCGAGTGTGCCGATTGCGGGCAGAAAGCCCTTTGGTGCATCTTCGGCATAGAGCCGTGCTTCGAATGCCCAACCGTCAAAGGACAGCTGGTCCTGGCTCTTGGGAAGCGGTTCGCCGGAGGCAACCCGCAATTGCCATTCGACGAGGTCCTGTCCCGTTATCAGTTCGGTTACGGGATGCTCGACCTGAAGGCGCGTGTTCATTTCCATGAAATAGAACTTGTCCGCACTCAGACCGTCCGAGACATCCGCAATGAACTCTATGGTGCCGGCACCGGAGTAGTCGATGGCTCTGGCAGCCTTGACTGCAGCTTCGCCCATCGCCCGGCGCATCTCTTGCGGCATGTCCGGGGCAGGGGCTTCCTCGATTACCTTCTGGTGGCGACGCTGCAAGGAGCAGTCGCGCTCGAAGAGGTGGACCGCGTTGCCGTGACTGTCGCCGAACACCTGAATTTCGATATGGCGCGGTTTGGTCAGGTACTTTTCGATCAGAACCCTGCCGTCGCCGAAACTTGCTTCACCTTCACGCTGAGCACCCTGAAGGGCATCGGCAAAGTCGTTGGGGTCATCCACACGGCGCATGCCCTTGCCGCCGCCCCCGGCACGAGCCTTGATGAGCACCGGATACCCTATCCTGTCAGCCTGTTCCTTCAGGAAACCGGCATCCTGATTATCACCGTGATAGCCCGGAACCACCGGGACACCGGCTTCCTCCATCAGGGATTTTGCGGCATCCTTGAGCCCCATCGCGCGGATGGATTTCGCGCTTGGGCCGATAAAGGTGATCCCTGCCTTTTCGAGTGCGTCGACAAAATCCGGGTTTTCCGACAGGAAGCCGTAGCCCGGATGGACTGCCTCGGCCCCGCTCAAGCGACAGACTTCGATGATCTTGTCCGTTTTCAGATAACTTTCTGCCACCGGAGCAGGACCAATGCGATAGGCTTCGTCTGCCATGGCGACGTGTTTTGCCTTGGCGTCGGCATCGGAGTAAACGGCGACCGTCTTGATGCCGAGTTTTCTCGCCGTATTCATGACCCGGCACGCAATCTCGCCTCGGTTGGCAATGAGAATTTTCTTGAACATCAGTCTTCCGCCCTCCCGAGCGCAGTCATCAAGTGGGCATGGCTTTTGTCGTCAAAGGCGACCAGCGTAACGCTTTCGATATCGAGCAGTTCAATGAGCACGCGGGTGATCATGCGAGTTGCAATCAAGGCGGCCTGGTCCGGGGGATAGCCGTAGACGCCGGTGGAAATCGCAGGAAAGGCGAAGGTTCGGCAACCATTTTCAAAGCCGACGCGGAGGCTGTTTTCATAGCATTGCGCAAGCAGATCGGGTTCGCCTTCCAATCCACCACGCCAGACCGGGCCAACGGTGTGAACAATGTGCTTGGCAGGCAACTTGTAACCCTTGGTGATTTTCGCCTGACCAGTCTTGCAACCAGCAAGCAGGCGACACTCGTGGAGGAGGTCGGGGCCTGCGGCACGATGGATGGCGCCATCAACACCGCCTCCACCCAGCAGGGAGGAATTGGCGGCATTTACAATGGCATCGACTTCCAACCTGGTGATGTCGCCGACGAGGGTTTTGATCCGGTCCATGACCTACTTCCCGCTTTGCTCGCCCTGGAGATCTTCGATGAGCTTGAAGTGCTCGCAGACCAGCTTCATCTCAGGATCGAAGCCACCATTGCGCTCGAAATATCGGCTGTGACACTGCTGCCAACCGGCAAGGTCTTCGTTTTCACCTTCAGCGAGCGCAAAGTCCTCATCGATATCGCAGTAGCGTGTGATGAACACATCCACAGTTTCAAGGACAAGCGCGGGTGAGCCATCCCAGTTCAGCGCGATGTCTCTGCGACCGGGGACCGGCATGGCTTCTTCGCCCGTCTCGAAATCACGAAGTGCGCCGCAGGTTGCCGTTTTCTTTCCGGTGCGGATGAGCGCTATCAAATCGTCGCTCAGCTCCTGGCTGTCACCGAATTTGAAAGTCTCGGCATCCGGATACCTTTGTTTCAGTTCTTCAAATGTCATCAGATCACATCCTGAAAATACCAAAGCGTGTGTCTTCGATTGGAGCATTCAAGGCTGCCGACAAGGACAAGCCCAGGATGTCACGGGTCTTGCGCGGGTCGATGATACCGTCGTCCCAGAGGCGCGCGGTGGCATAAAGCGGGTGACCCTGGGCTTCGAACTGGTCGATGATCGGCTGCTTGAAATTCTGTTCTTCTTCGGGTGACCAGCTGCCGCCCTTGCGCTCGATGCCGTCTCGACGGACCGTTGCCAGCACTCCGGCTGCCTGTTCGCCGCCCATGACCGAGATGCGGGAGTTGGGCCAGGTCCACAGGAAGCGCGGTGAATAGGCTCTGCCGCACATGCCGTAATTGCCGGCGCCGAAGGACCCACCCACAAGCATTGTTATCTTTGGCACTGATGTGGTTGCGACCGCGGTCACCAGTTTGGCGCCGTCCTTGGCAATACCGCCACTCTCATATTTCTGGCCGACCATGAAACCGGTGATGTTTTGCAGGAAGACCAGAGGCACCTTGCGCTGTGAGCAGAGCTCGACGAAATGCGCACCTTTGACCGCGCTTTCGGAAAACAAGACGCCATTATTGGCGATAATGCCGACCGGCATGCCGTGGATATGAGCAAAGCCGCAGACCAGCGTTGTGCCGTAACGGGCTTTGAACTCATCGAACCGGGAGCCGTCGACAACACGGGCAATCACTTCGCGAATGTCGTATGGGGTCTTCAGATCGGCTGGGACCACTCCGAGAATTTCATCCGGATCGTAGAGCGGGTCCTCAGGCGATTGAAGCGCAAGGCTGACCGACTTTGTCCGGTTCAGGCTGGCAATCGAGCGTCTGGCCAGTGCCAGGGCATGAGCATCATCGCGGGCAAGGTGATCGGCAACGCCGGAAAGGCGGGTATGGACATCACCACCACCAAGGTCTTCCGCCGTGACCTCCTCTCCGGTGGCCGCTTTCACCAAGGGAGGGCCTGCCAGGAAGATCGTGCCCTGATTCTTGACGATGATCGTCTCGTCGGACATCGCCGGGACATATGCACCGCCGGCCGTGCACGACCCCATGACAACCGCAATCTGGGCAATACCCTTGGAGGACATGTTCGCCTGATTGAAGAAAATCCGGCCGAAGTGATCCCGGTCCGGAAAGACTTCGTCCTGGTTGGGAAGATTGGCGCCACCGCTGTCGACCAGATAAACGCATGGCAGGTTGTTCTGCTCGGCGATCTCCTGGGCGCGCAGGTGTTTCTTGACCGACATCGGATAGTAGGTGCCGCCTTTGACGGTTGCGTCGTTGGCGAGGATCATTACTTCCTGGCCTTCCACACGTCCGATGCCCGCGATCATTCCGGCAGCGGGAGCGGCTCCGTCATACATCTCATGAGCGGCCAGCATGCCGACTTCCAGAAACGGCGAGCCGGGATCAAGCAGGCGCGAAACCCGCTCGCGCGGCAGGATCTTGCCGCGGGACAGATGCCGCTGGCGCGCGTTTTCACCGCCTCCGTCAAGGGCAGTCTGCGCTGCCTGCTTGACGGCGTCCATGGCAGCTTCATGGGCAGCCTTGTTGGCCGCGAACTGATCGCTTTTCGGCGAGAGGTTCGATTTAAGGATGCTCATGTCACCCGGTCTCCCTTTGGGAATTGATCGCATGTGGTGCGACGGCCTTGCGCACCATGTTCAGGTAAAGGTCTTCGATCTGCTGCTCTGAAAGATGCCCGCCTTCCCGGTACCAGGTTGGGATGCCGGTCAGCATTGCTATGATTGCGCGCGTGGTTACGCGCGCGTCTTCAACAGCATAGCGCCCATCAGCCGAGCCCTTTTTCAGAATGTCGGTGAGGATGGCTTCGTAACGGCGACGCTCCGCCTCGATCACGGCAAAGTTCTCCGGTTCGAGGTTGCGTAGCTCCATGTAGGAAATGAAGACTTCGTCGGCCCGTTCCAGGTGGAAGCGAATATGGAAGCGGACAAAACACTCCAGCGGATCGGTGTCTTGCGCAGATACGGCAGCATCCCATGCCCTCAGAAGATCTGTCATGTGCGACAGCATCAGGTCCTTGAGGATGTCCTGCTTGGTCGGGAAGTGATTGTAGAGGGCTCCGGGGCGAACGCCGACATCCGCTGCGATCTCGCGCATTGATACGGCTGCATAACCTGCGCCGGCAAAGCGCTTGAGAGCTGCTTTGCGGACGCGGCTGGCGGTCTCCAGACCCTTCGCGCGGCTTTGAGGTTTGGTGGCGTTGATTGCCATAACGTCCTCCCTGCAGCATTCATAAATGAACGTTCATTCATTTACAAGCCATGTTTTGCGCGAAATCAATGTCGAAGATAATTTTGAGTTGTGAAGTGGAGGAACTGTCAAAAAACTTACATGGTTAAGCTGTTCAGAGTTTCGGAGTGTTTCGCGGCAATTTTCAAGAGGATGATTTGATGAGGGACGACAGCGCAAAGACCTGGGTCGAAGCCGAATGGGCGGACAGCCTGGACGAAGAGCTGGAGATGGAAATTGACGACCTGTTGGTAGCCAAGGACCTTCAGTTCATCTCCGAGAAAAAGCACAAGTCCCCGATCTGTCGCAAAACCTATTTTCACGAGCTTTTGCGGTTACAGGCTGAACTGGTCAAGCTTCAGGACTGGGTGCAGAACACCGGCGAAAAGATCGTCGTTATTTTCGAAGGCCGTGATGCTGCCGGAAAGGGCGGCGTCATCAAGCGGATCACCCAGCGGCTCAATCCCCGTGTCTGCCGGGTTGTCGCCCTGCCTGCTCCCACGGAGAGGGAAAAGAGCCAATGGTATTTTCAGCGTTATGTTCCGCATTTGCCGGCAGCTGGTGAAATCGTTCTCTTCGACCGTTCCTGGTACAACCGCTCTGGCGTTGAGCGCGTAATGGGATTTGCCTCGGAAGATGAGGTTGAGCAGTTTTTCAACGACGTTCCGGAATTCGAGCGCATGGTCGTCCGCTCCGGTATCCGCCTTGTCAAATACTGGTTCTCGATCACGGATGAAGAACAGCAGTTGCGCTTCCTGATGCGCATTCACGATCCGCTCAAGCAGTGGAAACTTTCGCCGATGGATCTGGAATCGCGCATCCGCTGGGAAGACTATACCAAGGCCAAGGAAGACACGTTCGAGCGCACGAATATTCCAGAAGCTCCCTGGTTCATTGTGGAAGGCAACGACAAGAAGCAGGCCCGCCTCAACTGCATCGACCATCTTCTGTCGCTTATGCCGTATGAAGACATACCGCATGACCCGATCACCTTGCCGGAACGTCGGTTCAATCCCGATTACGAACGCAAGGTGCTCCCGGAGCATCTCTATGTACCCGAAAAATATTGAGTTAATCGCTCACACACTTGCGTGAAAACGGAGCCCGACCTTGCGGGCCGGGTTTCTTTCATGTCATTTGAGGCGCGTACCTCGGCACAGGGAGTTGATCAGAATGGAAAACGGAAAAATCCGGTGGGGCATCGTTTCCACCGCAAAGATCGGCCGCGAAAAGGTCATTCCGGGAATTCACCGCTCCAAAACGGGAATTGCTGCAGCCATTGCCTCCCGCAGCCCCGTGGTCGCGAGAGATGCCGCAAGTGAACTCGGTATCGAAAAAGCTTACGGTTCCTATGAGGAGCTGCTCGCTGATCCGGATATTGATGCAATCTACAATCCGCTGCCGAACCACCTGCACGTGCCAGTTACCCTTCAGGCTGTCGAGGCTGGAAAGCATGTTCTTTGTGAAAAGCCGATAGCCCTTGATGCAAAGGAAGCAGAGCAACTGCTTGCGTTGCCGAAGGACAGGCTGGTGGCCGAAGGCTTCATGGTTCGCGCGCATCCGCAGTGGATCAAGGCGCGCGAGATCGTGCGTTCAGGGGAACTGGGAGAACTGAAAGCGATCCAGGCATTCTTCAGCTTCTTCAACACCGATCCTGAAAACATCCGCAATCTGCCGGGGCTCGGCGGAGGAGCTCTCCTGGATATCGGGTGTTACACCATGCTGGCCGGGCGGTATTTCTTCGACGCCGAACCGAAGCGCGTTGTTTCCCTGATCGACCGGGACCCTGAATTCGGAGTTGATCGGATGACCAGCGCGATGATGGATTTCGGTGGCGGACGGCATCTGGATTTCACGGTCTCAACCCAGCTGACACCTTTCCAGCGTTTTCAGTTGATGGGCACGCAAAAGCGCCTGGAAATCGTCATTCCCGTAAATGCTCCCCAGGGTGAGGCGGTCCCGCTACGCCTGGATGATGGATCAATCCTGGGGGATGGATCCGCCGAAACACTGACGATCCCTCCTTGCGACCAATACGCAGAGCTTGTCGATGTGTTCGGCCGTGCAATTTCAGGTGAGGCACCGCTGCCCTACGGTGTTGAGGACGCCATCCAGAACATGAAAATCCTGGATGCTGTTTTCGCCTCTGCCGACAAAGGTGGCTGGGTCGAGATCAAATAAGCCCGCATCAAGGACCCAACTCAGTCCGGCATATGTCGAGAGGCCCCGGGAGCGAATTTCCGGGGCCTTTTTCATTCACACCAGCCGGTCGTTTTCGGTTCTTCGATCCGTTTGCCGCTGCCGCCCATTTTTTCCGGCATGTCGGCGAACTTGGGCAGGCCGTCAGCGAAATCCATGACCCTCTCGCTGTAGAATATGTGGGAGGCTGGTTCGAACTTCAGGCCGGAGCCAGCAAGTGTCATCGGGTAGACGACTGTCATGCTCACCTGCGGTTTGTGGTTGGCGACGCAACCGCCGCATTTTTCGCACGATACCCGGCCGCTTGCTTCGTTCTGAGTGGCTGTAATGACCGGTCCGCCGGTAATGGCGACGTCCTTGCTTTTCCAGATGCTCCAGGCATTGATCGGCGCTGCGTGCCACTTGCGACAGGATCGGCAATGGCAGATTGCGGAGGATCTTGGAGTGCCCGTCACGGTGACCCTCACTGAGCCGCAATAACAGCTTCCCTGGTATTCTTCTGCGCGGTCACTCATTTCCGTCCTCCGTGAAATGATCAGATCAAATGGGTAAATTCAGGCCGCCTGGGCAAGGGCGACATCACAAAACGATGCGATCAGGCGAGATTGCTCACGTTCGGCCAGAAACGCGAGATAATAATTGGTCTGGATCTGCGCATCGGAAATCGGGATGGCGCGCAGGTTGGGGTGAGGCACGAATTCGAAATCGGCAACGAATCCGATGCCGAGGCCCTGTTCCACCGCTTTCCAGATGGCTTCCCGGCTGCCAAGCTCCAGCACCGTTTCCACCTGAACGTCGTGCTGTGAGAGCGCTCTTTCGACTGCAACTCGCGTCGTCGATCCTGCTTCGCGCCTGATGGTTTTTTGCCCTTGCAACTCTCCAATCGGGATGTCGTCACGGGAGAAAAACGGGTGATCCGCGTTTACAAAGGCCACCACATTGTGGGTGCTGTAGGGCAGGGTTCTGACCCTCGGGTCAGAAGGTACTTCGGCTATGATTCCGACGTCCGCATCAAAGGACAGAATCTGTTCGAAACATCTGGTGGAATTTCCGAAAAGAACATCCACATTGATGCGCGGGAATTTCTGCTTGAACGCGACGATCATGTCTGTGGCGTGAAACGGGCCGACAGCGGTGATCGTGAGGGTGCCTGCATCGCATCCCCGAAATGATTCCAGCAGGCTTTCAGCATCCTGTTCAGCCTGGTGCAGCCGGCAAGTGACCTTGTAAAGCTCCTCTCCCTGCGCCGTCAGGCGAATTTCGCGTACCAAACGATTGAATAACTCCACTCCGTAACGCTGTTCGAGCAGTTTCACCTGCGTCGACAAGGTGGGCTGGCTGATGTTCAGGGACTTTGCGGCGCGGGAAAAACCATGGTGTTTGGCGACTGCATGAAACGAGCGAAGTTCAGATTTTAACATAGCTTCAGTATATGGAGCGCATCCAAACAATCAATTTGATAAATGGGACTTCTCCTCTCATCCTGCTCTGACCAACCCTTCGGTTGGGCGTGTCGTTTAGTTGAGAGAGACAAATGTGGACCTACAGCAATCCCGTTCAGGTCATTTTCGGAGCGGGTCAGTTCGATGACCTGGCAAACCTGATCGGTGGCCGCAGATACGCCCTGATCACCTATCCCGATCCGCCATTTGCCGAACTGGCGAGCGCGCTTGCGGCGAGTGCCGGAGCGCCGGCTTTTGTCATCAGCGATGTTGCACCCAATCCGGATTATGAACGTCTTGCAGAACAATCTTCCCGCTTTTCAGGAGGGAACCGGAAGGTCGATGTGATTGTCGCTCTTGGTGGCGGGTCGGTCATCGACTCGGCGAAAGTCTTTGCAGCGGCCGGTGGAGACTTCAGCAGGGTTTCCAGGTTTCTCGAGACGCAGGAAGGAGCCGGGGCATTTTCTTTTCTGCCGATTATCGCGGTCCCGACGACAGCCGGAACCGGTAGTGAGGTCACTTGCTGGGCTACGGTCTGGAACGAAAGAACGGGAAAGAAGTATTCGCTTTCGCACTCCCGCCTCTATCCGGAGACCGCTCTGGTCGATCCGGAACTGATGGTTGGAAAATCTCACGGATTGACGCTGGCAACCGGGCTGGATGCGTTGTCACATTCATTGGAGAGTATCTGGAACATCAACGCAAATCCGGTTTCCACCCGCCATGCCGTGGCAGCCTCGAAAATCGTTTTGAACACACTTCCCGCACTGTTGTCGGACCTGAAAAATCTCGAACTGCGCAGCCGGATGGCCGAGGCGGCATTGCTTGCCGGACTTGCCTTTTCCAACACGAAAACCGCGATTACACACAATCTTTCTTATCCGATCACCCTAGGATGGGGCGTCCAGCACGGAATAGCCTGCTCGTTCACGTTGCCTGCCGTACTCCGGTCTGTGATTGGTATGGGCGGATTTCGGGAAGGGGCGCTGAAAGAGATTTTCGGTGAAGACCTCAATGCGGGAGCCGATCAGCTGGCGCTGTTCCTGAATGACTTGGGGATCGGAACGCGTTTCATCGACTATGAGATTGCTTCGGAGAAATGCTCTGAAATCATCGATGAAGCCTTCGCGGGTGAGCGCGGCAGGAATTTTGTCGGCAACAAGGAAAACTTCATTGCGGCTGCGGCGCACATGAACGTCCTCAAGCGGTCAGTCAACTGAGCGTCGCCGCTTCATCAGCCCAGGAGGTTGCTGCTGCCGAAAGTATCGGGCATCAGGCAAGATTCGGTGCCTGCATCGGTACTGGGCCGTCGCCTTCGGTATCGAAGTTTTCGATGTAGTTGACGCGCATGAACTCCACCAGCCGGTCGTGAAACAGGCGGGTATGTGCATGAGCGAGCTGATCCGCCGCACGTTCGTCCTGCTTGCGGATAGCGTCGATAATGTCGAAATGTTCCCGCCCCAGAGGGTACTTGTCCTGTTTGGTGGTCTGCTGGGCGTAGTGCATGTGCAGGATGCGCCTGCCTTCATCGAGCAGTTTCTCGTAACTTTCCGATAGATAGCGGTTACGGCCGGCCTCGGCGACGGCCATGTGAAAATCCTTGTTTGCCCGTGACATCAGTCTTGGTCGACCTTCCAGACAGGTGGCGTCATAGGCCTCTGCCAGCCGGGTCATTTCTTCCAGGTCTTCATCTGTCCGGTATCGGGCGGCCAGTCGGGTGACTGTACGTTGTATGAAATCGAGCGCTTCCACATAACGGGGCAGTTCTGTCAGGTCGATCGGCGTCACCAGGGTTGAGCGATTGGAGAGCATTTGCACCAGTCCATCGGCAGATAGACGTACCAGGGCTTCGCGAATGGGGGACCGCGACATGCCGAAACGTTCGGACAGGTTTGTCTCGTCAAGAGGCATTCCAGGGGGCAGATGAAGCTCCAGGATCTCCTTGCGCAAGGTTTCGTAAACCAGTTTGGCGCCGCCGCCGCGTGTCGGCTTACCTGTTGTTTCTGCGTCCATTTTTACAGTCTTCATTCTTGTTTCCGAGGCTCGGGCGCAAACCGAAAGATCAACTTTCGCATCATTCTATTGACGTGACGACAAAATGTCGACAAGATATTTGGCGACAACGTGTCGACAAGATAACGGGCATGGGTTCCTTTCAGTTGGAGGCAAGAAATGAAACGAGCAGCAGTTTGGCTTGCAGCATTTGGCATGCTGGCCGCGGGAAGCGTTCAGGCGGAGAGCCGTCTCGACACAGTGAAGGAAAGAGGGTCCCTTCTGTGTAGCGGTCACAACGGCAGTTACCTCGGATTTGCCGAGGTTGACGACAAGGGCGAATGGAAGGGACTGGATATCGATCTTTGCCGGGCGTTGGCTGCAAGCCTGTTCGGGAAGGCCGACGGTCATCTGGAAATCGTGCCGATCAGTTGGGCGCAGCGCTGGCCAGCTTTGCAATCGGGCGACATTGACGTCGTCATCAAATTGTCTGGCTGGACCTTCAGCAGGGACACGGAGCTGAACCTGGCTTATTCCCGGCCCTACTTCGTTGGCGGGTTTCACATCATGTCCCACGCGGAGCTCGGGGCCGAAAAAGTGGCCGACCTGGATGGCGGTTCCATTTGTGTACCCGCAGGCACGTCGACCGAGCGGATCCTGGCAGCCTATCTGGAAAAGAATGGCATGGAGGCCGAGGTCATCGTCTTCGAAAAGGGTGATGAAGTGCGCGCCGCCTATTTCAACAAGCGCTGCGACGGCATGATCCTGTTTGGTCCGCCGCTGGCCGCGGCAAGGGCACAGGCGGACAATCCGGATGATCACGTCATCCTGCCGGATGTTCTGGCGCTTGAGCCGGAAGGCATCATTGTCCGCGAAGGTGACGCCGCCTGGCTGGACGTTCAGAACTGGATGCTGAGCGCCTTGTGGTATGCCGAGCTGAACGGCATCACTCAGGGCAATGTGGATGAGGCGCGTGCCGATCCGTCATCGGCCGAAATCGGCAAATTCCTGGGTGTTACGCCTGGCTTCGGTGAGAGCCTTGGACTGCCTGACGACTGGGCATTCAACATGATCAAGGAAGTCGGCAACTACGGTGAGATCTTCGACCGGAATATCGGTGAACCGTACAAGCTGCCACGTGCGATGAACCACCTCTATACGAACGGTGGCGTGTTTTATCCGATGATCATCGACTGATCCTCCCCAAACTTGGCGATGAGCCGCCCCCGGCTCATCGCACTTTTGAATTCGCATTCTGTTTGAAAGCGACGACCGGATGTCTGGAATGATGGTTTCCATTCTGAAGCAAAAAACCTATCGGGACGCGACCAATCAGGTCCTGTTTGTCGGGGCGATTGCGCTCACGGTGCTGACCTTCACCATGGTTGGGCGGGAGAACCTTGAAGCACAGGGCATCACTTCCGGCTTCGGGTTTCTGGAACGGTCGACCGGCTGGTCCATCAGTTTCTCGCTGATCGAATACAGCACCAGCGATCCTTACTGGAAAGCGCTCTGGGTCGGCTTTTTGAACACCGCATTTCTGGGTGCCGTTTCGCTCTGTCTCGCGACCGTGCTGGGTTTGATCGTTGGAATCATGCGGGTTTCTGGCAACGCCATGGCGGAACTTGTCGGGGCGAGCTTCGTTGAAATCTTCCGCAATGTGCCCCTGCTGCTTCAGGTGTTCTTCTGGTATGCGCTGCTGACCGCGCTTCCTCCGCCACGGTCCGGGATCGATGTGTTCGGTGTGGTTTTCCTGAGCGGGCGTGGAACCTACCTGCCGGGCTTGAATGTCACTGGAGAGATGGTCTTTCTTGCGGTCGTAGCCCTGTTGGCAGCATTGGCCGGAGTGCTATGGCTAAAGTCCTCTCGCCGTTTTGCCCGTACATCTGCAAAGGACAAGAAACGTTTTACCCGCAGTCTGCTGGTGGGCTGGGTGTTTCTGACCATTGTTCTTTTCTGGATCGGCCGGATCCCGGATACCCCGCTTTTGAACTTGCCTTATCTCAAGGGTCTGAATTTTCGCGACGGCATCCGCGTGCCTCCGGAGCTGCTTGCCTGCATCGTCGGTATTTCCATCTATGGGGCCGCTTACATAGGTGAGATCATTCGCGCCGGGTTCAACGCCATCGGCAAGGGACAGACAGAAGCAGGGCTCGCGCTCGGCCTGTCGACCTGGCAGATATTCACCCGTATCCGGTTGCCTCTGGCAATCAGGGCTGTCTTGCCGACCCTGACCAATCAGTATGTCTGGCTCTTCAAATCCACCACGATTGGCATTGCCGTCGGATTTGCCGATTTCTTCATGATTGTCTCGATCTCGATCAACCAGAGCGGTCAGACACTCGAATTGATCGCAATCCTCATGGGCGGCTTTTTGCTCGTCAATTACTCACTTGCCTGGGTTCTGAACCGCGTGAATGACGCGATCAAACTCAAGGGCAATCAGTTGCGAATGTGAGGTGGCGATGATGGAAACTGTTTACCGCGAGCCGACATTCGTTCAATCGATCCGGGCCAGATACTTCTCGAACCTATGGGACGGAGCCTTCACGCTGGCCTTTGCAAGCCTCGTCCTGTGGGTTGTCTGGAACCTGTTCGACTGGGGCGTCCTGAACGCAGTGTTTTCCGCTGAAAATCGGGATCTGTGTGCTCACGGGAGCGGCGGCGCCTGCTGGGCGGTGATTGACGCAAGATGGCGATTGATCCTGTTCGGCCTATACCCTTTTGAAGAACAGTGGCGCTCGGCAATCGCCTGCGCAGTCATGGTTCTGGTCGCAGGTTTTTCCTGTGTTCCGTTCTTCTGGTCCGCACGCCGGCTCGCCGGCCTTTGGCTCAGCGGTTTCGCAGTCTTCTACGTGCTGATGCGGGGTGGCGTGTTCGGTTTGACGCCTGTGTTCGAGCAACGCTGGGGCGGTCTCTCGCTGACCATTTTCATATTTGCGTCCGTTTCGTTGCTCGGAATGCCGCTGGCGATCGCCTTTGCACTTCTGCGCCGGTCAGATCTTCCGTGGATTTCCAGGACGATGGGGGTGGTGATCGACACGATCCGGTCTCTGCCGCTGCTGACGATCCTGTTCACCTTCGCGATCGTGGTGCCGTTCGTACTTCCGGACTTCCTGATCGGCGACAAGCTTTACAGGGTGATTGTCGGCTACGCGATTTTCTTTGCCTGCTATCAGGCGGAAATCATCCGGGGTGGAATGCAGTCGCTGCCCGCCGGGCAGGAGGAGGCGGCCAAAGCACTCGGGATGGGGTGCTGGTACCGCATCGGTTACATCGTCCTGCCCCAGGCCTTTCGAAACGCTCTGCCGCCGACCATCAACCAGTTCGTCATCACCTTCAAGGAAACGACTCTGGTCGCGATCATTGGTTTCTTTGAAATCCTCGCATCCGGAAATGCCGCTTACGGCACTTCGGAATGGAACTTCGCTCATGTCGAGGTCTATGCCTTCGTCGGCATGATCTTCTTCGTCTTTGTTTTTGCCCTGTCCCGTTACGGCGCCTATCTGGAACGGCGCCTGGCTGTGGCTTCGCGATAAGGGAGGCGCGTGAATGTCTGACCTGTCCCATGCGGTTCGCATCAGCAGAATGGAAAAGTTCTATGGCGCATTTCATGCGCTCAAGGACATAAACCTGGAAGTCGGGAAGGGCGAGCGGGTGGTTATCTGCGGGCCATCCGGGTCTGGAAAATCAACGCTCATCCGCTGCATCAACAAGCTGGAAAATCATCAGTCCGGTTCGATCAACGTTCTTGGAACGGAACTGGATGACAATCTGGACAACATTGACGAGATACGGCGGGAAACCGGAATGGTTTTCCAGCACTTCAATCTCTTTCCGCACATGACCATCCTGGAAAACTGCACCCTTGCTCCGCGACTGGTGCGCAAGCAGTCCCAGCCGGACGCTGAAGAGATTGCCATGGAATATCTCACCAAGGTGAAGATACCCGACCAGGCGGAAAAGTTCCCGGGGCAATTGTCCGGCGGTCAACAGCAGCGGGTCGCGATTGCCCGCGCCCTTTGCATGAAGCCGGAAATCATGCTCTTCGACGAGCCGACCTCCGCTCTTGATCCGGAGATGATCTCCGAAGTTCTCGACGTCATGATCGCGCTCGCAAACGAAGGCATGACGATGATCTGCGTCACGCACGAAATGGGGTTTGCCCGACAGGTCGCAGACCGCGTGGTTTTCATGGCGGACGGACAGGTGATCGAAGAGGCGCCGCCGTCTGAATTTTTCGACAGACCCCGGCATGATCGCACGCGCGCATTCCTGAACCAGATCCTCGGGCACTGACATCCTTGCCCGCAAAACCAAAGACCGATTTTCGAAGAAGCTCACTGTCATGAATGTACTTACAAGCCACTCCACCCATGATGCCCAGGAAGACCTGCGCAATCGCGACATCCAGATCTATCTGAACGGCGATCTGGTGCATCGGGATGACGCCAAGGTCTCAGTCTACGACAGCGGCTTCATGCTGGGCGACGGCATGTGGGAGGGGATGCGTCTTTATCATGGCAAATGGGCATTCTTTGATGAACACATGGACCGCTTCTTCAATTCCTGCAAAGCGGTTTCGCTTGATGTGGGACTGGATAAGGAAGGCATCCGGGAGGCACTTGCTGCAACAGCAGAAGCAAATGGCATGACGCATGATGTTCACTGTCGACTGATGCTGACGCGAGGCGTGAAGGTCAAGCCGTTCCAGCATCCCGGCCTCAGCCGCTCCGGACCCACCCTGGTCATCATCATGGAGCATTCAAAACCGGTCGAAACGCTTCAAACCCAGGGCATTCGTCTTGCGACGGTTCCGCAGGTTCGCGGGTTGCCGATGAGTCAGGACGCAAAATACAATAGCCATTCAAAGCTCAATTGCGTCATCGCCTGTCTTCAGGCCGAGCAGGCGGGAGCTGATGAGGCGCTGATGCTCGATCCGCATGGGTTCGTTAACACGACCAATGCCTGCAACTTCTTCATCGTACGGCGAGGGGAGGTGTGGACGTCAACCGGTGACTATTGCATGAACGGGGTGACCCGGCAGAAGGTAATCGATCTTTGCCGCAAGAATGACATTCCTGTTTTTGAGAAGAACTACACGCTCTATGAAGCCTATGGCGCAGATGAAGCGTTTCTGACCGGCACTTTCGGTGCTCAGACGACGGTTGCTTCAATCGACGGCAAAACGATCGGTTCGGGAGAAAATCCGGTTACACGCCGGATACGTGCACTCTACAAGGAGCTCATTCAGGAAAATATCCGGGAACAAGGTGGTGGCGTCTGAAGTGCTATAGCCAGAGGCATGGTGCAAAACTCCGCCGGAGCGGTGTTCTTTTTTCTAAAGGTTGATGTGGCGTGCAATCTCCTGCCGGGTTGCGGGCTTGGTATCCAGCAGCCCGGTTCCGTTCAGGCAATCAATTCCCTGAACTATCAAACCATCTTCCCTCATGTCACCAATCGTCAGTACAGCTGCTGCGATCGGGTTCGGGCGGTGGGGGGAACGAAGCGAGAAGGTTCCCGTTGGTGCGCTGCCGGTACATCTCGGGCTTCTTTGAAGCATCAAGGATCTCTCGACGCCTTCAAACCAATAAAGCAGCAGGACAGTTTGGCCGGGTTCCAGCCCTGTCAAACCGTCGCGATATTCCGGTTTCAGGACGATCCGGCACTCCGGACCATTCGGTTGAATGTTGTTGGGACAGTCTTCCAGCCTTTCATATGGTGTTCGGATCTGTCCGATGAAATTGAGTGTGGCGGCCATCTTTTTCTTCCTTACCGGGCTTGTCTTGTTGAGTTCATCGCATAGGCGAGGACTGTCACAAGGATGATCGCACCACCGGCAAAACTCTGTACCGGCGGGACTTCTCCGAAAAAACCGAATGCAAAGAGTGGGGCAAAAACGGCTTCAACCATCAGGATGATGCCGACTTCGGGCGCGGTGATGTAGCGGGTGGCAACCTGGGACAAAACCCGGCCGAAGGGCGCGGTGAACAGACCCATCAGTCCCATGATGATCCAGGTGTTTGCGCTGTATGAGGAAGGCGTGGCGAAAAAGGACATGACGATCGCCAGGAACAATCCTCCCATGCCGACGCTCGCCATGCGGCTCACACCCTGAAACTTACGCAAAAGTGTCTGGTTGAGAGACAGGCAGGTGACGGCGAAAAATGCCAGTGCGTCGCCCGCCAGGTTGACGGAACCGATGGAGCCGGACACCACGATGGCGATGCCGATCATGACTGAGCCGATAGCAAACCAAGTTGCACGCTTCGTGACTTCTCCCAGAAAGATCCGACTGAAGACGGCTGCCAAAGCTGGCGCGGTGCTGAGGATGACGAACGTGTTGGCAACCGACGTGTTCTTGATGCTCAGCACCAGTGCCGAAGCGCTGCCGAGCATGAGAAGTCCTGAAACGAGCACCGGCCAACCGCTCGCCTTGAGTGCGCCGATCAACCCACGCTCGTCGCGCATCTGAATGAAGACCGGCATCGAGATTGCGGTGAAGAGCCCGAACAGGAAAGCCGTGTCAAAGCCGCTGACACCGGAAAATCTGATGAAAATCGGGTCGAAGCTCATCAATATAGCGCCGAGCAGGGCAGTGAGAATGCCGGTGGTGCGGGCGTTTCTGGAGTGCAAGGAGAGTTGTGTTGTGTCTGACATGATGTCTGCCTACAAGAATCATACTGATTAGTATGATTTTGTGTTAGCTTGCATAAATGTCAAGAAAATCATACCATTCAGTCTGATTTTTTTGATAGTGAGTTGAAACAAATGGGAAAAATCGAAGAGAAAAAGGAGAGGAAACGCCGCGCAATCATGAGCGCGGCACGTGATGTATTCCGTTCAGAGGGATTTGTGCTGGCGAATATGGACAGGATTGCTGCTGAAGCACAGGTCACGAAACAGACCGTCTATCGGTATTTTCCATCCAAGATAGAGCTGTTCGAGGCGACCCTGAAATTCATGGGCGAATCCTCGGAAGAGCACTTTATGAAACACCTTGAAAATCCGGACACACGAAAGGCGCTTCACGAGTTTGCGCGTGGATTTGTTCAATTTCATCTGTCTGAAGAGCACCTGGAAACATTCCGATTGCTGGTAGCTGAAAGCGGAAAAGCACCGGAGATTACAAAGGCATTTTTCTCGGTCGGTCCCGAGGACACAGGAGCGAGGCTGTCCCGTTTTTTTTCGGAAAGACTGGGGCTTTCAGAACCCGACAAGCCGATGAGACTATGGACCGCAATGCTGTTGGCATTGCGGGATGGGGTTTTGCTTGGACGGGCGCGTCCTACAGCCAGGGAAATCGAAGAACATGCACGAACCGCAACAGATTTCCTGCTGGCAGGGATTTCATTTGAAGCCTGACCGGTCGCCGTGGCGCTTGCGTGCAGGTGCGGAGCTGCAAGAGGTTCGTATTAGGTATTTTGATTCTTTATATCCAATTTCAAATTTAGTATTTGATTGAAATACCAAAATCTCCTCTTCTGAATTCATGGAGAAACCTGATCTAAAACGGGTTTTCAGGAATTTCTGCGGCGAAAACCGGCCGCCAGTGGAGGAACAAAGTGTCCAGACTAGCTGCGTTTAATTTCCAGAAATGGATTGATGAACACAAACATCTGCTCAAACCGCCGGTCGGAAACCAGCAGGTCTGGAAAGACGCCGACCTGATGGTCACAGTCGTGGGGGGGCCGAACAAGCGCACCGACTATCACGACGACCCGGTCGAGGAATTTTTCTATCAGCTGAAGGGCGACATGGTCCTGAAGCTCTACGACGGCAAGGAATTCTACGATGTCCCGATCCGGGAGGGTGAGATTTTCCTGCTGCCGCCGCATGTGCGCCATTCGCCTCAACGCCCTCAGGAAGGATCCATCGGTCTGGTGATCGAACCGGCACGTCCGGAAGGCGCGCTGGATGCAATCGAATGGTATTGTTTCGAGTGTCAGCATCTGGTTCATCGCGCCGAACTCGACCTTGAATCGATCGTCGATGATCTTCCTCCGGTCTATCAGGCCTTCTACGCGTCCGAAGAGGATCGTACGTGCTCGAATTGCGGTTCAGTGCATCCCGGCAAGGAGCCGCCGGAAGGCTGGGTCACACTTTAGAAAACCAAATGAAACGAAAGCCCGCCGCCTGCGGAAAAGCACGCGGCGTGGAGCGGGAGGATTACACATGGGTATTGCGAAGCTTTTCAACCGAGTTGCGCCTGTTGCGCTGTCAGCATTGGTGCTGACTGCCGGATCGGCTTATGCCAAGGAATTCCGCCTTGGTCTGATCACGCCGCCACCGCATATCTGGACCAAGGCCGCCGGTGACTTCGGCGAAGAGTTGAATACCGCATCCGGCGGCGAGCATACCGTGACGGTCTTCCCGTCAAGGCAGCTGGGAAATGAAGCGCAGATGATGCAGCAGCTTCAGACCGGTGCCCTGGACATGGCGTTTCTCACGATCGCTGAAGTTTCAAACCGTGTGCCCGACTTCGGCGCGCTTTATGCGCCCTATATGGCGAATGATATTGCGCATGCAGGCCGCATCCTGAGATCCGATACGGCAAAGGATCTCCTGAACAGCCTGCCGCAAAAGGCCGGCGTCGTCGGGTTGGGCTACGGAATGGCCGGGCTTCGCCAGATCGTCAGCCGGGACCCGATCGAGTCCGCTGGAGATCTGTCGGGCAAGAAGCTCCGCATTACGCCGTTTGAGCCGATCAAGGACTTCTACAATTCCGTCGGCGCAGCTCCGACACCGATGCCACTGCCCGCGGTCTATGATGCGCTTGCCAACGGACAGGTGGACGCCATCGACATGGACGCAGAACTGATCTGGAAGCTGAAATACTATGATCACGCGGACACGATCCTTGTTTCCAACCACATGATGTTCCCGATGGTCGGGCTGGTGTCGGCAAAGGTCTGGAAGGGCCTGTCGAAGGAGGACCGGGAGATGATCTCAACCATCATGGCCAAGCATCTTGACGGGGTGATCGACACCTATGTGGAAAAGGAAGCCGGATGGCTTAAGGACGTCGAAGGCACCGGAAAGACAGTTCGGGAAGTGGATGCAACATTCTTCGAAAGCGCAATTGGCGACTGGGAGAACACATGGTCCGAGAAGGCACCGGCCCTGACCGATCTCAGAAAAGTTGCCGAAGACACGAAATAACCCGGCATGCTATCGAAAACTGGCCCTCATCGCAGGGCCGGTTTTTTAAGGACTACTGAATGCTCTATCGGTTCTCCGCATGGTGGGCGCGGTGTGAGGTGGCGCTTGCCGCTTTGTGCGCAATGCTCGTCACCCTGCTAATTCTCGTGAATGTGGTTACGCGGGCGGCAAACAATGCGATCTTCTGGATCGACGAAGCTGCGATCTACACCATGATCTGGATGACGTTCCTGGCAGCTTCAGCCGCAGTGCATCACAAGTCCAGCGTCAGTGTCAGCATTCTGGTCGACCTACTGCCCCGCAACGGCCTCTCATTCGCGCACTTCCTTGTCGATCTCGTCGTTCTTGCTTTCGCGGTGATGAACATCTGGTTCTGCTGGATCTGGTTCAATCCTGCCGGCCTTTGGGCAAGCGGCTTCGACATTGAGGTCTTTCAGGGCGAAACCTTCAATTTCATCTATGCCGAACCGACCAATACGCTCGGGATCGGCAAGGCCTGGGTCTGGTTGATCATGCCAATATTCGCGCTTGGCTTTTGCCTTCATGCGATCAGCAACGTTCTCCATTCCTCAAGCGGGTTGTTCCACTCTCGCGATGCAGGGAACGGATTGTCATGACCGGCGTCGTTTTTCTGGTGCTGTTGTTTGGCGCTGTCCCGATCAGCCTGGTACTGGCTCTTTCAGCTGTCTGGTACATCCATGAAAGCGGCAACACGGTTCTCTATGAATCCTTCGCCCAGCAAATGTTTTCCGGGATAGAGAACTACGGTCTGCTCGCCATTCCCTTGTTCATGCTAACCGGGGAGTTGATGAACGAAGGTGGCATGACAGGAAGGCTGGTGCAGGCCGCAAGGGTCTTCGTCGGCGGGTTCAGGGGTGGTCTGGCTTATATCAACCTGTTGGCCAACATGTTCATGGCGGCGATCATCGGATCGGCCGCGTCACAGATTGCCGTGATGTCGCGTGCCATGGTGCCTGCCATGGAAAAGGAAGGCTACAGCCGTGATTTTGCGGCAGCGACAACGGCTGCGGGCGGCCTGCTTTCTCCGATCATTCCGCCGTCCATGCTGTTCGTCATCTACGGTGTTCTGGCGCAGATCCCGATCGGGGACATGTTCCTTGCAGGCATCATTCCGGGGTTGCTTCTGTCAGCCGCGTTCTTCCTGATCGTGATGCTGGTCGGCCTGACACAGGATTTCCCGACGGGCGCATGGATGAGTAAGCAGGAAGCAATGGCAGCCTTGCGGGACTGCCTTCCTGCCGCGCTTATTCCACTGGCGATCGTCGGCGGTATTTTGTTCGGTGTGGCGACACCGACTGAATCTGCTGCGGTTGCTTCTCTGGTTGCCTTCGTGATCGGGACCTTGGTCTACAAGGACCTGAAGCTGTCCCGGCTCGGGCAGCTCTTCGTGCGCACGGCAAAGAATTCAAGCCTGGTGATCTTTCTGATCGCAACTGCAAACGTATTTGGCTGGGTGATCATTTACGAAGCCATACCGCAGAAGCTTGCGGCCCAAATCACCACCATCACTTCCGATCCGTTTGTTTTCCTGCTGATTGTCAATTGTGTTCTTTTTTTTATCGGCATGGTTCTGGATGGCATCGCCGCGCTCATCCTGATTGTCCCGATCCTGTTGCCGATCGCGCAAACGAACTACAATATCGATCCGTTCCAGTTCGGTGTCATCATCTGCCTTAACCTGGTGCTTGGCTTGCTGACACCACCTGTTGGCGCAGGGCTCTACATCACTTCCGCGATGACCGGTTCCAAGCCTATGGCGATTGTCAGACAGCTCTACCCTTTCCTGGCGGCCGTGGCTCTGATCCTTGTTCTGCTAAGTTGGCTTCCGGCCTTGACGACGGCTCTGATCTGAGATCGGTGTCAGAATTGGGCCTGCCATCACCCCGCTTCGATCGAAGCGGGGTGATGGCAGGCCCAATTCTGACACCGATCTCAGATCAGAGCCGTCGTCA
>JBCCVB010000076.1:0-29683 GCA_039195965.1 Pseudomonadota bacterium
AAGGGCCCTGCGGCACGACTGACCTCTCCCGCTGCAACGCAGCTTTCCGGCAAACTGACCGGAGTGATGCGCCCTGTCCCCTTATCAAACAAAAACTGCTGCATCGGCTGTTCCAGAGCGCAGTCCCTGAGACCGAATGCGATCTTCGGATCATCAGGCGCAATCAGCTCCATGCACTTTCCTTCAAACTCGACTGATGCGATCTGGCTGGTATCGGCATTGTAAGAGAACTGCACATCCCCGCCTTGTGGTTTGCAGGAATGAGCCTGCAGGTTTTCTGCGTATCCACGCCCCAGAGTATCAATGCACCAACCAAGAGAATCCGCCTCGTCGAGGTTATCGGCGAGATAAATCACCGGCGTTGGAGTCTGGATGTTGGGAGCATCGGCATTGGCAGAAGAAACCAGAAGACAGAAGAAGCAAGCCGAAGCGATACTGCCATACTGCATGACGTTCATCCTCTCAATCGAATTGCCGACGGCTGCTGGCCTGAACCTCCTGCCGTCCATTAAGAGACGCAAGAACGCGTCACCTTAGCGGCATCATCTCAGATCGTCCGGCGGCGTCTCAAGCCTCGTGTCACCATCATTCGGTGTATTAATCGCTCCATCAAGGATGAGCACCGACTCAAGGCTAGTCGTCTTGCGCTTTTCATGATTGCGCACACTCGACGATTTTATCGCCAACACCCCTTTCCGCAAACGCCATGAGCTCCGCCGTGGGTGGTTTCGTTCGTCCGTCCGAACAGTCTTGTCTGGTCACGACTGTCTGGTTAGGAGCAAGAGCGAGTTGCGAGCGACATTGGTTGGTCGACTGATGCCGAAGCCCAACTCGAAGATGCCACTGCCCCGACCAATGGATTGAACCTCGGGACGGGGTTGATCGAGCACGCGCTATTCCACGTTACCCATGTATTTGGCCTGGTTGATCAACTCCTGGCACTTGGCTTCGTTTCCGGCCTTGCGCTCCTTGTTGGCATCTTCCAAAAGCGCGCGCATCTTTTCTGCTGTCACCGTGTCGATGCCACTTCGATTGACATGATCAATCGCATACTCGACTTTGCTGATGTCAGCAGCGCAATCGGCCAGAGCGCTGACAGGGGTGAGAAGCGCAAAGGCTGCGGCAAGAAATACTGTACGTGTCCGTCTCATCTGTTCCTCCTTCACCATCGATCGGTTGCTTCACCGCCGTCCGCTGGTCGAGACCTGCATCTCGGTTTCAAACTCCTTGATGGTCCGTCACATCATGCGGTGGTGCAGATCCATCATGATCCAGAGACTTCCTCCAACCATGATGAAAATAAGAACGGCTGCAAAACCCAGAAAGAAGAGGTTCTCGCCAGGAGTGTGCTTCAAATCCAGATGCAGGAAAAAAACCAAGTGCACCAGGACCTGCAGAACCGCCGCCACTGCGATCACAGCGTAGACCGCCGGACCGGTCAAGAGTTCCCCCCAGACAAGAGCGAAGGGAATGGCAGTCAAGATAACCGCCAGGACAAAACCAGTGAGATAGGTCGTCAGTGCGCGTTCGCTTGTATGTGTCATGTTGTTCCCCCTCACATGACGCCCGGAAGATAGACAACCGAGAAGATCCCGATCCAGACAATATCCAGAAAGTGCCAGAACAGCCCAAGACGAATGAGACGTGATCGCACAGGCAGCGTCAGTCCTTTCACCAGAACCTGACCGACCATCACGCATATGCCGATCGAACCGAAAGTCACGTGCAGGCCATGCGTACCGACCAACGTGAAGAATGCGGACAGGAAACCGCTGGTTTCCGGTCCTGCACCTTGCGAAATCATGCCGTGAAACTCGATCAGCTCCATTGCCAGAAATCCGAGCCCGAGCACCAGCGTCACAAGGAGCCACTGGACAACCCGGTTTGCCCGGTCCTCACTCATGGAAATTGTTGCCAGACCGAAAGTCAGGCTGGAGAGAAGCAGAAGCACCGTTTCACCAGCTGTATGGCCGAGATCGAACAGCTCCTTTGACGAAGGTCCGGCAGCGGAGTTTTTTGAAAGCACGACATAGGATGCAAACAGCAATGCGAAGATGACCGCATCGGTCATCAGATAGATCCAGAAACCGAACTCTCGCGACTCCAGCGATTTTTTCTCTTCGTGCTCAAGAAGGTCGGTGGTCACGGACATCTCTCCCATCACGCCCTCCCCGGCAGCGCGGCACCTGAAGCGGCACCACGCGGAAGGAAATCGCGCATGTCATGCATATCTGCCGCTGAAATCTGAGCGAGCCGCGCATTTTCGATCCTGGCAACCTCGGCTGCCGGCATCACGAAATCGGAGTCGTCGTCACAAGCCCTGATGCCAATGCATACGAGACTGAGAACGAGGCACAGTGCTGCCAGCCACCAGATATACCAGACCATGGCAAACCCGAGCACAAACGAAAGCGCGCCAAGTATCGGCCCAATCCCTGTGCTTTTCGGCATGACGATGTCTTCGTATTGAACCGGAGCCTGATAGGCAGTGCCGCTGATTTTCATGTCGTGGAACGCATCCAGATCACGAACCTCAGGCAAAATGGCAAAATTGTAAGGCGCAGGCGGCGAGGACGTCGCCCATTCCAGAGTGCGACCGTTCCAAGGATCACCTGTGGTATCGCGTGCCGACCCCCAGTTTTTCGCTGAAACGTAAAGCTGAATTGCGATGCAGGCGATCCCGGCCAGGACACAAAGAGCACCAAGCGCAGCCACCACCAGGTAAGGCTGCCAGGTAGGATCGGCATAATGTTCCATGCGCCGGCTCATGCCCATGAAGCCGAGAACGTAAAGCGGCATGAACGCGAGATAAAAACCGATGATCCAGAACCAGAAGGAGCGGATACCCCATTTAGCGTCGAGCTTGAAACCGAAGGCCTTGGGGAACCAGTAGTTCAATCCGGCAAAATAGCCGAACAGTGCCCCAGGGATCAGCATGTTGTGAAAATGTGCGACCAGAAAAGTGGAGTTGTGCATCAGGTAATCAGCAGGAGGCAGTGCAAGCAACACACCGGTTACACCACCGATCACAAACGTCACCATGAACCCGATCGTAAACACCATGGAGGGGTGAAATTCGATCCGTCCCCGGTAAATCGTGAACATCCAGTCGAAAATCTTCACCCCCGTCGGGACGGCAATGATCATCGTGGCAATTCCGAAAACGGCATTCACATTTGCAGATGACCCCATGGTGAAGAAGTGATGGAGCCAGACTGTGAAGGACAGGATCGCGATACAGGCGGTTGCGTAGACGAGCGACTTGTAGCCGAACAGACGCTTGCGCGAGAACGTTGCAACCACTTCCGAAAAGATGCCGAATGCCGGCAGGATCAGGATGTAGACCTCCGGATGGCCCCAGATCCAGAGCAGATTGGCGAACATCATCATGTTGCCACCATCACCATTGGTGAAGAAGTGGAAACCCAACGTCCTGTCGAGCGCCAGCTGAGCAGCCACGACTGTCAGGGCCGGAAACGCAAATGCGATCAGTATCGAGATGCAGAGCGTCGTCCAGGTGAACATCGGCATGCGCATGTAAGACATGCCCGGGCAGCGATTCTTGACAATAGTGACGATGAAATTGATGCCCGACATGGTGCTTCCGACACCACTGACGATCAAAGCCCAAAGCCAGTAATCGACCCCAACGCCTGGACTGTATTGGATACCGGAATAAGGCGGGTAGCCTGTCCAGCCGGCAGTCGAGAACTTGCCGATAACCAGGGAGACAAGGACCAGTGCCGCACCGGCTGCCGTCATCCACAAACTGACGGAATTCAGGAAGGGAAAGGCCACATCCCGAGCGCCGATCTGTTGCGGCACGATGATATTGATCAGCCCTGTCAGGAACGGCATCGCCACGAAAAAAATCATGATCGTGCCGTGTGAGGAGAAAATCTGCTCGAAATGCTCGGGAGGTAGATAGCCGTCACTGTTAAGAGCGATCGCCTGCTGGGCCCGCATCATCAGGGCATCAACAAACCCGCGCACGAGCATCACAAGTGCCAGAACCACATACATGATGCCGATCTTCTTGTGGTCGACGCTCGTAAGCCAATCCGTCCACAGAACCTTCCAGGCACGCAAATAAGTGATCAACAAGAAAACGGCGAGACCACCACACACTGTTACCGCGGCGCCGCCCATAGCCACCCATGAATAAAGTGGAATGGCATCAAATGTCAGTCGTCCCAGCATCACGCAGCCCCCCTGCAGATAAGTTCAGCAGCCTCACTCTCGTAAGGTCCGACCATAGGCGCGTATTTGCGCAGGATGAGTTTGAACAGGTCCTTTTCATAGGAAGAGTAGTAACTCACCGGACTCGCGACGCTCTGCTTGTGCAGCTCGACATAGGTCTTTGCATCCAGCATCTCCGCTGAGCCGGAAACCTTGTCCTTCCAGTCGGTGAAATCCGCATCACTCATGGCATGCGCCTTGAAGTGCTGATCCGCAAAGCCGTCGCCTGAGAACATTGTATTGCGGCCGGTAAAGACACCGGGCTCGTCAGCGAGCAGATTGAGTTCAGATCGCATTCCGGCCATTGCGTAAATCTGTCCACCAAGCGCCGGTATCATCAGGGAATTCATGACGGTATCCGACGTGATTTCAATATTGAGCGGCCGGTCTGCGGGGAAAGTCAGTTCATTGACGCTCGCTGTTCCGAGTTCGGGATAAAGAAACAGCCATTTCCAATCGAGCGCGATCGCCTGAACCTTGAATGCCGGTTTGTCCGAAGCAATTGGTTTGTAGGGATCAAGCCTGTGCGTCGCATCCCAGACGAGTGTTCCAAGCACAATGATGATCAGCGCCGGCACCACCCAGATCACCGTTTCGACTTTCCAGGAACCCTCCCAGTCCGGTGTATAGGCGGAGGCTTCGTTGGCTCTTCGATATCGCCAGACAAAATACAAAGTCAGTGCAATTGCCGGAATTGCAACGATCATCATCAGACCGAATGCGGTGAACAAAAGGTCCCGTTCTGCCAGTGCTATCGGCCCCTTGGGGAAGAGAACCGGTGCATCGGACACGCCGCAGCCCTGCAACAGAAGGCATGATCCAAAAAGCGTGACTAAAGGAACGGTCCGGGCAACACGATGAAAAAATCGATTGTTTGTCAGTTCGGTCATTGCTCCCCCTCAAGAGGACAAAGGCAGTCCCACAAACTCAAAAAACTCACTGAGACAATTCAGACTGACGCCCGATCAACCCGGGCGCAGAAGGCGCGTCACTTGAAACTTATACTAGACTCACCAAGAGCCTAGCCGAGCAAGTTGAGGTTTAAAAGGGTGACCGGACGGGAAATTGTCAAAACGTTCTGGTTGCAGTCACTCGACCCGACATCTTCAGAGGAAGGTGGCGCTCTCAAGTCACAGACCTGATCCAAATGTCTTCAGAACCGCGCTGCGATCCCGATTAACGGACCATGCGTGATCGTGTCGTAGGCAAAGCGAGAGGTTCCGGACTTTTCATTGTCGTAGTCGACACTCAGGGCCTTGTATTGAAAATGCGCAGACCAGACCTTGTTGAAATGATACCCGACGCCTCCCTGAACATTCCAGGTGAAGTCGGAACCGACGCCGAAACCACCAATGTCCCCTCGCCCGTTCACGGACCATTTGTCATTGAACATATGCATCGCCCGCAGACCTATGACCGGATCCAGCCAGTCATCACCCCGGGTAATGTCAAAATTGCCTGCAATCGTACCGGTCGCGTCAAGGTTCAGCGAAATGTCCCAGTAGCGTCCGCCTGCATAAACATCCACTGAAGTATGCGGCGAATTGTAGGCCCGGTAAAACAGCATGCCTTCCAGAATGAGTTGGTCACCCCCGATGCGCACGCGCCCTCCGGTCAGGGGCGTATCGTTTGCCGTAGCCAAGTTCATATAGGCAACGTCGAGCATCGCACCGAATTTTTGCCTATAGAGCGCCTCGGTACGCAACATTGCACCAAAGCGCAGATTTTCCAGAATATCTCCGGTGCCTATATCAACATCGGTCGCCGGCAGCCTGCCTACCTGCGACGTTCCGGTAATGTTTGCACCAACGAAATAAGGTGCGACCAGGAATTCCCAGGCCCTGTCAACGCGCTCATTGATGGGTTCTTGCACCTGTACCGGACCAGTTGACAGATC
This sequence comes from Pseudomonadota bacterium, assembly GCA_039195965.1. Taxonomy (GTDB): domain Bacteria; phylum Pseudomonadota; class Alphaproteobacteria; order Rhizobiales; family Stappiaceae; genus Roseibium. The sequence goes on from JBCCVB010000076.1 coordinate 6,137, forward strand.
TGCCGCGACTGCTTCGGATACGAACGATGTCCCCGTAAGGGCCAGAAGGCCGAGCGCGCTTGTGAGGGTTGCAAGTTTCCTGAGCGTCCGCATCTGGTGTTCCCCTTGGGTCATTTGACCTGATTTGGCAAAACTGGAAGTGCACAAATCATTGAAACACACTGGAAACGTAGCGACCACAGCCGTGAAAACGATTGTTACCCTGCATGGCCGATTTACAACACCGTCAACAATTACAGTGTCTGTTTTTACCGCGCCGGATTCCATCGGGGCATCTGTTTTCTGCCGCATGAATTCTGAACCGGAAGCGCCGCCCGGCGCACAGTATGTCCGCGTCACTTCTGGACAGACGCCCTCTTGACCATGAAGGCCTCGACAGCAGCCTGACTTTCCGGTCGAAGGTTTTCGATGCCCTCATAGGGAACACCATAGGCCGGAGGTCTATCCGGATACTTTTCCTTCCGCGCCAGATGGCGCCCCAGAATTCGGACGAACTCCTGTCCACCCCAGGCGCCCACCTCTGTTGAGACCGGGTATTCTTCGTGGGTATCCCGATAGATATCGAAGAAATCCGCACCAATTGCATTTTGACCAGCGGCAGGCAGGTTGAGTTTCAGTTTGTCTTTGACAACTGCCTTGGGCGTATCGATCGAATACACAATGACACTGTCTCTTCGCCCTTTGCTTTCATCATCGAACAGAAGAGAAGCGGATTGATCGACACCGTCAATCAATCGATCGCGTGGAACAAAGTCCATGGCTCCGGCAAACCGGGCGAGTGTCGTATAGAGATCTGAAACATGAATGATGTTGTTCACGATCGCATCTGCTTCGATCATCTCCGGCCATCTTATGAAGGCATCGACCCTGATCCCGCCTTCGGTCGTATCGCCCTTGCCGCCTCGAAAGATCATCGGCGTAAAACCTGATTGCGGAGAATATTTCGTGAAGTGCCCGTTGTCTCCCATAAGAACAACAATTGTGTTTCCAGCGATGCCCAATTCTTCCATCTCGTTGAAAATCTCACCGAGCCAACTGTCCAGTTGCTGCATTTTGTCTACGTAAAGTCCGCCATTCGGGCTTTCCGGCCCGTCCCGGCCGGTTCTCGTGTTATCGAGCGGGATCATCGGCCAGTACTGAAGAAAGAACGGCTCTTCGGAATCGGAAAGTCGCCTTAGCTCTTCAATCGTCTTGTCCTGAAACGCCTGGTTCATCTCATCGTATTTGGCCGAGTTCCAGCGCTCGCCAGTTTCCATGCGGATTTCCCGGATCTCCCCACCTGTCTCGCCTTCAATAACCGTCGCCATTGCCGAGGCATCCGGGCGGAAGAAATCGTCCAGCGTGTATGCCGGATCGAAATCCTGGATGCCGACGGAAACCTGCTCGCGGATGGCATCGTCATGATAGATCGTGAGCTGTCCCTGCTGGTGAACCGCGTGCTGGGCATAGTCGAACCCCTGGTTCATGGCCCAGCTCTCTACAATATCCCCCATGTGCCATTTGCCGACGTGGGAGGTGGCATAGCCGGCCTTTTTCAAAACTTCTGCAAGTGTAACTTCACTGCCCGGAAGCCCGAAGCCGGCAATATCGACCGTCGTATCTCCCATTCCCATGCGGACTGGAAGTCGGCCTGTCATCATCGCAACACGCGTCGGAGTGCACGATGGTTCGGTATACATGCGGACCATCCGCATGCCCTCGTCGGAAAACTGATTGATGTTGGGCGTCTCATATCCGCGAACCGCATTGAGTTCGGGGATGCCCATATCGCCAAAGCCAAGATCATCGATCAGAATGTTTATGATATTCGGCGGCTTTCCATCATTCGCTTGCCGGAATTCCGCAAGTTTCGTATCCACAGCCGCATCATCTGTTGCCCATTGATCTGCGAGCTGTGCTTCCAGAATGTAGTATTCGGCATCGTGAACAACTGGCGCGTCCTGCGCGCAAACCGCCGAGACTTGCAACAGGCCGATCGTTAGAAACAGCTTCCGGATCATTGACTTTCTCCTTTGGCTAAGATCGATGCCGCCCTCGTTTCGTGTGGCGGTCCGGGCTTCACCGCCGTTCAACTCATGTCCGTATCAGGCGACCGCTTTTTGCGGCATGCTTGTTCGGTTGATATCGGTGTTGGGAAAGAACTCGGCCCATACGTGCCAGAACATGCCGGGCCTCAGGTTTTCCACCCTCTTGAGCTGTCCATGCGGGGTATGACCGAAAAAGTCGATTTCGGTGACAGGAGTGCCGGTGTCGTTATACCAGACACCCAGGCTTTCGAAGTTGGGATCCCAGGCAATGGCGAGAGCCCTCCCGCCGACAAGCGTGTTGACGATGTTGCCGTGTCCAACAACGAAGTCATCCGTCCAGCACACCGCATCGCCGTTTATCTCGACGCCCCACACATATGTCTTGTTGTGGAGCCGGTTATCCGAACGGCTCATATTGTCCATGATCGGCGCCGCAACACGATGCTGACGCGCGATCTCTGATGAAAACAGCGTTTCGATAGCCTTGTCGAAGAGGAACAGGACCGGGTTTGATGCGGGTTTGTTCAAGAACACCGTGCCGTCGGGATAAGCTTTCTTGAAACCTCGGAATGTCATTCGAAAAGTCGGCCATGGTTTCATGGCAAGACCGGGTTTTACAGGACAGGCAGAACCACCGGGAGATTGTTTGGCGTCCTTGTCACGAAATCCGTAAATTTGCTGGATGGGTTCCCGGGTTCGATTATCTCGTAAAATCAGATTGTTGCCGTGTTGAGCAAGGACCTCCAGGTCGAGCGTCTCGCCTTCGATTTCCGGCAAATATCCGATCCCGAGGTTGGCCATGGCGCAATAGGTCATGATGACATTTTCGCCGTCCAGGCCCTCGCTGTTTCCTGCAAGATGCGGCCTCAGGATCTCAGCATCCGGATGCGCACGGGCGATGCCGTTGTTTTCCAGCACCAGTACCTGACTGGAGGGGCTGACCCATTCCTCAGCTTCGGAGATCGGAAAGTAGCGTGCCGTGTTTTTCTGATTTCTGAGGCCGACATGAACCCAGATATAGGGAAAGCCATACAAAAAGGCTGTGAGGAGTATTGCGACCAGCCACAGCCAGAAGGCTCCACCTCCCAGCGCAAAGTGGGCAAATGTCATAACGGCCGCGCCGCCGAGCCCGATCGCGATCAGTCGATATTCATTGCGGATGAACCTCAGCATGTTTTCGCGTTTGACACGAAGGACCAACTGACTGACGTCGCCAAGGTCACGAAAATACAGAAAACCAATCCCGAGAGAAACAACAAGACCTATGACAAACAGCAAGAGGCCTAACATGCGAATTCCCCCTCAGCCGGCCGAATTTACGGGCTTCAGCCCATTCTTCCCCAACGTAAGGAAATAATCCACCCCAAGGATGGATCCCGCATTAAGTCATCCGGAGTGATCGAGTTGCATATCTCCAACTGTTTCCGGTCAAGCGCCTTCCATCACGCATGTCCGGTGCTTTGAAGATGTCGCTCCGTTGGTTTTGTGCGCCCATCGGTCCACCAGCTTCCGTCGCTGTGCAACACTTCGGCGTCGAGAATTCGAGCACCGGAACCGGTCTGGAGACCAGCTTCCTTCAAATGCTCCTGTTCATTCACAACTCCAGGGACAACCGTTACCACAATGCCGGACCGTTCAAGTTGTCCCAGGCTTTCCCTCTCAATGGCGGGGTGTCCTGCTTTGACCCAGACAACATGCTTTCCCTGTTGTGCTTCGGAAAACAATCTTTTGCTGGCGTTCTTCTGCGAACAGGTTGACTGACATTCAGCCGTTTCAACTGGAATGCGTTGAGCTTCTCTGCGTGCCAGTTCCAGAATTTCGTCACTTACCTGTCGATCGAAAAGAATGATATCCGCCGATTGAAGCGCTCTGACCGCTTTAAGGGTAAGAAGGTCCGCGTCGCCGCTTCCCGTGCCGACGAGTGTGACATGACCTGATTGGGAAGCCTTGGCTTTCGAAATAAGAGAGGAAGAAAACGCCTCCATTTCGGTTGTTGGTGCCATTTCTCCAGATAAAGCGCGATCTGAGTACTTTTCCCAGAACTGTCTTCGCTCCTGCCCTGGTCTCAAGCTCTCCATGACGTTGTTTCGAATTCCTCCTGCAAATTCTGCCCATCGTTCCAGGCTACGAGGAAGAAGAGTTTCAATTCTCCGGCGAATGGCCTGTCCGAGAATAGGGGCAACTCCATTGGTCGAAATCCCGATCACCACCGGTGAGCGATTGACGATGGAACCGAACTGAAAGTCGCAGTGCGCCGGATTGTCGATCACATTGACAGGAACGCCAGCCGCGCGGGCTGCTTTTCTGATTGCACACGCCTCCCTTTCATCAATCGCATCCGCAATAACGAGGCAGGCATTGTCAAAACAGTCTTGCTCCCACTCCTTAGCAATATGAATAAATCGCCCCTTGATGCTTCCCGCCGCGATCAATTTTTCAAACGACGAACTTAGCTCCAACGCAAAAACATGCACTTCCGCCCCGCTGGCGGCCAGAAGCTCCGCTTTCCATGCAGCCGGCTCCGTCCCTCCAATCACAACAACCTTGCGCCCTTCCAGCGAAAAGAACAGAGGAAGGCACGCCAGGGATCCGATACGCTTCGGATGTCGGCGTCTTTTCACTTCAGCCCGTTTGAGCAAGGTCATCGTCATTGAGAGCCTCCTGAACATTATCATCGAGCAAAGCTTGAATTTCGGATTTGCATGAGCCGCAATTGGTCCCCGCTTTTAGGCGCTCTCCGATCTCTTTTACCGTTCCGGCTCCCTGCCGCGCGGCGGCTGCGATCTGATTGCAGCCAATCTGGAAACAGGAACAAACCGTCGCCCCTGGATCGGGACGGTCCGCAGGTGGTCGCCCGGCAAGCACCTGAAACCGTTGTTGTTTTGACATGGGCTCGGCTGTCAGGAGACTGCAGGCCCATTGTCTGGACACTTCAACCGGCGATTTTGAGAAAAAGACGGCAGCCTGCAAGGCGTCGTCAGACCAGCGAGCCAATCTGCTCCAGCCGGTTGCCGTATCATCAACGCGCAAAAAAGCGTCCGACGCCCCTGTGATACCTTCGGTAACCTTTTGGAAGTCGGCATCACTCCTTGCGGCAAATTCCAACCGATATCCACCTTCAACAGGTGCCAATGCCCAGTAATCCATCGACAGGTTTTTGGGCTTTTCTCTCAGGACGGCAAAACCGAACCAGGACATCTTCTGCTTGGTGATCGAGATCGGCGTGAATTTGGACCCCGGCTGCCCCGAATGGGGGTCCGTTTCGGGGGCAACCACCGCGTCAATCCTGGCACATGAGGCAAACAGATTTGTCCAGTGCATCGGAACGTAGATATTGCCTTTACGGACACGCTCGGTGACCAGTGCCCGAACGATTGCTTTTCCATAAGGACTTTTCACTTCGACGATATCCGCCGCGGCAATACTGTGTGCCGTGGCATCATCGGGATGTATTTCGGCAAATGGCTCCGCAATGTGCGACATCAGCCGGGCAGTTTTGCCGCTGCGGGTCATGGTGTGCCATTGGTCGCGAATGCGGCCGGTATTCAGGACAAACGGGTAGTTCCGCTCCCTCCTGCGTGGTGCCTGATATGCAACTGGAATGAACTTTCCCTTTCGTCCATCCGTGAAGAAGTTGCCATTGGCAAAGAACCGCGTTTCAGCCGGTGCTGTTTCGTCCGGACGCGGCCATTGAAAAGGTGCCAGCTCGCCATAGACGGTATCGGAGATGTTCTGCAACGCACCAATGTCGAAATCCCGGGAACCACCATTTCTGTAACCGGAAAGCGCGGCGTGTTCACGAAAGATTTCGGCAGGCCCCGAATACGAAAATGCTTCCTCGTATCCCATTCGCCTGCCGACTTCCGTCAACTGCCACCAATCCGGCCTGACTTCTCCCGGCAAATCAAGAAACTGCTTTTGCCGGGATACCCGTCTTTCCGAATTGGTGACCGTCCCATCTTTTTCCCCCCATGCTGCGGATGGAAGCAGCACGTCGGCGTACGGCACCGTGTCTGCAGATTTCGTGACTTCGGAAACCACGACGAACGGACAGGCTTCCAGCGCCTCTGCAACGCCATTTGCGTCCGGAAGACTATCGACGGGACTGGTCGCCATGATCCAGAGTGCCTTGATCTTGCCTGACTTGAGCGACCGGAAGAGGTCCACAGCCTTCAGGCCCGGCTTTTCCGCGACTTCAGGGCTCTGCCAGAATTCCTTGACGATCTCACGGTGATGGGGGCTTTCCAGCGTCATGTGAGCTGCAAGCATGTTCGCCAAACCACCAACCTCGCGCCCGCCCATCGCGTTTGGTTGTCCCGTAACCGAAAACGGCCCCATGCCCGGTCTGCCGATCCTGCCGGTCGCAAGGTGCGTGTTGATGATGGAATTGACCTTGTCGGTACCAACAACGGATTGGTTGACACCCTGACTGTATACGGTCACCGTTTTCCGCGTCCGCGCGACCATCTTGTAAAAGAGGGCAATGTCCCTTCTCGCCAATCCGGTTTTTTCGGCAATCAAGCCAATTTCACATGGCCCAGCATGCTGAATCGCTTTCTCAAAACCTTCCGTGAAGCGGTTGATGTAACTGTGATCAAGCACATCCGCTTCGACGAGGAATGCAAGCAACCCATTAAAGAGAGCGACATCGGTGTCCGGATTTATGGCCAGATGCAGATCGGCTATTGAACTGGTCGCCGTATGACGTGGGTCGATCACGACCACACGCATCGCCGGATTGGCCATCTTGGCTGCTTCGATCCGCTGAAAAAGCACCGGATGGCACCAGGCCAGATTGGATCCGACCAGAACCACGAGGTCTGCCAACTCCAGATCCTCGTACGTACCCGGTACGGTGTCAGACCCGAACGCACGTCGATGACCGGCAACCGACGACGCCATGCACAGACGGGAATTGGTATCGATGTTGGCGGAACCGATGAACCCCTTCATCAGTTTGTTGGCAACGTAGTAGTCCTCGGTCAGAATCTGGCCGGAAACATAAAACGCCACGCTATCCGGTCCATGGCGTTTGACCGCTTCCGAGAACTTGCCGGCGACCAGCTCGAGCGCCGTGTCCCAATCACTCTTCTTGCCCTCTATTTCCGGAAAAAGCAGACGATCATCGAGCGACAAAGTCTCGCCAAGGGCCGAACCCTTTGAGCATAAGCGACCATAATTGGACGGATGATCGGGATCACCCGCTATTGCGATGCTTCCATCGGGTTGACGCTTTGCCAGCACGCCGCAGCCAACGCCGCAGTAGGGACAAGTGGTTCTGACCGTTTTTGTCTGATCTTTGGCGGTCACCCTGCCCTCCTTGGTATTCCTCTCCAGACCCCGGTAAGCCGGTTATGTTCTGGGTGTCTTGATTGGGCCATGTTGAAGACCGGTTTCTATCCGGCGCACCGCGCCAGATCGTCAGCGGCAAGCAAAACCTTGCCGTCTGCAACCTTGGCCGCCGTGACTGAAACCGCACCCTCGTCGGCTCCCTTGGCCAGACCGGTTGCCAGGTCAAAGACCCAGTTGTGCAGCGGACATGTGACCGACGTGCCATGAACAATGCCCTGGCTGAGCGGTCCACCTTTGTGCGGGCAGCTATCGTCGATTGCGTAGACATCGTCATCAACGGTGCGAAAGACTGCAATGCAACCTACGTCCGTCTTCACCACGCGAGCGCCTTCGCGCGGAATATCCGCCAGTTCTCCGACGGCGACCCAGTTTCTGGTTTCCGCGTTCATTCGGCTGCCTCCAATTGCAAAACTGCCATGGGCTTGAATTCATGTTTGTCCTTGCCGGAAACGCGCTCAGACCACGGATCCACCTGGGCAAAGTTCTGGGAGAAAACAAACCGATCGAAATAAGCCTTTCGCTTGTCGGCATCATGCATGATCTGGCTTCTGATCTCGTCGTACCCGATGCGTTTGGCCCACTTGTAGATCCGCTCCAGATAGTGCCCCTGCTCCCGGTACATCTGGGTCAGAGCCACGACATGCTCGAGCGCTTCCTCTTCGGTCTTCACCAGTCCGAGAACTTCGGTGCCCTTGATGTCGAGGCCGGCCGCGCCGGCAAAATGGATTTCATAGCCGCTGTCGACGCAGATGATGCCGATATCCTTGCAGGTTGCTTCGGCACAGTTTCGTGGACAGCCCGAGACGGCCAGTTTCAGTTTGGCCGGGGTCCAGGATCCCCACATGAACTTCTCAAGCTTGACACCGAGACCTGTTGAATCCTGTGTCCCGAAGCGGCACCAATCGGACCCAACGCAGGTCTTTACGGTGCGTAGCCCTTTGGCATAGGCCTGCCCGGACACAAATCCCGCCTCGCCGAGATCTGCCCAGACCGCAGGCAGATCTTCCTTTTTGATGCCGAGCATGTCGATGCGCTGACCGCCCGTGCACTTGACCGCCGGAATGTTGAATTTGTCGACAACATCTGCGATCGCACGCAGTTCCTTGGACGTTGTCATACCGCCCCACATACGCGGCACGACCGAGTAGGTTCCATCTTTCTGAATGTTGGCGTGTACGCGCTCGTTGATGAAACGAGACTGGTAGTCATCGGCATATTCATCCGGCCAGTCTGAAACCAGATAGTAATTGAGTGCCGGACGGCACTTGGCACACCCACCCGAGGATGACCATTCAAGTTCCTGCATGACTGCCGGAATGGTCTTCATATCCTTGGACTTGATCAGCCTGCGAACCTCATCGTGACCAAGTGGCGTACAGCCGCACATCGGGGTTACAGCTGCAGGATTGTATGCGTCGCCGAGCGTGACCTGCATCAACTGCTCGACCAGCCCCGTGCAGGTACCGCAGGACGCAGACGCCTTGGTGTGCGACCGCACATCATCGAGCGTAGTCAGCCCCTTGCCTTTGATCGCCGTGACGATGTTTCCCTTGCAAACGCCGTTGCAGCCGCAGATTTCAGCATCATCCGGCAAGGCTGCAACGGCCGCCGTAGGGTCCAGGGGGGCGCCCCCCTGATACGCCTGGCCGAAGATCAATGTCTCCCGCATTTCGGAGACATCTGTCCCCTTCTTGAGCAAATCGAAAAACCAGGGACCATCCGCCGTTTCGCCGTAAAGCACCGCGCCGATGATCTTGTTGTCCTTGAGCACCAGGCGCTTGTAAACGCCCGCCGAGGCATCGCGCAGAACAATTTCCTCACGGTCTTCACCTTCGGCGAAATCACCAGCCGAATATAGGTCGACACCAGTCACCTTCAGCTTGGTTGCGGTCACTGATCCTGTGTATTCGGCAGCGCCATCCAGCAGGTTGTCGGCAATGACTTCGGCCATCTCGTAAAGCGGTGCGACAAGTCCGTAGCACATGCCGCGATGTTCGACGCATTCGCCCAGCGCGAAGATATCCTTGTCGCTGGTGCGCATGTCATCACCGACGAGGATGCCCCGATTGGTTTCCAGACCAACCGATTTCGCCAGATCCGCCGATGGCCGGATACCGACAGCCATGACAACGATGCTCGCCTCGATCTCGGTGCCGTCTTCCAGCCGGATCGCTTTGACCCGTCCCGTACCGTCGCCAACGATTTCATGACTGTTGGCCTTAGTCAGGACCTCGATGCCGCGGCTGTTGAATTCTTCTTCAAGCAGGAAACCGGCAGCCGGATCGAGCTGCCTTTCCATCAAGGTCGGCATCAGGTGAAGCACCGTGACCTCCATGCCCTGCATCTTGAGCCCGGCAGCAGCTTCAAGCCCGAGGAGACCTCCACCGATGACGACGGCGCGTCCGCCTCTTTGAGCGGCCTCCAGCATGCGGTCGACGTCATCCAGATCCCGATAGGTCAGAACGCCATCCAGGTCCTTGCCCGGCAATGGAACAATGAAGGGATTGGATCCCGTTGCAATAACCAGCTTGTCGTAGGAGGCGGTTATGCCATTTTCTGAAGTTACCGTTTTGCTGTCCCGATCAATCCCACTGATGCAGGCCGACTTGTGCAGTGTGACGTCATGCTCGGCATACCAGTCGTCGCCATGCGTGATGATGTCTTCATAGGTCTTCTCACCGGATAGGACCGGAGACAACATCAGACGATTGTAGTTCACCCGGGGTTCGGCGTTGAAAATGGTGACGTCGTAGACGTCTTTGTTCTTGTCGAACAGGTATTCCAGCATCCTCCCGGGAGCCATACCGTTGCCGACGATGATAAGTTTTTTCTTGGTCATTTTATCTCTCTAGGCTTCATTCGGCGGCTTCGATGGCGGCTTTTTGCCGTGCCATTCTCGCGGCTCGCTTCGCCTGGATGGATTTCAGCTGTTCTTCGCTCGGGTCCGCGCCGCCCTCATAGGCTTCCAGGAAGTCCAGAAGCTCCTCGCGATAGGCGTAGTAATCCGGGTGGGCGAGCAACTCCTTGCGCGAACGCGGACGTGGCAGGTCTACTTCCATGATGTTGCCGATCCTGGCATTCGGTCCGTTGGACATCATCACCACCCGGTCGGCGAGAAGGATGGCTTCGTCAACGTCGTGGGTCACACAGATCGCGGTGACCTGGGTGCGTTTCCACACGTCCATGAGAACGTCTTGAAGCTCCCAGCGGGTCAGGATGTCGAGCATGCCGAACGGCTCGTCCAGCAGGAGTAATTTCGGCGATAGGGCAAAAGCACGGGCAATGCCGACCCGCTGTTTCATGCCGTTCGACAGATCGGCGGCGGCTTTCCGCATGGCATCTGCCAGGCCGACCTTTGAAAGGTAGTACTCGATGACGTCGCGCTTCTCGGCCTTGGAAGCGTCCGGGTACACCTTGTCGACGCCAAGTTCGACATTCTCATACGCTGTCAGCCAGGGCATCAGGCTTGGTGCCTGGAACACGACCGCTCGGTCAGGCCCTGCCTGCATGACATGCGTTCCATCCAAAATGATCGCGCCCTCGGTGATTGGATTGAGGCCGGCCACCATGGAAAGGACCGTGGACTTGCCGCAACCCGAGTGGCCGATCAGGGTGATGAACTCACCCTTGTTCAACTTCAGCTCGAACCCATCGACGACGGTCAGAGGTCCCTTGGGGGTCGGATAGACCTTCTTGAGCTGGGAGAATTCAAGAAACCGTTCCTGTTGAACAACTTCGGACGCACGCTCATAGGCAACAGGCAGCTTGTCGCCAGCCTTTGGCCTTTGGGTGATCGGAACGATATTCGGCAACACGATATCCCGTTCCAGATCCGCGCCCCGCTCGGCCCCGGCTTCCATCAGGTATTCAGTCACCTCCGCACGCAGCTGGATGAACGCCTCGTCGTGGTTGAGCTCACCCCGGTCCCGCGGACGTTTGAACGGTACCTTGAATTCAGGTCCGAGCGTTGCCGGTGTTCCCGGTTTGAGTGGAATGATCCTGTCTGCCAGCAAAATTGCCTCGTCCACATCGTTGGTGATGAGAACGATGGTCTTCTTTTCTTCCTCGCAGATTGCTGCAAACTCGTCCTGCAGCTTGGACCTGGTAAGGGCATCCAGCGCCGAAAGCGGCTCGTCAAGAAGCAGCAGCTCAGGTTGCATAGCCAGTGCCCGCGCCACTGCAACACGCTGGCGCATGCCGCCGGAAAGCTCAGCCGGCTTGCGATCCTTGGCATGGCCCAGCCCGACCATCTCGATGTACTTGTCGCAGATAGCCTTGCGCTCAGCCGCACTTTTCTTCTTGAAGACACTGTCGACAGCAAGCGCTACATTGCCGGCAACCGACAGCCACGGCATCAGCGAGTAGGACTGAAAGACGACACCACGATCCGGGCTCGGCCCATCAATCTCCTTGCCCTTGAAGATCACTCCGCCCTGGTCCGGTTCAATCAAACCTGCCAGCAGCGAAATGAGCGTGGTCTTGCCAGTTCCGGAGAAGCCGACGATCGCAATAAACTCGCCTTCGTCCACTTTGAGATTGATATCTTCCAGAACGTCGGTCCGGGCAGCACCTTCGCCGTATGACTTCGACAGAGCCGAAATTTCAAGAAATGACATGGTCCCTCACCCCTTAGCGGTTTGCAGAGAAAGTGAAGGCGCGCTGCAGGGCGAACATCAGCCGATCGAGCATGAAGCCGATGATGCCAATGGTCAGGACGGCGACCATTATCTTTGCCAGCGATTGGGAAGACCCGTTCTGGAACTCATCCCAGACGAACTTGCCGAGGCCCGGGTTCTGCGCCAGCATCTCGGCTGCAATCAACACCATCCAGCCCACACCCAGCGACAGGCGCAGCCCGGTAAAGATCAGCGGCAGCGAGGAAGGCAGAACCAGCTTGGTAACGGTTTTCCAGGTCGGAAGTTGCAACACGCGGCCGACATTCATCAGATCCTTGTCTACCGAAGCAACACCAAGTGCCGTGTTGATCAGGGTCGGCCACATGGAGCAGAGCGTCACGGTCACCGCCGAGATCAGCAGCGATTTGGACAGCCAGTCGACAGGATTGGCATAGGTTGCCGAAACGATCATGGTCACGATCGGCAGCCAGGCGAGCGGCGACACCGGTTTGAAAATCTGGATCAACGGGTTGATTGCGCCGTTGAACGTTCGAGACAGACCCGAGGCAATACCAAGCGGCACCGCGATGATCGTTGCGATCAGGAATCCGAGGCCAACGGTCTTCAGGGACGTGCCGATCTGGTCGATGTAAGTCGGCTTTCCCGTATAGGTGCGCCACTTGATCTTGTCGGTTTTGCCTTCGGCTTCGTATTTGGCATTGCGAGTGTCCTGACGCTCATAGAAGGCATCAGCCTTTTCGCGTTCACGAACATGATCGTCCCAGAGATTGATCGCCTGCGACCAAACCTGCGCCGGCCCCGGCACAGCGCCAAGGGAGGTTTGCACCTGAGGTGCCAAAGCCCCCCAGAGCACGAGAAATGCCACAATACCCAGAAGCGGGATCAGAAGCACACGCTTGAGTTCGCCAAGCTGCTCCTTCGGATTGTCGCCTGCCGCCATCTTCAGAAGCGGTACGGTCCAGGACAGGCCAAGGGCGTCCAGCCAGCCGGCAGCCTTGTTTATTCGTGTGAAGAGCTTTTCCCGGCGCGCGGCGCGGGCAAGGTCCTGACCGCCTGTAGTATCGGCATTGGCCATGTTGTGCGTCCTCGTCTCGTGTATTCGGTATTCAGGTTCGTGAAAAAGAGGGAGCGGCGCAGGTTTCAAACGCCGCTCCAGTTTGGGGTCGTTATCCTCCCACGACCTCGTTTCCATCGACGACCTGCTTGCCCTTCAGCCCGATTGGAAGGCTGTCGATATAGGCGTTTGGTTGTTTGCCGTCGTAAGGAATGCCATCAATGATGTCGGCAGCCGGTGTCGGAGCGCGGTAACCGTCAGTCTCCCAGGGAAAGTCTTCCTTGGCGACGTGGCCTTCCTCGACCAGCAGTTCAGCGGCTTTCAGGTAGATGTCCGGACGATAAACGGACTTGGCGACCTCGTCGTACCAGCTGTCCGGCTTGTGCTCCGAAATCTGGCCCCAGCGGCGCATCTGCGTCAGATACCAGACGGCATCTGAATAGTAGGGGTATGTCGCGAAATAGCGGTAGAAGACATTGAAGTCCGGTACATCGCGCTTGTCACCCTTCTCATATTCGAAGGTGCCAGTCATGGAGTTCGCAATCACTTCCGCATCCGCACCGACATATTCCGAACGCGACAGGATCTCGACAGCTTCCATGCGGTTGGCGTTGTCATTCTCATCAAGCCACTTGGCTGCGCGGATCAGAGCCTTGGTGAGCGCAAGCGTGGTGTTCGGATAGGTCTCGGTGAACTCCTGGGTCAGACCAAAGACCTTCTCCGGGTTGTTCTTCCAGATCTCGTAGTCGGTGATAACCGGCACGCCGATGCCTTTGAACACCGCCTGCTGGTTCCACGGTTCGCCAACGCAATAGCCGTAGATCGTGCCAGCTTCGAGCGTTGCAGGCATTTGCGGTGGCGGCGTCACCGACAGAAGCGCATCGGCCTGGATCTGGCCGGAAATGTCTGCGTCCGAATAAAACCCCGGGTGAATATCACCGGATGCCAGCCAGTAGCGCAGTTCGTAATTGTGCGTCGAGACGGGGAAGACCATGCCCATGTTGAAGGGCTTGCCCTCGTCTATGAACTGATCGACCACTGGCTTCAGCGCGGAAGCCTTGACCGGGTGGACCGGGCGGCCGTCCTCCTGCATCTCCAGGTGCGGCTTCATCATTTCCCAAATCTCGTTGGAAACGGTAATGCCGTTGCCGTTCAGGTCCATGGAGAACGGAGTAACGATATGGGCTTTGGTGCCGAAACCGATTGTTGCCGCGAGCGGCTGCCCGGCGAGCATGTGCGCACCGTCCAGTTCACCCGTAATGACACGATCAAGCAGTACCTTCCAGTTGGCCTGCGGCTCCAGTGTCACGAACAGCCCTTCTTCTTCGAAGTAACCGAGTTCATAAGCGACTGCGAGCGGTGCCATGTCCGTCAACTTGATGAACCCGAAAGTGAGTTCGTCTTTTTCCACGTCCAGCATTTCGGCAATTGCACTGGTTGAAGGCACCAGTGCCGAGGCTGCCATCAAGGCGCCAAGCACAAGCCGGTGACTGATTTTCCTTGGTTTTGCCATTGTCACGTCCTGTTCCCTCTTCTGTCCCCCGCATTTCTCGCGAGGCAGAGTTCAAACAAAAAGCCGCCGACTGGCCCTGCACGCGTGGGAGGAGGAAGCATGCAAGTCAGATCGGCGGCTTTGCCTGTGCGCCCTGCAATGGACGCCTTGTGTTTTGGGCCAACGTTGGCCACGGATCTATAAAAGCAGGAACCGTGCCAACTCTGCAAAATCCAATTTATTCTTTTATTTTCTGATAGATAGCAAAAGCGAGACTATTCTCGACATTCTGGGAACTGCATTTTTAATTGGCTAATGCAAAAGGCAATTGATCTTTTTTTGTGCAGCGAAACGAAATGACTTCAAACTGAGCACCACTCAAAGCGACAAGCGAAAGCTAAGTATCGGCACCGTCAAACAATCGAACGTTACGCCTGTTGTTCGGAAGCGGTAAATTCAGCGCAGCACGATAGATATCAGGAGAGAAGATTTCCTGAGCCAGTACAAGGGCTTCATCGGAATGATCGACTTGCCCCCACCGCACCATCTGATCGTAAAACCACTTGCCGTGAGCCACTGATGGCATGGCGTTCGCGCCTCCGGCAAAGGAGAGAAAATCGGGCACCAAATTCTCGGCCTCTCGACCGAATTTCATGCGTCCCGTAAGTGCAGGAAGGCACGATTGCGCGGGAATGTCCAAAAATTCCCTTTTGGACAGAAGTTCTGCCAGCTCGATCGCGTTTTCCGGCAACGCACACCAATCGGCTGCCGCCGACAAAGCCCTGAGAAGACTGGATAGCAGCTCAGGATTTTCATTGGCCCAAGCTGCACTTACACCGAGAACTTTTTCCGGACTGTCGGGCCAGATCGCCTGTTTATAGGTAACGATCCGACCGGTACCAGCCAGCACGGCCGCTGTATTCCAGGGCTCACCAACGCAGTAGCCGTCCATCTGTTCCGCTGCAAGCGCATCGGCCATCAATCGCGGCGCCAGAACCGTGATTTCAACATCGCCATCTGGATCAATTCCAGCAGCAGCAAGCCAATAACGCAGTTCGTAGGCATGCCCTGAAAACGGATGTACCACACCAAAATGCAGCGGTGGTTTACCTGAAGCTTTGCGGGCGTTTATGACTGATGCCAGCGCCTTGCCGGTTGACAAGGGATCCCCACCGGCATCGGCCCCTGCAGCATCCATGTCCTCCCAAAGCGATTGAGAAACCGTGATCGCGTTTCCGCCGAGGCCGAGCAACATGGGTGCCAGCATGGGAACCGCGAGATTTGTCAGGTTAAGACTGGCAGCAATCGGCATGGGAGCCAACATGTGCGCAACGTCAAAATGACCTACTGCGATCCTGTCGCGGATATTGGCCCAGGAGGTTTCACGAACGAGTTTCAGTGCAACCCCTTCCCGCTCGGCAAATCCCTTGTCGCTTGCGACTGCAAGCACAGCACAATCGAGAAGCGGAATGAACCCGGCGATAACCTGAGGGAACTGACTAGCCATTTATCTCCACTTTCCGTACCAAACCAGCTTCCATCACCTTTCAGTCTCCCAGCAGACCGCTGGCGATGAGCAGGCTCTGCGCCACGTCTATGATCTTGCGGTTCTGACTCATGGCCGTACGCCTCAAGAGGTCATAGGCCTCCTGCTCCGAAATCGCCTTTGATGCCATGAGAATGCCTTTGGCCTTGTCGATGACCTTTCGATCTGCCAACTCGCTTCGAACGTCCTCCAGTTCCCGGGTAAGGTTCGAGAAGGCACGGAAACGGCTTATTGCCATCTCCATGATCGGCTTCACTCTCTCTCGCTTCAATCCGTCGACGATGTAAGCTGAAACACCGGCATCAACGGCCGCCTCGATAGAATGACTGTCGGTACGGTCAACAAACATGGCAATCGGGCGGTGAACTGCGCGAGACACCTGAAACATGTGCTCAAGGCGGTCCCGGTTAGGGTTTTCAAGATCAATGACGATCACATCCGGATTGATTTCAGCGATGCGCCTGACAAGTCCATCTATCTGGTGAATGAGAATGACCTTCTCATATCCGGCATCGCGCAACCCCTGCTCGATGATCGAAGCACGCATCCGGTTTTCATCTATAACAAGTATGGTTTCCTCACCGCTCATGCCTTTATTATGCGCAGGGCTAATTTTTATGCAACAAAATTGCTGCGACGCAGCAAAAACAATTTTCACAGACCCCAACCAAGGCGAAAGGTCACCCCAGAAGCAAGAAACAGATACACAAAGTCGGAAGTATCGCAGGCGATTTTATCGCCATGAATAAATTTCCCACAGGCAGAACTGCGACGAAAACAGCAGCTTGATTTTAATGACCCACAACAATGCGACCACCTAAGCTGCACAGCACGAATTACGATCAATGAATCGATTTTATCGTGCGCGTCAAGGCAGGCTTGACAGATAACTAAAAACACCAAATTACAAACTAAATCATTGTGAATTATATATTAAATATAAGTATCGTGAACGACTAAATCGCCTTCAAGGTAATTATTGGGATAAAGAAGATCTCCAGATAGGCAAAGGACAACGTCTGAGCTGAAGAGCATTGCCAAACGTGAAAACAGATGAACTGCCGCGACAGTCGCATCGCTCTCGAATGTCCACGCCTCAACACACACTTCGCAATCCAACAGGAACGCTTTTGTCATCGGCTGCAGAAGAAACTCACTTACCTCTTGGCAGGAGCCAATATCGTGTCCGATAATCGCGCGGATTTAAAAATTTAGTCAGCTTCCAGCGCATTTTGAACCACCAAACAAGCAGACAGAACAGACCGACGGCATGAGATTATTGAAACTGTTTCGCGAACTTGAGTGTCCGACTTTTTTGCTCTTGGCCTTATTCACGGCGGCGACAACCTCTTTTGCAACTGCCTCCACGCAAGCATCTGCTGCCGAGCCCCAATTGGAGGTGATCGACAGCACGGATTTTCCCTGGCACTCCATAGGACGCGTAAACTTCGCCGGTTATCGAACCACTTCCACGTGCACCGGAACGCTCGTTGCACCGAAAATCGTGCTCACCGCCGCACATTGCCTTTACAACGCCAAAACAAAGAAGCACCTGCCGGCCGATGAACTGCTCTTCATCGCTGGCGTTCGACGGGACGAATATGCCGCCAGACTGGAGGCGGATTGTATCCTGACACCTGAGGATTACGCCCCTCAAGGACGTATAAAAATCCAGGATATACGCAACGATTTCGGCATCATCGTCCTGAAGGAGGAGAGCACACTTGCCCCGGTACCTCCTTTGCAGTTGGAAGATTTGGCTCTGTTTAACAAGGGCACTCGCTTTCAGTCTGTTGGCTACAGACGAAGCCGCAGCTTCCTGCCGACGGCGGTCGCTGCATGTGGAATATTGGGCGTTGTCCAGAACAGCTGGGTTACCAATTGCCCGACAGAAAGCGGAGCATCCGGAGGTCCATTCCTTCTGGAGACACCGGAAGGAGTTCGCGTTGCAGGTCTGACTTCGGCAAAGATCGATGACCAGCGCTCAGTCATCGTCCCCTTTCTGCAATGGCGTGACTTCCTGGAAAACGCGACCTGTCCTTCAGCTGTATCCCAGCCGCAATAACCCGCGCCCCCTTTCGGCCAACAACCACGAGAGGGAGCGGGAGCTTGAATTTTTTTCTGCCCCTTGGCGTCATTGCCCGCTATGGTGCTATCTGTCATCTCCCGCTAACCAGGTAATTTCAATTAAGTTCTTGGACAGCCAGAGAAATTGAAGCCGCAAAGATCCGTTTGACAATGAACCAATCTGCGCCCCCTCCTCAGCATGCGCATCTCCACCCTGTAGCGGTGGAGAAGCTCGCGTTCGTCGCCAGTGAAACCAATGAAGCCCAAGCCGCTCTGAAGGATTTGTCGAGCCGCTATGGCAACGTTTCAACGGAAGAGGCAGATGTAATCGTGGCACTGGGGGGCGACGGACTGATGCTCCAGACACTTCACTCCCATATGGGCAGCGGCAAGCCCATTTATGGCATGAACCGCGGATCAGTCGGATTTCTGATGAATGAATATCAGAACAACGATCTGCTTGAACGGCTCACCAAAGCCGATATCACGACGATCCGCCCTCTTGAAATGACAGCCACCGACGAAGATGGGCAGGAGCACAAGGCCCTGGCAATCAATGAGGTTTCACTGCTTCGCCAGACATCGCAAGCAGCGCGTCTCAAGATCTCGGTCGATGACAGGGTGCGTCTTGAAGAACTAATCTGCGACGGCTGCCTTGTCGCAACGCCCGCCGGAAGCACTGCTTACAATCTGTCCGCCCATGGTCCGATCCTGCCGATTACGGCTCAGTTGCTGGCCTTGACCCCGATCAGCGCCTTCCGCCCTCGCCGCTGGCGCGGCGCATTGCTGCCCAATTGGGCCAAGGTCGATATCGAAATTCTCAACCCGCAAAAACGTCCCGTCAGTGCCTCGGCAGATCACACGGAAATTCGGCGTGTAAAGCATGTCTCCGTCAGCGAAGCCACGACATCAGAAGGCATCATCATGTTCGATTCCGACCACGGATGGGACGAGCGCATACTGACTGAAATGTTCCGGTATTAGAGCGCCTGTTGGAAACAGCCTGTTAAGTATGTTTGTCGATACTCGGGCAGGCAAAATTCTTTGCTGCCTCGCGAGACAAGGACAAACGCTGCCATGGCTGACGCCGCCAAGGAACAAGAATACGAAATCGTATCGCCGCCATCCGACCTACGCAGCAAGGTTCGCGAGCTGACGCCGCGCGAAGCCAAAAAGTTTGATCCTGTGAAGGCAGCCGAGGCTGCACTCAGCCGGTTGTCACCTCACTTCGGCAACTGGATGGACAACGAAACCAAGGCACTGATGAGCGCCTGGAGCGAAGTGCAGGCCAAGGGCATGTCGAAAGAGACGCTCGCCACCCTCTTTCAGGCTGCACATAACATCAAGGGACAGGCCCTTACTCTTGGTTTTCCGCTTGTTGGCCAGGTCGCATCCAGCCTATGCCACCTGATCGAAACAGTTCCCTCGCCGGAAAAACTGCCGATGCCGCTCATGGAGCGTTACGTAGAAGCAATTCGTGCAATGGTGCTTGAAGGCGCGAAGGACGACGGCAACAAAACCGGTGTCGAGCTTCTGGAAACCCTTGAAACCGTGACCAACGATTTCCTGGGTCAATTCCCACCCAAAAACGATCAAGAGAACAACTGAAAGCAGTCTTTCAGTCTTGCCGGTCAACGCTCATCCGGAAGCGGGGAGCCATCCCAGATGATGTCTCCGAGGAAAATATCCGAAAAGGATTTGTGCTCCTCATAGGCCTGATGCTTGTATTTCGAGCGTGCCATGAACGAATAGACAAACGGTAGATAGTCGCGCTGGGAGATCAGGGCGTCTCTTGCCGACAAAAGGCTTCTGACAATTTCCGGCGTGGATTGATCCGTGGCACGTCCGTAAACAAGATAGGAGTCATATTGCCGGGACTTTCCGGCTGGAGCGTGAAACAGACTTTCGCGACCGTTCAAGATGGCATCTCCAACAACCTTTTCATCCGTCAGGAAAACACCGGCAGTCACGCGTGGATTGCACTCCATGAGGATCGGCCCATCTTCGGTTCGCCGGTAGTCAAAACCGATAAATCCAGAGTAGTTATAGGCGCTGCAAACCCTCGACACGATATCGATGGCGGAAGGGTCTTCAATGGACGTAAATCGAACCGAATAGCCGCCACCGGCTGCGATCGCAGGCTCATATACAGAAACAACAACCGGCATTCCATCGCGCGCGATACACATGACACAGGTATCCCTGCCCTCGACATACTCCTGAACGAGCCAGGGATTTGTCTTTGTCGGATTGCATTTGTCGAGCTTGTTGGCATCGAGCGCCTTCCCGTGGCTGGTCAAATGACCGATACCTGCGCGCGAGAAAGCCGGACGGGCAAAGAAGTCGTCAAACACCCGGATGGCTTCAACCAGCTCCTGATGGCTGGTTGCGATCTTTGTTGGCGGCGTCTTCAATCCCAGTCTCTGGCAGACGCCGACAAAGGCAGCCTTGTCATGAAGTTCGGACAGCACGTCGAAATCAGCTGCAAATCTAGGGACAGGCAAAAGTTCCGCGTAACGCGCGAGGTAAAATCCGTCCTCGAATGTCGGAAGTATCAGGTCGATGGATCGGTCGCGTGCGATCCTTGCAATCTCTTTCGTGTAACCGATCGGATCCTGTGAAGCAGCAGGAACAATATGTGCCTTGTCGATAAAACGAGAATGGAGTGCAGGAGCAACATCGAAACTGTCTGCAACCTCAACGGCAGCACCAGCCTCGTGAAGGGCATGAACAATGCCGGTCGCCGGCATGAACCGCCCGGCCGTAACGAGAACCCGCTTGCGTGTGGACATTGCCTTCCTCCCTAAAGCACCCAACCTGTGTTTTTCGGCCTCGGCGACCGGCAATCGAACGTGCATTCGATCTTAGATTGGATTGCGACAACCGGCCAAATCTTCACCTGCAATGGACTTCCGCGACAAAACGTCAGCGCAGCAAAGGTGACATGGTCAACAGATGTGAAGACCATCGCACTTTACGGCGCCAAGGTTCTTTACCGGTCTGACGAGCTCTGATCTCTCAAACGCCATTGGGTGCACAAGTCTCGACGGATGCAGGTGGGCTGCAAACCGCGGCGGCTTCGCCGTTTTGGTCATAAAACGTGACCTCAAGACCATCTTGTAAACGTACAAGCTGTCCAAAACCGAATTGGTTGAAACCGTAGATATCCCCCTTCACTCCATGACCGACCGGGAGATCATCAACACGCCCTTCCGGGGTTGTATAAAGCCAAACACCGCCGTTCCCGAAAGTGATCTGAACGGGATTGTCCGGTGTATTGACGAGCTGCGCAAAATGCAGGTCACCGGCAACAACTCCGGAAACCAGACGCGGCAGCATGTGGGCGAAGGCGTCACGCTGGATGGACTCTAGAGTCTCCAGATCATCAGAGTCCCTCTTTTTGCTTCCGTAGCCCCATAGCGGGGTGTGGGTCAGGACGAGCGTCTCCCTGTCAAGCCGTGGCAGGACATCGGTGAACTGCTCTTGCATGGCCCGGAGCCTGTCCCAGGTGTATGTGTCCCTGTCCCGAGTGGAACTGTCGATAACTGGCAATTGCAAATCATCAAACTCGACCACAAAAGGTGCTTGATAGTTGTCGCACATCAATGGATCACGAATTGGGCCGGCGGAAAAATAGCGATCGTAGCCGAGCCATGCACGATCGCAATTTTCATGGTTCCCACGCACAAACACGAATGGATGCGCACTCAGCATGGCCTGCCCAGGTGCGAAGAAATCGGCCTCCCAAGTACGCCATGTGTCGCCGTGCGTATCCCCGCAGATTGCCGGGTCCTGACACTCGGCTTCGCGGTAGTAGTAATCACCTACATGTATCGCGAAGTCGGCCTCTTTATCTGCTATGGAAGCGGAAATTGTCTCAAACGGCCACTCGGTCGGGTCATTGCAGACCTGAACCGGCGAGCCATCCTTCAACCGGCAACCCGTGTCACCGACGACGAGCATCTTGTCAGCACGTTCGGGGCGGATCGGGAAACCAAGCGCATCCACTCGTGCGCTTGCAACAGGCGCATCGGTTGTGAACTCGCAAACGAGATTTGGAAAGTCCGGCGTTGCACCGGCCCGCACATTCATTTGGTGCTGCACACCATCAAGAGATATCGCCGGACAGGTCGCATCGTCGACAATGGCTCGAAAGCTTTGCGTGTTTCCGTCGTTCAATTGTGTCCAATGATGAAGCACGTCGGCATGTGCTGATCCGGCAAACAGCACTACGCATAGCGTTGAAACGGTTCTCATGAGGTTCTCCCGTCACTTGTCATGTCTTGCAAGACGACTGCGGAGACCGCCAGGAAACGATCCTGAGCATTCGGATTGCTTGCCAAAGATCTAGTCTGCTTTCCAGGCCATACCAGTGAAACATTGGTAATGGATGTGTCGGACCGTTGTCCTGTTTTCATGAATTGTGATCGAAAATCTGAAATGTCGTGAGTACAAAACCGGCTTTCAGCGCGTTTCATCAAATCGCGTTTCTAATACTATTGCCGCGCCCCGGGCCTTCTGAAACGGGAGCATTTGTAGCGTGTGACCGTGCTTGAAGGTAGCAACCCCGCCCTCACCGCCGACGTTCGGGAGTTTCTGAGCAAAAAGCGCGACATGCTCGTTCTTTGAATGCGAATGGGAGTGCAGCTTTCGGCCTCTGGCTGCCATCGCTTCGAAAGTCGCGTGCGCCCCCAAAAAAACGCACATCACTCGTTTCAGCCGTCCAAGGCGTCTCGAAGCCCGCTTCCCAGCCCGATCGCCGTGAATGCAGCCTCGAAACGGGCAGCATCCTTTGATCGACCGAACCAGACGGGCCGTTTCGTCAAGCCAGACAGGTCAGGATACTTGTTCCGCAATTGCTGCCCGACGGCTTCAGCGGCCTCGGTGTCTCGACCAAGCCATAACAAGGCGCCTTGAACCAGTTTGTTGCGTTCCATCTGCGGATCGCTTTCCACAAGCCGCCCAACCACCTCCGATGCAGCCTCGACATCACCGGCAACAAATTGCGCAACTGCCAATTCACGCTGGTGGCGGAAGCGGTGAGGATCTTCCCGGCTGACATCCAGAACGCGTTTTAGGGCCGCAACTCCCGCATCTGCATCGCCCGTATGACATTCGACAATCGCAAGCATTCCGTGGGCAGCAAGAAGGTCCGGGTTTGCATCCAATGCCGCCTGAGCATGCAGTCTCGCGCGCTCAAAGTCACCGGAAAGGTCTTGAGACAGAATCGAGACCAGGAGATGGGCAAAATAGCTGTCGGGCTTTTGCTTTACCGCCCGCTCGGCCATTTGGTTCATTGACTTAAATGTGTCCGCGGGCAGCGCCATCGGTGAATACTCGAACTGTCGGAACAGGCAAAAGGAGAGCATCGC
>JBCCVB010000077.1:0-29578 GCA_039195965.1 Pseudomonadota bacterium
GAAAAGCTCGTAATGTAGCCAAAGCGTCAGTGCTCCGAACACCAGAACGACCACGCCCGATACCAGCGGCATGATCGGCAGGCGCTTTGTCAGCCACAGCGATACAGCGAGAGAAATCGTGATGGCGACCATGAAGGCTGCGGTTGCCAGAAATATTGGCTGTCCGATTGATTGCAGCACAGGAAATGTTGCCGCGATCTGCTCGCCCCTTGAGTTGAAAAGAAAGAAGACACCGAGCGGCCCCAGCTCCAGCGCCAGCTTCAGAAGCGGCGACAGTTCCTTCCGGGTCGGGTCGTTCGGGGCGTGTTCGAATTCCATATTTTCACTTCTCCGCACAAGGGATACCGGGGAGATAGGGGCAAGGGGCGGGCCGGGTCAAGGCGCAAAGATTGACAAGGCCTGAAATTGATCCGAATTGAGCCGCTGTATAGCGCTGAGGATCAGGCCTTCCGCACAGCGGAGATTTGTAAAGACAAGAGTGCCAAGAGCGACTCCGATGAGCATTGACCTTGATCGCGCGCATGTCTGAAGCAACGTGAAGTGCCAAGGGTCCGTCAATCTGATATCTCTTGTCACGTCACCTGAAGCCGAAGTTGGAGAGTATTGTCAAAGATGCGCACGCTTCTGGCCTTGTTTCTGCTGATGTGCATGACCTTGCCGGTACGGGCGGTCGTGCCTGTTGATTGGGAAGATCTGAAAGACCCGGCGGCAACACGGTTTGACGACCCATTCGCAGCCTTGAGCATCAACGAACTGCGGTCGTTGGGAACTGTCATTCGACTTCGCAAGCGTCTTGGCGAGACTGATGTTGCTGAAGAGGCAAGACCCCGGATTGAACAGAGGCTGGCCAACGAAGAAGCCAAACTTGCCGTGAGCGGGGTCGATACGGACGCCTTGTTGGCTCAAAGAATGGTGATTGGCAGAAAACGGGCAAAGGCGGCATTGGTTGGCAATCCGGCGCTGAGCGGTGAGGAGATAGCAATCACGGGGTACGTAATTCCGGTCCTTGAAGAAGATGGTATTGCGCGCACCGGCTATCTGGTTCCGGAATATGGCATGTGCAGTCATGTTCCCGCACCGGATCCCAACCAGATGATCCGCTATCGCCTGGAAAGCGATTGGCAGGCCGACCGGATCTACCAGAAAGTACGGCTGAAAGGCCGTCTCGGGCTGAAGATAACGCGGCAGACGATCAACCTGCTGGACGGTCCGGTGGAGATGATTTCCGCGTTCGAACTTCAAGCGCAGGACGTTCAATCGATCGAAGGGAATGGTCCTGACGTTGACGCCCGGAGTTTCCGGTCCTTTGTTTCCCCTAGATCAGGGTCGGAAAAGGCATCTGGGGTAAACTAAAAAGGCGCCACAGGGGCGCCTTTTCAAGTTAGTCTGTGCCAAACGATGTCAGCCGTTGGCGATGTACTGGCCGCCGTTGATGGTCATGACCGCGCCGGTCATGAACGCAGCTGCGTCTGAAGCCAGATACGCGACTGTCTGGGCAATTTCCTCAGGATGACCAAGTCGGCCGACCGGGATACCGGAAATGATGGATTCCAGGACCTTTTCCGGCATCGCGGCAACCATGTCGGTGTTGATGTAACCAGGGCAAACGCAGTTCACGGTAATGCCCTTGAAGGCATTTTCCTGTGCAAGTGCCTTGGTGAAGCCAATCACGCCTGCCTTGGCAGCCGAATAGTTGGTCTGACCCATCTGGCCTTTCTGGCCGTTGATGGAAGAAATGTTGATGATACGGCCGGAACCACGCCCACGCATGCCGTTGATCACCGGATGGGTCATGGTGAACATGGAATCGAGATTTGTGGAAATTACAGCACGCCACTGCTCGAAATCCATCTTGTGGAACATGCCGTCGCGGGTGATGCCCGCGTTGTTGACCAGAACTTCCACCGGTCCGAGGTCACTCTCGACCTGTGCAATACCTGCTGCACAAGCGTCAGGGTCGGAAACGTCCCATTTATAGACGTGAATGCCGGTTTCGGCCTTGAATGCCTCGGCTTTCTCGGTATTGCCGGCATAAGTGGCCGCCACTGTGTAGCCGGCGTCTTTCAAACCGCGCGAGATTGCTTCGCCGATACCACGCGTACCTCCAGTGACCAATGCGACCTTGCTCATTCCCCTTCCTCCTGACTTCCAGCTTTGGGCCCTTTGGGCTCCACTAGGTTTTTGATTTCGTTGTTTTGAGGTCATGGCCGGTCCTCATCGGCCATGACCCCGTGCACATTTGTTTTCGATCAGCGCTCCAGGCACATGGCGACACCCATGCCGCCACCGATGCAGAGCGTGGCGAGGCCTTTTTTGGCGTCGCGGCGGGCCATTTCGTGAAGCAGGGTGGTGAGAATACGGGCGCCGGACGCACCGATCGGATGGCCGATGGCAATGGCGCCGCCGTTGACGTTGACGATGTCCGGGTTCCAGCCCATGTCCTTGTTCACGGCGCAGGCCTGTGCGGCAAATGCCTCGTTGGCTTCCACCAGATCCAGGTCGGCTGCGGACCAGCCGGCTTTTTCAAGAGCCTTGCGCGATGCCGGGATCGGACCGGAGCCCATGATGGCCGGGTCGACACCAGCGGTTGCCCAGGATGCGATACGGGCGAGCGGTTTCAGGCCGCGCTTTTCGGCTTCTGCAGCGCTCATGACGAGGATCGCAGCTGCACCGTCATTGAGACCGGAAGCATTCGCAGCCGTTACCGAACCGTCCTTGGTAAAGGCCGGGCGCAGCTTGGCGACGCTGTCCAGAGTCGCGCCGTGACGGATGTATTCGTCATCCTCGACAACGCGCTCGGACTTGCGCTCCTTGACGGTGACAGGTGTGATCTCAGCCTTGAACTTGCCGGCTTTCTGCGCAGCTTCAGCCTTGTTCTGGGAAGCGACAGCGAACTCGTCCTGCTGCTCGCGGTTGATCTGCCATTTTTCCGCGACGTTCTCGGCGGTCTGGCCCATGTGGTAGCCGTTGAAGGCATCCCACAGACCATCTTTGATCATGGTGTCGATCATCTTGAAGTCGCCCATCTTGTGGCCTGTACGCATGTGCGCGCAGTGCGGTGACAGCGACATGTTTTCCTGGCCGCCCGCCATCATGATGGTGGCGTCACCTGTCTGAATCTGTTGCGCTGCAATGGCGACCGTGCGCAGACCGGAGCCGCAAACCTGGTTGAGAGTCCAGGCCGTTGCCGTGTCGGCGATACCCGCTTTGATTGCAGCCTGACGTGCCGGATTCTGGCCTTCTCCGGCGGTCAGAACCTGACCAAATACGACTTCATCGATTTCATCGCCTTTCACACCGGCCTGTTCCATGGCCGATTTCATGACAAGAGCGCCAAGTTCATGGGCGGGAATATTGGCAAATGAGCCGTTGAAAGTGCCGACCGGCGTACGGGTCGCACTGACAATGACGATATCGGTGGAAGCGCTCATACTACTCTCCAGGACTTGGGCCGAGCGGCCATAGTAGGTAGGTGACCCGAAGGCACCTTAAGATCCTTGTTTCACCTTGGACTAGAAACTGCGGTTGGATTTGTGTCAACCGTTTCACCCTCTATCTGGGGACTGTTTTCGCATTTGCGGCATTATCCTTTCGTCAGTGCACATAAAAAGGGTGGCAAGATCCGCTACGATTGGCTTAGTCTCTTAGTTGGAGGAAATGACAGGGTTGCGAAGGCCTTGTCGTCAAATGGGAAACAAGCCGTAAGGCTGAGAGGCGGAAGTGACGAATGGCCAAAACGAACGAGCCAACAATCATCAAGAAATACGCCAACAGGCGGCTCTACAACACGGGCACCAGCACGTATGTCACGCTGGAGGATCTGGCCGTGATGGTGAAGGGGGAAGAGGATTTTGTGGTCTATGACGCGAAGTCCGGTGAGGACATCACCCGGTCCGTGCTGACACAGATCATTTTCGAACAGGAAGGCAAGGGACAGAACCTGTTGCCGGTGACGTTCCTGCGGCAGCTGATCCGTTTTTACGGCGACAGCATGCAGGGGCTCGTGCCGAGCTTCCTGGAGTATTCGATGACATCCCTGACGAAGGAGCAGGAGAAACTCCGCTCGCAAATGAGCGAGGCATTCGGGGCAACTGCGTTCGACGCTATCGAGGATCAGGTCAAGCGCAGCACGGAGATGTTCGAGCGCGCGATGAAGATGTTCATGCCCTTCCCCACAGGGGAAGGTGGATCTTCACCTAATTCCACTGTCGGTGGCAATGCGGTCAAGCCGGAAAAGACCGAAGTGACCGATCTGGATGACATGAAGCGTCAGCTGGAAGAAATGCAGAAGACAATCAACAAGTTGTCGGACAAGTCCTGATATCGTCCGTGCAGGGTGGCACTGGCAGAGTAACCGCACTGGAAACTGTTCCAGGTGTTTTGGCGCGTCTGGAGACCTGGTTTGTCGAGGAGTGGCCCGGCTGGTATGGGCCTGGTGGTGCGGGGGATGCCTCTCGCGATCTCGGAGCCTGTCTTCAAGCGCCCGGCCGTCTGCCCCGATGCCTTGTGTCGCTGGACGGTTTGGGCGCAGTTATCGGAACTGTTTCGCTGCGTGATACGTCGCCGGGGTCGGATCGTTATCCAGGTGTCTGGTTGACCGCGCTGTTGGTTCCGCCACCCTTGAGGCGGACCGGGATCGGAACCGGTTTGGTTGCAGCCGCGGAAGCAGAAGCGCTGCGGCTGGGCTTTTCGGAAATACATGCATCGACAGCGAACGCCCAGTCCCTGTTCCGCCGCAGGGACTGGATTGTTCACGACAGTTTGAAGATCCGGGAAACGGTTCTGGATATATTCCGAAAGCCTCTTCAGACTAGCCCTGGAAAGTCAGAACGTCCGGGATCCTGAAGCCGGCGTCAGCCGCAATCCGCAATCAGTTCGGCGGCTTCGATACCCGCAACGGCGCAGGCTTCGTCATTGTCCGAGGTATCGCCGGTAATTCCGACAGCACCAAGTGTTTCACCGTTTTCATCCTTCATGATGACCCCACCGGGAACCGGGACGATAGCGCCGCCGGAGACGCCGTTGAGAGCATTGACGAAATGCGGGCGTGATTCCGCGTTGGCATTCAGCCATCTGGTGCCCGTGCCGACTGCAAGAGCGCCGACCGCCTTTCCGGTGGCGATTTGAGGGCGCATGATAGAGGAGCCGTCCTGCCGTTTGAGCAGCACAGTATGACCGCCTGCATCCAGAATTGCGACGGTGAGGGGTTTCAGATTGAGCTCTGCTGCTTTTTCAAAAGCGGCAGAAGTGATGGTCTCTGCCGTTGAAAGTGTGAGTTTGCGCATTTGGCCACTTCTCCTTAAGGTGCTGCCCGAATTCGGAATTTGCTATCAGAACATGGCGTGGGCGAATAGGCCGTGTTCGCAAGAAGCTTTTGCGGCAAATTGGAAAAAGTAAGACGTGTTTCGGGTGGGAGGAACTCAGTGAAGCGTGATTTTCAGGCACCAGGCCGGTCTCCGGTTTATGCGCGGGACGCCGTAGCCGCAACCTCACATCCGCTGGCAACCAGTGCAGCCATTGAAATTCTGCAGGCTGGCGGCAATGCGGCGGATGCTGCAATTGCAGCCGTCGCCGTACAGTGCGTCGTGGAACCGCATATGACCGGAATCGGCGGCGATTGCTTTGCAATCGTCATGGAGCCGGGCGGCCGGTTGACCGGTTTCAATGGTTCCGGCGCCGCCCCTCGCGCGGCGACACCTGAAAAACTCGCCGAACTCGGTGTGCGGGAGATCACCGACACGTCTCCCCACGCCGTTACAGTACCTGGTGCCGTTCGCGCCTGGGAAACCCTTCTCAAGGCCCATGGCACCATGAACTTCAAGGAGTTGTTCAAGCGTGCGATCCAATATGCGCGCGAAGGATTTCCCGTTGCGCCGCGTGTTGCCCATGACTGGTCGAAAGATGTCGAAAAACTGGCCGCCGACCCTGGTTCGGCTGCGGCCTATCTGATTGACGGCAAGGCCCCGGAAACCGGCACGATTCTGAGATACCAGCACCTGGCCGATACGCTGGAAGCCATTGCCGAAGGTGGATCCGACGCTTTTTATTCAGGAGCGATCGCACGGGATATCGTGTCGGCGCTTCAGGCCCGTGGCGGCCTCATGACCGAGGATGACCTGGCAGCTTGCCACACCACAGCGGTGTCTCCGGTCATGCGGGACTACAAGGGTCACACGATTGCGGAATTGCCGCCGAATGGTCAGGGTATCATTGCTCTGGTCATGCTCGGAATTCTGGAGCGTTTCGATCTGGAAAGTCTCGACCCTCTCGGGCCGGAACGGTTCCATCTGGAAATGGAAGCCGCCCGGCTGGCATATGCCGTGCGAGACAAGTTTGTCACCGACCCGGGCCACATGGATGTCTGCCATTCTCACCTGATCGGTGATGACTACCTGGACAGGCTCGCGCAACAGGTAACGTCTCACAAACGTATTGCCTCCTTGCCGCACGCGGAACTTTCGCCGCAGACCGACACTGTTTACCTGAGCATCGTCGACAAGGACGGTCTGGCTGTATCTTTCATCAACTCCCTTTTCAGCGACTTTGGCAGCGGCATCGTCGCACCGGAAAGCGGGGTTCTTCTGCATTGCCGGGGCAAGTCGTTCACTGTTGCTCCTGGGCATGCCAATGCAATTGATGGCGGCAAACGGCCGTTGCACACGATCATTCCGGCAATGGGACTGAAGAACGGTGCGCCGTGGTTGTCCTTCGGTGTGATGGGGGGGCACTACCAGGCCTGCGGCCATGCGCATCTGCTCACCAACATCATCGACTACGGCATGGATGTGCAGGCGGCCATCGACTTCCCACGCATGTTCTTCGATTTGGACAGCCATGCGCTGCAAGCCGAAAGGCTGGTACCACCGTCAACGCTAGAGGGATTGCGGGCACTCGGTCATGAAGTCGTCGCGGCCGAAGGAGCGATTGGCGGCAGCCAGGCCATCATGATCGACAAGGCGCGCAGAATGCTGACGGCAGGTTCTGATGCCCGCAAGGATGGGCATGCAGCCGGGTATTAATCCGTGACGAAGATCACCGGGCTGAGCTGCCTTTCAACGTAACGGTCGGCTGCAGACCCGATTGTGAAATTTTTTTCACTAATGCCGGGGTGGGAGGCCGACTGAATCGTACTAAATTAGAACTTGTAATTTTCTCATTCGGAGTTTTGAGTGCGGTTGGACGCGCCCGCACCTAATGAGGTTTTTGTATGCTTGACCTTTCGAGGCGAGAGTTTTTGCTCGGGAGCGCTGGAGTTGCTACGGCTTTTGCAGCCGGAGGTATAGCGGCAAGCCATGCGGCGGCCGCGGATCACACGCTTACGCTTGCCAATCTCGACCATCGCATCATGCCTGAAGCGGTGACGAAAAACATGATGAGCTTTTCGCCGGACGGACCGCCGCCGGTCCTGCGCTTCAGGCAGGGACAGAAAACGTCCATCGATGTTACGAACAATCTCGATGAAGCATCCGTTGTTCACTGGCACGGGTTCAGAATTGCCAACTCCATGGATGGGGTTCCCTACCTGACGCAATACCCGATCGAAGCAGGCCAATCCTTCCGCTATGAGTTCACTCCTCCCGACGCGGGCACGTACTGGTACCACCCGCATTGCAACACCTTGGAGCAGATGGCCCGAGGCCTGACAGGTGTCATGGTGGTGGAAGAGGATGAGGATCCGGGCTTCGACCGTGATTTGCCGCTGAACATTCGTGACTTCAGGCTGGGAGGTGACGGCCAGTTTATCGCACTTTTCAAACCCAGAAGCGCGGCGAGAAGCGGGACTCTCGGGACCATATCAACGGTCAATTGGGAGATGGACCCGGTATTCGAACTGGAAGCCGGCAGTCTCGTCCGGCTACGTCTTGCCGTGACTGATGTCACCCGGGTCGGCACCTATGACATTACCGGCGGCGAGGCTCAGCTGATCGCTCTCGATTCCAATCCCTTGCCGCAACCCTTGCCTGCCACCGATATTCTGCTGTCGCCGGGCCAACGGGCCGATGTTGCATTGCGGGTGCCCGACAGAGAAGACGAAATCGTCAATCTTGTGCTCAAGCGCAGCAACGGCAACAGGGTAGTCGCGCGTTTCAGGCCGAAAGGGGCGAGCGCGAAGCGAGACCTGAGAGAGCTCAAGCCGTTGCCGCAGAACCCGGTGCCGCTTCCGGATCTCAACAACGCTGAAGTGATCGAGTTTGTCTTTGGTTGGTCGCCGGAAGGGGACGCGCCTCAGTCCAGCTTGTGCGGAACGCTTGGCTACACGTTCTGGTCAATCAATCGAAAGGCATGGCCGGGCGATCTGCCAGGTCCTTTTGACCCGCTGGCAACTATGAAAATGGGCAAAACCTACGTTTTGCGGCTTCGCAATGAATCGCCGAACGATCACCCGATCCATCTGCACGGCGTTTCCTTCCAGCTGCTTCGATCGAACAAGCGCAAGCTTCCGCCATTGATTACCGACACGGCACTGCTTCAGAAGGAAGAAACGATGGACGTTGCGCTGGTTGCCGACAATCCGGGCGACTGGGCCTTCCATTGTCACGTGATCGAACATCAGAAAACCGGGCTCGCCGGTTTCCTGAGGATCGAAGGATAACAGTCAGCTCAGGCAGTCAGGGACACGGTGTAGGAGTCTTCTTCCTGTTCCTGTGCGGCTGCCTGGTACTGTTGCAGGTGCAAGTGCTGCTCCATCCGGGATTCTGGGTAATCCGGATGACCCGCCAGAAGCTGTGTGGCGTATTCCGCATGTGCACCGTGGTTGCTTTCACGTTGCAGTTCCGCAGAGGCGATATGGGCGGGGATCATTGCCATGTCGCCAAAGCGGCCGTTCGCGGTGGAGGACTGCTTCTCGTCTGAAACGGGTACGACGGTCGGCTTCTGCCGGATGCGCATTGCGTGAATTGCGGAAACTGGGGTCACTTGCATGTTCAAACTCCGTGGTGGGCCAGTCCGTGGCCAATCTTTTCGGAGGTCCGGGTGATTCCCGGATCTGTACTGAATGTAGGAATTACCGCCGAAATTAAATGTGCTGCGCGTCACACATTGTCAGAACTTGCAATCACGCCACCGTGACGAGGCAAAAAGAAACCCGGAGCTAGGCTCCGGGCTGAAGGTATCCAGTGGTACATCTGGAAACTTGGAAACTGGTGGATCAGGTCCTATCGCTCAGTCTTGATCAGGTGTCCTGCGGACCTTTGGCGAGGCAGTGCCGCCGTTTCGCGATAGCTGTTGACGCCGTTGAGAGGCTCAGTCTGGCGACGCAGCCTTGTCTGAGGCTCACCGTCACGCGTGGCAATCAAATGGGCCAGAAAAACAGAGTTGGGACGATAATGCGTGGCAAATGCCTTTTGCTCCCGTTCAAAGGCGGGCTGCAGCGGTACTGGAAGATGTGAGGCATAGCTTTTCTGGCGTTCGGATTCCGTCTCTCCCACAGAGGGACGCTTCCGCCTCACATTGGCACGACCTGCCGAACTTACCGGGTTCACTCGCACGATTTAATGCCTCGTTGTTTCAGAATGGCACGCTGGGTGCCGCCTTGCCTGAAACGTCGCAACCGCCATGCCACTTTGGGCTGGCGTTAATAATTTAGGTGCAGAGTTTGGCCAAAAGAGGATCGTAAAGGTTAACAATGGTGTGAGGCGGGGACACTTTTCGATCACGTCGGCAGGAGCAGATCTTCATTGAAACCCTGTTCGGGCAGGTAAATCCATTTGTTCTTGCGTAAATTCCTGATGACAAAGCATTAACCAAATACGCGGCCCGAAAGGCCGCGTATCTCGATTGTTGCAATACCTTCAGGCAATCTCGGTTCAGTCGTCGTCGGGTAATTTTCCGGTCCAGGCGGTACGGTCGATGTCGAGATCCGTATAATCGTCCGGATTCAGCACAGGCCTGGCAACACCCTCGCTAAGTTGAACCTTGAAATCCTTCAGGATGCGAAGCGCCGTCGGGAAAAGCATCAAGAGTGCCAGAAGATTGACAACTGCCAGAACGCCCATCAGCGGATCGGAGAAGAAAAAGACCGCAGAAGCGTTGGGAGCGGTCGCGCCGAGAAACACGATCAAGATCACGAACCAGCGCAAGCCGTGCACCCATGCGGAATTCCTGGACATGAAGGTGAGGGCGTTCTCGCCGAGGTAGTAGTTGTAGATGATCGAGCTGAACGCAAAGAGCAGCAAGGCGGCCGTAAGGAAATAGCTTGTCCATCCGCCGAGATGCGATGCCAGGGACTGCTGTGTCAGAACGATACCGTCAACACCTTCGTTTCCGGGCTGGTAGACGTCGCCAAGCAGGATGATGAAGGCGGTGCATGAGCAAATGACGATTGTGTCGATGAAGACAGAGAAGGACTGGGTGATGCCCTGGCTGATCGGGTGCCGGACGCGCGCCGTGGCGGCCACGTTGGGTGCAGAGCCGAGGCCGGCTTCGTTGGAAAACAGACCGCGCTGCAGGCCTTGCTGAATCGCGACGCCCATACCACCGCCGACCAGTTCCTCAAAGCCGAAAGCATTTGCCACGATCATGTAGATGACGCGCGGCAGCTCGGTGATGTTGACGAGAATGGCAAGAAGCGCAAGCAGGATGTAGCCGCAGGCCATGATCGGAACAATGACGTCTGCCGTTTTTGCAATCCTGTGAATGCCGCCATAGACGATTGCGCCCGTCAGAACTGCCAGAAACACACCGCTCCACAATCTGTCGATGCCGAGACTTTCCTGAACCGCGCCGGCAACCGTGTTGCCCTGGAACGCGTTGAAGCCGATTGCAAAGGATGCGATCAGGCAGATGGCGTAAAGCACTGCCAGCCAGCGGAAGTCTTCTCCCAGTCCATGGATGATCGTTCGGGCAGGGCCGCCGCGATAGGCGCCATCGCCGGTCGAGCGCTTGTAAAGCTAAGCGAGCGAACATTCGATCAGGCTGGTGCACATGCCGACGAGCGCGATCGCCCACATCCAGAAGACAGCACCTGGACCGCCAAGAGAGATGGCCACGGCGACGCCTGCAATATTGCCGCCGCCGACACGTCCGCCGACGGAGAGCAACAAAGCCTCGCGAGCGGAAATGGCCTTCTGATCCTCTGTCTGGTTCTTCGAAGAGAGAACACGGAACATGCGTTTGAAAAACCGGATCTGCGCAAACCCGGTGACGATGGTAAAGAACAATCCGATGACGACCAGAAAAGGTATCAGGGCAAAGCCCCATGTAAGGTCGCCGATCAATCCGAACAGATTTTCAAGAAATTGCATGTCTGCCACACTCCCGCATCGCTTGGAAAGGCTGATAGCTGAAAGCGTAAACGCATGCCGTAAGGTTATGCAACTCCTGAATTAATTTCGCATTGCAGCAACTCTGAGGAGTTTGGGTGTCAGCAACCTCAACGTTGCAGGATCCTGGCTGAGGCGCACCGAAAAGCGAAAAAAAAGCGCGGTCCGATGGACCGCGCTCTTAAAATTTCAGTTTGGATCGAAATCCTTAGGCAGCCAGTGCACCCTGTGCCTGGTCAACCAGTGCCTTGAAGGCATCCGGCTGATTGATGGCCAGGTCGGACAGTACCTTACGGTCGACTTCGATGCCGGCCTTGTTGAGGCCGTCGATGAAGCGGCCATAGGTCATGCCGTGCTGACGGGTAGCCGCGTTGATGCGCTGGATCCAGAGCGAACGGAAGTTGCGCTTCTTGGTCTTGCGGTCGCGGTAGGCGTATTGTCCTGCCTTCTCCACGGCCTGCTTGGCGACGCGGATGGTATTCTTGCGGCGGCCATAGTAGCCCTTGGCTGCCTTCAGAACTTTTTTGTGACGAGCGTGGGCGGTTACGCCCCGTTTGACGCGTGACATTTAGATGATCTCCTTCGGGGCTGGCGTTATGCGTACGGCAGGAACTGCTTCACGATCTTTGCATCCTGGTCGCTCAGCGTGGTGGTGCCACGGGCGTTACGGATGAACTTGTTCGTGCGCTTGATCATGCCATGGCGCTTGCCGGCCTGCGCGGTTTTCACCTTGCCGGTCGCGGTCACTTTAAAGCGCTTTTTGGCGCCGGACTTCGTCTTCAGCTTGGGCATTTTGCATCCTTTCCTTTGTGCATCTTTCAAAAGACAGACACTCTTTTGTTGGTGCATTCAGAGCCGACACGGCATGCCCTTGGTTGTCATGAATGGCTGCGTTCAAAACACAGAAAACCAGTCCACGACGAGCCGGACGACTCTGGACCGGGCGCTTATATGGGAGGTTTCCGCCAAATGCAACCGGAATCGGGGCTCCTTGAGAGGTATCTTTCGAAGTCCTCGATACCGGTCTGCAACTTTTGACGGTGCCGCGCCGGAGGGCAGTCTCGCTAAGCGGCTTGTCTTGCTTCGCCCTTGGCCGCTTCAAGCCTGTCCGCGATGACTTCTGGGCCCGCCGTGGCCGTTCCCTGCACATGGACGAATTCAATCGTCTCGACACCCAGAAAGGTGAA
Organism: Pseudomonadota bacterium; assembly: GCA_039195965.1. GTDB lineage: Bacteria > Pseudomonadota > Alphaproteobacteria > Rhizobiales > Stappiaceae > Roseibium. The sequence goes on from JBCCVB010000077.1 coordinate 12,449, forward strand.
CAGGAACTTTAAGTAGGGTTCCAGAAAATTCGCGGCGGAAAACGGTTCTTCCGTCAGGTACCCTTCCGAGCCATAGGCGCAGACGATAACAGCCCGTTTGGCCTTGACCAGTCCCTTGAATCCCGTGTCGTCCATCGAAAACGTGTATCCGATGCGCATGATCTGGTCGATCCAGGCCTTGAGCGCGGCCGGGATGGTGAAATTGTAGATGGGTACGGCGAGGAGCAGCGTGTCCGACTGCTGTATTTCGGCGATCAGCTCATCCGACAGGGCTGTGGCGGATTTGAGTTCGTCGCTCAACGTTTCTTGCGGTGCATAGAAGCCTTCAATCGTGTTCTGCGCAATGAACGGGATCGAGCCGTCTGCAACGTTGCGCGTTATGACCGTGCAGCCGGAATGTTTCCCGCGAAATTCAGCTTCAAACGCATCGGCGACAGCCGCCGAATGCGACCCTTCCAGCCGGGAACTTGAATTGATGCGAAGCAACTGCGTCATGACCATGCCTCCTTGTTGATTGGCATGTCCGATCTAATTTCCTGCGAGAAAACGAAAAATAGATCGAAAAACATTAAACCCGTGCGTATTCTGCACGAATGGAGCTTTCGACACTCAAAACCGCCTTGCTGGTTCGGGATCTGGGCAGCTTTGCCGCCGTTGCCCGGCTGCTGGATCTGGACGCCTCCAGCGTTTCGCGCGTCATCGCGCAGCTGGAACAGGATGTTGGCTTTCGCCTGTTTCAGCGCAGCACCAGAAGCCTTGCGCCGACCGGTGAGGGTGAGCTTTATCTCAATCGCGTCGCGCCTCTTGTCGAAGAGCTTGATGCTGCCGGAGAAGAAGCCCGTTCGACAAGTATTTCACCGCGCGGCACCTTGCGACTGACAGCCAGCATTTCCTTTGTCCAGGAATGCATGATGCCGATCTTGCCGGAGTTTCGAAGGAGATATCCGGAGATTGATATCGAGCTTCTCGCCTCCGATGCCAATCTCGATCTCAGGGCGGACGGTATCGACCTGGCGGTTCGCCTCGGCCAGATGCCAAAGGGGGACTGGATCGTCAGCAAGCTGTTGGACACCAGTTACCGGGTGGTCGCGTCGCCGGACTATCTTGAAAATATGGGCAGGCCGCAGCACCCGGACGAGCTCTCCGAACGGGATTGCATTCGTTTTGCAATCCCGGGATTCAAGACCTATTGGCAATTCCGCGCAAAGGGCAACAAGGAGCCCTTCAGCGTTCCGGTAGGCGGTTCGACTGTCATCTCGAATGCCCTGTCCATCCGTTCCGCGGCCCGGCTTGGCATGGGTGTGGCGCTTTTGCCGATCATGCTGGTGCAGCGCGATCTGGAAAGCGGCACGCTGGTCGATCTTTTTCCGGACCATGCCTGCGCGGCGGCATCGTTCGAGACAGCGGCATGGCTGCTTTATCCGAGCCGAACTTATCTGCCGCAGAAGGTCCGGGTGATGATCGACTTCCTGAAGGCGGAGCTGGGGTCTTCAGGACGCTGAAGACCCCGGCGACCCGATCAGGCATTCACATCGACGACGACGCGACCCTTGACCTGGCCTTTCAAAATATCGGCGCCGAGTCTCGGAAGATCTTCCAGCGTTGCCGGCTGGATCATGGCTTCAAGCTTGTCCATCGGCAGATCCTTTGCCAAACGCTCCCAGGCGCGAACGCGGGCGTCATAGGGCTTCATGACACTGTCGATGCCCAAAAGGTTCACGCCGCGAAGCAGGAACGGAATAACCGTCGCCGGAAGTGCCGCGCCGCCGGCCAGTCCGACCGCCGCGACAGAGGCACCGTATTTCATCTGTCCGAGAACCCTTGCAAGCATCGCTCCGCCAACCGCGTCGATGCATCCTGCCCAGGTTTCGGCCTCCAGCGGACGCTTGACGGTTTCATTGACATCGTCGCGCGGCACGATCCGGCTTGCGCCCAGGGACTTCAGATAATCCCAGGTGCTTTCCCGTCCGGTGACAGCAGCGACTTCATAACCGAGGTTGGCAAGGATCGCAGTTGCCACCGAGCCGACGCCACCCGCTGCTCCGGTCACCAGAACCGGTCCGTCTTCAGGCTTCAGGCCATGGTCTTCCAGCGCCATGACCGCCAGCATGGCGGTGAACCCTGCAGTGCCGACGGCCATTGCGTTGCGCGTGGTCAATCCGTCGGGCAAGGGAACCAGCCATTCGCCTTTGACGCATGCCTTCTCGGCGTAACCGCCCCACCAGGCCTCGCCGACGCGCCAGCCGGTCAGAACGACCTTGTCTCCAGGCTTGTACCACTCGTCCGAGCTTTCCTCGACAGTGCCGGCGAAGTCGATCCCCGGTACGTGCGGGTAGTTGCGCACCAGTCCGCCGCCAGGGCCCACGCAGAGCCCGTCCTTGTAGTTCAGGGTCGAATACTCAACCGCAACGGTGACGTTGCCATCCGGCAGACGGTTTTCCTCAATCTCCTGAACGGACGCGCTGGTCTTGCCCTCTGCATCCTTGTCAACGATGAGTGCCTTGAAAGTCATGTGATTATGCCCTGTTAGCTGGTCTTGCTTGCGAGTGTCCCGGCCTTTTGGCGCAGAACATATTTCTGGATTTTTCCCGTTGCCGTCTTCGGCAACTCGGTAAAGACAATTTTCTTCGGCCGCTTGAAGCCGGCCATCTGTTCCTTGCAAAAGGCGATCAAGCTGTCTTCGGTGGCCTGGCTGCCTTCCTTGAGTTCAATGAAGGCGCAGGGCACTTCACCCCACTTTTCATCCGGCAATGCAACAACGGCTGCCAGCACAACGTCCGGGTGCCGGTGAAGAACACCCTCGACTTCGACTGAGGAAATGTTTTCGCCACCAGAGATGATCACGTCCTTCAGCCTGTCCTTGATCTGGATGTATCCGTTGGTATGGCGCACCGCTGCGTCCCCCGATTTGAAGACACCATCGGCCAGAGCTTCTTCTGTCGCCTCGGGGCTCTTGTAATACCCCTTCATGACCGTGTTGCCGCGAATGACGATTTCTCCCTGGGTCTCGCCGTCCAAGGGAACAGACACGCCTGTGTCACGATCAATGACATCGATCTTTTCCGTCATCGGGAAGCCTACGCCCTGCCAGGATTGCAATTCGGCTTGCTCATCAGGCGTCAGATCTTCCCACTCCTCCCGCCACAGGCATTGCGAGACATGACCATAGGTTTCCGTCAGACCATAGACCTGCATGACCTCGAAGCCGAGAGCCTTGGTGGCTGCCAAGACTGCCGCGGGAGGTGGTGCTCCCGCAGTCATCACTTTTACAGTTTCGTTTAGTGCCTTCCGGTCCGTTTCGGGCGTGTTGACCAGCATTGAGAGGACAATCGGAGCGCCTCCCAGATGAGTGATCCCGTGTTCGGCGATCAGGCTGAAAACGGCTTTTCCGGTGACCTGTCGAATGCAGACGATGGTGCCGGCGGTCAGTGTCATGGCCCAGGCATGGCACCAGCCGTTACAGTGAAACATCGGAACGGTGTAAAGGTAGACCGGGTGACGCGGCAGTTCCCAGGCAATCGGTGTTCCCATGCTCATGAGGTAAGCGCCGCGATGGTGATAAACCACACCCTTCGGGCGACCGGAAGTTCCGGAAGTATAATTGAGAGCGATTGCCTGCCATTCATCTTCCGGGCCTTGCCAGGCGAACGCAGGATCCCCCTCCTCAACGAGGTTTTCGTAGGTTGCCGTGCCGATCGGTTTGTCACCCGGAGCATCCGCGTCGACAATATTGATTACAGGCAGGTCGTTGCCGTTCAGCCTGAAGGCTTCACCGATAACTCCGGAAAAGGCAGTGTCGGCAATGACCAGCTTCGCGTCGCTGTGATCAAGGATGTAGGCAACGGTTTCCGGTTCCAGCCGGATGTTGATCGTGTTCAGCACCGCTCCGGTCATTGGAACCGCATAATGCAGCTCAAACAGTTCCGGCGTGTTGGCTGCCATGACGGATACCGTGTCACCGACGCCGATACCCCGTGCGCGAAGACTGGAGGCAACTCTCTTTACGCGCTCAAAGACCTCACGCCAGAAATATCTGCGATCGTTGTAGATGACCGCAAGGCGGTCGGGGAAAATCGCTGCCGTCCGCTCAAGAAAGGAGAGGGGCGAAAGCGGAACGTGATTGGCAGATTTGCGGGGCAACGCCTCGTAATGTTCTCGCATCGCTAGCTTTCCTGATCGGTGAAGGGTGTTTCCCAGACAGTTGCCGGGCGCATGCCATGAGGGGTGTCGACCTGCACCTTTGTTCCATCGTCCCAATGAGTCATCCGCACCATCCCGATCGCAACATTGGTGCGAAAGTCAGGGGAGTAGGCGGCGGAACTCACTGTGCCTACCTGCTTGCCACCGGCAATCACCGGCCAAAGCTCATTGCAGGGCGGAACCGGGTCGCCATCAATTGCGATGCTGCGGATCTGCCTTACCGGACCTTCCACCGCCACGCGAAGGAGCGCATCACGTCCGATGCAGCCGATCGCCTCCTTTGTCTGACAGAACCGGCCAAGGCCGCACTCATGTGGCGTGTTGTTGCGGGTCATGTCGTTGCCGTAGGACAGGAGCTGACCCTCAATCCGCTCGATCAGGTTCGGGCACCCGGCACGTACCTCCAGATCTTCTCCTGCTGACATCAAGGCATCCCAGATCGGTTCGCCGAGATGAGATCCTTCGACATAGAGTTCAAATCCGCCCTGTTTCGAATAGCCGGACCTTGCGAGCACGAGCCTGTGTCCCTGAAAGTCAACGTGGCCATAACGAAAGAAGCGGATCGACCTGATTTCTTCGCCGAACACGCGGGCTACAAGATCTTCTGCCCTGGGGCCCTGGATCGCGAGGGGTGATACGTCAGGTTCGTCAACGTCAACCTCGAGGCGCAAGGCGTGTGCCAGGCCCTTGATCCAGAAAAGAAGATCGCTGTCGGCAACAGAAACCCAGAATTTGTCTTCGGCCAGCTTCGTCGTTACCGGGTCGTTCAGCATGCCTCCCGTTTCATCGACCATGGGCGTGTAGTAACACCGCCCCTCGGTCATTCCTGAAAGATCACGCGGCGTCAGCATTTGCGCAAGACGCGCGGCGTCAGGCCCCCAAAGTTCCACTTGCCGCTCGCAAGAGACGTCCCATACCTGAACCTTCGATTTCAGGTGGCGGTAGTCCTCTTCGACGGTGTCGAACACCGTCGGCAGAAGCATGTGGTTGTAGACGGTGTATGCCTTGACACCGGCTGCCTCTACACGCCTGGAAAACGGAGTTTTCCGGGTGCGGCGGGAAATTGAAAGAAGCGGGGCCTGCATGACCGACCTCCTTATGCGGCCTGTTCTGCTGACGGGCCGGACCAGTCTATTTGACAGATTTCAGCACTGCGGCCATCGAAGTCCCAGACACGCCCATAGGCGCGAACGCGCCCCTGGTTTGCGGAGGCAACGATGATGTCCGGTCCCATCCAGTATTCGGTGTTCTTGACGACGATATCCTCGTCCGGATTGCCGCCGGGTACCGGTTCCACTTCGCCTTTGATGGCCTTGCCGACAATCAGGCGGCGTTTTTTGCCTTCGTTGGTATAGGAAACCGGGGCTCGCTCTGCTCCCAGGAATTCGCTTACCAGAACACGGAAAAGGCCGGTGGTGCCCTTTGCCTGACCGGAGAAGATCTTCAGAAGGCCGTCATAGGCGGCATCACTTGCGCGCTCGTCGATATAGGCGGCGGCTTTCCAGTTTCCTCGCGCCATCAGGCCGGGAATTTCAAGCACCAGTCCGACGTTGAGGCCTGAAAGGTCTTCGCCCTCGTAGTGCCCTTCGTCAATGCGCACACCAGCCCAGGCCTGGCAGTAGCCTTCAGTGGGCGGGTGCTTGCCCAGCGAGACGACGCATGGGCAAAAGACCGTGCAGTTGCAGTTCAAAATAAGTTCGCCGCGAATGGCCCAACCGGACATTCGATCCTCCCTAGAATAGATTTGGCACGAGTGGCAGGGCGACAACGGTCGTTCCTGCAATGAAAAGAAAGACGCCGAGCGGCGCGCCGAGTCTTGCGCCGATCTGTGGCAGTTTCTCCAGCGTCATCAACACCATGGCCAGCCCCATGAAAGCGAGGTTCATGGTTCCGGCGACAAAGGCGAGCAGCATCAGGGCCCAGCAGCAGCCAAGGCACACCGCACCAAGACGCAATCCAAGCTTCAGAGCTCCAAGGTTGCCGGGCTGCCAATGGTTGAAGAAGAAAGTCATCGGGTTCTGGCAGGCGCTCAGGCAGGCGTTCTTCAGGCTGGAAAACTGATAGAGAGCCGCTACGATCAACAAACCGCCGGACAGGACTTCGGAGGTCGACTGGCCGAGTGTGTTGAGCAATCCGAGCTCCGTCATGCGGATCTGCAGAAAGGCCGCGATGAACGAAAATCCAAGCCAGACCAACAGGTATCCACCGATCAGTGCGGCGAGAGAGCGGCCGCTGGCGGCATCAGTATGAGCCAGGTCGGAATAGGTCTTGAACGCGGGAAAAGCTGTGGGCGCCATCATGGCCAGAGCCATGAGCGACCACATCAGGACGGCAGAAGGAAATCCGGCATCTGCGACGGTGCCTGCACAAAGCGAAAGGAGGTAACCCGGACCCAGCTCCTGCCAGCCGGCAGGAAGCTCAAAGCTTGCCTGCATGGCAAACAACGCGCTCCAGGCCGCCAGAACACCGGCGAAAAACGTCAGCCACAGAAAGCTGTGACCCGGAAACAGTCGTTCAAGCGACAGCACTCGGTTCCTCCCAATATGCCCGGTGTTTGACCCGGTTTCGTTAACGCTGCGCCTCGATTGGGAAAAAGTCAAACATTTAATTGTCAGACAATAGTAGGTTTTTGATTGACCGCACCGGTGTGCCTCTCTAGGTTTGGGTGAATTTCGCGGGAAAACGTGTTTCTGGAGGGTGTATTGGCGATTGAATTCAACACGATTCAAAAGGAGGGCCTGTCGGTCCAGATCGCCAATGCCATTCGTAACGCCATTCTTGAAGGGCGGCTTTCCAGCGAAGAGCGCTTGCCGAGCGAGGCGGAGCTTGCAGAACGTTTCGGTGTTTCCCGCTCCACGGTGCGCGAAGCACTCAAGCGACTGGCCGCGCAGAATCTGATCCGAAGTGAACGCGGTTCCGCCGGTGGTGCCTTTGTCAATCGCATGACCTGGGAAGAGGCACAGGCCAACCTGGTCACTGCAACGCGCCTTCTGATAGGAATGAACGACATTCCGCTGGAAGATGCGATTGAGGCACGCTTTGCCCTTGAGACTTCAGCCCTGCCGTTGGCGGTCGAAAAACGTACCGATGCCCACCTTGAGGCCTTGCGTAACGAAATTCGCAGACAGCGCGACCCGCTGACCAGCGATGAAGATTTCTGCGCGTCAGACGTCTCGTTTCATTCGATCATCGCGGAGGCGACAGGAAATCCCCTGCTGCGCTTTCAGTTGTCGGCTGCCTTTGAATCCATGCAACCCCTGATGAATATGCTGGTCTATCGTTTGCGGGACCGTGAGCGGATTGCCGAACTGCATGAGGCCATGGCGCAAGCGCTCGAGGCTGGCCGGACCGCAGATGCTTCAAGTCAGTTGGAAGCACTGGCAACTTACACAAAAGAGCTGGCCGCACAGCGCCGCAAGCCACTCAAACCCTGATCATATCCTTCGTCCGGCGTCGCCGTTCAATTGCCCATTTGTTTGCGCAATCTGCGGCAGGTTACAGCCGGGGAGGGTATGAAATGCCTGCCAATCGTCTCGACCTGCCTTCAAATTACAACGCCGTTCACGTCGTCGGTGTGACGCGGGGAGCGAACAAAATCAGGCCCACCGTTTATTTCGCAACCGGTTCTCACTTCACCCAGTCCCACAAGTCGGCAAACAACATCGGCTATCATCCGCCACCCGGTCACCACCTGTTTTTCGGCAATGTCAGTGCATCAGAACTCGATCAAATCAGGGCAAATGCGCGTGCGGGCAATGGGGTGAAGGAGCCACGCAGGCGAGCGATCGCTTATTACCAGGGTCTATTGGCGAAGTTCACGGACGGAACGGGACAAGCCTGTCAGGTGTTGCCGCCACCGCTTACCCAAAAACGCAATGGCCTGGTCCTGCTGGAAGTAACGACGGACTGGCTTCACCGTTCCAGGTCGGCGCTGGAGCCGGTTTCCTACCAGGAAGCAGTTCAGATCGTTCGAAACATTCGCGGTCGGACAACCCGAAAACTGGGGCCTCATCAGGCAACCGGCGAATATTATTTCGCCGATCAGGCTCAGTCCTAAACACGCTCAAAATTGATAACCGTTTCAAGCTCGGCGCTCGGTGTCGGGCCATCGGATCCGATGTCTGACGCTACGGCATTGCCTGATCTACGCCTAAAGTATAATATAGACTAAAGTCGAAGATTGATTCGACGAACTGAAAGCGGCTGCCCTCCATGCTGGATCAGGTGGCCGCGACCGAAAAGGAGCAAGCGCATGAAATTCTGGAGCTTTGCCGTTGTTGCCCTGATCCTTGTGGGAGTTGCCGCTGCCAAGGCGACCAACCCGAGCCAGTCTTTAACTCAATCGGCGAGTTATTCCGGCGTGCCTGTTACAACCTTGCACACGCCTGCGACGCCTTAGGTCAAATCTTTCAAAGTCAGGCTGAACTTGCGTCGCAAACAGCGCTAATGTGTGACGACGAGTGTGCAAAGCGGGTTTGCTGCCCCGATGAGCACTTCGACGAGGCAGACCGAAGCCTGATCATGAAATTTTATGAGGCTCTACTCTTGCTTCCGGACCTGCAGCGTGTCGGCGTGTCTTGAACAGGGGCCAAGCACAGGTACTCATCAGAGCGGATGCTTCTCCGGATGTCCGCCCGGTTTTCCGCAGGTTCAAGTGCTCTTCGCATTCATGAACCCTACATGCCTGCTTCATCATCTTCGAAAATTTCTTCAACCGTTAGCTCGAACAGCCGCGCGATCTTGAACGCAAGTGGCAATGAGGGGTCGTATTTTCCGTTCTCGATTGCGTTGACGGAATTTCTCGAAACGCCGATCTCTTTGGCGAGATCGGCCTGTGTCCAGCGTCGCTCGGCGCGCAAAACTCGAATGTTGTTTTTCATCTTTGTTTCTGAGGCCTGCGTCCATTACCGTTTAGATGCCCACCAAATCGAATGGCTGATAACGAGCACGGTGCACAACACAATAATGGTGAACGAAACGCCCAGTCCGAAGCCAGCTGCGGCAGGTGGTGACCCGCTTGATACTGCCAGGCTTGCGATTGCACGCTGAATATCCGGTGTTGCGATCATCAGCATCACAAATGCGAGTGAAAGAGGAGCGCCAACCCCACTCGCAACCGCAAGAGCGTATCTAACGCCTGCCGCTTTCGGTTCGTCAGTTCCCCGAAAGATGGAGATGAAAATCCACGCCGACCACATGACACATAAGGCCACAAAGATGACGTTCGCAACGAACGGTGCGTCAAAGGCAAGAAAGTAAGCGACACCGAGGAAAATAAAGATAGACGCTGCTATCTGGGATGGTATGGAAGTTGGCATGAAAAGCACCCTTATCATTGTGACAAGTTAACTTGTCATATGATCTGAGCGGAAGTCAAGTGCCCCATGCACTCGATTTAACACTTGCGATGAACTGACAGTCACATCAGAGACGGGGGCACCGACCCTGATGCGTCTTGCGATTGCCGCTTTCTATTTCGAAGCGAGTTCTCTTGCCTTGTTCGCTTCGGCGCGAATGGCTGAGGCGTAAAGCGTGACGTCGATCGCCGTTGCCGCGAAGAGAACGCCAAGGTCCATGCACTTTTTCATGAATTCCATGTTGGTACTCAAAATGCCTGGCGCCTTGCCGGATTTCCTAATTCTGACGAGTGCGTCCTCGATGGCAGCGACAACATCCGGGTGCGTCGGCTGACCGATGTACCCCATATCGGCGGCGAGATCCGCTGGCCCGACAAATACTCCGTCAACGCCATCCACAGTCAGGATGTCGTCCAGCGCTGCGAGCCCGGCCCTGTTTTCCACCTGTACCAGCAGACAAATTTCCTGATCCGCTGACGTCAGATAGTCATTGATGCCATTGAACTTCGACGCTCGAGCGAGTGCGGACCCGACACCCCGGACACCTTTGGGCGGGTATTGAACAGCCGCCACCAGCTGCTCCGCCTGCGCCTTGCTTTCGACCATGGGGATCAGGAGAGATTGTGCACCGGCATCGAGAAACTGTTTGATCATCCAGGTTTCGCCGATCGGCAACCTGACAACAGGATGGCTCTCAGAGGTCTCTATAACGCGCAGCTGCGCCATCATGTTGCGCAGGTCATTGGGCGCATGCTCGCAGTCAATCAACAACCAGTCGAACCCGGCCGAAGCCGTGATTTCAGCAACATATGGATCTGCGAGCCCGACCCAGCAGCCCATCTGCCGGTGCCCGTCCCGCAGAGCCTGTTTGAACGTGTTTTTTGGTGCCGGCATTCTTCAACTCACTTATGCAAACGAACAGGATACACTTCCGAAGGGACCGAAATCGGCTTCTATCTGCGTTCCGGAGGGACACTCCACCGGACGGATAAAAGAACCGGACAGAACGATTTGCCCTGCTTCGATCTTCTGTCCGTAATCTGCCATGCGCCGTGCCAGCCAGACAACGCTTTCCACGGGGTCATTCAATACTCCGGCACCCAATCCGGTTTCCTCAACTTCGCCGTTCCTGGATACGATCGCTCCGGTCCAGCGAAGGTCCTGCGCATCAGGCGCATGCCGTTTGTCTCCAAGGACCACTCCTGCATTGGCGGCGTTGTCGGCGATGGTGTCAAAAACCTTTCGCGTCTTGCCGGTCTCGGGATCGGCACGAACGATACGTGTGTCGAGGATTTCAAGACATGGACAGACACAATCGGTGGCGTTCAGGACATCCTCGCGGCTGACATTCGTTCCACCGAGGGAAGACTTCATGACAAAGGCGATCTCAGCTTCAACGCGCGGCTGAATGAACCGGCCGTTCGGGATGATACCGCCATTTTCAAACAGCATATCGTCAAACAACATGCCGCTGTCGGGAATGTCGATCTTGAGCGCATCCTGCATCGCCTTGGATGTGAGGCCGATTTTCCAGCCGATTATCTTTCTGCCCGCCTCGAGCTTGCGTCGGGTGAGGGCGTTCTGGATGGCGTAGGCGCCATCCATGTCGAGTTCGGGATGCCGAAGCGAGAGAAGACCGGTCTGGATCCGGGTTTGCTCGGCGTTGAAAAGGTCATCGGCGGCTTGTGCAACCTGGGCAGATGTCAGGCTCATACCTCGTCCTCCACACCGTTGCGCAGGGTGCCGATGCCTTCAACCTCGACCTCGACAACGTCGCCGGGTTTCAGATAGCGCGGCGGGTCGAAGCGTGCCCCAGCTCCCGTCGGGGTGCCGGTCACGATGACGTCGCCGGGCTTGAGCGTCATGAAGGTCGAGATATAGGCGACCTCTTCGCGGATCGGGAACATCATGCGCTTCAGGTAATCGTCCTGACGTACTTCACCGTTGACGCGCGTGACGATGCGCGCCTCATCCAGTTGCGACGGATCCTTGAATGGAACCAGCCAGGGCCCAAGTGCGCCGGACCTGTCCCAGTTCTTGCCCTGGGTGACATTGAATTTCGCATGCCGGACCCAGTCTCGGATTGTGCCTTCGTTGCACAGGGTCAGGGCAGAGATGTGGTCGTAGGCGTCTTCCGCCTTGATCCGCCTACCTTCCTTGCCGATAACAATGGCAACCTCGCCTTCGTAATCGAGGGTGTGGTTCTCTGGCGGCCGGATCAATGGGCGGTCCTGTCCGGTAAAGCCGCTCGCGAATCTGGGAAAGAGCGACATGTACTTCGGCTGCGCACTGCCATCCTTGTATTCCGCGTTCCGGTCGGGGAAGTTGACGCCGACGCAAAGAATACGAGGCGCATTCGGCAAAACCATCTCGTAGACAAACTCTGCATGGGTTACGGGCTTGTTCCTTGCAGCATCCGCCAGTGCATCCAGTCCGCCAGCCGCGACAGCGTCATAAAGCGTTGGCCATTGGGAAAAATCCGGCGACAGGGCGATCATGCCTGCGTCGGTCACGGCGCCATAGTAAGTGCGGCCTTCGGCAGTGTAGGTTGCAAACTTCATGCGATCTTTCTCCAGACGTCGCTTATGACCTCAGCTGCCATCAGGACGTCTTCCCTGGTTGTGTTGAATTGTCCGACCTGGAAGCGAATGATCTTGCTCCCCTGGAAAGCGCCCTGCGTGAGATAGATCCGTCCATCATCGTTGATTGCATCAACGAGGCGCTGCTGGTCCTGATCGTCTCCGGGGCAGCGAAACGAAAACAGGCTCAGGATCGGCTCGGTCACGATTTCGAATCCGTTCATCGCGCGAATTTCTTCACAAAGTTCCCGCGACCAGACCACGTGATTGCGTATCCGTTCCCTGAGGCCGTCCAGTCCATAAGCGCGGATCAGGAACCAGATCTTGAGTGCACGGAACCGACGTCCAAGCGGGATCGTCCATTCAGAATAGTTTGTAACGGCCTCACCTGTCGTTTTCAGGTATTCCGGCTCGATCTTGAGAGTGTTGAGCTGAGGTGTCGGATCGGCCAGAAACTGCACTGAACAATCGAATTGAGCGCCAAGCCACTTGTGAGGATTGAAGACGATGCTGTCATAACCCTCGACACCCGCCCAGAATTCTTTCCGAAACTCCGGGCAGATCATGGCAGCGCCCGCCCATGCTGCGTCAAGATGGGTATAAAGGTCCTCTTGCCGTGCAACGGCCTGCACCTGTTCCAGATCATCTGAACCGCCGACGCCCGTGCCACCGGTAATGGCAATAATTCCAGCCGGAACGTGACCTGCCGCCCGGTCGGCTGCAATCGCCTCCTTCAGCGCACCAAAATCGATTGCGTGTCTCGGTCCGGTTCCCGGAAGCTTGATGAGGTTTTCCTGCCCGATGCCGGCAACCCAGCATGCACGGTCTATTGAGCTGTGAACCTGGTCGGAGCAGTAAATGCGCAGATTGCCTTTGCCGGAAAGACCTTGCCTGTTTCCGGTGTAGCCCGTCGCACGCTCGCGCATGGTGAGTACCGCGGAAAGCGTTGCAGAAGACGCGCTGTCCTGAATGACGCCCGTGTAATAGTCCGGAAGCTCCAGGGCCTGGCGTAACCAGTCGATCATGACGCCTTCGACTTCCGTCGCGGCTGGCGATGTCTGCCAGAGCATGCACTGGGCAGCGATTGTCGTTACCAGCATCTCGGCCAGCATGGAGGCCGGAGCGGCGTTGGCCGGGAAGTAGGCAAAGAAACGCGGGTGCTGCCAGTGGGTAATGCCCGGCATGACGATACGCTCGAAGTCACCCAGGACCGTTTCCATGGCTTCGGCAGCGTCAGGCGGGGAGGCGGGAAGCTGAGCTGCGATCGCGCCGGGAACGGTTTGCGCCCGCACCGGTCGTTCGGACAGGGTCTTGTGATAATCGGCTGCCCAGTCCGCAATATGCTTGCCCCAATGGGCGAATTCGTCCCAGTTCATGTGTCACTCCGTTGCCGGATCGATGCCGCCCATACAGAGATACTTCAGCTCGAGAAAATCCTCGAGGCCATAGCGCGAACCTTCACGCCCGAGTCCGGATGACTTGACGCCACCGAATGGGGCTTCCGCGGTCGAAATCAACCCGGTGTTGATGCCGACCATGCCGTATTCCAGGGCCTCACCGACCCGCCAAACGCGCGCAAGGTCGCGGGAGTAAAAATAGGAAGCGAGACCGAAGGGCGTGTCGTTGGCAGCGCGCACCACTTCGTTTTCGGTCTCGAACCTGAAGAGTGGTGCAACAGGACCGAAGGTTTCCTCTTGTGCAATGGCCATTTCTGCCGTGACACCGGTCAGGATTGTCGGCTCGAAAAAAGTACCTCCGAGGCTGTGGCGCTGGCCGCCCAAAACGACCTTCGCACCTTTTCCGGAAGCGTCGCTGATGTGGTCCTCAACCTTTTCAACCGCTGCTTCGTCAATAAGCGGCCCGAAGGTAATGCCTTCGTCAAAGCCGTTACCGGTCCGCAATCCGCCAACTCTGGCCGCAAGTTTTTCGGCAAAGGCCTCGTAAATGCCGGACTGCACGTAAATCCGGTTGGCGCAGACGCAAGTCTGGCCGTTGTTCCGGAACTTTGCGATGACAGCACCTTCGACAGCCTCATCCAGATCGGCATCATCAAAGACGATAAAGGGTGCGTTGCCGCCGAGCTCGAGCGCAAGCTTCTTGATGGTCGGAGCACACTGCTCATAAAGCCTGGCGCCAATCTCGGTGCTGCCGGTGAATGTCAGCTTTCTGACAAGAGGATTTGCGGTCATTTCCGCACCGATCAGACGGGCCGATCCGGTTATCACCGAGAAAATGCCTGCCGGAATTCCCGCCCGCTCCGCCAGTACAGCGAGTGCGATCGCCGAAAAAGGTGTTTGCGAAGCCGGTTTAAGAACCATCGAACACCCCGCGGCGAGCGCAGGGCCGGCCTTGCGGGTGATCATGGCATTGGGAAAGTTCCATGGGGTGATTGCGGCAACCACGCCGATCGGCTGTTTCAAGACAAGAATGCGCTTGTCCTGCTGGTGGCCCGGGATTATGTCGCCATAGGCTCGGCGGGCCTCTTCAGCGAACCATTGGATGAAAGAAGCGCCATAGGCGATTTCTCCTTTGGCCTCAGGCAGGGGTTTGCCTTGTTCGGCCGTCAGGATCGCACCAAGATCGTCCTGGTTTTCCATCATCAGTTCGTACCAGCGCTGCAGGATCGCCGCCCGGTCCTTGGCCGTACGCGCTGCCCAGGCGTGACGCGCCTCTTCGGCTGCCTCGATCGCTTGACGGGTTTCCTCAGATCCGAGATCGGGAACGTAGCCAATCAGGTCGCCGGTCGCCGGATTGCGAACCGCAAGTCCGTTTTCCGGCGTTGCTTCGATCCACCGGCCGCCGATGAGAGTGCCCTGCCTGAGAAGGGACGCGTCTTTCAGGTTCAACATGTCTATCTGCCTGACTTTTACGGGGCAACAATCGGCTGCGCGGCCAGGCTGGGTTCCCGCACTTCCACGGCATCGAACAAGGAGCCTTCTTCGAACCAGCTTTTCGGAGCCGGGGCACCCCACAGGGTCTGGCGCTGCGGATCCTTCAGATCCCATTTGATCGGCTCCAGATCCGGGTCAACCGTCTGGTAGTCGGAGCAGTAGATTTCGATCCGATGGCCGTCAGGGTCGCGGATGTAAAGGAAGAAGGCGTTGGAAATACCATGTCTGCCTGGACCGCGCTCGATGTTGGAGACCCAACCGGTTGTCGACATCAGATCGAGCAGGTCGATGATGTTGAGAGGTGTTGGAACCCAGAAGGCCGTGTGGTGCAGACGCGGCCCCTTGCCGTTGGTGAAGGCAATGTCGTGCACGCCGCCCTTGCGATGGGTCCAGGCAGCCCACAAGTGGCCGGTCTTTTCATCCTCGGTGTATTCGGTCACGCGGAAACCGAGTTCATTGTAGAATGCGACCGATTCATCGACATTCGGCGAGAAGCAATTGAAATGGTCGATACGCAGTGGCTTTACCCCGCGATAAAGCTCGTATTTCTGGTGAATTGGCGGTAACCGATCCATCTTGCAGTAGAACTCGAGCGGGATGCCATGCGGATCGCGGGTGCGGAAGGTACGTTCCTGATAAGGACGCTCAACCCAGTCCACCGGCAAGTCCTTGGATTTGAAGAAATGGGCTGCCTTGTCGAGGCTGTCTTCATCAAAGACCTTGAACCCAAGATCTCTGGCGCAAGCCTGATCTGCCTTTCTGAGAACGATGCAATGGTGGCCACGCTCTTCCATGGCGCGCAGGTAGATGGCGTCCGCGGTTTCGTCGGTGACCTGAAGACCAAGCGTATCGACGTAGAAGGCGCGGCTTTTCGCCAGATCGGTGACCGCCAGTTCCACGTGGCTGAGCCGAACGATGTTGAAAGGCGGGTATAGATTGGGAGCGGGGACGGGCATCGGATCGGGTATCCTGCTTTGTGTTACTGGATCGGGAAGATGACGTTGGTCTGTCCCGTGCCGGAGCTCGGGAAGTATTCCGTCACCACTTCGCAATTGGCGGTGTAGTTGTCCCAGCCGAGTGCACCGTACAACATGGCGGTGTCGTGCATGGAACCTTCGCCGCAGCAATATTCGGCGTATTCCGGCAGCATTTTAAGGAAAGTCGCGTGGTCGCCGTTCTTCCACATTTCCAGAACATGCAGATCCATCTGCCGATTGAACTCGGAGGAAATCGTGAAAGTGCCGTTGTTGGCGGCATAATCCTTGTTTGCCCAGATCTTGTGTGAGAGCGAGCCTGAAGCGACCAGCAGCACTTTTTCGTCACTGGCTTCCACAGCCTCGCGGATTGCTTCGCCAACGATCCGGCTTTCGCCATGATCGTGAACCGTGCACCAGGCAGCAATCGAAACGACGTTCATCTCGTGTTCCCTGCTCATGAAGCGCATGGGAACGAGCGTTCCGTATTCCAGCTCCAGACTGTCCAGGTGATGGGCGAGGGTGTGCGTGCCCTTGTCCATCGCGACTTTTGCGATCGCGTCGCCAAGCTCCGGGTTGCCCTGATAGCTGTAGGGAAGGTTCTGGATGAAATGCGGGAACTCGTTCGAGGTGAACAAGCCCTCAAACCGACTGTTTGCGTTGATGTGAAAACCTGCATTGATCACCCAGTGAGTATCGCAGATCACCACTGTGGTTGCGCCGAGCTCCTTGGCTCGCCGGGCAATCTCATAATGTCCGTTAATTGCCGGCTGACGCTTGCCTTCCACGGGGCCGGGTTGCTCCGACATCAACATGGTGGGCACGTGCGTTACCTTGGCGGCAAGAACTATTTCTCCCATTCTATCCTCCCGGATCCTTCGGCAAACAGGGACTGTCGATCAAAGCGCGCCGAGGCGCGGGATCGAATGCTGGCCCGTTGCGAAGGCTATGTTCTTCTGTTCCATGTAAAACTCGAACGACCAGTCGCCGCCATCGCGGCCGATGCCGCTGGCCTTGACGCCGCCAAACGGCGTTGGCAGATGCCGGACATTCTCGGAATTTACCCAGATCATTCCCGCTTCAAGGCTGTTGGTGAAGCGCAGTGCCCGGGTGAGATCGTTGGTCCAGA
>JBCCVB010000078.1:0-29382 GCA_039195965.1 Pseudomonadota bacterium
CTTCGAGGTCGCGTCTGTTCCAGCAATGAAGATAACGGTCGAACAGATCCTGTGCTTCTTTGGTTGCGTCGGTCATTGATGCTGCAGCCCTAAATCCACGGTTTAAAAGCACAGGCTAACCTACTCCGGTTGCTATGTCAGAAATTGTAGCTATGTGCCACCACACAGAATGTCATGCATTGAGTAGTCAGGTCGGAAGCATCTTCACCGTTGTCGACAACTTGCCGCATGGAGCGTTGAAGCGAAGCCTTCCCAAGCGCCGAGACAAACGACGTCGAAAACTTACTCCATTGATATTTGTTTTCAGACCTAGATCAGCCTTCGACATAGACCACGACGGTTTCTGGTCGCACTCCATCGAACTTCATGGCTGCCGCCCCGGCGTCGCTTTTCATTTGAGCTTCGAAGGCGACCATGTCCGGAACATCCATCGTCACGGCGACGCGGTTGCTATCTCCCGGCAACACATATGTCTCTATATTGGAGGCAATTCCGGCAAAAACTTCTTCTCGTTTCGGGGAAGAGAGCCAGTGTGCGATATCGTCTACTTCGTGTGTGGCAACGATCTTAGGCATGGGACAATCCTTGTCTGAAAGACGGAGTTGAAACCACTTAAGTTCATACCTGCCCGAGCAATTCCATTGTGAAAAAAGCATAAAAACGAAATATGTCGCGGGTATGTTTGGATTATTCGAAGCAGGCGTGCATCAAGCATGCCGCTACCTTCGCCAAACTCACAAAAAACTTAGAATTCCAAAGAAGCAGTATGCGTAACGAGGTGCTGCGAACAACTTGTTTCCCTGGCAGCTAACACTCCTCGAAGACGTTATGCGGGGGCAGTTTTCAAGCCGCCTCGACGCCCGCAACATGCATGCTGGCAATCGCCTCATGCGCCAGTGACAAGAGCTTTTCGTAATGAGCGCCCCTGGAACTGCCGTGACGCCAGACCAGATACATCGTGCGCTGCATCGGCACACCTTCTACCTTCTTCAGGAGAAGGTCGGGTTCCTTTCTGAACTCGGAGGCAATGTAGGCGGCCGGAAAAAGCGCCAGCCCCATTCCGATGGAAGCCATCTGCCGCAAGGCATCAAGGCTTGTGCCTTCATAGTCCTGCAGAAAGTCGGCACCGGCGGCCCGAGCTAAAGCCTGTACATCATTGTGAAGGCGGAACCCGGCACTGAGAGAAAGGAGCTTCTCCCCTCTCAGAAGAGATACCGGGATAACATCCAGTCCGGAAAGCGGATGCGACCTTGGCACGGCCAACGAAACGCTCTCGTGGCACAGAACGCGCTCTTCCAGTTGCCCAGAGGGGGCGACATCGGGCGTGATGATACAATCAAGCGCTCCGGCAGCTAGGCCTTCTTCGAGAAGATTGGGCCGGTCTTCACGAATATAGAGTTCCAGATCGGGAAACTCTCGCTTCAGGATCGGCAGCAGATAGGGCATGAAATACGGCCCGAATGTGGGGGAGACTCCCAGGCGGATTAATCCACCCAGATTTGCCTGCCCAACCTGGGCCGCCGCCACAATTTCGTCCAAACTCTCAAGTGCCTGGCGCGCGAGCGGCAACAACCGCTCACCTGCGGCTGTGAGACTTATGTCCCCTGCCCCTCGCTCCAGCAGCGTGCAGCCCAGCTGTTCCTCCAAGAGCTTGAATTGTGAAGACAAAGTTGGTTGTGAGACATGGCATTTCTCGGCTGCCTTGCCGAAATGCAATGTTTCAGCGAGCGCAATGAAGTAGTCCAACTGCCGAGGAGACGGGCGAAAACGCATCTGGATGATCCGAGCTATTGATGTTTTCTATCAATATAATTCAAACAATGTATTTCTTCTATGCCGCTTTTCTCCCCATATCTGGATTGTCAGCGCAACAGCCGAAATGATGAGGAGATAGGCGATGTACAACCGTTTGAAATCCTTGCGTAGCCAGCACAATACCTTGGATTCTCTGATCCGTAGAGAGGAACTGCATCCCTATCCAGATACGCAACACATCCGTTCCTTGAAGAAGTTCAAGCTTCGACTGAGGGATGAGATCACCCGGATCGAGGGCGGTCTGAATTCCAACAGGCTGGCCTACTGACCAGCAACAACGAACACTTGAAACCAGGAATACCGGAAATGAACCCGTTTTGGCCGTTCCTCCCCCTGCCTGCTGTGCAGTCTCAGTTCTCCCGCCGGACAAGACTGCAAGACCTCGACGCACGGATGTCGTCCTTCCTGTCCGAGAAGCAGGCGTCGAGCACCAGCTGCCCCAAGGTGCTCGACAACATCAAGGTCGCTAAGTCGACCGTCCAGCGCGAGATGGCCTCAGAAACATAAGCGCCGGCCCGAGTTTCCTTCCCACTGGAAACGGCGCGAACCATCATGCTGGATCAAGACCCGCCCGCGTGGACCCCGCGGGCGGGTTCTCTTTTGTGAGCGAATTACCAATTGCGCTCACCCCGGGACCGTTCTTAAGATTGATGAAAACCGATCGATCGCGTGCTTTTCGCTGGCAAGTGGTCTCGAAACATCAGGAACGCCTTATGACGTCCCCGACCTATTTTGCACCCGATGGCGGCCATCCGCCTCAAACGCAACTGCTCACGGATCGCGCCGTTTTCACTGAGGCTTATGCCGTCATCCCCAGGGGAACGATGCGCGACATTGTCACGAGCTATCTGCCGTTCTGGGACAAGACGCGGCTTTGGGTCCTGTCCCGCCCTCTTTCAGGTTTTGCTGAAACGTTTTCCCAATACATCATGGAAGTACAGCCTGGTGGCGGCAGCCAGCAGCCCGAGACCGATCCTCAGGCCGAGGGCGTTCTGTTCGTGGTTGAAGGCAGCATGACGATCGTGCTTGATGGCGATCTGCATCTGATGGAGACGGGTGGATATGCCTATCTTCCTGCCGGCTGCCAATGGACGCTGAAAAATGAGAGCAGCGCTCCTGTCCGCTTTCACTGGATCCGAAAGGCCTACGAAGCCGTGGAAGGACTTTCCACACCTGACGCCTTTGTCGTGAACGAAACCCAGATCGCTCCAGTTGCCATGCCCGAAACGGAAGGCAAATGGACGACCACCCGTTTTGCCGACCCTGATGACCTGCGTCACGACATGCATGTCAACATCGTCACGTTCGAGCCCGGCGCGGTCATTCCATTCGCCGAAACACACGTGATGGAACACGGTCTTTATGTTCTGGAAGGCAAGGCTGTCTATCGGCTCAATCAGGACTGGGTGGAAGTGGAGGCAGGAGATTATATGTGGCTACGCGCCTTTTGTCCTCAGGCCTGCTACGCCGGTGGCCCGGGCAGGTTCCGCTATCTTCTCTACAAGGACGTCAATCGCCACATGAAACTTCGTAGATCGTGACAACTTTATTGTCAGACTGACTTGAGAAATTGAATCCGGACATTGCAGCAATAAACTGAAACCAAGACCAAAAGCTGCTTTGTGAATCGCATTGCTTGCTGAAGAATTCCTGACCCCTTAGCCCCGACTGTGGGGCAAGACCGAGCACAAAGCCCGCGAGCGTTTCAAGGTGTCTTTCAGGGTCTTGAGACGGCGCTTACGCCGCCTCAAGAATTTCAAGTGGCCGGCAACTACTGAGCGGGAACAGGTGCCGCTTCAGAGGCCGCTGCGGTTTCGGCCTCATCTTTGTTCTTCTTCGTCGGACGAATTCTGAAGAACAGGGCATAAAGAACCGGAGCTGCGATGAGGGTCAGAACCGTGGCGAAGGCCAGACCACCCATGATCGTCACCGCCATCCCGCGGAAGAAGGCGTCCGATAGCAGCGGTGCCATGCCGAGGATGGTCGTGATTGCCGCCAACATGACCGGACGCATACGAGACACGCTGGCCTCGACGATGGCTGCATACTTCTCCTTGCCTTCCCTGATCAGAAGGTCGATCTCCTCAAGAAGGACAATCGCGTTCTTGATCAGCATGCCGGAAAGCGAAAGGAATCCAAGCAACGACATGAAGCCAAAGGGCGTGTCCGTTGCCAGCAGTGCAATCGCGACACCGTTGATCGACATCGGCACCATCAACCAGATGATCAACGGTTGGCGGATCGAGCCGAACAGCAAGATCGAGATGATCAGCATCACCAGGAAGCCGAGTGGCAACTGAGCACCGAGAGATTCCTGCGCGTCGTTGGTGCTCTCGTATTCGCCGCCCCATTCCAGTCTGTAACCGGGTGGAAGCTCCATGGCCTCGATCTGTGGCCGTACCCGTGCCAGTGCGGCTGTCGCCGTTTCACCTGCTGTCGTTTCGGCCTTCACTGTGAGCGTGCGGACACGATCACGGCGATGGATCACGGTATCCTGAGGTTCCATGACGAACTCGCGCACGACCTGGTCGATCGGGACATACCGTCGTTGGCTTGCGCTCCAGATAAGGGAATCCGAGACACTCTCGTTGACTGAGATTCCATCCGGCCCTGCCTTGCGGGCAACAATCGGAATGCTCTCGTCCACATCACGGTAGGCACCTACCCGGACGCCTTCAGTTGCAAACTGCAGCGCCAGCGAAAGCTCTTCGCGGGTAACACCCGAGATCCTTGCCCGGTTTTCGTCGAAGATCGGTCGGACGACCAATTCACGCTGACGCCAGTCCGTATTCACGTCTGCAAGCTTGTTATCAGGCAGGGAGAAAATGGCCTGCGCCTCATCTCCCAGACGCTTCAAAACATTCTCGTCCGGTCCAGAAAACCTTGCTTCGATCTTCGCGCCACCACCGGGACCAAACACGAGACGCTTGGTGATGACCTGGGCAGACGGGAAGCGTTCGGAGAACTGCTCACGCAAGTCGAGCGCCAGCATATCAATCTCGTCACGGCTCTTGGTGCGGATGATCATGTGACCATAGGCCGGGTTCGCGTCTTCCGGAGCATAGGTCAGCATGAAACGTGTCGCACCGCCTCCGGCGAAGCTTGTTACGGTTTCCACACGCTCGTCGTTCAGGACGATCTCTTCCATTTCCTTCAAGTCGGCTTCAGTGGCTCGGATGTCCGTGCCCTGCGGCTGCCAGTAGTGGATATAGAAGATCGGTGTGTTGCTGTCCGGGAAGAAGGCCTGCTTCACATTGCCGAATGCCATAACACAGGCAACGGTAATACCGACGAGGCCCGCCACCGTCAGAAGACGGACATGCAGCGTACCCACCAGAAACTTCCGGTAGATTGTATAAAGGATGCCCTTGTAGGGATCATGATCTTCCAGATTTCCGGTTGCCGTTCGGAAGAAGTACTTGCCGAAGAGCGGCGTGACCGTGATTGCGAAGATCCAGGACAGCAGCAGGGAAATTCCGATCACCGCGAAGAGCGAGAACAGGAACTCACCGGTCGCATCCGGTGACAGGCCGATACCGGAAAATGCCATGATCCCGATCACGGTCGCTCCGAGCAACGGCCACATAGTCTGCTTGACAACCTTGCTGGCCGCATCGATGGCCTTCATGCCGCGTTGCATGTTGATCATCATGCCTTCGGCAACCACGATGGCGTTGTCTACCAGCATGCCCATGGCGATGATCAGCGCGCCAAGCGAAATGCGCTCCATTTCAATGGCGAAAATGCGCATGAACAGGACGGTTGCCATCACGGTCAGCAGGAGAACCGTGCCGACCACGATAGCAGCGCGCCAACCCATGAAGAGAGCAAGAACACCGATCACGATCACCACGGAGGCTGCGAGGTTCAAAATGAACCCGTTCACCGATTCATCAACGACAACATTCTGCTCATAGATCGGATGGATCTGCATTCCGACAGGAAGCTGAGCCTCGATCTCTGCCAGTTTTTCGACCACCCGTGCGCCGACATCCACAATGTTCGTGCCGTCAACCTGTGAAACACCGATCGTCACGGCGTTATGGCCGCCATGGCTGATCAGCCGGTTTGGCCTTTCTGGTTCACCGAGTTCGAGCGTGGCAATATCCGACAACCGGATCATTGCGGTGGATCCCGGACGGCCAATCACCAGATCCTGGATACCGCTGTAGTCGTCGAAAGCGGACGCTGTCATCAGGCGAATGCGCTTCTGTCCGGAAACGCCGGATCCGTTGGTCTGAATACGGTTCTCAGCATCAAGAACACCGGTGATATCGGTCATCGAAATGCCGAGGCCCGCCATCTTGTCCTGATCGACATTGAGATAGATGACGTCTTCAGGTTCTCCGGCGACTTCGACTTTGCCGACACCGGTTACCGTCAACAGTTCGCGGCGGATGCGCTTGACCGTGTCTCGGATGTCCCTGTTGGTGTATCCGTCGGCGGTAAAGGCATAAAAGAGCCCGTAAACATCGCCAAAGTCGTCATAGACAAGCGGAGTTCCCACACCTGCGGGCAGGTTTCGAACCTCGTCATTCACCTTGCGACGGAGCTCGTCCCAGACCTGAGGCAGTTCGCTGCCGTCGTATGTGGGTTTGATTTCGACACCAATCCTCGAAAGGCCGGGCTCCGATACCGACTTGATCAGATCCAGCTGAGGCATCTGCTGGATCGCCGTCTCCAGTATTTCGGTGACTTCGTTTTCAACTTCGGCCGCTGTCGCGCCCGGATAAGAGGTGATGACCTGGGCTTCCTTGATGGTGAAAGCAGGGTCTTCCAACCGGCCGACAGTCGTCAGGCCCCACAGCCCTCCCAGAAGCGCCATGACGACGATCATCCAGGTGTTGACCGGTTTCTGAATGGAGTAACGTGCAATATCCACGGGTACTGATCCTTTGCTTCTGCTTCCGGGATCAGCGCAATGGGCGCACGATCTGACCGTCGCTCAGGTAAGCGACGCCAGCAGATACGATTTCTTCGCCGGGCTGCAGGCCCTCGCTAACGGGGATGAAGTCTCCCATAATCGTACCGATCTTCACCGGGTTCTTGGACACCGCACCGGTATCTTCGGTAAATTTCCAGACAAAGGCATCGCCATTTCCGTCGACTGCAACGGCGCTTGAAGGCACCAAAAACTGTTCGCCGAGTTCAAGGCCTTCAGGCTGCAGTTTGACGAAGACGGACGCGGTCATGCCGGGATTAAGCTGTTCGGCACCCTCCCTCGGCATCGCAAGCGTCACGCGATAAGTTTGCGCGACATCGTCCACCTGGCTTGAATGCTCGCGATAGACAAGCGGAAACATCTTGTCGCCATAGGCGGAAAACGTTGCTTCGACGGATTCGACATCAGACTCGGTGATACGGCCGAAGAGCGCTTCCGCAACGTTGATGTCGACCTGGATCTCCGACACATCATGAACACGAACGACCGGTGTCCCCACGTCGACCGTGGTGAAATTGTCGACCAGGCGAACCGACACGATCCCATCAAACGGAGCGCGTAACGTCGTATACGCAATGTTTTGGCGAGCTTCCTTCAGTCTTTCGATGGCAAGGTCGTAGACGTTTTTCTGCTCATCATATGCGGACTGGGAGATCACCGAACGATCGCGCAGGGTTTCCAGCCGGTCCAGCTCCCGCTTAGCCTGTTCCACGCTGATGGTTGCTTCGCGAACGGCACGATCATAGTCAGTGGTATCAAGCTTCGCGATCACGTCGCCCTTCTTGACCGGCTGACTTTCGCGAACCGGAAGTTCGATGAGTTTTCCCGCGACCTGGAAGGAAAGATCGACTGTCTGAACGGCAGCTACCCGACCCGCGAAATGTCTTTCGACAAGTCCGATCTGGTCAGTGACCGTAAAAATTTTCGCAGGTCTTGGAGCCGCATGAAGCTTTGCTTCTGCTTCGGCGACCGGATCTACCGCATTGTCCTGACATGCAGCCAGAAGTCCGGCAGCAAGCAGGAAACCCGCCCAGCGGCCTATCGGTGCTTTGCGTCGTGCCAACATTTGGTTTTTCGTCCTAGTTTATAGTTCATCCACGCTGCGACGGAGTTCCTTGAACGCCGCGGCGAGATCTTCTTCCGTAAATACAGAGGCGCAGTGAGCGTCTGAAAAGTGCATTCCTTCCAAGCTCGACCAAATGACCCACGCTTTGCCACGCTGGTCGGTTTCCGCCTCAACAGCCCTTTTCAACGCCGTCGTGACCTCCTTGAAGGGTTCACTCAGGTCAGGCTTGTCAGCCTTGGTTGCCAGCATGGCGCGCGCCACATCCTGCCGCTCCCGCAACCATCTTTCAGTGACGTCAATCATGGCACTTAGCGTCGGACATCTCGAAGCCAAGTGCTCGCTCTGCGCCGTCTCAACCTCACCATGAAACTGCTTCGCCAGATACTCCACCATTCCCGTGATGAGCGCGTCTTTTGTCGGGAAGTTGTAAAGCACGCCCCCCTTTGAAAACCCGCTCTCTTCCGCGACCGCATCAATCGTCAAAGCAGGCGCCCCCGAGCGCCTTATGACCTCGAGTGCCGACTTCAAAATCTCGGATTTGGAATCTTGCGCGTTTCTAGAAGAACGAGCCATGCTGTTTTATACCGTCCAGTCAGTACAGTTGGACTGTTAGATAAACCGTCCAGCCGGTACAGACAAGAGGTCAGGTGCATCACAGCCATGCACTGAATGCAAAACGAGATCTCCTGCAGTTTTCTTTTTCTGCAGTTATCTCTTCAAAAACAGATAGTTATTCCAGGGAAACAAAATCAGGCAGCTGCGTCGGCCATTGCAGCTTCGGAAGCTGCTTGTTCGGCCGCAGCTGCTTCAGCTGCCAGACGTGCTCGCTCGCGTGCCTCTTCTTCCGTCCGCTCAGCAAATTCGATGAACTCATCGGCCGGCATCGGCTTGGCAAAATAGTAGCCCTGCGCAGCCGTCACACCCAGCTCGAGCAACCGTTCAATCTGTTCTTCCTGCTCGACACCTTCGGCGATGATACCCATACCCAGGTTGTCCGCCAGTTCCACCATAGAGTCGACAATGGTGGTGGAGCTGTCGTCGGAGCTGATGGAGTCGATGAACATCTTGTCGATCTTGATGATATCGACCCCAAGTTTCTGCAGATAGGCCATACCGCCGTGACCTGTTCCCACGTCGTCGAGCGCGACGCGAACGCCTAGAGCCTGTAGTTCGGCAATAATCTTGCGGGCAAGCTCCATGTCTTCCAGCGGATGACGCTCAGTCACTTCCACAACGATCTGCTGGAACGAGATATCGGATTTCTCGAAGATCGACCTGATGTCGGCAATGACCTCGCGGTCCAGGAAGTGACCTGCGAACAGATTGATCGAAAGTTTCAGATCCGGATTTTCGCCATAAAGCTCGCCAACCTCTTCCGAGGAGACCTTCATCATGTGGCGGGTCATATCGAAGATATGGCCGTTGTTTTCCGCGTAAGCCATGAACTGACCCGGCGACACGATCATGCCGTTCGGGCGACGCCAGCGCATCAGCACCTCGCAGCCACGCAGGCGCTGGCTCTCAATGTCCATGACCGGCTGATAGAACGGAATGAATTCGCCATTGCGGATAGCTGCCACGAACTCGTCGTTGGCTTCGCTTTCCGGCCGCCAGGACATCCAGACACCGATCGCAACAAACAAGACCGCGATACCCGCACAGGCAGCCGTTGCGACGACCTTCAGGTCCTGCACCGCGTGCTTTGCAGCTGAAACAGGTGCGGTCACATTCGCGACCAGAGGATACAGTTCGGAACTGACTTCGGCCGTGAGCATGCCCTCAGGGTCCGATCCTTCCGAATTGTAACCGCCCACGTTGTACCAGAGTAGATTGTTGCCCAGGCGCAGCTCCGTTCTACGATATGAGCGCAAGTATTCGGGGCCAGGATCAAGAGCAATAACCGCAGGCGTCACTTCCGCGAACAATCTGGTCTGATCCTTCAGATCCCAGCTTATGACGGCGGCGCGAGCTCCAAGAAAGTCACGGTCAAGCATGCCAATGCCGACCAGAGGACCGTCCTCGCGAACGGGCGGCAGGATGATTTTCCCGGCAAGTTCCCGGTCGGGAATGATGCACATGCGCTGTCCGGAAGCGTCAGCCAATCCAATGGCGTCGACCATCCCGTGCTCGACGATCTGCTTTTCAAAGATCACGCGATCTTCTGCGCTGCAGGTTTGAATATCGTCACGGTCCAGGCGCTGCAACAGAGACACAGTTGTACTGATAGCCTCTTCCGCACGCCGGATAGACACCTGCCCCATCGCCTCCATCTCTATGATGGCGCGACGTTCGGCGTACTGATTCAATATGATATTGATTGCGAACAATGGGGTGACCGCCAGCACAAGGGCGATCAGCACCGTCTTCACAAAACCAATATACCGGAAGGACAAAACGCAGACCTGTTCGTGAATAACCTCTTCCTGAACATGGCGGATCTGGGTAAACAAGGACTGAATATTCAGGCGTTTCATCCAGATCAAAGCAGCGATCGACACACACGTGTTTATCTGCGCACTGGACGCAAGAACCGGATGATGGAGGTTTACATGCAGGCATTGTTTATCGGTCAGGCCTATATTGACGTCACCTTTCTGACTGACCGTCTGCCGACCGGTGATGAAAAAGCGATTGCCAATGACTATGCGATAAGCTTCGGTGGCAATGCCGTCACGGCGGCGTTTTGCTGCGCCAAGCTTGGTGGCAAACCGGATCTACTGTGTTCCCAGGCTGATGACTGGCTGGCACGGATGTTCCTGGACATGGCGTCTGCCTACGGCATCTCCATTCACGGCCGAAAAGTCCATGAATCGTCACTTTCCTTCATCATGCCGAAAGGCGGCAAACGCGCGATTGTTCGCTGCCGAGACAATGAATTTCTTCACCCCTTCCCGCCACTCACGCTTACAGGCATGCGGGCACTGCACCTTGACGGACATATGCCGGATGCCGCGCTCTATTACGCACAGACCTGCAAGAACCTGGGAGTTTTGACCTCTCTTGATGGTGGTGCAGTTCGGGAGAATACAGACGAATTGCTGCAGCATATCGATATTGCAGTTGTCTCGGAGCGCTTCTGCGAACAGCTTGGCAAATCAACCGGCGCTACCCTGGAGTATCTGCGTTCGAAGAACTGCCCGGTCGGCGCGGTCACCCTGGGCGACCAGGGAATGGTCTGGTACGAGGCCGGTGGCCCGGACAAGATCCTTCCGGCACTCAATGTCCCGCTTGAAAAGGTCGTGGATTCCAACGGTGCGGGCGATGTGTTCCATGGAGCTTACATCGCTTCGTATCTTCGGTGGCCTGAAAACAGCTGGGACCAGCATTTCAGATTCGCTCGTGGCGCTTCCACTCATGCTATTCAGCACCTGGGCAATGAAGCCAGTCTCCCGACCCTTGAAGACGTCGAGCAGGCGAACTCAACCTTCACGGAAAAAGTGACGGCATAAAGCCTTTACCAACACACCGGCTTTCGTCTTGCCTCTCACCTGAACTTGAAGCAGAGTGGGCGCGACTTTCCATGATGGAGATTTTAAATGATGTTTTCCCGCGCCTCTGGGTTCGCGGCAGGCCTGACGGCAGCCGTGAGCCTGATTGCCCTTCAAACCAGCCCGGCCCTCGCCTTTGACCCGACCGGAAACGAGATTGCGGATGCGTTTCTAACGCTGCTCGATTCGGAAGAAGGCACTGTCGAAAGCTACGGCTCGGTCGACGCATCGGGAAATTCGGTGACGATCAGCGACCTGCTTATCACAAACGAAGAAGACAAGGATGCCAAGGTCACCATCGTCTCGACCGTGCTGACTGGCGGAGAAATCCAGGCAAATGGCCGTCTCAAGCTCGATAACCTGACGTTGGAAAATCTTGAACTTGCTGCTGATGACGGCGGTATGACCCTGGACAATCTCAACGTTTCAACATTGGTGTTGCCGTCTGCTGAAGAGGCAAAAGCCAAGAGTTCGTCAGTTGGCCCGGGCTATGAATCCTTCGAAGCGACTTCCATTCAAATTCGGGACGAGGACGGCAAGGTTGCCGATATCCAGAAAATCTCCTCTTCCATCGATTCCATGGACGGTGATCTTCCCACTTCAGGCCAGTTTGCCATTACCGGCGCGACAATCGATGTGAAACAGATTGAAGCCGAGGAAGCCAAGTCGCTTACAGACCTTGGCTACGAAACGCTGTCGGTCGACATTTCAGGCTCCGGCAAATGGGATCCCGATGCCGCCACGGTTGAAGTCCCTGCCCTCAACATCAACGCCAAGGAAGCAGCCAGCCTGACGATATCCTTCTCGCTCGGTGGTGTAACGCGCGATGTGGTTACCCAATTGGACGAGACTTCGGACAACCCGGAAGAAGCCATGGCGCTTTTGCAGAACATTACGATTGCAAACGCCAAGGTTCGGCTGGATGACGATTCCTTGACGGGACGCATCCTTGACCAGGAAGCACAGAAAGCCGGAGTTGAAGCGCCGGTCTATGTGTCCAGACTGACAGGTGGCCTGCCGATGATGGTCGGTGTGCTGCAGAACAAGGAGCTGGAAGCGCAGGTGACGGAAGCAGTAACAGAGTTTCTGACGACGCCTGGATCACTGGAACTTGCAGCAAACCCGGCAGCACCGGTTCCCGTTGCCCAGATTATGGGAACGGCGATGTTTGCTCCACAGATGATCCCGCAGATCCTGTCACTAGGCATAACAGCCAATCAGTGATCGGTCGGTTCCACGAATGAAAAAGCCCGGAGATTTCTCCGGGCTTTTTGTTTACTCCGCGGCTTGATTGCGGTTTTGAAACTGCAGTTCGCACAGCCGTCGGTAAATGCCGTCATGTTCATACAGCTCATCATGTGTACCGCTTTCGATTACGCGGCCCTGATCCATGACATGAATCTGATTGGCGTGGCGTACAGTGCTCAACCTGTGAGCAATTACCAGAGTCGTCCGGCCATCCATCAGTGTTTCCAAGGCGGACTGGATCTTGGATTCAGATTCCGCATCAAGGGCTGAAGTTGCTTCGTCCAAAAGCAGGATCGGTGCATCGCGAAGCATTGCCCGTGCGATTGAGATCCTCTGGCGTTGGCCGCCGGAAAGGTTGTTGCCCCCCTCACCGGCCCTAGTTCCATAGCCTTCCGGCAAACGCAGGATGAAATCGTGAGCGTTTGCAGCCTTTGCGGCTGCTTCTATTTCTTCCTGGGTCGCATCCGGTTTGCCGACGGCGATATTTTCCCGGATGCTGATGTTGAACAAAAAGGCATCCTGACTGACGTAGGCAATGTTTTCGCGCAGGGACGTGATCGTGCACGATGGCACGGCATGACCATCGATCAGGATTTCACCGCTTTCGGGATCGTAGAAACGCTCGATCAGCGAAAAGACCGTCGACTTGCCCGCACCCGAGGCACCTACAAGCGCCGTCATCTTGCCGGGTTGCGCCGTGAAACTCGTACCGCTGAGGGCAGCACTTTCGCCGTAACCGAAAACAACGTCGCGGAATTCGATTTTGCCGTCCTTAACTTTGAGATCAACGGCATTCGCCGCGTCCTGCATTGCAGGCTCGCGATCGACCAGCTCGTACATGAGGCGAAGGCCGACAATCTGCTTGCCGAGATTGACGTTCAGCCGGGCGATACGGCGTGCCGGATCATATGCAAGCAACAGTGCGGTGATAAAGGAGAACAGTGCACCGGGGTCTTGTCCAAGTTCAATGACGGAGTAACCGCCGTAGAAGATGACCAGCGCAATTGCGAAACCACCGAGTGTGTCCATCAGTGGTGAGGTGCGAGCGGTCAGAGATGCGATCTTGTTCGACTGCTTTTGCACTTCCAGAACGCCGACGTCCATTCGCTTGCGCATGGCTGGTTCCATGCCGAAAGCCTTGACAATGCGCGTCCCCAACACGGTTTCCTGCATAGTAGCGCCGATTTTCGCGGTGGAAACGACCTGACGTTTTGCATATTGCTTGACGCGCCGCACCAGGAAAGCAACCCCTATGACCGCCGGGGGCATGATGATGAGCGCAAAAACACTCAGCAGCGGATTCTGATACACCATGACGAAGATCAGACCGATCAGCGTCAGAACATCGCGTCCCAAGGTCACGATGATGAGGTCAAGCGTCAAGCGTGCAGCCCCGACACCCTGTCCCACCCGGACATTGATCTCGGCCAGAGAAAGCTTGTCGTAGTAGGTCTGGTCCTGGCGGATCAGATGATCGAACATTCGCCTTTGAAGGTCGGCGACAATTGCGTTGCCCACGCGCGCCAACACAACCATCTGCCCGTATGTCGATGCGCCTTTGAGACTGAAGATTAACAGAACGGCGGCCGCGATCACGTAGACCATCGTGGAGTCTTTGTTGACAAAGACCTCATTGACGACATCTCGCATGATCCAGGCGCTGGCAGCCGTTGTGGCTGCAATCATTCCCATGAACACGAAGGCCAGCAAATATTGCGGGAAATAGGCCCTGAAGTTCTCACTGAAGAGCCGTTTGATCAGCTGAACCGTATTGTCCGGATCGGCCAAGGCCTTCGATTTGAACGGATTTCGCACGAAGCGTCACCTTTCTGACGGTTTCATAACCCGACACGAATGAGGCCAGCAAAGCCGG
This sequence comes from Pseudomonadota bacterium, assembly GCA_039195965.1. Taxonomy (GTDB): domain Bacteria; phylum Pseudomonadota; class Alphaproteobacteria; order Rhizobiales; family Stappiaceae; genus Roseibium. The sequence goes on from JBCCVB010000078.1 coordinate 14,433, forward strand.
CCTCATGCCCCTTCCCGCAGAGGGGTACTCCTATTTGATAGCTTCCTGCAAGTGAAGCTTTCTCATGCCTCTGGTAAGTTCAACCGCAAATGCAGATCACGCAGCTGTGCCGAGGTTGGCTCGTTCGGGGCCCCCATCATCAGGTCTTCCGCTTTCTGGTTCATCGGGAAGAGCATGACTTCGCGGATGTTTGCCTCGTCTGCGAGCAGCATCACAATGCGGTCGATACCGGCCGCGCAGCCACCGTGCGGAGGAGCGCCGTACTGGAACGCATTGACCATGCCGCCGAAGCGTTTGTCGACTTCCTCGTTCGGATAGCCGGCGATCTCGAAAGCCTTGTACATGATTTCCGGCTTGTGGTTACGGATTGCACCGGAGACCAGCTCATGGCCGTTACAGGACAGATCGTACTGATAACCGAGCACATCCAGCGGATCGCCTTCCAGCGCTTCCATGCCACCCTGAGGCATGGAGAACGGATTGTGCTCGAAATCGATCTCGCCGGTTTCCTCGTCCTTTTCATAGATCGGGAAGTCGACAATCCAGGCAAATTCAAACCGGTCCTTGTCGGTATGACCGAGTTCTTCGCCGATAATGATGCGAGCCTTGGCTGCCACAGCGGTGAACTGCTTCGGCTTGCCGCCGAGGAAGAAGGCAGCGTCGCCAACTTCAAGACCCAGCTGAACGCGGATCGCCTCAGTGCGTTCCGGACCGATGTTCTTTGCAAGCGGACCGGCCGCTTCCATGGAGCCGTCTTCGCCCTTGCGCCAGAAGATGTACCCCATGCCCGGCAGGCCTTCGCCCTGCGCGAATTTGTTCATGCGGTCGCAGAACTTGCGGCTTCCGCCCTTTGGCGCGGGAATGGCGCGGATTTCGGTTCCCGGCTGTTCCAGAAGGTTGGCGAAGATGGCAAAACCAGATCCGGCGAAATGCTCGGAAACGATCTGCATCTTGATCGGGTTTCTGAGGTCCGGCTTGTCGGTGCCGTACCAGAGCGCTGAATCCTTATAGGAAATCTGCGGCCAGTTACGGTTGACCGGGCGGCCCTTGCCGAACTTCTCAAAGCAACCGGCGATCACCGGCTCGATCGTGTCGAAGACTTCCTGCTGCGTGACAAAGGACATCTCCATATCGAGCTGATAGAAATCAGTCGGAGACCGGTCGGCACGCGGGTCTTCATCGCGGAAACATGGCGCGATCTGGAAGTACTTGTCGAAACCGGAAACCATCAGCAACTGCTTGAACTGCTGCGGTGCCTGCGGCAAGGCGTAGAACTTGCCCGGATGCAGACGGGACGGCACCAGGAAGTCACGTGCGCCTTCGGGAGAAGATGCCGTGATGATCGGGGTCTGGAACTCGTTGAAGCCGATGTCCCACATACGGTCACGCAGATCGCGCACGACGTTGGAGCGCAGAATCATGTTGTTGTGCAGCTTCTCGCGGCGCAGGTCCAGGAAGCGGTACTTCAGACGGACTTCTTCCGGGTACTCCAGCTCGCCAAATACCGGCAGCGGCAGTTCCTGCGCAGAACCCAGAACTTCCATTTCACGGATGAAAACTTCGATCTCACCGGTCGGCAGTTCCGTGTTGATGGTTTCGTCAGTCCGCTTCTTCACGTTGCCGTCGATGCGGATGCACCACTCGGAGCGTACGGTTTCAGCAAGACCGAATGCTGCGGAATCCGGGTCGACCACGCACTGCGTTACGCCATAGTGGTCGCGCAGATCGATGAACAGCACCCCGCCATGATCTCGGACCCGATGGACCCAGCCGGAAAGACGGATGGTCTGGCCTTCGTCGGACAGACGGAGATCACCGCATGTATGGCTACGGTAGGGATGCATTCTCGTTCCTCGACAGTTCTGGAATTCCATAGAAAATCGTTACGGCCCGCCGAAGGCAGGCCGTGTGGGGCTGCACAAGCCACGTTGCGGGACGAAAGTCAAGGGAAAGGCTTGCGTGATGCTTGCTGATCCCCGCGAGATGTTCGCGTTCGGCTCGCATTCTTCACGTGTTCTAACAAAAGCAAATGCACACTCAACCACAACGGATCTTCGTAAATGCGCAATAGAGTGCCCGCAATCGATTTCTTGGACTAAGCCCAAAAGACTGCCAGCGTTGACGCGGTGCCGAGCCAAACTCCACACTCAACTCGTCCAAAATCAGCTCCAGGAAGCCTTTCACTGGCTCAGTTTTGAAGCCGTTTGAAAACCGACGGGACCGGAATGCAGAACCGTTGCAATGACGCCGACACAAAAACAATTCTGTTTCCCCTGCCTGAAGTTGCTTGCTGGCGCCCTCAACCAGAAAGACGGCCGGATATCCCGGGCTGGTTGAAAATTGCCCAACCACGACCTCTGTTATAAGGTCTTGATCGTCAATCCAACTTCAGGGGGGACTGAATGTGATTTCTCTATTATTTGCTTTGATGACGATTGCGATCCTGCTGGCCTGGCGGGATCATTGGCGCCTTTCCTTTGTCGTGTTCGCGGTGACCCTGGCGATGAGCATTTATTGGCTCGACTTTCACGCCACCACACCCCTGACAATCAAATTGTAGGAGCGACCGTCATGATTATTCTTGCTCCACATCCTTCGCGCACGCTCAATGCAATTGGACTGCTGGTTGTCTCCGGCATTCTGATTGGAGCCTATGCGTTCCAGTTTGCACTTGACGAACTGCCCTGCCCACTTTGTCTGCTTCAACGAGTAGCGCTGGTCGGCGTCGGCTATGGCCTTTGCCTGAACCTGATCTACGGTGCCAAGCCGCACCATTACGGCATCATGCTGCTTTCAGCCGTGTACGGTGGCAGCGTGTCAGTGAGGCAAATTCTCCTGCATATCGTGCCAGGTACCGGCAGCTACGGCTCGGCGGTCCTTGGGTTGCACTATTACACATGGGCCGGTCTGTGCTTTTTCTTCGTCATTCTCGGCACCGCCATCATGCTCCTTTTTGAGGGGCAGTATCGAAAGCCTCTCGTCGACAAACCCGAGCATGGCCGCTTCGGCGGACAGGCGCTCGCGAAATTTGCATTCTTCGTCATGGTTTTTCTGGCGGCAGCAAACACCGTGACAACGTTTCTGGAATGCGGTCCAGGGATCTGCGCTGACCCGCCGACCGATTACAAAGTGATCGAAGAGCTCAAGTCGGACGGATAAGACCATCATGAAACGCCGGTCAAACGACCGGCGTTTTTGCAGGTGCTTGTATCAATGTCCTTGTCTAATTTGAGCTTTTTTTCTCAACGCTGATCAGCAATCGACCGCTTGCAGCAAAGGATGCCATTGCCCGCGAATCTCATAGGCACTTGCATCCGCGTAATCGAAAACTCCGGAACCGGCGGCAGCGTGGCGTGCATACAGCACCCTGTCCGAAATCCGACAAAGCAGCGGGTAGCCTTTCTTGGACAGTGTTTGCTCAAGGTCAGTAACCTGAGTGGAGCGTCGGTTGATCCGATTGGCGACGACGTGAATATCGGCCTTTCCCTTGCGAACCCGCTTGATGTCAGAAATTCCGTCCAGAAACTTCAGCGTTGCATTCCAGTCAAAGGCGGAAGCAAGGACCGGCACAATGATGTCGGAGGCCTCGGCGATCAGGTTTTTTGCAAGTTCAGATCGCAGTCCTCCCGGCCCGTCGATGACAATGGCATCCAGCCCCTTGTTCTTGTCACCGATGGCTCCATCCTTGGTCCAATTGAGACCTTCGATTTTCACAAGCTTTTTGGGTCGCCTTTTCACCCATGACAGACTGGATTTCTGTTTGTCGGCATCCGCCAATCCGACATCTTCTCCACGGGCCGCCAGCGCGACTGCAAGATTTGTGGCGATCGTGGTTTTGCCGCATCCACCCTTGGAATTCACCACCAATATCTTGCGCATGCACTCTCTCCCGCCCGGGCTGGTCCGCGATTTGTAAGGACTTCAGAATAGGCGCACTTTTTGCGCCTATTCAAGAGACCCGGAACTGAAAGTTGCCATTTCGTGGCGACAAAGGGGCAGAACTCGGGTATAGCTTTTCGTCACCATGCATGTGATTTCAAAAACAAAAGACCTCGCCGCCGCCTGTCAGCGCCTAGCCGCTCATGACTATGTAACAGTGGACACGGAATTTCTCCGTGAAACCACGTTCTGGCCCAAGCTCTGCGTTATCCAGATGGCAGGACCGGACATGGCGTTCATTGTAGATGCCCTGTCTGAAGGTCTTGACCTTCAACCCTTTTTCGAACTGATGCGTGACGATAGTGTGACAAAGGTCTTTCACGCGGCGCGCCAGGACATTGAAATCATCTACCACCTTGGTGAACTGATTCCCGCGCCCCTCTTCGACACGCAGGTCGCAGCGATGGTGTGCGGGTTTGGCGATTCCATTTCCTACGATCAGCTGATCTACAAGGTAACCGGTGCGCGGATCGACAAGTCCTCCCGCTTCACAGATTGGGCAAGACGACCACTGACGAACAAGCAGCTCGATTACGCGCTGGCAGACGTCACCCATTTGCGGGATGCCTATCAGTTCCTGAGGGCCAATCTGGCAGAACAGAATCGCAGCCACTGGGTCCAGGATGAAATGGAAGTGCTAACCTCCGTCACCACCTACCGGACCGACCCGGATCAGGCATGGAAACGGCTTAAGCTACGGGTGCGCAAACCCGTCGAACTTGCGGTCATGATGGAAGTGGCGGCCTGGCGTGAGATTGAAGCACAGACGAGGAACGTGCCGCGCAGCCGCGTGATCAAGGACGATGCGATCTACGAACTGGCGGCCCAGCAGCCGCAGGATTCCGAAGCCCTTGGTCGTCTCAGGACCATCCCGCGCGGCTTTGAACGCTCCAGATCTGCGGATGAGATTCTGAAGTCCGTGAAGCGGGCTCTAAACGTTCCCAAGGACAAGTTGCCGAAACTGCCCAAGGGGAGACAGGCACCAGACGGCTCAGCCGCGGCTGTTGATCTGTTGAAGGTTCTTCTCAAGTTGGTCAGCGAGGCCAACGGCGTTGCTGCGAAAGTGATCGCAACCGTCGACGACCTGGAGAAGATCGCCGCAGATGATGCAGCCGACGTCGCGGCTCTCAAAGGCTGGCGCCGGGAGCTGTTTGGTGAAACCGCACTGAAACTGAAGCGGGGCGAAGTCGCTCTCGCCTTCCAGGACCGCCAGATCGTAGCACTCCAGCAATCGCAGCAAACGAGCGCCAATCCGCAGGCTGCTGAATAGCAGCCTGGGCGCTCCTTTAGCCGACCTTCATCTGGACATCGGTTTCAATCACTTTGGTAAGCTGGGAGACCCGCTTGCGTAGGCGCTCACCGTCAAGGTCCGCGATGTCCTTGTGCAGAATGATCGCCAAACCTTCATCCGTTTTTTCAATTTCGACCTTCGGCAAAAGACCTGCCATGGATGCGCTCAACAGCGACGCGACTCGCAGGATCGCACCGAGCACTTTGGCGCGGATGCGCAGACGGTTTGTGAAGAGCTGTCTGATAACGGACGACAACGCCCCTTCCCGCAATCCCTGGTGACGGTAAAAGACGGCCGCCGCCAGATAGGCGCGGCTGGCATGATCCAGACCCACGAAAGAAGCGTTCGAGATGATGTTCAAGCTTTGCTCGCCGCGATAGTCGGGGTGCGCTCTCCAGCCGATATCGGCAAGAAGACACGCAGCATGACGCAAACGGGTCTCGTTCGCCGTTTCCTCGATTTCCAGCTCTTTGAAAACCCGGTCCGTCCAGTCGATGAGTTCCAATGCATGGTCGGGAGACCTTGCCCGCAAGGTGCACAACTCGCGAGCTGCTTCAATCACCGGATCTTCGGCCTGCATTTCCGGCGACAACTTTTCATGCAGTAGTCCTTCGCGCACGCCTGTTGCCGAGAACAACAGCCGCTCGGCCTTCATTGAAATAAGGACCTGCTCCAGAACCACAGCACCGATGGGTACTAGCGGACGACGCTGCTTGGAAACAACCTCAGACATTTCAATGCCTTCAAGGTTTGGAACTGCAATCCTTCGGCAGAACTCAATCGCTTCTTCCGCGCTGATTTCGTAGTTGTGCATCACATGCAGCGGGTAATTGTTCTGCATGAGGTGGAGACGGCCAAGCGAGCGCCACGTTCCGCCGACTGCGTAGAACGTGCGCTCGCCGGGCGCCAGGTCCGGCCAGTCGTAGCCTTTCAGAGCGGCCTCGGTGATCTTTCGCGCGTTGGCGATCTTGCCTTCCGCTTCCTCCGACAAGCGAAGCCCGCCCAGTGGGAACGTAAAGCCCTTGCCCGGTTTGTTGTCGGCAATTTCGACGAGCTCGAGACTGCCGCCCCCCATATCTCCGACAATCCCGCGTGGCTGCCAGAAACCGGCTATCACTCCCAGGGCCGAATAATAGGCTTCTTCGGAGCCATCCAGGATCTGGACCGGCGTTTCCAGAAATTCCTCGACCTGGCGGACGAACTCCGGTCCGTTTTCAGCGTCGCGCGCGGCTGCTGTTGCAACAATGAAAAGGTCCTTGCAGCCCGTGTGTTCAATCAGTGCCTTGAAGCGCGCCAACTCTCCCAGAGCCATGTTGACCGACTCCTCGGCAAGACGGCCAGTCGCGGCGACGCCCCTTCCGAGACCTGCCAGCAGCTTCTCGTTGAACAGCATTGTCGGCGTCCGAGCCTTACGCTCGTAAATAACCAGACGCACCGAGTTTGAGCCGATGTCGATGACCGCTACCGGCCCGGCACCGTTGAGCCGGCCACGAGCCGGCTTGAACTGCCCTGTCATGTTATCCTCGTTTTTGCCGCTTAAGGAACGGCTTCGGACGATCACTCTTCAGTGACTTGCCTCGACCCGAGAGGGACGGGTTGGTCATGAAATACTGATGGGCGTTGAACGGTTCATCGTTCACGCCGGGCTCAATCCTTTCGTGGCTTCCATCGGAAAGAATGCGCCAGCTTTGCTGATTGTCCTTCAGATTTGCCACCATGATCTGATCAAGAACCTGCTCATGCACGGTTGGTGTCATCAACGGGGTCAATACTTCCACGCGCCGGTCGATATTACGCGGCATCAGGTCCGCCGAGCCGATATAGACATGCGCCTCAGGTGAAGGCAGTCCATGACCGTTTCCGAAGCAGAAAATCCGCGAGTGCTCAAGAAAACGACCGACGATGGATTTTACCCGGATATTGTCGGAAAGCCCGTCGATTCCAGGGCGCAAACAGCAGATGCCGCGAATGATCAGATCGACCTGCACCCCCGCCTGACTTGCCCGGTAGAGCGAGTCGATCACTTCAGGATCAACCAGAGAGTTCATCTTCATCCAGATCTGTGCCGGACGGCCTGCCTTGGCATGCTCAATCTCTGCTTCAGTCATCTCCAGCATGCGGCTGCGCAGATTTACCGGAGATACCATCAGGTGATTGAGCTCAGCAGGTTCGGCATAGCCGGTGATGAAGTTGAAGACGCGGGCCGCATCTTCCGCAATTCCCGGATCATCGGTAAAGAACGACAGATCCTCATAGATGCGCGCGGTGATCGGGTGATAGTTGCCCGTGCCGATGTGGCAATAGGTTTTCAGCTGACCGTGTTCGCGGCGAATTACCATGGAAAGCTTGGAATGGGTCTTGAGTTCGATAAAGCCGAAAACGACCTGTACGCCTGCCCTTTCAAGGTCGCGCGCCCACTTGATGTTGGCCGCTTCGTCGAAACGCGCTTTCAGTTCGACAAGTGCGGTTACCGACTTTCCGGCCTCGGCGGCTTCCGCCAGCGCTTTGACGATCGGTGAATTGTTGGACGTGCGGTACAGGGTCTGCTTGATGGCAACGACATCCGGATCCCGCGCAGCCTGGCGCAGATACTGCACCACTACATCGAAGGACTCATAGGGGTGATGAACAATGATGTCCTTCTGATGGATCGCAGCAAGACAGTCGCCACCATGCTCACGAATGCGTTCGGGAAAACGTGCCGTATAGGGTTTGAATTTCAGGTCGGGCCGTTCCAGATCCACGATCTGTGACAGGTTGTTGAGAGCAAGCAAGCCATTGGCCAGGAAAATTTCGCGTTTGCCGACATCCAGCGCCTCGGCCACGAATTCGCGCAATGCAGGCGGGGTGGTTTCCTGAATTTCCAGGCGGATCACGGATCCACGGCGACGACGTTTCAGGGCGCTTTCGAAAAGGCGCACAAGATCTTCCGCCTCTTCTTCAATTTCCAGATCGCTGTCCCGAATGACACGGAAGGCACCCTTGCCGCGGATTTCGTAGCCGGGGAAAAGTCGTCCGATGAACATGCTGATGACTTTTTCGATGGCAATGAAGCGCGCCGCGCCATCTTTCCCATCGGGCAGTTTCACAAAGCGATCGACCTGGTTCGGAATTCTGAGCAGTGCGATCATTCCGCGCCCGCCGGAGACAGGCGCAAGCTCAAATACGATCGAGAAACCGAGGTTCGGAATGAACGGAAACGGGTGAGCCGGATCAATTGCCAACGGTGTCAGGACAGGGAAGACATAGGCCAGGAAGAAATCCTGCAACCACTCTTTGTCAGCGTCACTGACTTTCTCCCTATCGAGAATCTCTATGCCTCTTTCGGCAATTACCTTTCGCAGCTCGCCCCAGATCTCCTGCTGCTGTGCCTGCAGGTCGCGCACTGCATCGCTGATTTTCTGGAGCTGCTCTGATGGTGTCAGCCCGTCATCAGAAAGGTTCGTGACATCGGCCCGTTGCTGACCGCGAAGCCCCGCCACACGAACCATGAAAAATTCGTCGAGATTGTTTGCTGAAATCGACAGGAACCGGACCCGTTCCAAAAGAGGGTGGTTCTGGTTTCTGGCTTCTTCCAGCACCCGCAGATTGAATTGGAGCCATGAAAGTTCCCGGTTCATAAACCGTTTTGGGGACTCTGAAAGACTGCCTGCCGGAACCGAGCCTGATTGTGAGGACTCGATCTCCGGACTTTCGACAGGAGGAGATGAGACCGCAGCAAGATCAGTGGTTTCGTTCATGGCACCTTCCCCTTTTGCTACAGATCGAACGCTTTAGCTTCCGATCTGACAATGTGCCTAGCATGGACTCGTAACCGGACAAATGACACCCCTTTGGTCAAGTTGCCGATCGTCAGCCTTTATGCACATTTTCAAGAACTCGGCCAGCGAGAGGTTTGGTGATCTTTACGCGCCCGGCCAGAGCCTCCTGATCGATAGCTTCTACGGCCCGCATCGCCACTTCCAGGGAACGCTCCATCCGCACGACAAGATAATCAACGACTGATATGTCGATGGCGATCTGCCGGTCGGCGAACAGCTTCACCAGAACGCGGCGCAGAAGGTCGTCGTCTGGCTCAAGTATTTCCACCGGTGTTGCGGCCCGTAAACGCGACATGAGGTCCGGAAGCGTAATTTTCCAGCTTGCCGGCCAGGTTCGGCTTGTGATCAGAACTGTCTTGCCAGCCTGCCTGGATGCATTCAGCAGATGGAACAGGGCCGTATTGTCGACGCCAAGATGCGCATCTTCAACAATGGCCGAAGGAGCGGTGACGAGATCGGCGACCACCGCCTCGGTCAGATCCGGCGCTGAAATGACGGCTGCACCGGTTTCGTCACAAAAAGCCTGAACAAGGTGGCTCTTGCCCGAACCGACAGGCCCGGCAAGCACCACAACCGGTGCTGGCCAATCCGGCCAGCGTTCCAGCAATTCGAAAGCAGCCCTATTGGAGCCGCCGACCAGATAGTCGTCGCGGCTGAGAGCCGCTTCATGCGGCAATACTAACGGCAGTTGGCGCGGAGTTTCCGCCATAATCCTGACACTTACTCTTCCATGGCCGAAGACGAACGGCCGGTACCCTTGTAAACTGGGCTTGCTAGGTACTGCTTAAGACCGAAACGTGCAAGCACGCCGATCATTGCGGCAGCTGGAACCGCTACCAACATCCCCACAAATCCAAAGAGATATCCAAAGGCAAAAAGGGCAAACATCAACGTCACCGGATGCAGGCCAGTGCTGTCTCCAACAAGCTTCGGCTGAAGCACATTGCCTTCCAGAAACTGACCAACCGCAAAAACTAATCCGACCACCAGTATCCAGGGCCATTCAGGCCAGAATTGCACAAGCGCCACGCCGAACGAAACTATGAAACCGAGCCCGGCGCCAACAAAGGGAATGAAACTGATCAGTCCTGCCCCCATCCCGATCAGCAGTCCGAAGTTCAGTCCGACCAGGGCCAGCGAAACGGCATAAAAGCAGCCCAGAATTACACAGACAGACACCTGACCACGTACGAAACCAGCGACGGCCAGGTCCATTTCCCCGGCAAGTCCGCGAATTTCTCCCAGGTGATCGCGCGGCAGCCAGCTGTCGATGCGCTCCACCATGTGATCCCAGTCGAGCAAGAGGTAAAAAGCCACAACAGGCGTGATGACAAACAGGGACAGGATGGAGAGCAGCGCCTGACCGCCACTCCAGATGGAATGTGCGAGCTTACCGACGAATGCAGCGCCCTGGCCAATGAGATTGGACATCGAAGATTGCAGGTCTTCAGGTGAGAGCCCCGCCATGGTCGCCAGGTTGGCCGGGAAGTATTCCGACAACAGGGACTGCAACTTGCGGACCAGATCCGGGAAGTATTCCAGAAAGAGCGCCAACTGATTGCCCAGAACCGGCAACAGCAGGATGAAGAAAAGAACCAGGATCAATATGAAGGCCAGGAGGATGGTTAGTGTCGCCCACATCCTGCCCATACCGAAGGCTTCAAGCCTGTCACAAACCGGATCCAGCAGGTAGGCAACTGCCATACCCGCCACGAACGGCAGCAATACACCGGAAAAGACGTAGAGAAAGGCACAGAATATTGCCAGGGAAATCAGCCAGAATTGGACCTGACGGCGTAAAGTCATGAAGCTCCTCCCTGACGGGAATTCTCAAATTCGATCCCGAGCGGACACTGTCTGCAGAAACGGCCGTTTGACCGGACCGTGGCTCACATTGGACTTAGGTGTTCCTGCCATACCGGGTCAAGTGCCCGATTTTGCGGTGATGCCCGATTTCGCGGTGATGATGGTCTGCCAGCTCTTGTGAAAATGCCCACAAGGCTGTATGCGCGGCAGGGATCCTTTGAACGCGCTGAAGTTTCGCGCGAAAGAAACCTGTTTTGGAGCCGTTATGAGCCAATCCACGCCTCCCACTTCCAATGGTCTGACCTATGCCGATGCCGGCGTCGACATCGACGCTGGAAACGAACTGGTGAACCGCATCAAACCTTTGGTCAAAGCCACCTCCCGGCCCGGCGCGGACAGTGATATTGGCGGGTTCGGCGGTTTGTTCGATCTCAAGGGAGCCGGCTTCAAGGACCCGGTCCTTGTCGCCGCCAATGATGGTGTCGGTACCAAGCTGAAAATTGCCATCGAGACCGGGCAACACCGTACCGTAGGCATTGATCTTGTTGCGATGTGCGTGAACGATCTTGTCGTTCAGGGCGCAGAGCCATTGTTTTTCCTCGACTATTTCGCGACCGGCGCGCTTGACGTCGAAACGGCAACGGATGTTGTTGCCGGCATAGCCGACGGTTGCAAGTTGGCCGGCGCAGCATTGATCGGTGGTGAAACGGCTGAAATGCCTGGCATGTATGCTGCCGGCGATTACGATCTGGCCGGTTTTTCAGTCGGAGCTGTCGAGCGCGGCGAAATTCTTCCGCGCAAGGATGTCGCCACAGGGGACATTCTGCTTGGACTTGCATCTTCCGGTGTTCATTCAAACGGCTATTCAATGGTGCGCAAGATCATCGAACTTGCGGGAATGACATGGACTGACAAAGCGCCTTTCGACACCTCCAAGACGTTGGGCGAAGCTTTGATGGAGCCGACAAGAATTTATGTCAAACCGCTCCTGGCCGCGCTTCGTGAAACGACGGGTGTCAAGGCGCTGGCTCATATCACCGGTGGCGGATTGCCGGAAAACCTTCCGCGCGTCCTTCCGGAAAATGCTTCTGCGCGGATTGATCTTTCGAACATCACTGCTCCGGACGTCTTCGGCTGGCTTGCCAAAACCGGTGGCGTGGCCGAAGCTGAGATGCTGCGGACTTTCAACTGTGGTGTTGGCATGGTTATCGTTGTAGCCGAAGAAGAAGCGGAGGCCGTGACCAAGGTGCTGACAGAAGCGGGTGAAACGGTTTCGCAGATTGGCCGGATCGAAGCGGCGGGCGATGCTCCGGTTCTGTTTGACAACAGCCTGGACCTTTCTGCATGAGCCGCAAGCGCACAGCTATCCTGATTTCCGGACGCGGCACCAATATGGGTGCTCTGATTTCTGCAGCGATGGATCCTTCCTATCCCGCGGAAATCGCGCTGGTTCTTTCCAACAGACCGGATGCCAAAGGCCTGGAAAGGGCTCAGGATTTCGGCATTCCGACAGCTGTCGTCGATCACAGGGACTTTGCGGGTGACCGGCGGGCATTCGAGAAAGCCGTCGACGACGTCTTGCGGGAACTGAAGATCGAGCTGGTTGCTCTTGCTGGTTTCATGCGCATTCTGACCCCGTTCCTGGTCAACTCCTGGAAGGGTCGGATGATCAACATCCACCCTGCTCTTCTACCGGCATTCAAGGGTCTTGCAACCCATGAGCGTGCGCTCGAAGAAGGGGTAAAACTCCACGGTGCGACGGTCCACTATGTCTCGGCGGAGATGGATGATGGCCCGGTCATCATTCAGGGCGCCGTTCCGGTTCTCGATGACGACACACCCGATGTTCTGGGTGCACGCGTTCTGGAAGTAGAACACAAGATCTACCCCAAGGCGCTTGAACTTGTTGCCTCTGGCAAGGCCAAGGTAAAAGGTGCACGCGTCTGCTCTGGTGGTACTACAGAAGACACGACCGACCTCATCTGGCCTTGAATTGAAAAGGACTAGTCTTCCCAGCTTTCGCGAAGTGCAGCTCTCATTCTGCGTGGCACCTCACCGAACCGCTTGCGGAACGCCGTGGCAAAAGCTGCCGGCGACGTATATCCGGCCACCATCGACGCTTCCGAGACGCTGATGTGGTCGCGTAACAGGGCTTCACGCGCCCGCTCCAGCCGTGCATTTCGAACGAATTCAAAAACGGTCTCTCCAAAGAAGTCCTTGAACTTGCGCTGCAACGAACGGACACTTGTACCGGTCTGGCGCGCAATGTCTTCGATCTGAAAGTCTTCGTGAAGGTTGTCCATGATAAAATCGCGGACTCGTTCCATTTGGGCGGTTGACGTGGGCGAGTACGCGACCCCGTGACCCTCGCCTTCCCCACTCAACCTCTGGCATACCGAAATCATCAGGTCGAAACCGCGAGCAGTCCGATAGAGCGGAAGCATGTCGTTTCCGAGCCAACGCGGCGGTGCGGACACCTGATCGGCAAGTGCGACCACATCAGGCCCAGGCTCCCAGACAAGATGGTTCAAATGACCACTCATGAAATCAACGACGCGCGGCGAACGGGTTGCCCCAGTCATTTCCATTTCATCCATCCACCCGATGGGCGACGTGATCGAGACCTTGTTCAATGGGCTGTTCGTCCCCCTGAGCAAGCGAATTTCTGTGTTCCGTTTCAGGGCAAAAGTCAGGGCCTTGGGACGACGTGTCGGCCCGTGACCGGCATCCACATGGAAAAACTTCTCATCCAGCCAAAAGCTCTGCTCACCTTCGAGAAAGATGAAAGTCTGAAATTTCTCCCGGACGAATGACGTCAGAACCGTTTCGATAGATGTCTTCGGCCATACTGCGCTGTCGACGCGAACGATCTGGCCATTCCTGAGTTTTCGCGGGGGATTGACGTCTGTCATGAGCAAAACTTCTTGTGCGTGTCTGTGCCCTACCCGATTTGGCGCTTTGGCGAAGACTTTTGGCATTTGCGCACAAGCTGTCGGATGGACTCAATTTACCAGTCCTTCTAATACCTGAGTAACAAAGTCAAGTTTAAGCGATCGTCGGCTGCGGACAAAAACACCGGCGATCGCTCACTCCGAACAGGTACAAGATGCTTCGCCTCTCTTCCCAAATTGCTGCCATGAACCTGGCTGCGACAGTCAGTTTCCTGGCAATCTCGGCAGCCTCGGCTCAAAATGCCAATCCAATCGATCTGGAAAAGATTGAAATTCACAATTTACAAGAAACAGCCGATGGTCCCGTGGAAGGGTATGTGGCCAACCGAAGCCGTGCGGGGACGAAAACCGATACACCGCTGATCAAGACTCCTCAGGCGGTCAGTGTCGTTCCGAGCCAGCAGATTGAAGACCAGGATGCCAGATCGGTTTCCCAGGCCCTGCGCTATACCGCAGGCGTGGCGACTGAGTATCGCGGCTCGTCCAATCTGCGCGACGAAATGTACATTCGTGGCTTCGGATACGTTCCTCGATACGTCAACGGCCTTGAGTTCGGCTGGAGCTCTCTGGGGCAAATCAATCCCTATGTGCTGGAGCGAATCGAAGTTCTGAAGGGGCCTGCATCCATTCTTTACGGCCAGGCCAATCCAGGCGGGATCGTCAACCTTGTTACCAAAAAACCGACAGGCCAAACCCGTCGGGAGATCGAACTGACAACAGGTATCGACGCGAGAATTGGCGGCGCTTTTGATTTTCAGGGCACATTCGACAAGGAAGGTGTCTGGAGCTACCGCGTTGCGGGCATTGCCGAACGCTTCGACCTGGAAGAAGACGGGCTCAGCCAAGAAGGCATGACACTCGCGCCAAGCATTCGGTGGGCACCAACCGACGACACGTCGCTGACACTGACGTCACTGATTAGCCACGAGCCCAAGGCCGGTTTCAGGAACTTCCGGGAAGCTAACGGGACACTTTACGCGACATCGCACGGTTTCATTCCGAACGACTTCAACATAACCGATCCGGACTTTGAGGAATTCAGACGGACACAGGTTCAGATCGGTTACGAATTCGAACACAGGTTCAATGAAACCTTCCAGTTTCGCCAAAAAGCCGCCTACAACATTTTCGACACATACCAA
>JBCCVB010000079.1:0-29319 GCA_039195965.1 Pseudomonadota bacterium
ACCGTCGGAAATCGATTTGCCATCTTTGTCGTCTGTGGATGGGAGGTTGCGGCCATTTGTCTACCCTTAAAGGGATCTCCGAGGGTGGATTGAACTCAAGACTTGCTATTCAACAAGGGACAGTTTGACGATGGTCGCAGTATCGGCGCCAAAAGGACTTGATCATCGTCAAGTCACAAAAAAATCCTGAGTGTAAACCTCATGTATATCCTCCCGTTTGGGAGGCTTCAGAAGACTGCCCGACGAGGAATTTGGAACTTCTATGCTTGAAAACGGTTGGATAAATTTCACGGCGGCATTTGCGGTGTTTTTCGCCTCGCACATGGTTCTGGTTCGTCCTCCGGTGCGCCCGGTTCTGGTACAGGTACTTGGCAAGCGCGGCTTTTCGATCGCCTATTCCGCCCTTTCCGTTTTGATCCTGTGGTGGATGATCGAAGCTGCTCAGTCCGCCCCTTACGTGGAGCTCTGGACCTGGGAGCCCTGGCAGAACCTGGTACCGATCCTGGCGATGCTGCCGGTCTGTCTCATAGTGGCTTTCGGCGTGGGAGTACCAAATCCGTTTTCGTTCGGCGGGATGCACAATGACCGGTTCGATCCAACTCATCCGGGGATTATCCGGTGGATGCGGCATCCGATCCTTGTTGCGCTGTTTCTGTGGTCAACTGCGCATATGATCCCGAACGGAAATCTCGCGCATGTCATCCTCTTTGGTGCGTTTTCCCTGTTTTCGCTACTCGGCATGAAAATCATCGACAAACGACGAAAAAGGGAAATGGGGGACAGTTGGTACGAACTGCAGCAAGCAACGCGAAAATCCGGCTTTCCCGGAGCCTTGCCTACATTGCAGGCGCTTGTCCGGCTGGCGATTGCAGTCATCGTCTATATGGCGCTCGCCCATTCCCACCCGTATTTTGCGGGCGTGAATCCCTTTGCCTGATTTGACATCCGTGGCCTGAATGGACGCTCCTGACAAAGTGTTGATCGGCTTATCCGCGATATCTTCCGGCTTTTGCTGAAAAACGCTTGACCAGGCAAACAGATTTCTAGTTAAAACTGGATAAAGAGGCAGAAAATCGATATTATTGGATATGTCAATTCAAACTCCAACTGATCCGGCGCAGGAGCCTTCGGCGACACAACGCGCATATCTTGCCATCCGACGCATGATTCTGATTGGCGAATTGCCACCGGGTGAAAAGCTCAAAATCGAAAAGCTTCGTACCATTCTGGATATGGGTGGGTCTCCCATTCGCGAAGCCCTCACGCTTCTGGTTTCCGATCTTCTGGTGGAACGCCTGGATCAAAGAGGCTTTCGCACGGCGGAAATCAGCCCGCAGAACTTCACTGAAATCCTGAAGCTTCGCTGCCAGCTTGAAGAGGTGGCCTTGCGCGAAAGCCTGGCCAATGCAGATCATGCCTGGGAAGACCGACTTGTACTCGCTCATCACCGAATGATGCGGGAACCTCGGACTAACGTGGAACGATTTGAAGAGCTGCACAAGGCATTCCATCTGAACCTTCTAAGCGCCTGTCACTCGCCGGTTCTCATGAAGTTCTGCAACCAACTCTACGATCTCAACATCCGCTATCGCTACCTTGCGGGAAAGGCGCTGAACTATTCCAAGCGCGATATCAGCAAGGAACACACCGACATCATGAACGCGGCCGTTGACCGGGACGCGGACAAGGCCTGCCACCTTCTGCTCGACCATTATCGGACAACCGGCGCTTTTCTGGAAAAACACTTCACCTCTGAAGCAGCTGAATAATAGAGTTTGCTGGGAAACAAGGCAGGGGGGCCGGACTTCGGGTTACGGCCCCCCGCCCTTTTCAGGTGCCCTCAGGCACCAGAACAAGGTCAAAGGAGGCAAGCAGATACGGCCCCTCGACCTTTCCGGACAGCTCAAACCCTTCTTCGGGAAAAGAACCGGCAGGCTGTTCCACGTAAGTCATGACCAGGTCTTCGCGAACACCGAACACCGTGTCTTCATCAAGATATGGATCATCATCGGGAAAGATCTCTGTCACCAGAGGCCGAAACCCCGAGGCCTTGACGATGTAGTGCAGATGCGATGGCCGCCACGGATGCCGTCCGCTGGCGCGCAGGATGTCTCCGACGGGCCCGTCTCCCGGAACCGTATAACTCACCGGCTTTACCGTGGTGAAGGCATAGCGCCCGTCCTTCCCCGTCGTCTGAATACCATGGAAAGAATAGGTGTCCTGATCCGGATCCTGACTTGAATACATGCCATTTGGCGCGGTTTGCCAGATATCCAGTTCCGCACCCTCGATCGGATTTCCGTCCGTGTCCCTGATCGTTCCTTCTGCCAGCAACACCTGCTCCTTGAAATCCTTTTTCAAGTCACCGCCAATCGGCAAAGGCGGCGCACCGGTGATGTGGAAGGGGCCGAGAACGCTGGAGGAAGTTCCATCCGGGCAGGAATGCAACATGTCGACCAGGGAAGAGAGGCCAAGAACATCAGACAACAATACGAACTCGTGCCGCTCTTCGTCCGAGATATTGCCAGCCTGTTCCAGAAACTCGATGCCCTTGCGCCATTCAGCGTGGGTCAGGTTGGTTTCTCTGGCGAAGTCATGCAGATGGGTCACAAGGCTTCTCAATATCTCCTTGAAACGCGGGTCGGTGTTTTCACCGAAATAACCCATGAAGACGTCTGTTATGTTTTCTTTGGTAACGTCGCGCATAAATGCCTCTTAGTTCAGAATTGCCAGGCTTAGCGACGGCCAGCGGATCAGAGCGATCAGGACCACCAGCATCACCAGCGCAAACGGAAAGGCCCCGACAAAAACGTCCTTCAGGGAAATCCGGGGGTCGTTCAGGGTTGCCTTGATGACGAAACAGGAAATGCCGAGCGGCGGTGTCAGCAGACCAATCTCCGCTCCGACGACCGTGACGATCCCGAACCAGATGAGCGACAGGCCCATTGGCTCCACCAGCGGCAGAAACAGCGGAACAACGATCAGGATGATCGATGCAGTGTCCAACAATGTTCCAAGGAAAATCATCATCAGGACATAGATGACCATGATCCAGAAAAAGCTCATCTGGGTTTCGGTCAACAGGTCGCCAAGCTCGTTCGGCAGTCCCGCCAATCCCAGCATTCTGCTGTAGATCGATGCAGCCGTAATCAGGAACAGGATCGAAGCGGTGATGTGACCGGTCTCCAGAAGCGCGTTCCATAGGGATTTCAGCGTCAGCTTCTTTCTGACGGCGGCGATCAGCAGACCGAGCAGAGAACCAGCTGCGCCTGCCTCAACTGGCGTCAGCCACCCCGTGTAGATCCCGCCAAGCACCGCAGTGATAAGCAAAAGGGTCGGAACGGTCTTGTCCGCGATTTCCAATGCAGACATCCACTCCGTTTCCTTGGCGGTACGGCCGCCGACATATGTTGGTGTCAGCCGCCCCATGAGGAAGATTGCAACCACATAGGCAATCGCAAGCAGGATGCCCGGTACAACGCCAGCCAGGAACATGTCGCCGACACTCTGTTCGGCAACAAAGGAATAGATGATCAGCATCGCGGACGGAGGAATGATCATGCCCAGAACAGACGACCCGGCGACCACCCCAACTGCGAAGCGCGGATTGTAGTCAAAGGCCAGCATCTGCGGCACCGAGACCTTTGAGAAGACCGATGCTGAGGCAATCGAAGAACCGGTGACAGCTGCGAACACCGCATTGGCACCGACCGTCGCCATGCCGATGCCACCTTTCACCTTCCGAAACCCGGAATTCATCACTGTGTAGATATCCGCGCCGAGCCCTGCCTTCGATACGATCAGACCCATGAAGGTGAACAGCGGCACGGTCGCAAACGTGTATTCCATCACGCTGTCGCCGATTGCGATTTTCAGGAGATTGATGGCGAGTTCGAAGTTGTCCCGCATCAGGATGATCGAGACGAAGGAGACCAGGCCAAGCGCTATCGGAATATAGACGCCGAGATAGACCAGAACGACGATCGCGACGACAGACAGCATACCAATTTCGATAGGTGTCACGACTTATCCTCTGGTTGTTCATTCAGACGCACCGGATCAACTTTCCTGTCCGGGCTCAGCACTTTCATCACAAACAGGATCGTGCAGAGCGTTGCACTCAGATAGATGGCGAGCTTCACAGGCCACCAGGGGGCAGTGAAAACCCCCGGGACGCCGAAAAAGTCCTTGGTTTCATACATTTCGACAAATTCCGGCCAGATGGCGTAGGCAACCAGTGCCATGAAAACCGCCGAGGCAAAATTGATCGCGCGCCGAAGCGTTTCCGCCAGCTTCGGCCTTGTTGTCTGCAGGATGGTCAAAAACCCGTCAGATCGGGTCAGCCTGTTGGTTCGCACGACATCCGGCAACTGCAGGAAAACGATGAGAACCATGGAGAATTGGACAACTTCCACCGCACCGCGAAAGGGAGCGTTGAAGAACCCGCGTGCAACAACGTCATAGTTCACGATGAGAACCAGACCAAGCACGATAAGGGTGCCAACTGCGTTGGCGGCAATGGCAACCCAGTTGGCAAGTTGTGATAAGGCGCGAACGCCATCTTGAAGTGGACGCAGCATCCCGGCGCTCCCGCTTATTTTCGCTGCGATTACTGTGTCAGTTCAGTTGACCAGTCGCGAACCGGAGTAAAGCCAGCCTCTTGAAGTTTGGCCATGTAAGCCTTGAGCATGTCACTTCCCGGCTCGCCCTTGGCATCCAGGTCCGCAGCCCATTCGACCGCAATGTTCGGCATGTTTTCGGCCCACTGTGCCCGCTGTGCCGGATCCATTTCGACGACGGTGCCGCCAGCTTCTTCAAAAGCGGCACGGCTGGCATCCGCACGATCCATGGCGATACCGGCCACATGGTCACGATATGCAACGGCGACGTCCTGCAGAACCTCTTTCACTTCGTCCGGCAGTTTGTCCCAGTAATCCTTGTTGACGGTAATGGTTTTGGAATTCACCGCACCGAGATCCGCCCGCAGCATGTAAGGTGCGACTTCCGCGATCTTGAAAGTCTTGGCAGCTTCCGGCCACAGCATGGCATTGTCCACCAGACCGGTCTGCAGCATGTTGTAGAAGTCGGTAAGACCGCCGCGGACGCCGGCAGCCCCTTCAATACCTTCCAGGTAACGCAGGTTCATGCCGGCACCGGCAACCTTGCTGCCCTCCAGGTCGGACAACGCATTGACCGGCTCCTTGGAGAAGACCTGATAAGTGTCGAGTACCACACCCGTTGCCAGGTAAACCTGGTTCTGTGCCTCGAACTCCTTCTGCATGGTCGGGAATTCCTTGGCGATCTCGTCAACCGCCTTGGCGACTGCGCGCGAGTCAGCTGCAATGAATGGCGTAACCGCCGAAATCGCCTGGCTCGGCAGTTTGGAGGAATGGAAAATCGTGGTGACGATACCGATATCGCCAAGCCCCAGCTTCACGCCTTCCAGGACGCCTTTGGGCTTGACGATCGAGCCACCATAGCTCTCCTGCCAGTCCATCTTGTAATTGCCGGTTTCCGCCAGGCGCTTGTCGACTTCCGGTATGAAGAAGTTGGTAAATTCCTTGACCCACAGCGCCCGAGATGGATAACCGTCAATCACGACCGCCTTGATGGTTTCGGTCGCAAAGCCCGGCATCGCGGTCGCGCTCAAGAGCGCCATCGCCAGCGCACTCCGCCTTGTCATTTTTCCAATCATGGCATTCTCCTCCCAAAGAAAGCGAGACCAGTCAGGCTTTCTGCCAGATCGTCTCCATTGCGGTCCCCGACTGTTCGAACAGTTTTGAAAGGGGACAGTATTTGGCAACTTCAACTGCAACGGACTGAAGTTCATTCTCTGTAAGAGTACCGTCACAGGTCACCACCTGACGCAGTCCGACAAAGGGAACGTCGACCTCTTCCTCCAGGGTCACGCCCCTGCGATCGAACTCGCAGGAAATTTCGATAGACAGGTGACCGATATCGACCCCCATCTTGCCGGCACATTTGTGCCCGATCACATTGGTGCATCCGGCCAGTGCCGCGAGAGCCGCTTCTGTCGGCGCCGGACCCAGATTGGTCCCGCCACGTGCTTCGGGTTCATCAATCGAGAAATTCAGATCCCGGATACCGATATCCGTTCTTGAGTGCGAAACTCCCTGCCCTTTCGCGCGAAGCTTGACGACTGTTTTTTCCCTCAAGGCCGGCATGTGACCTCACAAAAACTGGCAGGCCGTGTCGAACGGCAAGCGCGGAAGCTTGTGAAAAAGAGCCGTTTCGTCGGCGTAGCCCAGATTGCAGAGAAAATTGGATTTCAGCGTCGTCCCGCCGAAAAACTCCTCATCGACGATCTTGTTGGAAAACCCTGACATGGCGCCGACATCAAGCCCGAGCGCTCGCGCGGCTATCATGAAATAGGCGCCTTGCAAGGTCCCGTTCCGGAAAGCCGTTTCTTCCGAGTGTTCAAGCTTGCCCTCAAAGAAGTGCCGCCGGTCCTCATGAGGAAAGAGAAAGGGAAGCTCCTTCCAGAATTCAACGTCATGGGCAACGATGACCGTTGCCGGAGCGGACATCATCTTGTCGACATTCTTGTCCTTGAGCGCCTTGGCCAGCCGCTGCTTGGCCTCCGGAGTTTCGATAAAGAAAAATCTCGCCGGACAGGAATTCATGCTTGTCGGTCCGGCCGCTGTGATTTCGTAGATCTTCTGCAGGAGCTCGCGCGGCACCGGCTTGTCCTGCCATGCGTAATGCGAACGCGCTCCGCGCAGGATCAGATCTATGCTGTCATCCTCAAGCCTGCCTATTCTTTGACGGAGCTTTCTGATGGCATCGTGGGCCTCAGAGCGAAGCTTTGCCAATGCCTCACTTGTCGGCAACTTGGGCGCATGAATACTCATTCAGCGGCCTCCGTGGTGACGATATCTTCTTCTGCGACGATCGGATTTGCGCAAATGCCGATCCCCTCGATCTCCACCTCAACGGTTTCTCCCGGCCGCAGCCAGCGTTGCGGGGTCTTTGCATGCCCAACCCCGGGAGGTGTCCCCATTGCCAACAGGTCTCCAGGCTCCAGCGTTGTAAATTCAGAAATCGTCGAGATTGTCCGGGCGACGCTCCAGAGCATGTCTGAAGTCGTTGCACTTTGCAGGATCTCGGAACCGACACGGGATTCGATCTTCAGTCCCTCGGCCCCTTCAGGCAACTCATCCGGCGTCACAACAATCGGGCCGATGGGGCCTGTCGCATCGAAATTCTTGCCCGGTGTCCATTGATGGGTCTTGCGCTGATATTCGCGTACCGAACCATCATTGAAGAGAGTGTAACCGAAGATATGAGCCAGCGCGTCGCCTTCGCTTATATGCTTGCCTCCTTTACCGATGATCACCATCAGTTCGGCTTCATAATCGAGTTGTTCGGAACAGGACGGCCTGACCATAGGCGCTCCTGCTGGGATCATCGACGTCGAACACCGCATGAAGAGTGCCGGGTATGTAGGAACGTCATACCCACCTTCCTTGATGTGATCGACATAGTTCAACCCGAGGCAAACGATCTTGCCCGGCCGTGCGACCGGCAGGTCAGGCGCAATTGAGGAAACCGGCTCGGCCTGGACCTGATCCTTCTTTGCAATCAGATCCTGAAGATTCACGGCCTCATCGATCAAGGCTTTCAAATCCACGCCAACTCTGTCGTTGATCGCTGTCAGGTTCCAGGCCCACTCGCCTTCAACGAGATAGACACCCTGCCCTGACACACCCGTTCCCACTAAGAATCGCATTTTAGCCTCGGTGTTTCCCTGTTTTTTGTTACTTTGACGACTATTTTTATAATTGTCAAATAATATCGATTTTTTTAGAGTAGTGAAAAGTAGGAGATGAAACATGCCGAAATGGGCCGATTACAAACGCGTCGCCAAAGAGCGTGGCGCCCTTGCTCTGGAACTTTATGTTGTGAATTCGGTTCCGGCCGGGCCGGATGTGGATCTTCCGGGTACGTTGCCGGACCACCTTGCCTATCAGGCCAGGATGGAACAGGAGGGCAAACTCGTGTTCGCCGGCCCAGTTTCTGATTTTTCGGGAGAGGACATGAACGGTGAAGGCATGATCGTTTACCGCGCGGCTTCCCTTGAAGACGCCCGGGCTCTGGCAGCAGAAGACCCGATGCACAAAAAGGGCGTCAGGAGCTTCACGATCAGACGCTGGATGATCAACGAGGGCAGCTTCACGCTCAACATCGGGCTGTCGACGGGAAAGGTGGACCTTTCGTGAACCGTGCCGTGCCCTCATTCACTCTTTTGGGGAATTGGGGGGCAAGGCGAGACTTAATATCTTCACGAGAGCGACTGTCTGATCCTATCTGACGCCCTGGAGAAACACATGACGATTCTAGGCGATTTGCTTTCGACCATTTTTGAGCGCCGCTACCTGACCCTGGCGCCGGACCGGCACGACTCCCGCTCGATGGAAGAATTGATCACCGCGCTTGTCAGCGCCACCGGAGAAATTTCCGGACGATCCATCGCCAAACATATTCTGAAGCGGTTCCAGGACATGGATGATGAAGGCAAGCTTGCGTTTTTTCATCACCTGGCCGGTGACATGAACATCAACCCGGAAAATGTACGGGCAACACTGGATGCCTATGAGGCCGATCCCAGCAAGCAAACCTACCGCGCCTTCATGGCAGCCGTTGAGCCGGATCGGCAGGAACTGATCCGGCGTCTGAACCAGATACCCGGAGCCACGCAAACCCTTGTCCGCATGCGCTCCGACCTGCTGCGCCTTGGAGGTCCCGACCACGAACTACAGGCCCTTGACCAGGATTTTCGTCACCTGTTCGTCTCCTGGTTCAACAGGGGCTTTCTTGTCCTGCGACCGATCAACTGGGAAAGCCCTGCACACATCCTCGAAAAGATCATCGCATACGAAGCAGTGCACGAAATCGCCAATTGGGACGACCTTCGCCGAAGGCTCGTTCCGGACGATCGCCGCTGTTTCGCGTTTTTCCACCCGGCCATGCCAGATGAGCCTCTGATCTTTGTGGAAGTGGCGCTGACCGCGAGTATCCCTGGCTCTGTTCAGGATCTTCTGGCCGAAGACCGCGAACCGATCACGGCAGAAAAAGCCAAGACAGCGGTCTTTTATTCGATTTCCAACTGCCAGTCCGGTCTTGCCGGAATTTCGTTCGGCAACTCGCTCATCAAACAGGTCGCCGCCGACCTGTCGACCGAGCTCCCTGGATTGAAGACCTTTGTGACACTCTCGCCCATTCCGGGTCTGACGAAATGGCTGAAGGCGGAAGACATTCCCTACGAAGATGCTGACGCCAAGCAGCTCAGAACGCTTGCGGCTCACTATCTCATGTCGGCCAAGCGCGGTGACGGGCAACCACTGGATCCCGTCGCACGCTTCCACCTTGGCAATGGAGCCCAGATCCACGCGGTGCACGCCGAGGCCGATCTTTCCGACAAGGGGCAGATCCAGTCCGCCGGCACGATGGTCAACTACCTCTACGACCTCAACAAGGTTTCGCAGAACCACGAGCGGTTCGCCACAACAATGGAAATAGCGGCATCTTCGGAGATCCGGTCCCTGGACGCTGCCGCACAAAAACAAGACCTCAGGAGACAGGTGAATGAGCAACCTGCTTTATGACACTCTTTTCGGACGGCATGCAGACAGTCCCGAAACTTTTCTGTATCTGCCGGACGGAAAGGAAGTCAGCTATCAGGCTTTTCTGGAACAAGCTGCCCGGTTTGCTCATGCGCTGATGTCCTTCGGTCTGGCGACCGGTGACCGGGTTGCCGTACAGGTGGAAAAGTCACCCGAGGCATTGGCGCTTTACGCTGCCTGTGCGCAGGCAGGCATTGTCTTTCTTCCGCTCAACACCGCCTACACCGTCGAAGAACTGAGCTATTTCATTGAAAACAGCGGTGCGGCATTGGTGATCTGCGATGATCGCATGCTGGAAGGCCTGCGGCCTATCTGCACTGTCCTGGGCGCAAGCCTTGCGACTCTGAACGCCGATGGCACCGGGAACTTCGTTTCCAGGTCAAAGAACGAGCCAACGACTTTCAACACGGTTGCCAGGATCGGCGACGACCTTGCTGCCTTCCTCTACACATCCGGAACCACCGGACGCTCAAAAGGAGCCATGCTGACCCAGCAGAACCTTGTGTCCAATGCGAAAGCCTTGGTCGAGGAGTGGCGTTTCCATGAAAGCGATTGTCTGCTTCACGCCTTGCCGATCTTCCATACCCACGGTCTGTTCGTCGCAACCAACGTAACGCTTATGGCTGGAAGCTCGATGATCTTCCTGCCCAAGTTCAATCTGGACCAGATCCTGACGCATCTGCCCCGCGCGACAAGCATGATGGGAGTTCCGACGTTTTACACCCGCCTGCTCAGAGATATCCGGTTCACTGAAGAGCGCACGCGGCATATGCGCCTGTTTGTATCGGGCAGTGCTCCACTTCTCGCCGAAACTCATAGAGAGTTCGAGGCACGCACCGGTCATCGCATCCTTGAGCGCTATGGCATGACCGAAACCAACATGAACACTTCCAACCCTTATGACGGTGAACGCAAGGCTGGAACGGTCGGGCCACCGCTGCCGGGTGTGGAGCTGAAAATCACTAACCCGGAAACCGGCAACGAACTTGGGCAAGGTGAAATCGGACAAATCGAGGTCCGCGGGCCGAACGTCTTCAAAGGGTATTGGCAGATGCCGGAAAAAACCGCGGCAGAGCTGCGTGACGATGGCTTTTTCATAACCGGCGATCTCGGTCGGATCGATGAAGACGGCTACGTGCAGATTGTTGGCCGCAACAAGGATCTGATCATCTCCGGCGGCTACAACATCTACCCGAAGGAAATCGAACTTCTGCTCGATGAACAGCCAGGTATTCTGGAAAGTGCTGTTGTCGGAGTACCTCATCCGGACTTCGGCGAGACTGTTCTCGGTGTCCTGGTCGCCGACACGCAAGACGCGATCGACCTGGCCGGCATCGAAAAGTCCGTCGGTCAGTCCCTCGCCCGTTTCAAGCAACCACGCAAGCTGGTGCTGATCAATGAACTGCCGCGCAACACCATGGGTAAGGTGCAAAAGAACGTCCTGAGAGAAGAATACAAAGACCTGTTTGCTTCCCCTTGAAGGAACTGAAACGACTTGAACAGGATGCCGGTTGATCCGCGGCTGTCTGGCCGATCACGAGATATTACGCGAACAACTGTATCATCCTCTTGAGACGGTGTTAGACACCGTCGATGACCCAGCCTCGCGGGACGAGCGCTTTTTCGCACACGCGTCATCCATCAGCGCAAGCTGCCGGATCAACGCAATGCTGGAGTGACCTCGACAACTCCAGCTTACCTTCCTCCCAGGGACAGCTACAAAACGAAGCCGGGTGCTGGTTGATCATGCCTTGCTCGAGGCCGACTTCATTCAACTACCCACTTTTCCCATCGCCATCTCGTCGATGTATCGTTGCGCCTGATATAAAAATCGATATTATTAAAAGAAAAAAACATAAATCGATGGAGGGAGAAAATGTCGCGAAATCTGGTTTCTGCAATTCTCTTCGGAGTGGGCGTGTCCGCAGGCAGTGGCGCTATGGCGGAAAACTGTTTGAAAGTCACATTGACCGGCACCCAGGGCGGGCCGCCTGTCTTTCAGGGACAGGCAGGTGCCGGCACACTCGTTCAATACGGAACCGTTGAAAACAAGTGCAGCGACGTTCGGCTGCAGTTCGATACCGGGCGAGGCACAACACAACGCCTCAGTCAGGCAGGTGTTCCCGTCGGGCGGCTTGACGCAGTCTTTTTGACACATCTTCACTCTGATCACACCGAAGGCCTTGCCGACATGATGCAATTGCGGTGGCACTTCAATTCCGGAGGACCGAAAGTTGATCTGGTCTGCAGCGAAGAGACAAAGTCACCTCTCGGATTTTCCTTGAGCTGCGAACGCTTTGCCAAGCACATAGGTGATGCCCTCATTCAGTCCGGCGAGATTTCACAGCGTCTTGCAGAAAACAAAAAGCGGCTTCCAGGTGGTCCTGCCGAACTGATCGAGGTGAAGGATTTCAAGCCCGGGGACGAGGTTCGGGAAGTCTGGTCGAAGGGAGACGTCAAGGTCAGCGCTATCCGTTCAACACACATTGCCGGTCACGCCTCTTATCGTGTTGATACGCCCGCCGGCAGCGTCGTCATCGGTGGCGATGCCGGCAACGATACACGAAAACCTCCGAGGGAGACCTCGACCTCCGATCAGGTAGAGAAGCTGGCAAACGGCGCGGACATAGTGGTGCATTCCACCATACATCCGGTCATGGGGCCCGATGGTGGCACCGGCTTCCCGCCGCCAATCTATTTCCGTCAGAGCAACGCGACCGATCTTGGAGGCCTTGCGAAACGAGCCGGTGTCAGCCATCTGATGCTGACCCACCTAATTCCTCCCGTCGGTGCTCCTAGGCAAGGCCCCTACAAACTTCCCAACGGCGCCTTGACTGAAGACGACTATCGCTCGTCTGTCATCGACAGCGGTTTTGAAGGGGAAATCACCGTGGGCTCGGATCTGGCGTCAGTGACGCTTACTCAGGAAAACTAACGGCTCCTGAAGCGTGTGGGAAAAGTCTGGCTGGCTATCGCCTCGGCGAAGCCAGCCTTTGTCACGAATGGTTCTGAAACTCTTCAGTCCGATACGGTGATGGCAGACAGTTCGTTCAGCCGTCTCGCACAGCGGTCCGCAAGGTCAGCCAGAAACTTCAAACTCTCCGCATGATCACGCAAATCCTGGTCGGATAGTTTCCGCTGCCCGATGTTCTCCAGATCGGTCAGAAAGGACACACCGGAGACCAGGTGGTGATAGTCCTCCTGAACAATCTTGATCAGCTCCTTGCGCCGCTTGAGCATCTGCCAGGCTTCAATGGCGACGATCGTCCGGTCGAGTTCTTCCTTGCAATCGCAAGGCATTTCCAGCCTTGCAAGTTCTCGGTGGATCTGCCCAATGAGATCCCGGTCCGCCCGGCTCAACAGACCACCTTCAGTTTCTACGCCGATATCGCTGTTTTCTTCCATCCCGCTTCACCCGACAAGTAAGCGTTGCAGAGCGGCCCCGGCAAATTCATTTCACCCAACCGCGCCTCGAATTCCTCCATGGCGATTTCATCGTCGAGATAACGGCGAAACATGCCGCTCACCTCGACCATGTCCAGCGTATGCGGTGACAAGCGCAGCCGTTTGATTCCGAGCGCGCTTAGATGACCGCTGGCCAATCCGGAAAAGTGGCAAGCATCAGACATCGTCTGAATTCCGTTTGCCGCCAGAAAGCGCTGACCATCCAGCGTCGCCACATCCATGCCGTCCGGATCCTGATCGCAAATGAACTGACAGGAATCCTTTCGCAGACCGTGCGCCCTCGCGTGATAGCAACGAGAAGACAGCGCCAGCGGCAACCGCCCGAACGCAAACAGCTCCACCTCGACATCCGGCACAAGGGCGGACATCTTGCTGATCGCCGAAAGCGGCAGCTCAACCGGCGGACACCAGGTAACCGCACCGCGCCCTGCGAGGAACGCCAGGCTGGATTCGTTGTAGACATTCAGGAACGGCCCAACGGCAAAATCCTGCCCGCTCCGCGCCGGAACCATCGACATGTCGTTGATTTCGATCGCCATGTCATATGCCGCCTGCTGGCTCAGGATCGACCGTTCCCGCTTGTTGACCGGTTGCGCAAGAGTTGACAGCACGACATCCTTGCCGGCCTGCGTCAGCACCTCGATCGCGTCCGGCCATACCTTGTCGGTGAAGGGCATGCGCTTGCCGCATACGACCTCACCCAGGTAAACTCTCTCGATCTGCGCTTCTTCGGCTATCCGCTTGTAGAAATCGAGCAATCTGTCCGCAGACCAGTTGAACAGGCAAGGGCCCAGCGCCAGTTCGATTCGAGTCGAATTCTCCATCGTTTACCGCCAGGTCTTCTTGTAGGAACCGGCAGTCTGCTGACCGCCTTCGGAGAAGGATTTTAGAGTTGCGATTGCGGCGCTGGCATCCATGCCACTGCTCAGACCGTCAACGGCCTGACGGAACGCGCTGACGACACCTGCGATATAGGCCTTGCCGCGCTGACGCCCTTCGATCTTGAGAGCCGTTACACCGGCCTTTGACAGTTCCTCAAGCAACTCGAAGGCATTGAGGCTGACCGGGTCTTCAAACAGATATCCGCTCTTGCCCAGTGCAGAAAATTGCCCTTTGCAGAGGGTTGGATACCCAGCCGGCTGGCCTGCTTCGAAACTGTCGATTGTGAAACCACCGAGCCGCGCCTGAAGACGACCTGTCTGATCTTCCTTGTAGTCCACGTGATCGGGCGGCGAACAGACCCCGGTTAGGTTCGGGGATTTGCCAGTTGCATAAGAGGAAAGCGAACACCGCCCCTCGGTCATAACGCAAAGCCCGCCGAAGACGAACACTTCGGTTTCGACGTCGATTTCCTTGTTCAGCGCGGCGATCTCGGGAACAGAAAACACCCTCGGCAGCACGACCCGTTTAACCCCGAATGTCTCGGCATAAAACCGAATGGCTTCGGGAGAGTTTGCAGCCGCCTGAACCGAAAGATGAAGCCGCACATCCGGGTGCTGGGTCGCGGCATGTTCCAGAACGGCAATATCAGCAGCGATCACCGCGTCAGCCCCGCTCGCCGCCGCATCATCAACGGCCTGTTGCCAGATATCAACGCTGCCTGCCCTGGCAAACGTGTTGATGGCGACCAGAACCTTGGCTCCGCGCTGATGCGCGTAGGCAACGCCCTGCGTCAACTCTTCCGGCGAAAAGTTCAGGCCGGGAAAGTTTCGTGCATTGGTTTCGTTGGCAAAGCCGCAATAAATGGCGTCTGCCCCCGCATCGGCAGCGGCCCGCAATGCTGCAGGAGTTCCGGCTGGACAGACCAGTTCCATCCGGTTTCTTTCACCCTCGGACATCAGTGCCTGGGCTCCAGAGAACCGGACGTCCCGGCAGATCGTGCTGCCAGCCATCTTGCCTTATCCAGAATCTGACCACTGAGCTTGTTCACCCAGTCGGCTGACTGCCCTGTCAGCCCGAAGAATTCTCCCGGGCTCAGCTCGGCGTCTTCAAGTGTGTTTCGAAGAGCCAGCACATATTCCGTCTTGCCCTCGATCCTCAGATCTCTCGTGAAAAACAGAGCATCGCCGTCATAGGTCCCGTCAAGCAGGCCCAACAGAACCAGAAAGGGTGCCCGCACCACAGCCTCGGCGTTGGAAATCTTGTTCTTGTCGCAGATTGTTACGCTCGATTTGATGTCATCAAGCGAAAGCAGAAACGCATGCGGCATGTCATCCGGAACAATAGCGATCGGAACCTTGACCACTTCCCCCAGGCGCCGAAGCAGTTCCGGGCGCCGCGCAACCAGTTGCTTGGTCAACTTCGAAAGCAGCATTTCCATCGGCGTTCGCGGCAACGGTGCAATCAGGGTTGAAACAACAGGCGGGAGACTAAGGGCAGAAGAAGGTCTGGGCATTTGAATCTCACTTTCGGTGCCAGACCGTAATTCAGGTGTCTCCGCGCGAGACTTGACAATTATCAAGGTAGAGCTGGAAAGTTTCGCCGATATCGGCGCATTACAAAGTCAAAGACAGCCCCTTCCAGGCTGCCCGATCTGAAAGTGCTCCGAAGTGCCATGAGCGGCCGCGACCTTCCCCCTTTCCGCAACTTGCGGGAATTTCAGGCTTTCCTGGAAGCTGAAAACGACTTTCGACAGCTGGATGTGCCCGTGGATGTCCATCTGGAAGCGACTGCGCTGCATCGAAAAGTGATCGAACAGGGCGGCCCGGCGCTTCAATTAACCGCACCCAGTTCCAAGACAGGCTCCGGCTTTGCCGCATCTCTTCTGGTCAATCTGTTCGGAACTCGCAAAAGGGTCGCCAACGGTCTTGGGCTCAAGCCGGAGAGTTTGCCTGAACTCGGTGACTTCCTGGCCTTCCTTCGTTCTCCTCAACCACCCGCATCGCTGCGCGAAGCCTACAAACTCTTCCCTGTCGCAAAGGCTGGTTTGAACACACGACCCAAGAAAGTAAGTTCGAACAAAAACCTGGAAAGCGTTGAACCTGATCTTTCGCAATTGCCGATCCAGACCTGCTGGCCAGGAGATGCCGGACCTCTTGTCACCTGGGGAATTGTTATCACCAGACCCCCGGGCGCCGACGATCCAAGAACCTATAACCTGGGCATTTACCGCATTCAGGTTCTTGGATCCGACAAGGCGATTATTCGTTGGCTCCCCTTTCGCGGCGGTGCCCAGCATTATCGTCAATGGCAACAACAGGGCGAGGTCATGCCGGTAGCGGTCGTCATCGGCTGCGATCCGGCAACGCTCCTATCCGCCGTCATCCCCGCCCCGGGCGATCTCAGCGAGCTGGCCCTTGCCGGCATCTTCAACGAGGCATCATCGCGTCTGGCACCCTGCCGGAAAATCGCAATGCATGTCCCGACGAGCTCGGAGATCGTGCTGGAGGGTGAAATTCAGCCAGGTGAAACCGCTCTCGAAGGACCGTTCGGAGATCATACCGGCTACTACAATGACGCCGCGCACTATCCGGTCTTCCGCCTGAGTGCCATGAACATGCGCAAGGATCCGGTCTACCTTTCAACGTTCACCGGCCGTGCCCCTGACGAGCCTTCGGTGATCGGCGAGGCCATGACCGATATTTTCCGCCCGATCCTGCGTCAGGCGATCCCCGAGATCGTCGACGTGTATTTGCCGCCCGCAACCTGCTCCTATCGTTTCGCGGTCCTGCAGATCGACAAGTCCTATCCCGGTCAGGCGCGGCGGGCGATGATGGGGTTCTGGTCCCTGTTGCCGCAATTTTCCATGACCAAGTATGTCATCGTCGTCGACGGGGACATCAATATCCGGAATTGGGACGACGTGATGTGGGCGGTCGCAACACGGTCCGACCCCGAGCGAGACCTGTTGTTGCTTGAGCGAACTCCTGTCGACCAATTGGACTTTGCCAGCCCTTTTGAAGGCCTTGGGGGCAAGCTCGGCATCGACGCGACCGTCAAGTTCGGGGCTGAGACATCGCGCGCATTTGCCGAAAAACTGACGATGCCATCCGAAGTTGAAGCCCGAGCGGAAAAGCTGTTTGCTCACCTTACAAATGCCAGCCCACTGGAGACCGCAGCACAATGAAACCGGCCAAACGAGTCGTTGTCGGCATTTCAGGAGCTTCTGGGGCAGCGCTTGCCCTTGAAATCTTGCGTCTTCTGACGAAGCTCGAAATCGAGCGCTACGTCACCGTTACGGCTGGAGCGGAGCAGACCATCCGGCATGAACTCGGCCCCAAGGCCAGAGACGAAATTACAGCGCTCGCCACGCGAGATCTTCCCCCGTCCGATCTTGCCGCACCGATAGCAAGTGGATCGTTTCCGGTAGATGCAATGTTGGTTGCCCCCTGCTCCATGCGCAGTCTTGCTGCTATCGCTTACGGAACCGGAGAAGGTCTGCTCGCACGGGCAGCAGACGTCACCTTGAAGGAACGCCGCCCGCTCGTGCTGCTGGCGCGCGAGGCGCCGCTGCATGAAGGGCATCTGGAAGCGATGCTGAAAGTCACCCGCATGGGTGCAATCGTCTCGCCTCCCGTACCTCCATTTTATTCCGGTCTCGAAGGCCTGGAAGACATGACCCACCAGATAGCGGCCCGTGCATTGTCCACGGCGGGCATCGAACCGGGAGGCGCCCTGCGTCGATGGCAGGGGCACCACGGTTGCCATTGAGGCCTTCCGAAACGCCGTTTCCGTTTGAAAAAGAATAGCATCCGGCCACCAAATCGGCGCATTCGCAGCCCATCCAGTGGCCTTGCGCCGGAGCTGGTTCACGTGCGATCGCCCGGTCACTGATAATATTACCAATGAGTTTTTAGCTGCGATGACAATCGATTTTGCGCAGATTTTTCACCAGGACTCTGTGCTGGTGATTTTCACGATTATTGCGATCGGATACTTGCTCGGCAACATCAAGATCGCACGGTTTGAAATCGGCGTAACAGGCGGCGTGCTTCTATGCGCGCTCCTGTTTGGTCACTATGGTTACAAAATTGACCCTATTGTTCAGTCGATCGGCTTCACACTGTTCATTTACTCGGTCGGCTGGCAGGCCGGGCCACAAATCCTGAACGTTCTTCGTCAGGACGGACCGCGATACCTTGTCCTGACTGTGTTCATGGCAGCAGGCTCGTTCCTGCTGGTTCTGGCACTGGCTGGATTGGTCGACCTGCCAAATACCTTTGCCGCGGGACTGATGGCCGGCAGTCTGACCAGCACGCCGACGCTTGTCGGTGCTCAAAATGCCGTGTCATCGGGACTGGTCACGCCGCCCCTGGGATCATCGGCCGACAGCCTGATCGAGAGCATCAGCGTCGCGTATGCAATCACCTACATATTCGGCACCGTTGGTCTGCTGCTCGTTGTAAAAATGCTGCCGAACCTGCTTCGGGTCGACCTGGTCGCCGCTGCTGAGTCCTTCGCGAAAGAACGCGGTTTCAGCACCAAGTCCAACGAAAAACACGTGGCCCGACCGATCCTGCGTGCCTATCTGGTCAGCAACGAAGCCCATCAGGGCAAAACCATAGCGGAAATTTTGAACGCGACGGCAGGCCCGGATGTCAGTCTGAAGTCGATCTACCGCATCAAACGCGGCAACGAGATCATTACACCCCAGTTCGAAACAGTCCTTGAACTGGGCGACAAGATTGCGGTCTTTGCAACGCCGGAAGAGCACGCAAAAGCAAGGGAGCTTTACGGCTTGAGTGGTGAGGTTCTGGACAGGGACCTGACAGATGCCGTTGTCGATGTTGCCGAGGTCGTGGTGACCAACCCCGAGGTTGTCGGGAAGCCTTTGAGCGAGGTTGGCCTTTACACCAAATACGGCTGCTACCTGACCGAAATGACTCGTTCCCAGATCGCAATGCCTCTCAGCCCCGGCACAGTTGTTCAGCGCGGGGATGTCATGGTCGTCGCCGGAGAACGAAATGCGCTGGATCGCATGGTTGCGGCAGTTGGAGCGGAAGACCGCAAAGCAGTTGAAACCGATCTGCTCACCTTCGCTGCCGGTATCGTCTTCGGTCTTGTCATCGGGCAGATCACGGTAAAGATCGGCAATGTCGATGTCGGCATGGGGACGGCCGGGGGCCTGCTGATTTCCGGCATTTGCGTCGGTTTCCTGCGGGCTAATCGCCCGACTTTCGGCCGCATGCCCGCAGCCGCGCGTTTTATCCTCATGGAGCTCGGCCTGCTTCTGTTTATGGTCGGCGTCGGTCTTAACGCCGGCGGCGGCATCGTTGAGGCGGTCGGGTCCGTCGGGCCAATCCTGTTCCTTTGCGGTATCGTCGTCACCTGCCTGCCGCTGCTGGCAGGTTACGCTTTCGGACGTCTGGCGCTGAAGATGAACCCTGCCCTGCTGCTGGGTGCCTTGACCGGAGCCATGACCAGCACTCCGGCGCTCGGCATTGTTCAGCAGGCGGCCAAGAGCACGGTCCCTGCCCTTGGTTACGCTGGCACCTACGCCTTGGCCAATGTCCTGCTGACACTGGCCGGGACGCTGATCATGATCATGTAGCAAGAGTGCTTGCCGGGGATACTGAGCCCTGATCTTTCCTCAAGGCTTCGGTCGTCCCGACAATGCTGCCGTCAGCCTCGCATCTTCCAGGTATGGATCGTTGCCGAAGCGGATAATTCCTTGCCGCTGAACCCAGACCGACTGGTGCGAGACGACCGCCATCAAGCCGCCGCGGGCGGGAAAGGTGATCGTGTCGCGGCGCGAGATCCTGTTGGACAACCCTTCTTCGGGAAACACCCTCGGTTCGATGATGTGTTCCAGAATGTCCAGCCCCTCGACAATCCCGAAGGCGGTCTTCGGGAGATAGGGATTGCAATAGGTGTCGCCCTCGGGCGCTTCTGCCAGATCGAACAAGGACAAGCGCTGCTCCTGCCTCAGGCGATAGGCATAGTCGCCGAGCGGGTTCTCGTCGGAAGAAGGAAGAAAGAGTGCGTATTGCTCCCGATTGGGGGCTCTTTGCAAATCTCTGAGGGTCGCCTGGTTCCAAGGCAAGGCGTCGAGTGGCACTTCAGCGCCGCTGCGCCTGAGATAGTAGCCTGCCTCCTCGACTTCCTTGGGATTTTTCTGAAGGCGTGGCAACAGTTCCTTGCCGAAGAACTCCCAAGAAACCCGCCACGTCGGGTGGAAAGTGACCGCTTCAATGGTTGTTGCCGTCGTTGCGTAGTTTCGGTCTGGGCAATTGGCATAGGCCGCCCCTTCCTGAACCACCCGCCCGTCTTCCAGAAAGACAAACCGGTTCTCGCCCTTGTTGATGAAAAGCTGGAGCCGGGCATATTCATTGGGGATCCAGCGAATGCGCTCCATTGCGTTGGAAACCTGTTCAATCCGCCTGTCGACAGGAATGTTCAAGGCCTTTATCAAGGCCGCGTCGACTTCCGCCGACAAAGGCAACCCATATCTGTGCTGCGCCTGCGCGACGGCAAAGGCCAGTCGCTTGTCGAAGGTTTCACTTGTTGTCACCTCGGCCAGCAGTCCGCCTTCAAAAAGACGTTGCCGCAACACCGGAATCCGCGGATCCGATTGCCCGGCGACCAGTACCTCGCCGGGCTCCAGATAGGTAAAGCCTCCGTTTTCCCTGACGTTCTGCAAATGCTGCAAATGTCCCTTGAGACGCCGATAGGTATCGTCTTGCGGCTGCCAGCTGGCAACGAAACCATCAATGTCATCCGATGATGCAAGCCGCCGCAAAGCATCGTGCCCGTCGATCGAGTTGTAAGGCATGTAGGCATCAGGATAGAGCACCCGCGGAGACACTCTGCCGGCTCGCAGGTCGTTCGCAAAGTCCAGGAAATGACCTGTGTAGAGGAGTTCCACCCAGGCAACTTCGGAAGGTGCAAGCCCATTGTCCAACGAACGTGACGCGTCAATGAGCACTTCGTGCGGATAGTCCTCCGGTCGCAGACCTTCCTGTCCGGCTGCTTCCATCAAGTTTGTGAGCTCGTCTCCTCGGCTTTGATCCAGCCAAAGGAGTTCGGCCTCCTCCGAACCATAGTATTCCGATATTGCGTTCCGGCGTTTCTCGACGATCAAGGGCAGCCGTTCCGGACTGTTCAGAATGCGGCGCACCTCTTCCAACGAAGAATTCGCACGCCCTTCAACAGGCTGAAGCAACAATCCGATGGTGAAAACACCGGAGGTCAAAAAGGCTCGCAAGGACAGGCCGGGCTTTGGACTTCTGCATTTCGACCCGAACGAAAGAAGCTCTGCGTGCCCTGCGTGATCAAGTGGCTCGTTCAGCTGTTTCACTGCATTTGTCCCGTGCCCTGCATTCATACCGGATCCTCGCTTCATGAAAACTTCGGATTGACTGACGCACATTGTACGCGCGGGTCGTGCAATCAGATGCTAGCGGGGAAACAAGCCGGGTGCCAAGTACGGAAGTGGTCGGCTTTTCCGGCAATGCGCGCACAATCTTTCGCGATCGTTCCTTTTCGGTTCAGCCAAAGCAGCAATTCGAATTCCAGAACCGATCAATGTGCCCAAACCAAAAACTCTGGACCCGGCATTGAAACGGACCTACGCTCGGTTGCGTTGGCTTCCGCATTGCTATTTTGAAGCAATCCTTTGAACCGTTCTCCGGGCTCCGGGCACTCCGTTAATCCAATGGTGAATGTACCGGCCAAGGAAGAAACAGTGGAGCCAATTGGATCTTGCGAATCAAAAGAGCCGTGAAAACCAAATTCGTTTTGAAAATTGGGAGGGAGGATTCAGATGTCTGAACAGACACACATGGACTGTTCATCCGCAGGCCCGCCGGCGGATTTCACGCCGCCACTGAAAGCTCTTTGGTGGATCAAGAAAGGTGATTGGCAGCTTGGACCAGAGTGGGAAAAGGCGCACGCGATCTGCCAGAATGCGGAAGGTGAAAAGGCCCATGACTGGGTCCATGCGCTCTGCCACCTGATCGAAGGAGATCAGGAAAACGCTGCCTACTGGTTTGCCCGTGCGGGAAAACTGTTTGACAACAATGACCCCGTAGCGGTTTGGGAAGAGATTGTGGCTGCGCTCCGGTAGCTGCTCGTCCTTTCCCACGTTCTTTGCCGT
Organism: Pseudomonadota bacterium; assembly: GCA_039195965.1. GTDB lineage: Bacteria > Pseudomonadota > Alphaproteobacteria > Rhizobiales > Stappiaceae > Roseibium. The sequence continues at coordinate 22,144 of JBCCVB010000079.1, forward strand.
GTTCGGGCAAATTTCACTTATTGTGCTTGATGGCTAGCGCTCGATCGGCAAGCCAAACATGCTGGCCCACTCTGTCCATGAACCGTCTTAGACGCGGAGTTGTGCCCAACCTTCAAATGTCATTGGTCAGCACGAACGCATCCAGGCAAATGATCGAGGGGGTCAGCGATCATTAACGGCCCGGTGGAAGCTCGTTCAACGTTGATCGTTGAACATAAGGCAACTCATATTTAGTAAATTTTAGTGTTGAAAAATTCATCCACTTTCCCTATCGCCTCTTGATCACCTTCAGAAGGGAAAGAAACGCATGATCGTCAAACATCCGGAAAGCTTCTATATAGACGGGTCCTGGGTATTACCCTCAGGGCCACAGCGTCTCGCCGTTGAAAATCCGGCAACGGAAGAGACGCTCGGATCAATCGCACTTGGCGGGACTGAAGACGTCGTGTTGGCGGTGAAAGCCGCGCGTGCCGCCCTTCCCATGTGGTCATCGACCGACATCAGAGAACGCCGGCAACTGCTTGAAAACATCCGGGAAGTCTACATTCGCCGCCGCAAGGATCTTGCCGATGCGATCACCCTGGAACTTGGATGTCCGACGGACCTTTCATACGCGGTTCAAGCAGGCAGCGGTGCTGCGCAGATCGATGCATTCCTGAAAGCCATGGACGAAATCCGATGGATTGAAAGACTGTCCAACGGTGACGAGATCCACCGCGAGAGCAAGGGGGTGGCTGGTCTGATCACCCCATGGAACTGGCCGCTGAACCAGATTGGACTGAAAGTATTTGCCGCGCTTGCCGCAGGCAGCACCATGGTTCTGAAGCCAAGCGAAATCACACCATTCAACGCCATGATTTTTGCCGAAATACTGGATGAAGCCGGGTGTCCGAATGGCGTCTTCAATCTGGTCAACGGCCTTGGCAGCGATGTTGGCGCAGCTCTTGTTTCGCACCCGCATGTCGACTGTGTCTCCTTCACCGGATCAACCAAGGCCGGCCGTCTTATCTACGCCGCGAGCGCTGAGCGAATTAAGCCTATCTCACTGGAATTAGGCGGAAAATCGCCCTGCATCCTCTTTGCCGACTGTGATGTTGCAACCCGCATCAAACAGACACTAAGCGGCCTCTTCTGCAACTCCGGTCAGAACTGCAACGGCCCGACCCGTCTGCTTGTCGAGCGCTCCGCCTATGAGACCGCGAAGCTGGCCGCGACTGAGGTGACCGCCGGGACGCCCGCCGGTGATCCGCGCGCAGCCGGAAATCACGTCGGCCCGGTTGCCAACAAGAGACAATTCGACCACATCCAGAAGCTTCTTCAATCGGCACTTGATGACGGCGCAGAACTTCTGGCCGGAGGCCTTGGAAAGCCGGAAGGCATTGAACGAGGTCACTATGTGCGACCAACCGTCTTCGCTGATGTGGACAACGACATGACCATTGCCCGCGAGGAAGTTTTTGGTCCCGTCGCGGTGCTCATTCCCTTCGACACTGAAGACGAAGCTATCGCGATTGCCAATGACAGTGACTTTGGCCTGGCGGCATACGTTCACACCGACGACCCGCAGAAGCTTGCCCGCGTGATCCGGCAAATGCAGGCAGGCATGGTCTTCAAGAACGGAAACTACCTGTCGGCAGGCAGCCCGTTCGGCGGTGTCAAAATGTCGGGCATCGGCAAGGAAGGCGGCGTCATGGGAATTGAAGAATTCCTCGATGCAAAGCTCGTCGCCTGATTGATCACCTCATTTCAGCACAATGAACGAGAAGCCCGGCCGGATGGTCGGGTTTTCTCTTTTAGTAAAGTTTAGTAAATAATTTGACACACGTTAGTAACGTTACTAATGTCGACGCTCAACAGGTTTCAACGGCACTTGAGTGAACTATGCGGCACATTACCGGTTTGAATGAAGGATGGTTCTTTCGCGACCCGCTTGCCCGGGCAAAGGACAACACCGGAAGCGGTGAGACGACGGTTTCGATCCCGCACACCGCGGTCGAACTTCCCTTCAACTATTTTGACGAAACAACCTATCAGCGCGCATTTGAATACGAGCGCCAAATTCCCTGGCAGGAGGATTTTGCAGACAGGGAAATCTTCCTTCACTTCGAAGGTGTGATGGCTGATACCCGCGTGTCACTCAACGGTACCGAGCTGATCCGTCATGCTGATGGCTACACACCGTTCAGTGTCCGGCTGAGCGAGCACCTGAAGCAAGGGACCAACCGCCTGACTGTCTCCATCGATGGCTCGGAAAATCCCGACATCCCGCCTTTTGGCGGCAGGATCGACTATCTCACCTATGCCGGGATTTATCGGGATGTCTGGCTGATGTCATTCGCACCGGTGTTCGTGAAATCCGTCAAGATTGAAACGCCGAATGTTCTGGCAGACAGGAAGTCAGTGACCGTCAAAGGTCGCATTGAAAACCCGCGAGGCCTCCCCTTCCAGGGACAGGTTAGCGTGGTACTCCTTGATCCGGACCGCCATGCAATTGCCGAAGGCAGCCAGGATGTCTGCTCTGAAGATGGCTTTTTGATCCGTCTCACAGATCTGGAGAACATCGCACTCTGGGACATCGACAACCCTGAGACTTATGCGCTTCAGATCACCCTGGAAACTGAACACGGCACTGACACCTATCAGGAACGTTTCGGCTTTCGTGAAGCGCTTTTCACACCGGACGGCTTCACGCTGAACGGCAGGCCTCTCAAGATCATGGGCCTCAACAGGCACCAGTCCTTCCCGTACACGGGGTATGCACAAGGCCGCGCTTCTCAGGAAAAGGATGCGGAAATCCTGAAATACGAACTTGGCTGCAATCTGGTGCGGACGTCGCACTACCCGCAGTCAAAATGGTTTCTGGACCATTGTGACCGCATTGGCCTTCTGGTGCTGGAAGAAATCCCCGGCTGGCAGCATATCGGTGGCCGTTGCTGGAAAGAAGAAGCCATCCGCAACGTGGCCCGAATGATTGAACGCGACTGGAACCACCCATCGATTGTTTCCTGGGGAGTGAGGATCAATGAGTCGGAGGATGATCACGAGTTTTATGCTGCAACCAACTCTCTCGCGCGCGAACTTGATCAGACGCGCCAGACCTGCGGCATCCGCAAGCATGCCCGGAGCGAGCTGCTTGAAGATATCTACACAATGAACGACTTCTCCTTGTGCAGCGACCTTTTGCCGGAACGCACCCCATTGCTGCCACCCAGAACGATAACTGGATTGGAGAAGGACGTTCCTTATCTGGTGACCGAGTTCAATGGCCATATGTTCCCCACCAAGGCAGGCGACAATGAACTTCGACAGGTAGAACATGTCACCCGTCATCTGGAAATCATTGATGCGGCCTTCGCCAATCAGAATATTGCCGGATGCATCGGCTGGTGCATGTTCGACTATAACACTCACAAGGATTTCGGTTCCGGTGACAGGGTGTGCCATCACGGTGTGCTGACGATGTTCCGCGAGCCGAAATTCGCCGCATACGCCTATGCCAGCCAGACTTCACCACAAACCCGCACCATTATGAAACCGGTCACTTACTGGTCGCGCGGAGAGAGAGACATTGGCGGTGTCCTACCGCTCATGGTCCTGACCAACTGCGATGAGGTCGAACTGCTGTTTCCGGATGGCACAAAACTGCGCAAAGGTTGCGACCGTGAGCGTTTTCCGCATCTGCCGCACCCGCCGGTCATCTTCAACAAAACAGACGTCCCTGAAGACGCACTCGGAAAGTGGGGTTTGAAGTGGCAGGGTGTGACAGTCAACGGATACGTAGGCGAGACCGTGGTCGAAACTGTCGAATACGTCGCCGATCCGGTCGCATTCAGACTCGAGCTTGCTCCGGACAACTCAATGCTTGAAGCAGCCGAACGCGAAGAAGTCCGCATCATTGTTCGCGCGATCGATCAGGCAGGAAACATTCTGCCGTTCCTTTCAGACCAGGTCTCCATTGCGGTGGACGGGCCGGCCGAATGTCTGGGTCCACTGCACACGCCACTTTCAGGCGGCACGACCGGGTTCTGGCTGCGGGCAACCGGAGAAAGCGGAGACATTCAGGTGACTGTCTCCTCAAGCCGCTTTGACACGCAGCAGGTGAACCTTACGGCGAAACACGGCGAAAGACTGCCGGAGCGCCAGGGCGTTCACCACATCCGGGCGCTCGCATAGCAGCCAGCGCCCGGCGCTTCTGACTTCAGCACCAGGGAAAGGCAATGGCTTCCCCTGCCCCGCAGACTGCTCTCTGCCGGGAACGGGTAGTACTGCCCGACGGAATGGTCGCCAAAGCCGCTTGCGCGGGTGCGATCGGGTTTCAACCGGTTCATTCAAGGGAGGAAAGAGAATGAACACAATGCGAAGACTGAGCACCACTATTTCAGCCGCCGGCCTGCTGATTGCAGGCAGCTTCGGCGCTCTGGCTGCCGATAAGCTAACCGGAGACCTGAAAATCTTTCTGGATACTTCCAACCCTGCTCCTCGAGCGGCCATGGAAGGGATGATCGATCGTTTTCAGAACATGCATCCCGACCTGAACATTTCGACGACCATCATCGACAGCGAAGCCTACAAGACACAGATCCGGAATTTTCTGAGCGCCAATCCGCCCGACGTAACAACCTGGTTCGCCGGCAACCGAATGCTGCCTTACGTCGAAACCGGCCTTTTTGAAGATGTGTCGGATATCTGGACCGGAGAACTGGCCGAAGACCTTGCCTCCACGAAAAAGTCCATGACCATCAACGGCAAGCAGTGGGGTGTTCCCTACACCTACTACCAATGGGGCGTTTACTATCGGGAAGACATTTACTCGGAACTGGGACTGGAAGCACCGGGCAACTGGCAGGAATTCAAGGACAATTGCCAGAAGATCCTAGATTCCGGCCGGAAGTGCTTTTCCATCGGCACCAAGTTCCTTTGGACGGCGGCCGGCTGGTTCGACTACCTGAACCTGCGCCAGAATGGTTACGAGTTCCACATGGACGTCACGGCCGGAAAGGTCAGCTGGGAAGATCCACGGATACGGGACGTCTTTGCGCGCTGGCGCGAGTTGATCGACATGGGCGCTTTTATCGACAATCACACATCTTACAGCTGGCAGGAGGCTTTGCCCTTTCTGGTTCAGGGAGACGCAGCCGGATATCTGCTTGGCAATTTCATCGTCTCGCCTTTACGGGACGCGGGCCTGACGGATGAACAGCTGGGTTTCTACCAGTTTCCGGCCATCGTCGACGGTGTACCTCTCGCTGAAGACGCCCCTGCCAACACATTCCACATTCCCGCCAATGCTACGAACAAGGACAACGCACGCGCTTTCCTGAAATACGTGGCGGATGTCGAAAACCAGTCGATTATCAGCAAGCAGCTCGGTCAGCTTGCGGTGAACTCCAGAAGCGAAGTACCGGATGACAAGTTCATGCGTCAGGGCTTTGAAATGCTGAGCAACGCCTATGCGCTTGCCCAGTTCTTCGACCGCGATGCCCCGGCCCAGATGGCAAAAGTCGGTATGGAAGGGTTCCAGGAGTTCATGGCAAAGCCGGATAACCTGGATGCAATCCTGAAGCGCCTGGAGCGCACGCGCAAGCGGGTCTATTGATACAGCAGCCATCTCCAGGGGCGCGCATGCGCGCCTCTTCTCCTTTCCACCTCAGTGACCGGCGGGACATTGGTGCCTGTGAGCTGCAGGCATTTGACTGGCAAACCCGGATGCGCCATCAAGCATCAGTTAGAGTGCGAAGAACCGGAACAGGAATCGGACAAGATACGTGGCGACGATCAAGGACATTGCGGAAAAGGTTGGCGTTTCACCGACAACAGTTTCCAGGGTACTGAACGCAGATCCGACACTATCCGTATCAAAGAAGGTCCGTACCCAGGTTACCGAAACCGCGGCTGAACTGAATTACGAGATCCGTGGCGTAAAACACAGGGCAACCGGAAAAACCGAAACCGCCTACTCCCACCTCGATGAAATCGTCATTCTGCAGGGCCTGACCGATGAACAGGAACTGGCCGACCCTTATTATGTCGGCCTGCGTCTCGGGATCGAGAGAGCATGCCGGGCCGTAGGGCTGACTGTCCAAGTTCTTTATTCCAATGAGGACAGGGATCTGAAGCCCAGCACAAGAACCGGCGTCGTGGTGGTCGGGCATCACGACGAAGCCTCTCTGCAACCGATCCTGCAGCAAGCACCCAATCTCGTCTTCGTTGGTGCTGAGTATGAAAAGTATGATCTGGATGTCGTTTGCCATGACCTTTCAAGCTCCATGCGGAAGCTTCTGACAGGATTGGCAAACGCGGGATACGAGAAATTCGGCTTCATTGGAGGCCGTTACGATGCCAGCGACCCGGAGGCAATTGAGACAGGGGAACGCCTAAGCGCATTCAAGGAGTGGCTGACTGCCCACAATCTTTTCGACAAGGAGTTGGTGCGCCAGGAGGGCAAGACACCACAAAACGGCTACCAGCTGACCTGCGACCTTCTCGATCAGGACAAGCAACCGGACGTCATCGTTGCTGCAACCGACAGCCTCGCCATTGGCGCCTATATGGCCCTTAAGGAGGCAGGCAAACAGATTTCCGATGATATCGCCGTTGTAGCTTTCAACGATATTCCGGCAGCGCGTCACCTCGTCCCGCCACTGACGACCGTCAAGCTTCCGGCCGAACTCATCGGTAAAACGGCAGTCGAACTGCTTCAGGAGCGCGCCGAAGGACGGCTCACGACAAAAAGGGTCATCCTCGGCTCGGAAATCATCTGGCGCGAAAGCTGCCGGAAACCCGGCGAATAACCACAAGCCCAGAAATGGCCCAAAAACGCAAGTCTGAAAAGAATTTGCCCGACCTGAGACATAGGTGACAAAACGTTCCGGACACATGGGTAACACTTTCCGTTTTGCGGGAGGTGTCGATGCCGTGGAAAGAGGTGTCCAAAGTGGAGGAGCGTCTACGTTTCGTCGCCCGTCTTCTGGATGGTGAAGGCATGAGTGCCGTCTGCCGGGAGTTCGGGATCTCGCGCAAGACCGGTTACAAGATCTGGAACCGCTACCAACGGGAGGGAATGGAGGCCTTTTGCGACCGGTCCCGTCGTCCGGTGCGCTACGCCAACCAGTTGCCGGAGCAAGTCGAACGCTTGATTGTCCAGGCGAAGAAGGACAAGCCGCATTGGGGCGCCCG
>JBCCVB010000080.1:0-29263 GCA_039195965.1 Pseudomonadota bacterium
CACAAAAAAAACGACCGTTGACCGATACGTTCAAGCCAGAACCTGCCACACGTGAACAACAAAGATGCCGTTTTCACGCACCGGACCACCATAGGTGTGAGCGGTTCTGGTGCGTGCTTCTATAGATCGCACCAGAACACCAATCGGCAAAGTTCGGCAATCTGCTTGAAGGGCGCACGAGAACGCGCTGACGTCGGAACAGGTTGGCCAGTGCCCCTCAACATTTTTCGTTTTTGGGGATGATCACGCTCCCAGATCAATCATCCAGTATTTCGGTCAGCATCTTGTTGATGAGATCTCTGATCGATTTTTCCTGAACGTCGTTCGGCTGCAGTTCCTTCTTGCTCAGAACTTCAGCGTCTCTGGCAGTCATCTCACGAAGAAGTTTTTTGGCCGCAGCCGGATCGTCCTCTTTCTCAAGATGTTCCTTGGCAAGATACTTCAGCAACGACATGGTGACATGCTGTCTCACCAATGCATCGGCAAGCCCATTGCTGAGCGCTCCAATCGAGTTGCTTACCTGTTGCCGTTCAAGTTCACTCATTCCAGCCATTTAGAATCTCCTATGGTGGTTATTGGAGGTTGGTGCGCAATCTATCGCCACCAAGGCGCGTCCGCACGTTCCCCTCAAATCTTGCGTAAGCTCCACCATCTCAAGAAGTGGATAAAGTGCAATCCGAGTTACCGGCGTTTCCCCAGAAACACGTTCGGAAGCCGTGCCTCTCTTCGCAGGGAATCAAAGCAGTAATGTTCATCTAGTTGTTCGATGCTCGCCATAAAGCCGTTGGAACACCTTGGTGGGCAGATCGTCTCGAACTCACTCAACATGGCTGTTTCTACTGACTTCTATTCAGCCCCTAAAAAAGAAAGCGGGCATGGAAGTCTACCCATGCCCGCAAACTCTAACCTCAGTTGCTTGTGCAAGTTCCAGATCCATGAATCTGGAACTCAAAGGCCTTATGAGGCCGGTGCGCTGCGGCTTGTATGCCCCTCCCCGCCAAACAACTTCTTGACGCGTTCACGCATGCCCTGAAGGCTGACGTAGAGGATCGGGATCAACAGAACTCCAATCGATGTTGCAAAGAGCATTCCGCCGAAGACAGCAAATCCGATGGCTTTCTGACTGGCTGCACCAGCACTCGAAGCCGTCATTAGCGGGACAACACCCAGCAGGAACGACAGCGCAGTCATCATCACGGCCCTGAAACGCAGATGCGCCGCTTCGACAGCTGCATCACGGATCGATTTGCCGCTGTCACGCTGTTCCATTGCAAATTCGACAATCAGAATAGCGTTCTTTGCCCCCATGCCGACAAGCATGATCATCCCGATCTGCGTATAAAGGTTCACGTCGCTCCCCGTGACGAACACAGCGGTCAAAGCTCCGAATATCGCAAAGGACACAGACATGAGGATCGCCAGCGGCATCGTCCAGCTTTCATACTGCGCCACCAGGAACAGGTAGGTGAACAGAATGGAGAGCATAAGAATGAACAGAACAATCTGGCCGGAACCGAGCTGCTGCAAGGCTGTACCGGTCCACTCGTAGGTGTAGCCAGGTGGCAGCGCCTCTGCAGCGGCTGCCTCAACTTCGTTGATGACAACACCGGTTGAGGCTCCAGGCGCGGGATCAGCCATGACAGCTGCGGCGCGGAACATGTTGTACCGCGTCAGAATTTGCGGTCCGAGAACATTCTCCGTTGTCAGGATGCTGCGCATTGGCACCATAGTGCCATCAGTCGATCTAACATAGAGCCGGCCGATATCATCCACCCGGTTCCTGTACTGGCCGTCGGCCTGGATCATGACCTTGTAAACACGCCCGAAAATGTTGAAGTCGTTGATATAGTAGGAGCCAAGATAAGCTTGGAGTGTCGTGAACACTTCGGCGACGTCGATGCCGAGCGTCTTGGCCTTTTCCCTGTCCAGATCAACAAAAACCTGCGGAACATTTGCCCGGAAGGTCGAGTACGCCCTGGCGATATCTGGGCTCTGGTTCGCGGAGTAGACCATGGACCCGACAGCTGAAGCCAGGTCTTGCGGCGTGCCGCCACCCGTCTGCTGCAACATCATCTGCACGCCACCGGTCGTACCCAGGCCCGGGATTGGCGGCGGGTTGAATGCAATGATGTTAGCCCCCGGAATGGTCGAGAACTCGGCCCAAAATTTCCCGAGAATCGCGTCAATCTTCAGATCAGGTTCCTGACGCTCTTCCCAGTTGCTCATGGTCGCAATCACCAGAGCAGCGTTGGAAGATGTTGCGCCATTGAGAATGGAGAAGCCATTCACGATGACCACATTCTCCACCCCGGCCGTGTTGCGGGCCAGTTCGACAACCCGATCAGTCACAACCTCGGTACGCTCAAGTGCAGCCCCGTCCGGAAGCTGCACGTCAACCATCAGATATCCCTGATCTTCAGAAGGAAGGAACCCTTGCGGAAGCGTCCCGCCAAGCGTGACGATCATCACCACGACACCGGCGACAATCAGAACGCCGATAAAGGCCACCCTCACGAGCCTGCGGACAATGGCAGTGTATCCATCGCGGACCTTCATGATGCCGCGATCGAACAACCCCATGATACCACGCGGAGGGCCCGACCGGGCCTTGAGGATCAACCCACAAAGCGCGGGAGAAAGCGTCAAGGCGTTGATGGAGGAGATCACCACAGAAACGGAAATCGTGACCGCAAACTGCGAATAGAGCCGACCCGTAATCCCCGGCATGAAGATTGTCGGAACGAAAACCGCCAGCAGCACAAGCGTGGTTGCAATAACCGGGCTTGTAATCTGTTCCATGGCCTTTGCCGTGGCTTCCTTGGGCGGAAGCCCTTCGTCGGCGATGATGCGTTCGACGTTTTCAACGACCACGATCGCATCATCCACCACGATCCCGATCGCAAGAACCAGGGCGAACAGCGAAACAGTGTTGAGCGACATGCCCAAAGCCAGCAAAACCGCAAAAGTACCGATCAGGGAGACAGGAATCGCGACTGTCGGAATGATTGTCGCTCGCCAGTTGCCGAGGAAGATAAACACCACGGAGACGACGAGAAGGAAGGTCAGGAACAGCGTCGCAATGACGTCATTCAAGGATGCTTCCACAAAGTCCGTTGTATTGAACGGCACAGCATACTTCATGTCGTCCGGAAAGGCTTTCGACAAGCTCTCAAGACGCGCCAGAACACTTTCGGCAACCTGCAATGCATTCGCGCCAGGCGCCTGATAGATTGCAAGAACCGTAGATGGTTGGCCGTTGAATTCTCCGGACGCATTGTAGAACTGTGCCCCAAGATCAACCTTGGCGACATCACCGATGGTGACGATCGCGCCGTCTTCACCGGTTCTGAGTACAATCTGCTCGAACTCTTCGGCTGTCGCCAAACGGCCCTTGGCCTTGATGGTGTACTGGAACTGTTGTCCTTCCGGCACCGGCGGTGCACCGATCTGACCTGCCGCTACCTGAATGTTCTGGTCTCGAACCGCTGCGATAAAATCGCTTGGTGTCATGTCAAGGCTGGTCAGCTTGTCCGGGTCGAGCCAGATGCGCATGCCATATGCGAAGTCTGTCATCACGTCGGCCCGGCCAACCCCTTGAACGCGGGCGAGTGAATCTTTCAGGTTGATGGAGGCGTAGTTTGAAAGAAACACCTCATCATAAGTTCCATTTGGCGAATACAGCGTGACAACCAACAACATGTTGGTACTGGATTTTTGCACGGTCACGCCATTTGCAGTCACTTCACTCGGAAGCTGACTCGTAGCCTGGCTGACCCTGTTTTGCGTGTTGACGGTCGCAATATCCGGGTCCGTCCCCACCGCGAACGTGACATTGAGCGAATAGTTGCCGCTGTCATTACTTGTCGACTGCATGTAGATCATGTCGTCGACACCGTTGACCTGCGCCTCGATGGGCGCGGCCGTAGTTTCCTCAAGAACCTCAGCGTTCGCGCCGGTATAAGTCGCCGAAACGTTTACAACAGGAGGCGTAATGTCAGGAAACTGCTCAACAGGAAGCGCCAGATATCCGAGGATACCGGCAATCGTAATAACAATTGAAATGACCAGCGCGAATTTCGGCCGGTAGATAAAAAAGCGAGAAAACATTTAGCTTTGCTCCGCCGGCTTGGCTTCAAGAACGGGTGTCACCTCAACTCCAGGCCGCACTTTCTGCAAACCTTCCGTAATCACCTCGGCGCCTTCGTCCAACCCTTTCTTCACGACGAAGTTTGTGTCCACCTGGGGACCCAACTCGACATATTTCTGCTCCACCTTCTTGTCCGGCGTAATTGCCAGAGCGAAGGAACCCTGCTGGTCGCGCTGAATGGCCGCTTGCGGCACAACAAGCTCTGTTTCCGTGTTGGGAGCTTCCAGAACGACCGTGACATACGTACCGGCCAACAGGCGAACATCCTTGTTCTCGAACTGACCACGGAACGAAATTGTCCCGGTTGTCGCATCCACCTGGTTGTCGATATAGACGATCTTGCCGACCTCACCATACTTATCGCCGTTCGGCAGAATCAGGCTGATGGCCGGTGCGTCTTCAGGTGCAATGTCGGCGGGAGTGATATTGTGGGTCTGGACCGCGTTGAGATACTGCGCTTCACTGACCGAAAAATTGACGTACACCGGTGCAAGCCGGATCAGTTTCGCCAGTGAGTTCGTTGTCGGCCCGACGACTTCACCGACACTGTAGGTCGATTTCCCGATCTGCCCCGGGAAAGGTGCCGAAATATCCGTATAGCTCAAGTTGAGATTAGCTTGTTGCAGCGCTGATTGCGCAGCTTCGACCGAGGCGTCCGCCTGCTGTTTCTGAGCAAGTGTCGCTTCGTAGGCGGCCTCGGAGACGTGTCCCTTGTCCAAAAGGTCCTTGTCACGTTTTTCATCGGCAGCCTTCAACGCCGCGTCGGCCTTGGCACTGGCAAGGTCCGCCTTTGCTTTGGTCAGAGCGGCCTCGTATTCGGCTTTTTCAATTGTGAAAAGCAAATCATCCTTTTTGACGAAAGACCCGTCGGGAACTGCCTTTTTCTCGAGAAATCCGCTTACACGCGCAACCAGATCAACCTGATCGACCGCAGCGATCTGGCCAACAAAACGTTCACTCTGTCGAACGTCCTGAGACGTGACCTTTGCGACAGTCACTGAAGGTGGCGGTGGAGCTGGCGCTTCGGCCTGCTGAGAACTGTCTGAACAAGCAGCAAGGAAGGCAGACGCTGCTGTTGCAAGGATCAAAGGACGGGAATAAGTGGCAAAACGCAGAAAGGTCATTCGTGAAGCTCCGCTGTCTGGCCGGTCTGGCCAAGCGCATAATCGAAGTTCACTATAAAAGGACTGGTTGATTCAACAAGCGAATTTTGTCGGAAGCACCATCCCTCAACCGCAAAAGTTACGCCGCGTTTTCAATTCCTGTAGCAACACCGAAACTGAGTATCGCTGCAACCGTGAGATGCCTGCGATTGTCAGCGAGCTGGAGACAGGATCAACGTCAGACCAAACAGCTCGTTCGCCGGGATCGTTTTCGGTTCGCTCAAGGAGTTGCAGGAGATTTCCAGTGCCGCAATCAAGGGAGGATTGCCGGTAGTTGCTTTTGCAGCAGCATCACCGACAAGAAACCGGTAGGCTGACGGATTGAGAACGGAAACTCTGCCTCGGGGTGTCTCCAGCTCCAGCCCGAGGCTTGTTGCGCGCATTTCCCGCTGACCTGTAAAACCACCCAGAAATTCATGGTGATCTGAAGGATCACCCGCAAGCAAGTAGACCGCCTTCACGCTGTGTGCACCATTTGCGTGGCGTTGAAATGCCGGTTTCCAAAAATTTTCAGGAAACTTGTTGTGGCAGGTGAAATATCCGATTTCCGGGCTCAAGGGATCGTGCAAGATGGTGAGGTCAAACGCCACCTGTGCAGTTGATCCATCTGCAAGGTGTGCTACCCGTTCAAACGAAAATGGCTCGAAAACCTTCAGCCCAGTCCTGCCGAATTCCTGACGGTCGCTATCAGGATCCTTGCTTTCCAGAACCAGCATGCTGGCCCCTTCCCGCGACTTGAGAAAATCCCGGTTGAAAGCACCGAAGGAAAACTCATTTCCTTCGGCTTCCGAAATCAACTCCGGTTCGGCGATTCTCAGAAGTTCGATGAAGAAACCATCGAGCTGCACCAGTCTATTTGACGTCCCCCAAGGGTGCCGGTTTTCCGGCGTGACGGTAAAGCCGAGCCTTTCATAGGCCTGGCCCGCAGCCTCTAGATCCTTCACCGCAACGACGAGATGATCAAGGCCGCGTACCATGGCTTATTCCTTCCCTACAAACTCGAACGATCAGACCAAACGGCTTTGCTGAATCGCTGCTCCGATAAACGAGGCAAACAAAGGATGCGGATCGAACGGACGCGACTTCAGCTCAGGGTGATATTGCACACCAATGAACCAGGGGTGGTCATCGATTTCGACAGTCTCGGGAAGAACGCCGTCAGGAGACGTACCGGCAAAGTTCAATCCGCATTTTTCCAGCTGGTCTCGATAACCGATGTTGACCTCATAGCGGTGGCGGTGGCGTTCCGACACGCTCGTGGATCCGTAGATGTCGGCAATTTTGGACCCGGGCTTAAGTGCCGCCGGGTATGCTCCCAGACGCATGGTGCCGCCAAGGTCGCCATCGACATTACGCAACTCTTTTTCGTTACCTTTGGTCCACTCGGTCATCAGCCCCACAACAGGCTCATTGCAAGGACCGAATTCAGTGGAGTTGGCTTCGGTGATCCCCGCAAGGTTCCGCGCAGCTTCGAGAACTGCCATCTGCATGCCGAAACAAATGCCGAAATAAGGAATCTTCCGTGTGCGGGCAAAATTCGCCGCGGCAATCTTTCCTTCAGCGCCTCGTTCACCGAAACCACCGGGAACAAGAATACCATGGACGCCCTCAAGGTACGGGCTCGGATCTTCTTTCTCGAAAGTTTCAGATTCGATCCATTCCAGGTTGACTTTGACCCTGTTGGCAATGCCGCCGTGAACGAGAGCTTCGATCAAGGACTTATACGCGTCCTTCAGGACCGTATACTTTCCGACGATTGCAATTTTCACCTCGCCTTCAGGGTTTGCAACCGCATTGGAAATGCCTTCCCAGCGGTCAAGCACCGGAGCCGGTGCGCCTTTGATACCGAATGCAGCAAGAACTTCGTCATCCAGCCCTTCTGCATGATAGGCAATCGGCACATCGTAGATCGATTTGACATCGTATGCCGGAATGACCGCGCTTTCGCGAACGTTACAGAACAACGAAAGTTTGCGCTTTTCATTCTCAGGAATGAGCCTGTCGCAACGGATCATCAGGATATCAGGCTGAATACCGATGGAGCGCAGTTCTTTCACCGAGTGCTGGGTGGGCTTGGTCTTCATTTCACCAGCGCTCGGAATGTACGGCATGAGCGTCAGGTGAACATAAACAGCGTCACCGCGCGGCAGATCATTGCCAAGCTGCCGGATTGCTTCGAAGAAAGGCAGCCCCTCGATGTCACCGACCGTGCCGCCGATTTCGACCAAAACGAAATCATAGTCTTCATTTCCGGTCACGACGAAATTCTTGATCGCATCGGTGACATGCGGAATCACCTGAACGGTCCCGCCCAGATAATCGCCACGCCGTTCCTTGGCGATGATGTCCTGGTAGATACGGCCCGTCGTGATGTTGTCCTGCTGGTTTGCAGGTCGCCCGGTAAATCGTTCGTAGTGACCCAGATCGAGGTCGGTCTCAGCCCCATCGTCAGTCACGAAGCATTCGCCGTGCTGATAAGGGCTCATGGTGCCCGGGTCCACGTTCAGGTAGGGATCGAGTTTGCGCAAGCGCACTTTGTAGCCGCGTGCCTGAAGCAATGCGCCTAGTGCTGCGGAAGCAAGACCTTTTCCAAGCGAGGAGACCACGCCGCCAGTGATGAAAATGTATCGCGCCATGGACCAATACCATATCCTTGCCGAGGGCCGGTTGGCCACTCGGGAGTTGCGTTCTTAACACATAAAAATGCCCTGCGAGTTCAGCCGCAGGGCATATGTCAGGCGAAAGGGCCGGACGGCCGCCGCGGCCGCGTTACTGCGCGGCCGGGACCTGAGGTCCGGAAGGTTCGCTTTGCTGCTTGAGCGAATCAAGGATACCGCCGGAACCACCTTCTGCTCCGCCGTTCGTCGTCGCGGGTGCGCCGTCGGTGGCTACGGGAGCTGCATCGAGAATGGAAGCCGGTCTTTCCTGATTCTGAGCGATCAAGCTAAGCGTCAGCGACGTTGCAAAGAAGGCTACCGCCAGGATTGCCGTTGCCCGGGTCAAGATGTTGGCTGTGCCCCGGCTGGACATCAGTCCGCCACCGCCGCCTCCGCCAATGCCAAGCGCACCACCTTCGGAACGCTGCAGGAGGACAACAAGCACAAGGGCCAACACGACCATCAAGTGGATTACGATGACTACGGTTTCCATCGAATGCCATTCTGTATTGAATTCAAGATTGGCGGCCTTCTACACCAGACGCCGCCAGCTTTCCACCCTTCAATTGCGCCTTGATCACAGAAGCTTCAAGAGCTTGCGGATCACGAATACGCAGAAAGGATACCTACAAAGTCGTCGGCTTTAAGGCTGGCACCCCCGACAAGCGCTCCATTTACGTTGGCAACTGCCATCAGTTCCGCTGCATTTCCGGGCTTTACGGAGCCACCATAGAGCAGCCGCATGGCCGCACCTTCGCCACCGAATCTCTTCTCAAGATTGTCACGCATGGCCGCGTGAATTTCTTCAACATCTGTGGCGGTCGGCGTCAATCCGGTTCCAATTGCCCAAACAGGCTCATAAGCAACAACGGTGTTTTCGGCGGTTGCGCCATCGGGAACAGAACCGTTCAGTTGGCGTTCAACAACTTCCGCAGCCTGCCCGGCCTTTCTTTCAGCTTCCGTCTCACCCACGCACACAATTGCAACCAAACCGGCACGCCAGGCCGCTTGCGCCTTCGCGTTAACGTCAGAATCTTTCTCGCCGTGGTCCGTCCGGCGTTCAGAGTGCCCGACAATTACGGCAGCAGCGCCAGCGTCCTGCAGCATCTCGGCAGAAACATCGCCCGTGTGTGCCCCGGACTTTTCAGCATGGCAATCCTGTCCGCCAACAGACATCGCGGAACCGTCGGCCTTGTCCGCAAGAAGGGAAATCAACGTGGCCGGCGCACAAATCATGGAATCAACAGATTCAGCCAGATCATCGGAAATTCCGGCAATCATCTTGTAGAATTCGGCCTGGTTGGACTTCAGGCCATTCATTTTCCAGTTACCGGCCACAAGCGGTTTGATTTTGGCGCTCATAATCGTTTCATCTCCGGGGGAGTGGTCGTTCATTTGCCGCCTATAGAGCAGATGCCATGTTCCGTTGCAATCATCTTTGGGACAGTAATTTGTTTTCCTTTCCGAAGTTTATGCCAGGCTGCCTTGCAGCGGCGGCAACAGCTCATTATGATCCGCCCGCTCCGGCCTGGACCGGTCCACCAACCGGGCAGAAATTCCGGCCGTTTGAAAAACAAGAATTACGGGAGTCGTCATGCTTGACGCGCTGCGCAAGGGCGCTGGCACCTGGGTTGCCAAACTGTTTATCGCCCTGCTTATTTTCAGTTTCGCCGCTTGGGGTGTAACCGATTTTCTGCAAGGATTCGGTCTGAACACGGCAGCGAAAGTTGGCGACACGGAAGTCTCCCTTCTCGACTTCGATCGCACTTATCGTCAGGATCTGAACAGACTCGGCCAGCAGCTCGGCCGTCCGTTGACGCCGTCTGAAGGCGCAGCGCTGGGAATACCGCAGCAGTCTCTCGGCAAATTGATCGCAGAAGCTGCGATGAACAACACCGCAAAAAACCTTAAGCTTGGCGTATCCGACGAGCGGCTTGCTACGATTATTCAATCCGATCCCGCATTTCGCGGACTGAACGGAAGATATGACCGCACCCGCCTGCAACAGGTTCTTCAGGCAAATGGCTACCGCGAAGACGAATATGTCGTTCAGCGACGGTATGTTGCGGAAAGAGGGCAGCTGGCGGAAGGTATCGCCGGAGGCCTGAAAGCACCCGTCACCTATTTACAAGCGCTTGATGCCTACCAGCGTGAAACTCGTAATGCGGAGTACCTCCTGATTACGGCCGACACGATCGGTGAGATTGAAGAACCGTCTGCTGAAGCGCTCAATACCTTCTTTGAAGAAAAGAAAGCTGACTTCCGGGCACCGGAGTATCGTGAAATCAAGTATGTCGAGCTTACTCCCGACACCCTGGCCCGTCCGGAAGACGTGAATGAAGATGACGCTCGCGCAGAATACGAGCGCCGGGCGGCCGATTTCTTCCAGCCCGAGCGACGCAAAGTGCGGCAAATGTCGTTTCCGTCCAAAGAAGCAGCCGAAGAAGCTGCGGCCGAACTCCATGATGGAAAGACCTTCAATCAGCTCATGTCCGAGCGCAATTTGGGCAACAACGACGTCACGCTGGGTGTGATGTCAAAGAGCGACTTTCTCGATGAAGCTCTCGGAGAAGCTGCATTCTCCCTGAATGTAGGAGAATCGAGCGACGCCGTAGAGGGACGTTTCTCAACGGTTATCCTGAATGTTGAGGAGGTTCTCCCTGAGAGCACTCAGCCATTTGACGAAGTGAAAGCCGGCATCATCGAAGAACTTGCAAAGGAACAAGCTGAGCGCGAAATTCTGGATCTGCTGGATGAGATCGAAGATGCACGTGCAGGCGGCGCCCTGCTGGACGAGGTTGGCGAGCGTTTCTCGCTACCGGTCGAAGCTCCTCAGGCTTTCGACGCTTCTGGAAAGTCCATGGCGGGTACCGATGTTGAACTGCCAACAGCCGAAGGTCTTGTTGCGGGTACTTTCGACAGCGACGTCGGAATCGAAAACGACGTTCTTCAGCTCGGAAACCAGGGTTTCCTTTGGTACGATGTCGCCAAGGTGATCCCTTCTCGCGATCGTGATCTTTCCGAGGTCAGGGAAGACGTTGTTGAGGCCTGGAAAGCAGACGAGTTGTCCAAGCGCCTCAACGATACGGCAGCCGACCTGCTTGCCAAGGCACAAGGTGGAACTCCGTTCATTGCGCTTGCAGCGGAAAAAGGTCTCGAAGTGAAAACCGTCTCGGACCTGAGAAGAAACACGCCTTCCGGTGACTTTGGTAACGAAGCTGTATCCGCCGCGTTCAACGGCCCTGTAGGAACCAGCGCGACCACCGACGCTGCGAACGGTGGCAACCGCATCGTCTTGAAGGTAACGGCTGCTTCGACACCCGAGTTTGACGTCGCCACGCCGGAAGTCTCTGCTCTGGGTGATCAGTTGTCGCAACAGATTCAGGATTCGCTGCTTGGTCAGTTCATTACGGACCGCGAAGCCAATGCCGGCGTTGAAATCAATCAGGCCGGCATCGCGCAGGTCATTGGTTTGAACCAGAATTGATACAAAGCGGATGGAAGACTGAAATGACCACGTTCAAGGACATCATCGCCAAAGTGGCCGATGGTCACGCTTTGAGCCCGACAGAAGCACGGGAAGCTTTTGACGTGATCCTTTCAGGGTCCGCAACGCCTTCGCAGCTCGGAGGTTTTCTGATGGCCTTGCGGGTCCGCGGAGAAAGCATTGCCGAAGTCACGGGCGCTGTCGCCACGATGCGGTCCAAAATGCTTCCAGTCGATGCTCCGGCGGACGCGATTGATATTGTAGGGACCGGCGGAGACAATTCGGGCAGCTACAACATATCGACCTGTACGGCTCTCGTGGTTGCCGGATGTGGAGTTCCGGTTGCCAAACACGGCAACAGATCGCTTTCGTCGAAATCCGGTGCCGCAGAAGCTTTGGCCCAATTGGGGGTCGATATCGACATCGCTCCCGAAAAGATCTCCGGCTGTATCAACAGTGCCGGCATCGGCTTCATGTTTGCACCTCTTCATCACGCTGCGATGAAACACGTTGGTCCGACCCGGATGGAGCTTGGCACCCGCACTATCTTCAACCTGCTCGGTCCGCTTTCGAATCCTGCCGGTGTCAAGCGTCAGATGGTGGGTGTCTTCGCGCACAAATGGGTTGAACCTGTTGCCCATTCACTGAAGGAACTCGGCTCTGAAAGAGCCTGGGTTGCGCATGGATCGGACGGAATGGACGAAATCACGACGACTGGTCCGACATATGTCAGCGAGTTAAAAGACGGTACGGTAAGGTCCTTTGAAATCTCTCCGGCCGATGTCGGTCTTCCTGTTTCAAAAGCAGAAGATCTGAAGGGTGGACAGCCTTCGGAAAATGCAAAGGCGCTTCGGGAAGTGCTTGCAGGAGCCAAAAACGCTTATCGCGATATCGTGCTGTTCAACTCTGCTGCTTCCTTGCTGGTCGCAGACAAGGTCTCAAACCTGAAAGACGGTGTTGAAATGGCGGCCGACTCAATAGACAGCGGGTCTGCAGCCGACACCCTGGAAAAGCTTGTTGCGGCATCAAACGGATAGTTACATGGCCGATATCTTACAGAAAATCGAAGCCTACAAACGCGAAGAAATCGCTGCGGCAAAGTCAAAAGTCTCACTGGAAGACCTAAAGGCACAGATTGCTGAAGTGTCCGAGCCTCGTGGTTTCCTGAAAGCCATCGAAGCAAAACACTCCAATGGCGACTACGCATTGATTGCGGAAATCAAGAAGGCCAGTCCTTCAAAGGGTCTTATCCGGGAAGATTTCAACCCGCCTCAGCTCGCGAAAGCGTACGAAGAAAGTGGCGCTGCCTGTCTGTCCGTTTTGACCGACGCCCCCTCTTTTCAAGGCAAGCCGGAGTTTCTGACCGCAGCACGTGCCGCAGTGTCTCTGCCTGCTTTACGAAAGGATTTTCTGTACGATACCTATCAGGTGTACGAAGCCAGAGCGTGGGGTGGCGATTGCATTCTGATTATTCTGGCTGCGGTAGATGATGACACCGCCAAGGCCCTTGAAGACACTGCATTTGAACTCGGAATGGATGTTCTGCTTGAAGTTCATGACGAAGCAGAGCTTGAGCGAGCGCTGCAACTGTCTTCCCGACTTATGGGCATCAACAACCGCAACCTGAAAACATTTGAGACGAAGCTCGAAACAAGCGAGGAGCTTTCGCCGAAGGTTCCTGCTGATCGTATCGTCGTCGGGGAGTCCGGTTTGTTTACGCCAAACGATCTTGCTCGCATGAACAAGGTTGGAATATCGACGTTCCTGATCGGTGAGAGCCTCATGCGTCAGGATGACGTCACCGCTGCAACAAGGTCTCTCCTCGCCCGCCCTCCGTTTTCAAAAGCAGTTTAGGCGGTCAATGTCCGACCAAGAATCAAAACTCACACACCTTGACGCAGCCGGCGCGGCCAACATGGTGGACGTATCGCAGAAAAACACCACGCACCGGATTGCCGTGGCGCGCGGCACAATCACCATGAGGCAGGAAACACTGGACCTCATTCGTTCCGGCAATGCGAAAAAGGGCGATGTAATCGGTACGGCACGCATCGCCGGCATACTTGCCGCCAAAAAGACCCATGAACTGATCCCTCTTTGTCATCCCCTCATGCTTTCAAAAGTGACGATCGACATAGACGTCGATGAAAGCCTGCCAGGACTTGCCGTAACTGCGACCACCAAGGTGAGTGGTCAGACAGGTGTTGAGATGGAAGCTCTCACGGCGTGCTCTCTTGCCTGTCTGACAATTTACGACATGGCCAAGGCCGTAGACCGGGGCATGGTCATAGGAGACATTCGCCTGATAGAAAAAGCTGGCGGCAAATCAGGACACTGGACCTTGGAAAAAGACGGCAGCGAAGGTGGCACCTGATGAGCCTGATGCCGGTCGCGGAAGCTCTGGAAAAGCTCCTTTCAGGCGTTTCCCCTTTAGAAAGTGAATCCGTTGCATTGGATCTGGCCAATGGACGGATTTTGGCCGGACCAATGGCCTCCACGCGCACGCAGCCGCCATTTGCGGCATCGGCAATGGATGGATACGCAATCCGCCATGAAGACCTGGCCCAGGGAAGAACGACACTCACGGTCATCGGAGAAGCGCCAGCCGGACATAGTTTTTCCGGTATAGTGAACCCCGGTGAATCGGTTCGAATTTTCACCGGCGCTCCTGTACCTGACGGTACCGATACGATCCTGATACAGGAAAATGCAGAGCGGACCGGCGACGAAATAAGAGTTCTCGAAACTCCAGAGCAAGGTGCTTTTGTCCGCCCTGCTGGTCTCGATTTCTCCAAGAATGAAGTTTTGCTGTCGCCACCCCTCAGGCTGACATACCGTCACCTGGCACTGGCAGCCGCAATGAACCACGCGGCCCTTCCTGTTATCCGCAAGCCGAAAGTCGCCATACTCGCGACAGGAGACGAACTCGTTCGGCCCGGTATCGAACCAGGTCCGGACCAGATCATTGCATCGAACCACGCCGGCATCGCCGCACTTGTTGAAGATTGCGGCGGCGCTCCGTTGGATCTGGGCATCTCGCGGGACGATCCGGTGGAGCTTGCCAATCACGTCCGCCAGGCCATTTCGGCAAAGGCCGATGTACTGGTCACGCTGGGAGGTGCTTCGGTCGGAGACCATGACCTTGTTCAGGACGTATTGGGTCAGGAAGGAATGGACCTGGCTTTCTGGCGCATCGCGATGCGACCGGGCAAACCACTCATGGCCGGACGTCTCGGCAGAACCAAAGTTCTTGGTCTTCCTGGTAACCCCGTTTCAAGCCTCGTTTGCGGATTGCTATTCCTGAAACCTTTGTTGAAAGCGATGCTCGGCCAGTCGACCGAAAGCACTCAGCCAAGACCGGCAATTCTCGGAGCGCCACTCCCGGAAAATGACAGGCGCCAGGACTATGTTCGGGCGATGTTGGGTGAAGATGCCGACGGTCGTCTGATTGCTACACCGTTTGCCAAGCAGGACAGTTCAATGCTTGGCCTTCTGGCTAGATCCGGAGCCTTGATCGTTCGCGCTCCGCATGCCCCGGCCCAGGAAGCCGGGACAACAGTTCCCGTCATGGTGCTCTAACTTTAGCGCAAACCGTCAGCGTTCTCTCAACGCATGAGCAACCTGATCGGTGATCGGCTTGACGAGGTAGCTCAGAACGGTGCGGTCACCCGTTGTCAGGAAAGTTTCAACAGGCATGCCCGGCACAAGTGTCTGTGTTCCAAGCTTGTCCAGTTCGTCTTCGTCAATGACAAGCCGGGCGACGTAGTAACTCGTGCCTGTACGTTCATCCTGTGTCAGGTCTGCCGAAACCGTAAGCAATTCAGCGCTCAATTCCGGCGTCGTTCGCTGATCGAAGCTCGGGAACCGAACCCTGGCCTGCTGCCCCGGAGCCATCTGGTCGATGTCGACCGGGCGGACCTGCGCTTCCACAATAAGCTGGTCTTCGCGCGGTACGATCTGCATGACGGTTTCACCCGGCGCCACAACGCCGCCTATCGTGTGAACCGAAAGCTGGTGGATGTATCCATTCTGCGGCGCGAGAATATCGACCCGCGTCAACTCATCCTCAGCAGCAATCTTCTGTTCTTCGAGCTGCGCGATGCGTGAACGCACCTCCTGCAACTGTTCCAGAACTTCAGCGCGATAGGATTCCTCGATTTGAAGGATCTGGATCCGGCGCTCACTGATCGCCTCGTTGGTTCTGGCAATCTGCGCTATCAGGTCTCCGTACTCGCCTTCAAGGCGGGCTTTTTCCCTGCGCAGCGAAGTTACCCGGCTCTTTGAAACGAGTTGCTTGTTCAGCAAGCCATCAAGATCCGAAAGCTCCTCGTTGATCAGCTCAATTTCGGAAACCTTGGCCGTAACTTGCGCTTCCAGACCAAGGATCTGCTTGTTGAACTGACGGATCTGCTCCTCAAGCTGGTTCTTGCGCCCATCCTTTGAGTTTTGACGCGCCTGTAGGAGCAATTGCTGACCACGCTCGATATCTGTCAGCTCCCTTTGCTCAGCATTCGGCCATTCAATCGTCCGGATATCATCACGCTCGGCTTCCAGTCGCCGTTCCTGCGCGGTCATTTCAGTCAATTGCTTGGTGATAACCGCGAGATTTGCACGTGTAACCGTGTCATCAAGGCTGATCAGAAGTTCACCAGCTTCAACGATGTCCCCGTTTTTCACCTTGATCTGGCGAACAATGCCGCCTTCGCGGTGCTGAACCTGTTTGATGTTGGTTTCAACAACCACGGTTCCAGATGAAACCACCGCGCCCGAAATTTCGGTGAAAGTCGCCCAGCCACCTATGCCACCAACGACGAATATCGCAACAAAGAGGGCAAACAGGAGATGGTTGCGCACTGTTTTGCGCAGCATATCATCTGCATTTCCAGAATTTTGCTTGGTCATTTCTCTGACACTATTCCCTGTTCAAGCGACTACCGCCCTGGTCCCATTCCTGCTCCGACACGCTGGACGGGCTGAACGACTTGCTTCAAGACATCTTCCTTCGGGCCAAAACCAGCCATCTTGCCTTCCTTGAGGCAAAGAATCTTGTCGACAGTCGCAATCGCACTTGGGCGATGCGCAATCACAACCACGATCGATCCCTTTTGCCTCATTGCCTTGATCGCACCGGTCAAGGCACTTTCACCTTCCGCATCCAGATTGGAATTAGGTTCGTCAAGCACAACAAGAAAAGGGTTGCCATAGAGAGCACGCGCAAGGGCGACACGTTGACGTTGCCCTGCCGACAGCGACCTTCCGGTCCGACCGATGACGGTATTGTACCCTTCAGGCAACGCGACAATCATATCATGAACGTCAGCGAGTTTGGCTGCTTCAATGACCTTGTCCGGCGAAGCCTCTTCGTTGAACCTGGCAATGTTTTCAGCAATTGTTCCGTCGAACAGCTGCAGGTCCTGGGGTAGATATCCGATAAACTCACCGCGCTTTGTTGTTGGCCATTGTCCAAGCTCGGCTCCGTCATATCTGACGACGCCCTTCAGAGCTGGTGTTGCACCGACCAGAGCCCGGGCAAATGTCGACTTTCCGGATCCTGATGGCCCGATCACACCCAAGCCATCACCAGACTGAAGCGCGAGCGTTACATTCTGCACGTAAGGCATTGCCTCTCCGAAAGGTCCGCAGAAGAGTTGCTCAACGCTGATCTTGTTGGTTGGCATAGGCAGGTCCATCTTGTCCGGTTCAGAATCGGCGACCTGCAATACTTCCCGCAAGCGTTTCAGAGCCTGACGGCTGGCGACGAATCCCCGCCACTGTGCAACGGCTTGTTCGATCGGGGCCAGCGCCCTGGAAGTCATGATCGATGCGGCAATCATGACACCCGGAGTGATTTCCTGCTGGATTGCCAGCCACGCACCAACACCAAGTATGGCGGATTGCAGGATAAACCTAATGGTCTTGATGGCTGTGCCAAAAACCCCGGTGCGGTCGGAAGCACGGCGTTGCGTGGCAAGGTATTCACCGTTCTGCGCATCCCATCTGGTCGTAAGAGCGCCTTGCATTCCCATCGCCGTCACGACTTCAGAATTGCGTTGCCCGCTCTCAACAATTGCCGCTCGGCGTCCAGCCTGGCCTGCCGCTTCTTCGGCAGGGCTACGCGACATCGCCTCGTTTACCCCGATCAGAATGGTAATGATAACGGCCCCTGCCAGTCCCACGAATCCCAGCAACGGGTGAAACAGGAAAACAATACCCAGATAGAGCGGCAACCAAGGAATGTCGAAAATGGCTGCGGGACCCGGACCAGACAGAAACTGGCGGATCGTATCAAGATCCTGCACCGGCCGCAGCTTTGCTGCTTGCCTTCCAAGGCGAACCGGCAAGGTGTTGGAGACCTTGTAGACAATCCCGGAAAGGCGCGCATCCACCCTTTGGCCCAAGCGGGAAAGGATACGGCCACGAACGCCTTCCAGAATTCCGTAGAAGACGTAAAGCACCATGGCCAGAATACCGATCACGACCAGCGTCGGTACCGATCCGCTTGCAAGCACACGGTCATAGACCTGAAGCATGAAAACCGGGCCGGTAAGCATCAGTATGTTGATCACAAAACTGACGACGGCAACTCCCCAAAACGCTCTGCGGATCGGACGAAACGCCTTGGCAACAGGATTGTCTCGTCCGGCTAGCGGTTTTGCGGCTCTTTGCCTTGCTCCAACCATTTAGTCCTCAGTATCTTGCTATTGGTTCTTCGTCTCTTCGCAGCCTAGCCCGCGGACCCGATCAATACGACTGCCATACGTTCAAACCAGATGTCGACTGAACCACGCACGGTTCAAGTCATACGCCACTTCTAGGCGACCGGTTCAAACACAATCTGGCAATCTGAACAAGATACAGCTTCACTTGCGGTCAACAAACCTTGACGACGACCGCAGCTAAAACACTTAAAATTTGTCAAAAACCCGGCCACAAGGACCGGGTTCTTCATTAAGCAAATAAATTGTTCTCAGTTTGCGGCTGAAACCGCACGCTTGGCCATGACCGTGACCAGATTGGCCCTGTATGCAGAAGATCCGTGAATGTCGTGAAGCATGCTCCCTGCATCCACCTTGATGTCCGCCACAGCATCCGGCGACCAATTGGAGGCCAACGCAGTTTCCATTCCACTCACTCGGAAAACGCCATAATGCCCTGCCCCGGTAACAGCAACGCGAACGCTTCCATCTCCGTGACGGGCCACAAACACGCCTGTCATCGCGTACCGTGAAGCCGGGTTCGGATATTTGGCATAAGCCCCTTTTTCCACAACCGGAAAAGAAACCGAGACAACGATCTCGTCTTCGTCCAGCGCGGTATCGAACATGCCGATGAAGAAGTCTTCTGCCGACAATTCGCGCTTGCTGGTAACAACAGTCGCGCCGAGAGCTACAAGTGCAGCCGGATAATCAGCCGCCGGATCGTTATTGGCAATTGATCCGCCGAGCGTCCCAACGTGCCGCACCGCCGGATCCCCGATACCATTTGCAAGGCCTGCAAGGCTCGGCAGTTTCTGTTTGACCAGATCAGATGAAGCCACCTCGGCATGAGTTGTGGCCGCTCCGATTGATACACTGCCATTGCCCTCCGAAATACCAATCAAGTCGGCAATCTTCGTCACGTCGACAAGATCACTTGGTGCCGCCAACCTTTGTTTCATGGTTGGAAGTAAAGTCTGGCCACCTCCTAGAATTTTTCCGTCTTCCGATTTCGCGACGAGATCAGCTGCTTCAGCGACAGATCCGGCCCGATGATAGTTTGTTTCGTACATTTCGCGTCTCCCCAAAAGATGGGTTCAAGTGTCTTCAATTTGCGTTGGCATCGCAGGCAGTCTCAAAAGGAATGGCATTGAGATCTCCCAGGAAGATCTCCCGATCCTTGGCCCCTTGAATCTCGGCGCCGAGATGCTTGGCCCGTTCCCACATATCAAGTGCCTTGCCCTGATCCCCGTTTAGAAGCAGAGCACGCGCCATGAGCTCATATGCATAAGCATGATCGAAATCCTGCAGCTCAGCGGAATGGCGTTCAGTCAGGTCAAACGTTCTTTCTGCGTGCCGCAGAGCCGCTCCCGCGACCTCCAGCACAACATAGACCCTGCCAATGATCCATTCCCCCCGTTGCTTCTGCAAGGGACCTCCTGCCTGCAGCCAGTGCCATAGACTGGCATGTGCGACGTGAACCATCTCATCGCTCTCCTCAGCTGTCCGGTCCTTCTTCTCAAGAAGGAACCAGATCCGCTGGTTAAGCGAAATCGCGAGTGCTTTATGGTCCACGCCAACTTGCATGGTCTATTCCGCTGCCTGCTTTATGGTTGACTGGCAAAGCGCCCAGACCTTTTCCGGTGCCGCGGGCATCGTCAGGTCATTGCTGCCAATCGCATCCGTGATCGCATTGATCACAGCAGGCGGAGAGCCAATCGCCCCTGCTTCACCGCACCCTTTCATTCCAAGCGGATTACCCGGGCATAGCGTTTCGTGGGTTGACAGGCTGAAGGAAGGAACGTCGTCGGCACGAGGCATCGTGTAGTCCATATATGATGCCGTCAGCAGCTGACCGTTTTCATCATATGCGGCATTCTCAAGAAGCGCCTGACCGATGCCCTGCACCAAACCGCCATGAACCTGACCTTCCACGATCATCGGATTGATGACCTTGCCGAAGTCGTCCGCGGCAACGAAATTGACGATGTCGGTCTTGCCGGTCTCTGGATCGACTTCAACTTCACAGATATAAGTCCCAGCCGGGAACGTGAAGTTGGTCGGATCGTAAAACGCCCCTTCTTTCAGGCCTGGCTCCATGCCCTCCGGGAGATTGTGCCCCGTATAGGCAGCAAGAGCGACTTCTGTGAAGGTCAGTTTCTTGTCAGTTCCGGCGACTTTCAGTTCGCCGCCTTCAATCTGGATGTCTCCTTCCGAGGCCTCCATCAGGTGAGCGGCGATTTTCTTCGCTTTGGCCTCAACCTTGTCGAGGGCTTTAACGATCGCCGACATGCCAACTGCACCGGAACGCGACCCGTAGGTTCCCATTCCGAATTGGACTTTGTCCGTATCGCCATGAACGATCGAGACGGAGTTGGTGTCCAGACCGAAACGCTCACTCACCAATTGTGCGAAAGTTGTTTCGTGACCCTGTCCATGACTGTGTGATCCGGTCAAAACCTCAACAGTACCAATAGGATTCACGCGAACTTCAGCAGATTCCCAGAGACCAACGCCTGCGCCAAGCGAGCCAACAGCAGCCGACGGAGCGATACCGCACGCCTCGATGTAGCAGGAAAGCCCAATACCACGCAGCTTGCCGCGTGAAGCCGCTTCGGCCTTGCGCGCGGCAAATCCATCATAGTCTGCCGCGCTTAAAGCGGCATCCAAGGTGGCGTCGTAGTTGCCTGCGTCGTAACACATGATGACAGGTGTCTGATGCGGGAAACTTCTGATGAAGTTCTTCCGGCGGAAATCAGCCGGCGACAACCCAACTTCCCGAGCAGCCGTTTCAACAATCCTTTCAAGCAGATATGTTGCTTCAGGACGCCCTGCCCCGCGATATGCGTCAACCGGAGTGGTATTGGTGTAAACCGCTTTCACATTGGCGTGGATTGCCGGAATGTCGTACTGGCCCGACAGCAGGGTTGCGTAAAGATACGTTGGAACGGAAGAGGAGAACAAAGACATATAGGCGCCGAGATTGGCGATCGTCTTAACCCTCAAGCCAATGATCTTGTTGTCCGCATCAAGAGCAAGTTCTGCCTCAGATGCGTGATCTCGTCCATGTGCGTCCGTCAGGAAGGCCTCGGTTCGGTCGGATACCCATTTCACCGGGCGTCCAACGCGCTTCGACGCCCAAAGGCAAGCGATTTCTTCCGGATAAATGAAGATCTTTGACCCGAAGCCGCCTCCAACATCCGGTGCGATCACGCGCAACTTGTGTTCAGGAGCAACGTTGTAGAACGCAGACAGAACGAGTCGGGCCACATGCGGATTCTGAGAGGTTGTGTAGAGAGTGTGATGCTCTCCCGCTTCATTATAACTCGCAAGAGCTGCCCGCGGTTCCATCGGATTTGGAACAAGCCTGTTGTTCCGGATTTCCATTCGCGTGACGTGCGCTGCCTTCTCAAAGGCGGCGTTTACAGCAGCTTCATCTCCGATCTCCCAATCGTAAATCAGGTTGCCTGCTGCTTCCGGGTGAATTTGCTGCGCTGACTCATGTACTGCAGCAACAGGATCGACAACCGCAGGAAGCTCTTCGTAGTCAACGACAACGGCATCCGCTGCATCTCGCGCCTGCGCCTGTGTGTCGGCAACGACCACGGCTACGGCCTGCCCGACATGACGAACAACTTCGGGCTCCAGGGCTCGCCACCCCCCCATGTTCATTGGGGACCCGTCCTTGGAATGAATCATCCAGCCGCAAATCAAGTTTCCGATGCCATCGCCAACGAGTTGTTCGCCGGTCAATACAGCATCGACACCCGGCATTGAAAGCGCTTCACTTGCGTCGATGTTCTTTACTACTGCGTGTGCATGCGGAGAACGCACAAATGCGGCGAACCCCATGCGCGGCAATACCATGTCGTCTGTGTATTGCCCCTGGCCGGTGATGAACCTCTTGTCCTCTTTGCGCAACGCGCGTGCACCAATCCCCTCAACTGCCATAATCTCTCTCCCAAAATCAGTACGATCCGGTACCGCCACCTCCGGGGAATTCACAACTGCCGGCTATGCCGGCAGGTACCTGCTATTTGCGAGCTCTTCCAAAATCAGGCGGACAACCAATCTTGCCGTCTCCTCCCGGCAATCAATTGCTTGGTTGATTTTGGTGCCTTTCGTCAGCTCATTCGCGCACTGTGCAGGCAATCCGGAAAACTACTCTGCGGCCTGGGCCATACCGGCCATTTGATCGGAAGCAGCTTTGATAGACTTGACGATGTTGTGGTAGCCGGTACAGCGGCAGATATTGCCTTCCAACTCATGGCGGATTGTGGTTTCGTCGAGGTTTCCTGCGCCATAACGATTGATCATGTCTATTGCACTCATGATCATGCCCGGAGTGCAGAATCCGCATTGCAGTCCGTGATTCTCCCGGAACGCAGCCTGCACCGGATGCAGCTCACCATTGGACGCAAGGCCTTCTACGGTAACGACTTCAGCGCCGTCTGCCTGTGCAGCCAGCATGGTACAGGATTTGACTGATTTGCCATCGACATGGACAACACAGGCGCCGCATTGCGACGTATCGCATCCGACGTGTGTTCCGGTGAGCCCACGTTCTTCCCGGATAAACGATACGAGCAGCGTCCGGTCTTCGACGTTCGCCGAAACCGATTTGCCGTTCAATACCATCGATACTTTCGACATTAATCTCTCTCCCTCGTGATTTTCTTCGAACTAACGCTCGAAACAGCCCGGCTTTTCACCGTGTTCTTTTATGGATCCTGGCAAGCAATTATTCGCCAGGACCGGATTTTCTTCAAACCCAGCACGTACCGGTCAACTTGCAATGGCAAGCACGACGATCAGGGCTGCCAAAAGAACGAGCCCCCAAACCATAGGCCCGCCAAACGCATTTCGTCCGGCTGCAGCTTCAAGATTTTCCTCGGCCTTGTGCAGGGTTTCTTCAACTGCATGCTCTGCCTCCTCAATGGCATGCATGACCTCGCCAGGCGCCTCTTCGATCGCGATACGCTTGGCTTCCTCTGCAACTCCAGGGTCAAGCTCATCCGCCACCGGTTCTGCGGTAGCGGGTTGTTCGGTGTCTCCGCCGACCATTTCGGTAAATTTGGTAAAAAAGTCTTCAGCCATTTTCTTGGCGGTGGAATCGATCAATCGGCTGCCCAATTGAGCAAGTTTCCCGCCAACCTGCGCCTTGGCTTCATAAGTCAGGACTGTTTCGTCGCCCTCTTCGGTCAACTTCACGTCGGCAGAGCCCTTGGCAAACCCCGCAACGCCGCCCTTGCCTTCTCCCGAAATAGTGTAGCTTTCGGGGGGATTGATGTTCTCCAGGGTGACGGAGCCTTTGAACTTCGCCTTCACGGGACCGATCTTTGATGTAACCGCAGCCGTCATTTCCGTGTCGGACGTTTTGTCCAGGCTCTCACAACCGGGAATGCAGGCTTGCAGGACTTCCGGGTTGTTCAGCGCCTCCCAGACTGCTTCCCTCTTGGCCGGTATCCGGTGGGAGCCATTCATATCCATTTGTTTTCTCCCCTGGTCACCCAACGCCACAAACTGGCAGCTTATCAGATGACGCTCTCCTCAAACGCGCACGCTTACAAGTCACGTTCTCGCTATGAGAGCGTGCTTCGTACAAAATTTCAATCGCTTAAATTGCCTTGACGTTAGAATTGAGCGTGTCATCGCCACTTGTAATGACAAGTGGCGAGCAGTGGTCAAAGGCGTCAGTTGCCGTCAGCGAGCTCAGCCGGAGTGATCGCCTGACCCGTTGGCTTTTTGAATGAAGGCTGGAATCTCACTACTGCTGAGCGGCTTCGCATAGTGATAACCTTGCAGGTAGTTACACTTGAGCTCCTGCATGATTTTTTTCTGGGCTTCGGTTTCCACACCTTCCGCCGTGATGCTGAGATCAAGTGCATGCGCTACCGCAATAATGGACTTCACAACAGCCAGCGCGTCGCTGTCCTGATCCATATTCATGATGAAACTGCGATCGATCTTGATCCCATCAACAGGGAGTTTCCGCAAATAGCTGAACGAGGAATAGCCTGTTCCAAAATCATCTATGACAACCTTGGCACCCTTGCTGCGAAGCCAACTAAGCAATGAAACCGTCACCTGGTCATTGCTGATGAACAGGCCTTCGGTTACTTCGAAAACCAGACGGCTCAAAGGCAGATCGGCGGCAGCAGCGGCCTCTTCGATATCCTTGTAGATGCGATTGGACTGAACTTGTCTTGGAGACAGGTTGACATTCAGTCGCGCACTGTCTGAAAGCCCATTCATCTGAACAAATTCGGAAAACGCGGCCTTGAACATCCAGGCACCGATTTCCGAAATCAATCCGCTTGCTTCCGCAGCTTCGATCATGCGCGCTGTGTTCAGATAGCTGCCGCCAGGGGTCTTGAACCGCATGAGCGCTTCAAAAGAGGCAATGCTCTCGTCCCGGGCTTTCATGATCGGCTGATAGTGAACCGAAAATTCGGTCTGATTGGTTGTTCCGGTCAGCAAGGAAGCAAGGCGTAGCCGTTCAAAAGCTGCTTCCTGCATCAGTGGGTGGAAGACAGCGTGGTTGGTCAGACCCTTTTGCCTGACATCGTTCAAGGCGATCGAAGCGAACCGGACCGTCTCTTCAGCTCCCTGATTTTCGTTTTCCCGCGTGGCAAACCCTAGCCGCAACCTCAGTGTAATCTGATTGTCGTCAATCGTAATCGGATCCTGAAATGCCTCTTCAACACGTCCGACAACATCCTGGATCTTGTTTTCTTCTCCACCCTTCAAGAGAATCAGGAACTCGTCCTTTTCCTTCCTGGCGATGGTCAGCGCATCCGGAAATGTCTGTGACAAACGGTGACCGGTCCTGCGCAGAGCCGCACTGGCCTTTTCGTCCCCGATGCCATCGACGATGACCCCGAAGCGCTGAATTTCGGAGTGAACGACGAGAAGCGAAGTGTGTTGAGAGGAGTTTCGCTGAAAGGATTCGATGAAACCGGAAAAGGTCGACAGCCCTGTGACCCGGTCGACATAAGCCAGATTGCGAATGTGCTCCAGCAGTCCTGTTTTTTCATAGCCAAGCGCAACGTTGGATACGAAAAGCTTCACGACTTCCGGACCGACGAGTTCTTCAAGTGCAGTCTCGGAGATTCCAAGATAAAGGGCGCCGGCCATGCCGTTGCGCGTCACCAGTGGGAGAGCGACCCCTTGCGGCGTCGAGCAGGTTTCGTGGCTCTCGATACATTCATTAATCGACTTGCGAATGGCGTCGTCGCCGACAAGGTCAACGGGAAGATCAATCTTGTCTTCAAAATCACCTGTCGCAGCCAGAACCCTGATCTTGGATCTGTCGATACTTCCGTACTCCGGCAAGGATTCGAGACCGCATAGCAGGCAATCGACGGGTTGGCCAACAAGATCGTCAAAATGCTTGAGCACGGTGGAAGCAAACTCGCTCAATGCATTCTTTTCAACGATTGCAGCAAAATGTGCATTCAATTGCTGAAGCTTCCGTCGATTGGTCTCCAACGACATGACAAGCTTGTAACCGCGAAGCGCCGTGACGATTGCCGTAATCAGTTTCGTACGCGACAGCTCAGCCTTTTCAGTATAGCCGTCGATGTCGAACTTCATGATGACGTCGGTCTGGGGGGCGTAACCAGGTTGCCCCGTCCTCAAGATCAGGCGCGTAAAATGATTGCCCAGGTCCGACCTGATCCACCTGACCAGTCCGAGCCCTGCGGTGTCACTTTCCATGACGACATCAACAAGGGCAACGGCAATATCGTCGGTATTGCTCAGGATCTCACGTGCTTCCTGTGCTGAAAGCGCATGAACGAGTTCAAATGCACGCTCTTCGAACTGGCAACCCGCGACCGCAATCTTGGTGACTTCATGTACGTCGGGGTCATCATCGACGATGAGAATTTTCCAGGGAGCTTTCGTGCTCTTTTTCACCTCAGCGTGAGAGGGTGCAAGAAAGTCCATTACCATCTCAATGCACCTTCTTTCTGGTCGCAGCTTCAGCCTTCACCGGTGTCTCCACGGGAACCTCGATAGTGAACTCCGTTCCGGAACCAACCTTGGAAGTAACGGAAATCGATCCATTCAAAGCCTCTGTGACCAATTGGTAGCAAATTGCCATCCCAAGCCCTGAACCACCTTTTCCAAACTTCGTTGTGAAGAATGGTTCAAAGACTTTCTTCAAATTCTTTTCCGGTATTCCAACGCCGTAGTCTCTGCAACTGAAGACAATCTTTGTTTTTGCTGCTCCGGACGCACTTTGACCCTCTGATTCCACCACGCGTGAAGACAACTTTATTCTGCCTTCACTTCGACCTTCGTAACCATGCTTCATTGCATTTTCCACGAAATTCGAAACCAGTTGGCTCAGTGCCCCCGGATAACTGTCCAGGACCTCATCCGCGTTGAGGTCCAGCTCCACATCGAACGAGGTCTTCTTCAAAGTAGGCTGCAAGGTCGCAAGGGTTTCACGGATGATGTGGTCAAAATTGAAAGACCGCTTCTTTTCGCTTTGCCGGTCAACCGCCACTTGCCGGAAGTTACCCACCAGATCACGCGCTCTCCCGAGTGTTTTCTCGATGATGTTCGCAGTGTCCGTGATGCGTTGAACTTCGGTCTCCAGAGCTTCCTTGCTCAGACTTTGCTGCTCCAGTTCGGTTTGCAGATACCCTGTTGAATCCTTGATGGTTGTTGCCGCCATCAGAGCATTTCCAAGCGGCGTGTTCAATTCATGCGACACACCTGCGACCAGGGCTCCGAGCGCCGCAAGATTAT
Source organism: Pseudomonadota bacterium (assembly GCA_039195965.1). GTDB lineage: Bacteria > Pseudomonadota > Alphaproteobacteria > Rhizobiales > Stappiaceae > Roseibium. The sequence goes on from JBCCVB010000080.1 coordinate 26,910, forward strand.
CTGCCTGAATGAGTTCTTCCTGCACAAGCTTCAGTTGCTCGGTGCGATGTGCAACGAGATCCTCCAGATTTGTTTGGTACTCCTGGATCTTCTGCAAATCCAGGTGACGACGCTGGACCATCGATTGCAGGCTGGCCGCCAAAATACCGATCTCATCCGCGCGCCCCGGCATAAGCTCTGCCTTGGGAGGGTCTTCAATGAGCCTCGGAGTGGACAGGTAGTTCACGATTGTGGACAGAGGGCGGCCGATCAGTCGTTTGAACACTGCCCTGATAACCACTGCAAGCAATAGCAAGTAAACTATGATAGCCGTGACAATGGTTCCAACAGTCGACGCGATTTCATACGAAATCGTGTTTCGGTCGATCAGAATATAAACCTGACCGATCGCATCCTTGTGCAGGATCGTACTTGGAGAGTTCAGCGTATAGGTAAGTGCTTCAGCCTGGCGTGCTCCGACAACCGGCTCGCCAAAATTCCCGGTATCGGGAGTTTCCACCCAAACCCTTTCGACCACCTCCAGGCTTTCAAGCCCACGTATGAGCTGCAAGGTCGCGTCAGCGTTCACCGTCCAGATCGCCCTTTCGAACGGGCGCTTGGTTGCCTGAAAGAAAGCTTCAGTCACGCGGATCGCACGAGCATGCGACGCATCCCAGGTAATTTTTGTAAGAACGCCAATGAAGATCAGGCCAAGTAGAGCGAACAATCCAAGCGTATAAAGAATGAAAGTTCGTGACAGGCTGGCCCGGCCCATCTCTTTGGGAGTATATGGCAACGACGCACTGCCGCTTAGACTCAAGACACCCACCTCTACCTGCGGGAAAATTCCCGTTCTCGGTAATAATGTAAATCCGCAGAATCTTCGCCAGCTCACCTTAAGGCAAATATCCGCGAACAACCACAACCTATGTCTTGAACACTTGTTTCAAGAACGATTCAACGCCCTTGGCATGCAAGGTTTGCAGCACGTGTTTTTCGGCCGAATCCCGCCCCAAGGATCAGAAGCGGATTGTGAGGGTGTTTTCTAAATTTTCCATAAAAATCAATTGTAAATTGAACCGGTTGAGATTCTGCTTGTTTCAAGGACCCTGAACAGGCCCCAAGGACACTTCTTTCATACTCACGAGCGGCTTTGCTTCATGCAAATATCTCTGGTGATAAGTCATTCCAGTCCGCTCTGCCGAGCCTTCAAAAGGCAGTTAACCGGCACAAACATTCATTTCTCAAAAAGTCATTCAAGCTCCAACCACAGACAGATAGGGTTTCTTCTCATTGCTGACGGATCCGTGATCAACCGGTTGATGCGTCGCCTGAGACGCCTGCACTGGACGGCGGGTGTCGGTAGACTTCTGCTTTGGCATTGCTCCGTCTTTGAGCATGTAACCAATGTACCGGGTAGATTCGATCGCGTCGAAACCGAGCCGGTTCCGCAGTTTCTTGCGCAATTTTGAAATGTGGCTCTCAACAACGCATTCATCTACGCCATCATTCATGACGCCATAAACCGCGTTGAAAATCTGTGTCTTGGTAACGCGGCGACCCTTGTTCTTGACGAGATATTCCAGGATCCGGCGTTCGCGGCGCGGGAGTTCCATGACATCGCCACCAATCACTGGATCTCGTCCATCGAAAAACACTTCGATTTCTCCGGTACCCGCTGAAGTATTTCTTGCTGAAATACGCCGCCTGAACGCACCTACTCTTGCGATGATCTCACGCACATGCACCGGCTTCTTCAATACATCGTCCACACCGGCCGAAAAAAGCCCAAGCGTGCCATCGAGGCTGGAATTGTCTTCCAATGCCACAATCTGCGCTTCCGGACAGCGATTTCGAATTGGTGCCACGAAGCCGACACGCTCCTCGCACTCACCCAACAAGATCGCATCAACCGAGCTCAAGTCCTGTGAGCAGGTTATCTCGAGCCAGTCTTTGAGTTCCGACGGATGGAGTTCAAGTGAAGCATACCCTTCACGCTCAAATGCCGAGGCATAGCCAGCGGTCACTATTTCCCTTGTATCTACGATGATAAACATATTAGCCCCTTGGATTTTTCAACAATTAATCCGTAGAATTGCAGGAGCATTAGGTCAATATTTCTTCCCTGATCTGAAATCTATTTTGAGATTTAAAGTATCGATAATTCATATATCCACACTTCAATCTAAATAAAAAAACAAAGGTATTGAGAATAAACTGAGGGAAAAATTAATTAAAATTTCGAAATTCGCCGATTTCTGCTAATTTCCCGATATGTAAAGCGAGGTATATACGAAAAACATCGCTCTAAAAAGCGATATTTGTACATTTTTACTAAGAAATCGTGGATTGGTTTACGAAGGGCCGGATAGCGC
>JBCCVB010000081.1:0-29213 GCA_039195965.1 Pseudomonadota bacterium
CAGCGGCTTGTACTTGATCCGGCGCGGGTCGGCAGCGTGGGCGCCGAGACGGCGGACCTTGTCCTTTTCGTAGTCTTCGAAGTTACCTTCGAACCATTCCACGTGGCTGTCGCCTTCAAAGGCGAGCATGTGCGTCGCCAGACGGTCGAGGAACATACGATCGTGCGAGATAACCACGGCGCAGCCGGCGTAGTTTTCCAGCGCGTCTTCGAGAGCCGCCAGGGTCTCGGTGTCGAGATCGTTGGTCGGCTCATCGAGCAGCAGCACGTTGGCGCCCTTTTTCAGGACCTTTGCCAGGTGCACACGGTTACGCTGACCACCGGAGAGATCACCAACCTTCGCCTGCTGAGCCGGGCCCTTGAAGTTGAAGGACGAGCAGTAGGCACGTGAATTGATTTCCTTGTCGTCGAGGTAAATCACTTCGGCGCCGCCTGAAATCTCTTCCCAGACCGTGTTGTTCGGGTTGAGTGCGTCTCGTGACTGATCAACATACCCCAGATGCACGCTGTCACCGATATTGACAGCACCGTTATCCGGCTTTTCCTGGCCGGTCAGCATCTTGAACAGGGTCGATTTACCCGCACCATTCGGACCGATAACGCCAACGATGCCACCGCGCGGCAGTTTGAAGGACAGGTCGTCGATCAGGAGACGATCTTCGAAGCCTTTGGAAACACCGTCGACCTCGATGACGTTGGCGCCAAGGCGCTCACCGACCGGGATGAGGATCTGTTCGATGGACGGCTGACGCTCTTCCTGCGCACTCAGCAAATCGTCAAACGCCCGGATACGGGCTTTGGACTTGGTCTGACGGCCTTTCGGGCTCATGCCCATCCATTCACGCTCACGGGCAATTGCCTTGGAACGGGCCATGTTCTCGCGGCCTTCCTGTTCCATGCGCTTGGTCTTCTTCTCCAGATAGACCGAGTAGTTGCCCTCGTAAGGAATGCCCTGCCCGCGGTCGAGCTCGAGAATCCATCCGGTAACGTTGTCGAGGAAGTATCGATCGTGGGTGATGATCAGGACGGAGCCCTTGAACTCACGCAGGTGACGCTCCAGCCAATGGACGGTTTCAGCGTCCAGGTGGTTGGTCGGTTCGTCGAGCAGCAGCAGGTCCGGCTCCGACAGGAGAAGTTGGCAGAGCGCAACACGGCGGCGTTCACCACCGGACAGGTTTTCAACGGAAGCATCGGATGGCGGGCAGCGCAGGGCTTCCATCGCCATTTCCACCTGGCTTTCCAGATTCCACAGATCCTTCGCATCGATCTCGTCCTGAAGATGAGCTGCTTCCTCGGCGGTCTCGTCCGAGTAGTTCATCATCAGTTCGTTGTAGCGGTCGATCTTCGCCTGCTTGTGGGCGACACCTTCCATGACGTTTTCCATCACGGTCTTGGTTTCGTCCAGCTTCGGCTCCTGCGGCAGATAGCCAACCTTGGCACCTTCGGCGGCCCAGGCCTCACCGGTATACTCCTTGTCGAGACCGGCCATGATCTTCAAAAGCGTCGACTTACCTGCGCCGTTCGGGCCCAGAATACCGATCTTGGCATCCGGGTAGAAAGACAGGTGAATGTTGTCGAGGACTTTCTTTTCGTTGTAGGCCTTGGAGAGGCCGTGCATGTGATAGATGAACTGGCGCGCCATGGGGCTCCGCTTCTCCACTTGAAAACGCTGTTGGGAATCTTTGGAATTCTGCGGGGTCTTTTAGGGGAAAGTGACGTCCGGGGCAATGGGGAGATTTTCTATTGCACTTCGCGTGACCATTGTCGCACGGCCTTCCAGGGAAGAGTTGAGAAGTCTCAAATCCGAAACCCAAAACTACCTGCTCAACGTTTAGCAAGCCTTTGCAGCCAAAGTGGCTCAAAATCAGGCGACAATTCTGCATCATTCTTAAGAGCAAGACCTGCTCGAGGATCCAAAGTCTCCGGTGTATTGATGTCCCAAGCCAAACCAACAAACTCGAGGAATTTTACCAGCCACCAGCCTGGATCGACTTGGCCGGGCATGATACCGAGTCTTGCCGACTTTGGGTAAGCATGGTGGTTTTCGTGAAAGGCTTCGCCAAAGGTAATCAGACCAAGCCGTGGCAGATTATACCCCTGCACACATGCTCCTTGCACATACAATAGTTGGTCTTTGGGCTGGTGCGCATAATAGCCGACGAGCCAATGTCCAATCAAAGAAACGGAGACCCGACAACAAATTCCCCAGACAACAAATGGCAGCCCTCCAATCGCGTAGAGCAGCACAGCTAGAGGGAATTGCTGGAGCATCCATGTTTTTTCAACGAAACGATAGAAAAGATCCTTCCGGACATTGTCTTCAATGGTGAACACCGGTTCCTGCTCTAACTTGCAACCGCAACAAAGCTGCCAATATGCATCTTTCCAGAACCCTGATCTGTGTGAAAAAAAGTCGTGGCAATCCGACTGACGCTGCCCCCAGTCCCGCAAATCATGAAGCCGGATCATTCCGAAGGGTCCTGCCATACCGACCAGAACACCCAAATAAACAAGCGTTTTTTCGATCCACGGGACTGTCCTGAACGAGCGGTGGATCAAAAGCCGGTGCATACCAACCGAGTGTCCACCACAAATGGTTATGGCGGTGAGCAAAGCAAAAATTCCGAGTGCCTCCCATGAGAATGTCAGCGGCCCCGCCACAACTGCAATGGCCGTCATTCCCCCAATCCAGATGGATTTAATCGGCTTTGTAACAATTGTGCCATGAACCGGACTGGCGCCTGTGTCCGAGGAAACTCGTTCGGTGGAAACGGGTTGTGGGCACGCATTCTTTGATCCAGACATCTAAGTTCCCCTTCACACCGCCAGAACGTTTGTGGCGGATGCACGTTCTCAAGCACCGGCGAAAAGAGGCCGATGGCTCGGTTGCAAGACTGAAAGAGCCCCACCAGAACCGGCGGGACTTGCCTTTGAAAGGGACGTCGCTTATTTAGGCAATAAGCTAATTACCATCATTTTAGTAATTAGGCAATTACTTAATTGATGAGTTGATCCTGGCAACAACGAGAGACCGGCACCAGCATGAGTGATCAGACCGAAGCAACCGCTGCGACGGAGACCGGAGGCATTCAAAAAGTCTTCGAGGCATTGTCTTCTGCTCCTCGCAGAAAAATCCTCGCATTTCTGGCACATAGTTCGCTGACGGCTGGCGAGATTGCTGATCGCTTTGAAATGTCGAAACCTTCGATTTCTCAGCACCTCGGCGTTCTTGAAAGCGCTGGTCTGGTGCGACGAGAGAAACGTGGTCAGTTCGTTCACTACTCGATTGTTCAGGAAAGTCTGGCCAACACCTTGAATAGCTACGTTCAGGAAGTTTGTCCTGTTTCCCGTCCGCTCAAAAAAGAAAGTGCGGAACGGCGCGCGCGCGATGAAGAACGCTCCGAGTAAATCGTTCCTGACCTGTGCCTGTTTTCCAGAAGGTGGGAAGAATTCACCTCGCGGAAGTGGTCACGTTATCAGTAGAGAATGATGCAAGCCCAACGGTTCCTAAGGCTTAGTCGCAAATGCATGAAAGACTTCAAAACGCCAGTCCCGGCTGCACGATGCACATGCGGCATTCGACAGGGGGCAGCTCGCGGTTTGCGGCTTCATGCAGAAGGATGAACGGGTTCGCCGTTTTGTAGTAGCGGACCGCTATGTCTTTGCCCTTGGCCGCCTCTTCCCACTTGGAGTGGATGGTGTCGTCCGAGTTGATCCACCAGGTTCCGACTTCCCGCTCTCGTCCGCGTACCTTCATGTGCCCCTCTCCGCCCGGGTGAAAGGAAAGCACATACGGATCGTTGTTGTAGGGAGCGCCGTAGATTGTATTGCCGCTGAGTGTGGCTTCCAGTTCAGGAGAGGTCAGCGCCTCGTTATCGTTGCGCAGCTGAAAGTCGGAATATCTGTTGTCGATGATGTTGACAGCCCGGGACATGCTGATAGAGGCAAATTCAGTGGCACCTGCGGGTACCGGAACCTCCACGACTTTCGCGATTGCTGCGAGCAATTCAAGCGTTTTGCGGTCTTCCCTATTCGCCATCTTGTCCCCGCTCCCTTTCAACTGGACCTACAATCGCTTTCCATTGCGCGGTGAGCAAGCGACTTTGCGCATGTCTTTGGAGCAAGAAGAATGCGGCGTGCACGGACCGCCATCAAATCGCCGGAAGTTAGAGCCTGAGTTTGCAGGTGGATTGTCTTGTCACTGCATCTGAAAAACCAATCTAACTGATCATTCGTCAAGCAGATCGATTCAACTTCTCAGCGAAACCATGCCGGCTTACGTTGCGCGAATTCCTGCCAACAACTCACCGCTTAAACACTCATTGTAAAAATATACAATACTTACGACACGGAAACTTTCTCCGGTAACAGCGCAAATACGCAATAATATAAAATCCACTAAACTTTGTGTTTATTGCATCATGCACGTAATTATTTCTTTACGCATACATAGAATTCTACCATTGGTTTCATTTTGGTAGGGGCCCGACATGACCGTCTCCAGCAACATCCGTTTTTCTGTTGCGGCAAAAGTAATTGCTATCGTTCTGGTTTTAAGCGCCGTGATGGTTGCTCAATCGGTTTTTAGCGTCTCGCAGCTTAACAAAATCGGCAAGGAGATCGAAACGATCGCCGAGTCGGATATTCCGCTGACTGAGGTCCTCAGCAGGATTACCACTCATCAGCTGGAACAATCCGTGCTTTTTGAACGGATCCTTCGCTTGAACGGTCTCGTACATGGCGACCTGAAACAGCAGAGAGCGCTGTCGGAGCAAAAGTTCAAGGAATACGCGTCGATCGTCGACCAGGAAATTCTCGAAGGCGAACGCATTGCCGAAGAAGCGTTGAAACATGCTTATGATGAGGCAACGCGTGCGGAGATCCTGCATGTTCTGGATGCACTCAAGAGAATTGAGGTCGAGCACAAGACCTACGACGAACATGCGATAGAGATCATCGAATATGCCAACAACAATGAAACCGAGAAAGCGGCAGCGCTTCTGGCAACGATCGAGGAAGAAGAAAGACAGCTAAACAGAGAGCTTATTGAACTCCTTCACAAGATCGAGACCTTTACGCTGAACGCGACCAAGACAGCAGAGCATCACGAACAGGAAACCGTACAGGTTCTGATTATCGCCGCCATTGTCTCGACCCTGTTTGGAATTCTGGTTTCGACCTTGATTGCGCGCATAACGGTAACGCGGCCGCTTCGGAAAGTCGTTTCCGCATTGGATCAGCTTGCCCACAATGATTTGACGGCAACTGTGGACGTCAAAGGCAATGATGAAATTGGCGATCTCGCCAGCGCATTCAACAATTTCAAGGAAAAGCTGATCCAGATGCGCAACCTTGAAAACGAGCGCAAGGAAGTCGAGCGGGAGAACATCAATCAGCGACGCGAAACGCTGTCCGTTATGGCAACCGAAGTCAAGGACAAGACCGAGGAAGGTATCTCGACCATTGCCGAAAGCGCCGACGAGGTTAAGGACCAGTCGACACGCATGCGCGCAGCACTGGAACGTGCCAATGACGGCATCAACGAAATGTTGAACCAGGCGCAAGAGACCCATCAACGTTCAGAAGAAGCCGGAAACCTTTCGGAAGGTTTGCTGGCCGCTATCAGCGAAGTTGCGGAAAAGACCGAAAAGACACACGTCCTGACAACGGAGGCCGTTACGCTGTCGTCGTCTTCACACGAGACGATCGGGGAGCTTGCCGCTGCAGCAGAGAGCATCGGCCAGTTCGTATCCGTCATCAGCGACATTGCCGAGAAAACCAACCTGCTTGCACTGAACGCGACGATTGAGGCCGCACGTGCAGGAGATGCAGGCCGCGGCTTTGCCGTGGTTGCGGCAGAAGTGAAAGAGCTCGCGGAACAGACCAACCGGTCGACCGAACAGATTTCCGAGCAGGTTGTCACAATCCAAAGCAAAACCGGTGCAGCTGTTTCTTCAATCGACAGAATAATCGAAAGCATCAGCCGCCTCAGCGAAATGGCGGCCTCTGTGGCCTCGGCAACCGAGGAGCAAAGGGTGACGACAGAGAATTTCGGCAAAATCGTCAATGAGTCCGGCCAAGCCGTCGGCAGGATGTCTGAAGGTATGTCGGAGGTCGCGCAAATTGCTCAGGAGTCCCTCACCTTCTCCAACGTAATGAGCGAAAAGACCAGCTCCATGGCATTTGCAGCTCAGCACATGCGCGAGGAAATTCCTGCGATTATCCAGGCGTCTCTGGATGAGACCGAACGCCGCTCCAATCCAAGGACAGAAGTAAACCAGATGGTCAATGGCCGTGACCAGAATGGAGACTTTCTTGTCGAACTCCTGAACCTTTCCGACACAGGCTGCTGCATCACCAACAGCGGTAGAGACCTGGACGGCGACATCGAACTCAACGTTCCGGGAGAAGGCTGGGTATCCTATAGTTTGATGTGGGCCGAGGACAGCAAGGTCGGCCTGGAGCGGATCTAACCGGAAAATTGAGGGCTGACGAGATTGCTTGCCGTCCTGTAGGCTATCCCTCCAGCCAGTTGTCAGCTCTCAATATTTTCCGGATGCCTTCATGAATTCCATCGACATTCTAATTCCGCGCCCGATGCAGCCAGAAGTTCAGCAGCAACTGGACGCGCTCTTTAAGGTGCACAAGCTTTACGAGACTGACGACCCGGAAGTGCTTCTGGACAAAATCGGCGACAGGATCAAAGGCGTCGCCCTGACTGGCATTGCAGTCGACACCGCCTTTCTTCGAAAAATCCCGAACGCAGAAATCATCTCGAGTTTCGGTGTCGGTTATGACCACATCAACACCCAGGACTGCCTTGCAGCCGGCGTGATGGTGACGCACACGCCGGATGTCTTGACCGACGAAGTCGCCGATACGGCCGTCGGCCTCATGATCATGACGATCCGCGAATTCGGTCAGGCGGAGAACTGGCTCAGAGCAGGCAAGTGGGAAAGCAAGGGCCCCTACCCGCTGACACCGGCAACACTGCGTGGACGCAAACTCGGTATCTTCGGTCTCGGTCGCATCGGTAAGGCCATCGCAAAGCGCGCGGAAGCCCTTGGCCTGGAGATCTGCTACCACGGCCGCCACAAGCAGGAGGGTGTAAACTACCCATATCATGCGACTTTAAAGGATCTGGCGGCCGCCTGCGACACATTGATGGTGGTGGCACCTGGAGGTGCAGAGACCGAGCATGCCGTCAATGCAGAGGTGCTTCATGCTCTCGGCCCCAGCGGCGTCGTCATCAATATCGGGCGAGGATCCGTTGTCGATGAAACGGCGCTGATCGAGGCTCTTGAGGCAGGAACGATTTTCGGAGCCGGTCTGGACGTGTTCGAACATGAACCTCACGTCCCGGAGAAGCTGATGCAGCTGCCTCGCGTCACCCTGCTTCCGCACGTCGGATCAGCTTCCCAGGCGACGCGAAATGCAATGGGACAGCTCGTCGTCGACAATCTCAAGAGCTGGTTCGAAACCGGAAAGGCCGTGACGCCTGTACCGGAAATGAAACAAGCGACGACTGACAGCAAATAAAACAAAGTAAGTCGTGAGAAGACTGGATCACCTGTCACTGTCTGAAATCAGAGATTTCGACGCGACAGGTAACGCTCCTTGTTTCAGGACTTGCACGAGATGCTTTAGTCCAGAACTTCGCCGATGAGCATTTGCGGTTTGGTATTGGTGTAGTTCGGAATGTCCGCGAGCACAGGGCCGGCCGCGGCCATGGCCTGATCGAATTTCTCCTGATTTTCGAAAATCATGGTCGCAATTGCATAAAACTCAGGCGGAGCATCAGGACCACCTGCAAGTCCTTTTGAAGCTTGGGCGGACACCATGAAGGCCCCCAGGTACTCGCGCACAATCTTCATGTGGGTGCCCTTGTAATAGTCCTGATCGAACGTGGTATCCGGTCTGATCGGATAAAGGACTTGAAGTGAAATTGGCATGAAACCCTCCTGACAAACCGGGCTATCCTGCCCCGGTGGGAAGCATCCCAACGGAGCAAGAGAAACGAGTCAACTCAAACGGTCGTTCAAGGTTTGACACTTTCCGCAAGTGCTGCGCCGATTTCCGCTATCGCCCGATTGCGGGCCTTAAAGGGCGCTTCGGTCTGCGTGATATAAACCGCGATAACCACCGGATCCCGATTTTCTGGCCAGATGACCGCAATATTGTTGCGAGATCCGTTTCCTCCTGCCCCGGTCTTGTCCGCAATTGTCCACCCCTCGGGCAGTCCAGCGCGAAGTGTCGCGTTGCCAACTTTGTTACCGACCAACCATTCTGTCAGCAGATCCCTGGACTGCGATTTCAATGCGGTGCCAAGCACCAGCTTCTTCAATGTTTCCGCAGCAGCATCCGGCGTTGTTGTGTCTCTGTCATCACCCGGATACCCGGTATTGGAGTCCGGCTCCCAACGATCGGCACGTGTCTTTTCATCGCCGATCCGGCGCAAAAATGCATTCAGTGCCTCGGGGCCGCCAATATCCTGCATGACGAGGTTGGCTGCTGCGTTGTCGCTTGTGGTCACAGTGACCTCACACAATTCCTTGATCGTGAAACTCTTGCCGCCCACCCTTTTTTCCGTAACCGGCGAATAGGTAACCAGATCTTTCTGACGGATCGTCACAGTTCTGTCCGGATCTGTCTGGCCAGCATCGCCTGCATCCAGAAACGCCGCACACAAGAAGGCTTTGAAAGTGCTGTTGGTCGGAAAACGCTGGTCACCATTGTAACTCCAGGTCTCACCCGAGCCGGTGTCGATCACGCTAATCCCGACCCGAGCCGACAACCGGTTTTCGATCTCCTGAACCTTTGTCTTCAGAGGGATCGGGTCAAAGTCGGCTGCAAGAGGTGAACTCAGCGTGGCAATAGGCAGAACAAAGCTGATGAGGGCAGAGCGCCAGGAAAGAGCGAACATACAAATTCTCCATGATTGAAACCTGTTGCTTCAGCGGCTGAGCAGCAAGCCCCCGTGCTGCGACTGGTGAAGCACAGCGACTTTGCCTTTGCCATCTTCATTACACAAACGATCAATAATGGGGTTAGCCATGAGAAAAACTTGGGCTTGGCATGTGTCGGCCCGACACCTTGCGAGGATAGAATGGAAGTCTCCCAGTTACCGCTAAATGCCCTCAGGGCATTTGAAGCCTCCGCAAGGTTGCTGAGTTTCACAAGGGCAGGACTGGAATTGCACGTCTCACAGACCGCCGTCAGCCATCAGGTCAAAGCCCTGGAAGAAGTGTTGGGCGTTTCCCTTTTCGAACGCCTTCCCCGCGGCGTTGCCCTGACCGACGAAGGACACGCGCTGCTTCCGGTTCTGACAGACGCTTTCCGGCGGATGAGCGCAACGCTCAGCCGATTTGAAGACGGTAATTTTCGGGAGGTTCTAACCGTTGGTGCCGTCGGCACGTTTGCGACCGGTTGGTTGCTGCCCAATCTCGCTCAATTTTCTGAAACTCACCAGCAACTGGATCTGCGTCTCAAAACCAACAACAACCGCGCGGACATTCTGGCCGACGGGTTGGATTACTTCATCCGGTTTGGAGATGGCGCCTGGCATGGCACGAATGCGGTGAAACTGATCGACGCTCCCCTTTCACCGGTTTGTTCCCCTGCTATGGCAAAGAGGCTGACTTCACCGGCGCATCTATTAGAACAGCCCTTACTTCGGTCCTACCGCATCGATGAATGGGCCATGTGGTTTCAGGCAGCTTCGCTGCCGCCACCACGGGCTAGAGGCTGGATGTTCGATTCCTCACTCACCATGGTGGAAGCTGTTGTACAGGATGCCGGAGTCGCGCTTGTGCCGACGCTCATGTTTGAACGCGACCTGACGGCAGGGCGCCTTGTGCGGCCATTTGCGTTGGAAGTCCTTACCGGCAGCTATTGGCTCACCTGGCTGAAATCACGACAGGAGACTTCGGCCATGCAAAAGTTTCGCCTATGGCTGGAAGACATGTTTGGTGCCTAGCCTTTTCTGCCGATCACCATTTCACGCTTACCTGCAAAGCCACTGACTTTTTCCACAGTGAAACCGGCCGACTGGAGATTGCGCCGCACCCATCCGGCGGCGGTGTAAGTTGCCAGTGTTCCATCAACGGATGTCAGGTTGGCAGCTTGGCGCAGCAGCGCTTCGTCCCACAATTCCGGATTTTTTGCCGGACTGAAGCCATCCAGATACCAGGCATCGACAGGCAGAATTTGAATTGCATCTTCGGATCTGTCGGCTTTCGCCAATGCAAGTTCGCCAATCAACTGTCTGGCGTCTCCAATCCCGAGCAGCAGCTCTGCCTCTCCGACGCGCCAACGGTTCCAACCAGGCTGTGGTTCCCAGACACTCGTCAAGGCGGAAGCGAAGGCATCGATTTCCGGAAAAGCGCCAAGCGCCCGAGTGAGTTGATCCTTCGTCATGGGAAAGAGTTCAAAGGAGATAAATTGCAGCCTGGGGGCGGCCGGAGCCTCTTTAAGCGCAGCCAGCGTTGTCAGAAAGTTAAGTCCCGTCCCAAAACCGAATTCGGCAATGGTGAAAGACGTTCTCCCTTCAAACCGCTCCGGCAATTTGTTTCCTGCAAGAAAAACGTGCCGGGTTTCCTGCAGACCACCTGCCTTTGAAAAGTAGGTGTCATCGAAACCTTCTGCTTTGGGAACGTCGCCCGGAAGCCATTCCAGATCTGGCGCGTGTGTGGCCATTTTACTCGTTTTGCTCTTTGTGGGACTGGGATATAGGGTCCAGACCCAAACCGTTGCCAAGTAACTGCGTTCTCATAAGCCAGCCCGCTTGAGCAATCAATCACAAGGACTGTTTTCCTGATGGCGCCTATCTCCGCCGAACCCTATGACCTTGCAATTGCAGGAGCCGGTGTCTTTGGCCTTGCCATTGCCCGCAGAGCCATCAAGCAAGGACTGAAAGTGGTGGTTCTGGAGGCGCAACATGTCGGCGCAGGTTCGAGTGGCGGGTTGCTGGGTGCGTTGATGCCTCACATGCCTGCACGCTGGAACCCGAAAAAGGAATTTCAGTTTCAAGCACTGCTAGGCCTCGAAGAGAGCATCCGGATGCTGGAGCAGGATACCGGTCTGAGCTGTGGTTATCGGCGCTGCGGCCGCATCCTTCCGCTCACCACGACGGACAAGCTTGAGCATCACCAGGAACGGGCTGAAGAAAGCAAACTCCGCTGGCATCCTGAAGAAACCGGCTTTTCCTATGTGGTAGAACCTGCGGGCAGTCGCTCCGATTGGCTTGATCCTGCCGCGGCTCCTTATGGTCTTGTCTACGAGACCCTCGCCGCCCGAACCTCTCCACGTTCCTATCTGAAGGCACTCGCAGCATATGTCAGAACCGAAGGTTCGTTGATCGAGGGGGCGGCTGTAACGGACTTTGACGAAACCAGTGGCTCTGTTCACCTGTCCGGCGAAAATGCACCTGTCTCTACCAAACGACTTGTCTTGTCGGGAGGCTTTTCGGCGTTCGACCTCATCGAGCATTTTACCGGAGAGATGATCGGTCGCGGAGAAAAGGGGCAGGCGCTGATCCTTGACGGCAAGGGATTGGAAGACAGGCCAGCAATTTACTGCGACGGCCTTTACGTGGTTCCCCACGCAAACGGCACCGTGGCCGTGGGCAGCACCGCAGATCGCGCGTTTTCAGATACCGCTCCCTCGCCGGAGCGCACGGATGAGCTGTTGCAACGGGCAACCGCCTTCTGTCCGCAACTGAAAGGACGTGAGCTGGTCGCTGATTGGGCCGGCATCAGGCCCCGCTGTAACAAACGCGATCCTTTGATCGGCAAGCTACCCGGATTTGATGCGATTTATGCGGCAACTGGAGGATTCAAGATTTCCTTTGGCATCGCACATCAAATAGCCGACTGCCTAGTCGCGGAAATTACAGGTGAGAAGCCGGCTCTTGAGCTGCCGGACACTTTCCAACCGGATCATCACTTTGGCATCAACCGGCTGGATGCAGACAATTTGGGTAGATAACGCCCAGGCAAAACTCCGCCCGGCCCGCCTGGCCACGGTGAAAGGCTCGTCAAGCAATTTGCTAAAGTGCGGCAACCACCAAATAAAGCCCATAAAAAGTTAGCGAAATAGACCCCCAGAACAGGAGGTTTTTCGCCAGCATGAAAGGCACGTTCATTCTCCCACTCTGATGAACAATCACGACGGCCCGTTCGTCCTCCTCCCCCGCAGGAGGGCAAACTTCTTTTACGGCAGTCATGGCCTTGGCCATATCGTCTATCCTTAAACAACCAGCGTGGCAAAAAAGAGGAACTGGATTCCACTTTATGCCAAACTTAGCGTTTAAAGGACCCCTGGTTAAAACCCACTTAAGATTACTATGAATGCTTTATTAAAATTCACTACGAAGGATTCAATCATATGCACAGTTTGTTTTGCCGGCTGTTGATTGTTTCGTCCTGAGAAAAATGCCAATACTTTGTTCCCCAAACAGACAGAGAGAAATTTCCGCATGAGCCTTGAAAGTGTACGCGACCACCTGGCAAGCGCCGCGCCCAATCTGGAAGTCATTGTGACACAGGACAGCAGCGCAACTGTCGACCTGGCAGCCGAAGCTCATGGCGTCGAACCAGGCCAGATCGCCAAGACACTCTCGTTTCAGGTGAAGGAAAAGATCTTTTTGGTGGTTGCCCGCGGAGATGCCAGATTGGACAACAAGAAAGCAAAAGCTGCGTTTGGCGGCAAAGTCAAAATGCTTGGCCGTGAGGATGTCGAACACCTCACCGGACACCCGGTGGGCGGGGTCTGCCCGTTCGGCCTGGCACAGCCTCTACCGGTCTATTGTGACATTTCGCTCAAGGACTTTGACATCGTCATTCCGGCGGCGGGAGCGACCAATGCTGCGGTTAAGGTGTCGCCTCAGCAAATGGCAGACATAACGGCCGCCGAATGGGTCGATGTCTGCCAGCCACCTCAAGTTCAGGAATAGTGGAACAACAGGACGCTTTCTAGACCTGGTAGTACTCGCGGTACCAGTTCACGAACCTTGTCACCCCTTCCTTGACCGAAGTCTTCGGCCGATAACCAGTGAGGTTCTGCAGAAGGTCGGCGTTCGCCCAGGTAGCAGAAACGTCACCGGGCTGCATGGGCATCAGGTTACGTTCCGCTTTCTTGCCGATGGCCTCTTCGATCGCATCGATGAACTCGGTGAGCTGAACGCAGGTCGAGTTTCCGATGTTGACGACGCGCCATGGGGCAACCGGTGACAAGCTGTCACCATCGGGAACTTCTTCATCATCTGCTGGCCGGACAGGAACTGCATCCATCAACAGACGGATACCTTCAACCAGGTCTTCCACGTAGGTGAAGTCACGCTTCATGTCGCCGTAATTGTAGACGTCGATCGGGCGGCCCTCGAGGATGGCTTTGGCAAATTTGAAATGCGCCATATCCGGTCGCGCCCATGGACCATAGACGGTGAAAAACCGGAACATCGTGATCGGAAGATCGTAAAGATGCGCGTAGGAATGCGCCATCGACTCGGTTGCCTTCTTTGTCGCAGCGTAGAAAGAAACCTGATGGTCTGCCTTGTCCGTTTCGGTATAGGGCATGACCGTATTGGCACCATATGCTGAAGACGTTGACGCCAACAACATGTGCTCCGGCGGATGGGCTCTCGCGGCTTCCAGCAGCTCGAACGTGCCGCAAATGTTGCTTTCCAGATAAGTTCTCGGTGCTTCGATGGAATAGCGCACGCCGGCCTGGGCGGCCAGGTGAATGACGAAGTCCGGCTTTTCGGATTTGAACATGGACATGAGCAAATCGGCCGTTTCAATACGGTCATTTACAGCCTTGAAATGCTCATGCTGAAGCAACATCTGCTGTCGCCGCTCCTTCAGTCTTACGTCGTAATAGTCGGTCATGGCGTCAAGACCAATGACCCTGAAGCCATCCTGAAGCAGGCGGGTGCAAAGAAAGTAGCCGATAAATCCTGCCGAGCCAGTCACCAGAACGGTTTTCATTATTTTCAAGGCCTTCTTGCTGATGAGCACGTTTGTGAAAGCGGTCTTAAGGTGCTTCTTGTGACCGGGCAATGACAAAGTCTGTTTTGATGACGGAAGCCGAGGCTGCTTTTGCACAGTTGCAGGCGTTTGCTGACAAAATCCACACATCCAAAACAAGAAGGCTCGGAATTCGAATGAATTCCGAGCCTTCCCGTGATCTGGTCCCAACGCACAGAAACAGCCATTCTCTGCAAGGCCGCCGAGCGCATCTCACTGAGAGCTTTAGATGCCCTCTCCGTGAGAAAAACTACTCAGGAAGCCATGGTCGCGAAGATAAGAAATAATTTCCTCGGCGACGTCTTCTGGGCTTCGGTCGAGGTTTCGGATATGGATTTCCGGGTTCTCGGGAGCTTCATAGGGGCTGTCGATCCCGGTGAAGTTCTTGATCTCGCCGCGGTCCGCCTTCTCGTAGAGCCCTTTCGGGTCGCGCTTGCGGCATTCTTCGATCGGCGTATCGACAAAGACCTCGATGAACTCGCCTTCCCCCATCAGATCCCGCGCCAGCCGGCGCTCGGACTTGAAGGGCGAGATGAACGAGACCAGCGTGATCAGGCCCGCATCGACAAACAGCTTGGAGACCTCACCGACACGGCGGATGTTCTCCACCCGGTCGGCATCGGTAAAGCCGAGATCCTTGTTGAGGCCATGACGGACATTGTCGCCGTCGAGCGTATAGGTGTGCCGGCCTTCGATATGCAGCTTTTTCTCCACGATCGAGGCAATCGTCGATTTACCGGATCCCGACAGGCCTGTGAACCACAGAACCGCAGGCTTCTGACCGAGTTTCTCCGAGCGCGCCTGCTTGTCGACTTCAAGGGCCTGCCAGTGGATGTTGCTCGCCCGCCGAAGCGCGAACCAGATCATGCCGGCACCAACCGTGGCATTTGACATGCGGTCGATCAGAATGAACGACCCGGTCGTGTGGTTGGCTTCATAAGGATCGAACGGCACCGAAGACGACAGGGCAAAATTGCAGAAGGCAATCTCGTTGAGCTCCAGTGTCTTGCCGGCGATATGCTCGAACGTGTTCACGTTGATCTTGTGCTTGATCTCCGAGACCGTTGCAGTGACCGTACGGGTGCCGATCTTCAACAGATACGGGCGCCCCGGCAACAGCGGCTCGTCCGACATCCAGATCACATGAGCGGCAAACTGATCGGCAACATCGGGCCGATGTGCTGTCGATGACAGCAGATCGCCGCGTGAGATATCGATCTCGTCTTCCAGCGTGATCGTCACCGCTTCACCCGCGCGCGCATCCTGCACTTCTCCGCCGGCACCGATGATGTTCCTGACCTTGGAGACCTTCGCGGGACCTGCGACCACCAGCTCATCGCCTACCGTGACACGGCCACTGGCGATGGTTCCAGAATATCCACGGAAGTCCAGGTTCGGACGGTTGACCCACTGAACAGGAAAACGGAACGGCGCTTCCAGAACGTGTTCGCCAACCTGGACCGTTTCCAGATGCTCCAGAAGCGTCGGACCGGAGTACCAGCCCATCTTCTCGCTCTTGCCGGTGACATTGTCGCCATAGCGCGCAGACATGGGAATGGCCTGCAGGGATTCAAAATCAAAGCCGTTGGCGAAGGTCTCGAATTCCTCGCGGATTTCCTCAAAGCGTTCCTCGGAATACCCGACAAGGTCGATCTTGTTGATCGCCAGAACCACGTGACGAATGCCCAGAAGCGACGCTATGAACGCATGGCGGCGCGTCTGCACCATCAGGCCGTTGCGGGCGTCGACCAGAAGAACAGCCAGGTCCGCCGTCGAGGCACCGGTGGCCATGTTGCGGGTGTACTGCTCGTGGCCCGGTGTGTCCGCAACGATGAACTTGCGCTTTTCCGTCGCAAAGAAGCGATAGGCAACGTCGATCGTGATGCCCTGTTCGCGTTCTGCTTCCAGACCATCCACCAGCAAGGCAAGATCGATCTCCTCGCCGACGGTCCCGTGCTTCTTCGAATCCCGCTCCAAGGCGGCCAGCTGATCTTCGAAAATCA
The DNA here is from genome assembly GCA_039195965.1 of Pseudomonadota bacterium. Taxonomy (GTDB): domain Bacteria; phylum Pseudomonadota; class Alphaproteobacteria; order Rhizobiales; family Stappiaceae; genus Roseibium. Next base: position 16,027 of record JBCCVB010000081.1, read on the forward strand.
GCTTGGTGTCGTAAAGCAGGCGGCCGATCAGCGTCGACTTGCCATCGTCAACGGAGCCGCAGGTCAGGAACCGCAGCTGGTCCTTGGATTCCTGCGCAAGGATATAGTCGGTGACAGCTGTTTCGGCAGCTTCCTGTACGTCTACGTTTGTCATCTTAGAAATACCCTTCCCGCTTCTTCTTCTCCATCGACGCGCTTTCGTCCTTGTCGATCAGACGGCCCTGACGCTCGGACGTGCGGGCGATCAGCATTTCGCGGACAATGGCGGGGAGTGTGTCGGCATCGGATTCAATGGCACCGGTCAGCGGATAGCAGCCGAGCGTGCGGAACCGCACCATCTTTTCCTCGATGGTCTCTCCAGGCTGCAGCTTCATCCGCTCGTCATCCACCATGATCAGCATGCCGTCGCGCTCGACAACGGGACGCTTGGCGGCAAAATAGAGCGGAACCATCGGGATGTTTTCGGTCAGGATGTACTGCCAGATATCGAGCTCGGTCCAGTTGGACAGCGGGAAAGCACGGATGCTTTCACCTTTGGCGACCCGGGCGTTGTAAAGGTTCCACAGTTCCGGCCGCTGGTTCTTGGGATCCCAGCCATGATTGGAATTGCGGAAGGAAAACACCCGCTCCTTGGCACGCGACTTTTCCTCGTCCCGGCGAGCGCCACCAAAGGCCGCATCAAAACCGTATTTGTTCAGCGCCTGCTTCAGAGCCTCGGTCTTCATGATGTGGGTGTGCACCGACGAGCCGTGCGAGAACGGCCCGACGTTCTTCTCAAGTCCTTCCGGGTTGGTATGGACCAGCAGATCCAGACCGAGGCGCTTGGCGGTCTCGTCCCGGAACCGGATCATGTCCCGGAACTTCCAGGTCGTGTCCACATGAAGCAGCGGAAACGGCGGCTTGGACGGATAGAACGCCTTCATCGCCAGGTGCAGCATGACGCCGGAATCCTTGCCGATGGAATAGAGCATCACCGGATTGGAAAACTCGGCCGCAACTTCGCGGATGATATGGATGCTTTCCGCTTCCAGGCGCTTCAGGTTGCTGAGGCGCTCGGGCGTGATCCCGTAAGATTGCATGTTCATAGTCGCTTTTCCGTTGGACCGGTCACCCGGCCATACTGAATTGAATTGCAGAACCCGTCAGCCGCGGAGGGTCAGGCTGCCGGGGCAACCTCGGCCAGCAGTGACTTGCAGCCAGCTGCAATGAAGTAAGGATTGCGCAGATCGTCCTTGGTGGCGTTCTCAGGAACCCGGTAGACGAAATCCGTGCCGTTACCGGCCAGAACCACACGGCCTCCCGCCGCACGCACAACCGCATCGCCTGCCGCAATGTCCCACTGCATGGTCGGCGCAAGACGCGGGTAAAGATCAGCCTTGCCTGCCGCAACCCAGCAAAGTTTCAGGGAAGACCCGACCGAGACGCGTTCAGCAACGTTCAACCGCTCGATAAGCGCAGACGTCTCCGCCGACAGATGTGACCTGCTGGCAAGAACGCTCAAGCCCTTTTCCGGCGGCGTGCGAACCGATATCGGCTGCACGTCAGCAAGATCCCCGTTCTCGATCCTTGCCTTGAACGCGCCGTGCTCACCGCCCCAGAAGATTTCATCCAGCGCCGGCGCGGACACGACACCAAAAACCGGCACGCCATTCTCAACCAGGGCAATGTTGACCGTGAACTCGCCGTTCTTCTTCAGGAACTCCTTGGTCCCATCCAGCGGATCCACCAGGAAATAACGATCATCGACCGCAGGAAGATCACCGGCTTCGACAGATTCCTCGGCAACAACCGGAACGTCCGGAAACATTTCGGCGAGCCCCGCCAGAATGATCCTTTCCGCAGCAGCATCAGCCTTGGTAACAGGAGAACCGTCCGTCTTGCTCTCAAACTCAAACGGCTCTGCATAAATCTTCAAGATTTCCTCACCAGCACGAAGAGCAAGCCGGTTCAAAAAGGATATCTGGTCTTCTGTCATCAACGCCTCAACTTGCGCAATTTCACTGGCAATTGCGTCTTTTTCGCTTGTTTGGCTTGCCCGTAAATAAAAGGAACAATGTGTATCAATTCAAGGAATGGCGTTCCACGAATGCTTCGGAAAAGAAAAAGCTTCGGGCCATCTCAGGTCGGCATAGGGGCTTTTGTTCCGCAGCTCAAGTGCGCAAATCCCCCCGTCCTGACTCGAGATCGCCAATGATGGTTTTTGATTGTATTTTAAAGTAATACAATTTATGAGATAATTAATTGTTCCCGTTGGCATATTCCTTCGATTATGCTTCACGTCAGACCACTTAACCTTTACGTCAACTCAGTTCAATTTCGTCGAAATGGTGATTTCGTCAACGAGTCCTTGTTTTGATTCACGGATTGGCAAGGCATTCCTTGGTAAGGTCTGCGTAGTGGGGCAAGTTTGCCTTTCGAGGCACAATTGAATGTGAGACCAGAATGTCGGACGTCAAACCAGCACCGCATCCCGATGCGGAAGAAGAAAAAGAACGCGAGTTTGTCGAACGTGAACGGCGCGCCCGCGTTTTCAAGAAAGGCAAGATGGTTTTTCAGAATGGCTTGAGGTCTATTCCCTGTCTCGTCAGGAACATTTCTCAAGGCGGGGCAATGCTTGAGTTCGAACAGGCCTACATGTTGCCGAAGGAATTCGAGCTTTACATTGATCTTGAAGACTACGAGGTCAGCTGCGAACGCCGCTGGGAAGAAGGTCTGAGATGCGGTGTCGAATTCATCAGTGACAAGCGACAAGTTGCACAATTGCGTTCTCAGTCCTTGAAAACATCCGAAGAAGCCCTGAAGAAAGCCGATGACGATTTCGTCGACAACACCAACAACTTCTTCAATCGCAGAAGCGATGATACGCGTGTTGCTGTCGAGCCAGGTCAGCCGCTAAGCCGCCCGCGCAAAACAGGCGGCGGAAAACCGACCTTCGGCAAACGGCGCTAAGAACAGATCACCCGCTTTTTTTGGTGTTGAGGATCGCTGCATTTTCTGCGCGTGCCCTCAGAACGTTTTTCGCGGGTGCGACTCCACCCGCCGCTTTCGCACAATAATTACAAGAGTGCTTGTGTTGGACCTGTTTGCCTAGGCTGGTCCGAGAGTTCTATTCTGATTTGGACCATTCTCGGGGCGTATCCACCGGTCACTTGAGTTCGTTAGGTCCAGTCGTTCCTGCCGGTCGCCTCTACCGCTCCAACAGGTCGGAGCATTGATGTGGGGAATACAGATGGCAGAAGCTGTTTCGTACATCGCAGAACGTATTCAAAACGGGGAAATATCTGCGCGGTCTCTTGTCAGAGAAGCTCTCGCGAAAGCTCAAGAGCAAAAAGAACTCAACGCCTTCATTTCCCTGGATCCGGAAGGCGCGCTGGCTGATGCACACCGGATTGATGGGGCCATCGCTGCTGGAGATATCCGCGGACGGCTTGCGGGTGTGCCATTGGCGATCAAGGACAATATGAATGTCCAGGGTCTGCCGACGACTGCGGGAACACCCGGCATCGACTTCGTACCTTCCGCATCGGCACCCATCGTCTCCAGATTGAAGTCCGAAGGTGCTGTCGTCATCGGCAAGACCAACATGCATGAACTTGCCTTTGGCGTAACGTCAAACAACGAGGCATTCGGCACGGTTCACAATCCGATTGACCCGAGTAGCATTCCCGGCGGCTCATCAGGCGGAACCGCTGCTGCAATCGCCGCAGGCATCGTTCCTGCAGGTCTCGGGACGGATACCGCCGGATCGGTTCGGGTCCCTGCTGCATTGACCGGACTTGCGGGTTTTCGCCCGACCACCTCTCGCGTGAACCAAGCTGGTATCGTGCCATCCGTTCCAACCTTCGATGTCGCCGGTCCCTTGGCCCGAACAGTAGCCGACGTTGCTCTGCTTTATGCCGTCATGACAGGTCAGCCGGAAGCAAGACAGAGTTCTCTGAACGGTGTCCGGATCGGCCTGCCAAAATCATATTTTGAAAACCTTTCACCGGCTGTCTCCGACGCTCTTGAACCAGCACTCCGCCAGATAGAGCGTGCCGGAGCCGTTCTGAAAGACGTCGACATTGAACCCATCAGCACGGCGTCTTTTGAAGTCGGCTTCCCGATCGGTTTCCATGAGATGAAAACCGCCATGACCGCATTTCTGGCTCAATACCAGCCGGAATCCAGCCTAGAACGGATCGTGGAACGCATCGCCGGCAAGGACGTGAAGGAGGTCTATTGCAATGCGGTCCTGGGCGATGGAGCACCATCGGATGCCGACTACAAGGCGGCAATCCGCCGGATGGCTGATGTTCGCCGTGACTATCTCGAAATGTTCAAGGCCCATCAGCTGGATATAATTGCCTTTCCGACAACGCCGCTGGAAGCGCCTCCCATTGCAGGATCGGATGAAACAGTTCTTCTGAACGGTGAAGCCGTTCCAACGTTGCCGACATTCATGCGCAACGTTGCTTCAACCGGCGTTTGTCAGGCTCCAGGTTTGACATTGCCTTTGAACAAGACCGGCGGGCATGTCCTACCCGTCGGTCTAGAGATTGATGGTCGCCCCGGAGGCGATGTCACGCTTCTCGGGATCGGCATCGGGATCGAAGACCTGCTTGCAAGGGCTTAGACACCCCTGCAGCAACCCAACACATGCTATTGTATTTGACTGTCGAAGAAGGTTTCCGGTTCATCGATTTCAATGAGACGCTTGCCGTCAATCAGCCAGAACCTGGTGCCTACATTCCGAACGAAGGCTCTGTCGTGACTTACCAGCAGAGCTGAAATGTCATGTTCAAGAAGCTCCTGCTCAAGAGCCTCCTGCCCTTCAATATCCAAGTGGTTTGTCGGTTCATCCAGAACGTAGAAATTCGGTTGCGCCAACCGGAGCAACAACATGGCAAGACGGCTGCGCTGTCCGCCGGACAGGGCCGGCAATTCCTTTTCCTGAATGCCGATCATGATCCCGCTTGTCGCAAGCAACGCCCGGGCATTGCGGTCACCGACATCACTGCTCTGCGTCACCGCCTCCATCGGCGTGGCAAACCGGTCCAGTTGAGAAAGCGCCTGATCAGACACCCCCGGCACAACTGACGGAGCAATGCGAATGCTTGTGTCCTCAGACTTCAGTGACCTGATCAGCCGATTCAGCAGTTGGGTCTTGCCTGTTCCATTTGCGCCAAGCACGACGACCCGGTCGCCCCGGTTGATCCACAACCGCCCCGTCCGAAACAAAGTTCTTCCTCCTGGAACGGTAATGTCCGTCTCTTCCATTGCGACCAGCGCCTTGGCATGGGTTCCCGAATTGGCCAAGCGGATCTTTCCCGAAGACTTTCCATTAAACCCGGGTCGTGCTGTTTCCTCGATTTTCTCTGCCCGTTCCTTCAATTGTCTGGTTTTGGTCAGAAGCAAGTCGGAGCCGGAATTGATACCGATATTCTTCAGTTTTGCAGCCTGTCGCCTCAGTTGATTGGCTTTGCCGATCTCTTTCTCGAACTGGCGCGCGGCGGCGGCATCTCTTTCTTCGAGCGATTGGCGCGCAGCACTGTAGGCAAGTGAAAAGTGCTGGGAGTTGCTGGGCCTCAAAAAGAAGGTTCTGTTCGTTACCGCATCCAGAAAGGCGCGGTCATGACTGGCAACCAGCAGTGGCGTGCCATGCGCTATCGTTTCAAGCCAGTTTTGAAGGACACCGATGCGGCCAAGGTCCAGATGGTTGGTGGGTTCGTCCATCAACAAGGCATCGGGCTCACACACCCAGGTTCGGGCAAGGAGTGCAATACGTTGCCAACCACCCGACAATGTCTGAAGCGGTTTGTGCCAAAGGTCGGCAGGTACCTGCAGGTCTTCAAGGACAATGTCGACACGCCAGCTTTCGTTTTCCGCCTGTTCGTCGTCCAGAGCGTTCAAGACGGCGTCATACATGGAAAGCGCAAGCAGTTCCGGCGGAACACTTTGACAAACCAGACCGACCCGCAAGCCGCGTGATGTCGTTATTTCGCCGTGCGTGGGTTCACTGTCTCCGGCGATTGCCCGGAGCAAGGTGGATTTGCCGCTGCCATTGGCGGCAACAAGGCCGATCCGGTCGCCCTTGGCGATGGTCAGGTTGATGTCAGAAAAAAGCGGATCACTAAGGGTTACGCCAACGTTGCGCAGGTTGATCAAAGTCATGAGTCACGTAGTCCAGTCCAAAAATGCTCAGCCTAAACGGCTGCATTCAGGGCAGATCGTCGTGACGGGTCAGTCCTTCGATCAGCCCCACAAACGCGTTTGCGGGGCGAAGACGGGACCGCGGACGCGGTAGCGCGTAAAATTCATCGGGCCCTCCTTTCTTCTTGCGTTGGACGGGCACAACCTAGTGGGGTGCAGGTGAACGGTCAACCCGAAACATCGGGCCCGCCGGAAACCGGCTTCCAACCCACTTGTTCGGCAGCTCTCCCGCCGATACCATATCGACAGTTGCAGCTGGCAGGGGGAGCCAATCAGCAATGGAGGAAACTTCCGGCTTTCAAGCCCGGGAAAACCGCAGGATCATCGTTTCGGTCATTCTAGGGAACACGATTGCCTGGGCCGATTTTGCGCTCTATGCGTATTTTTCGCCAATCCTGTCCAAAGTGTTTTTTCCCTTCGCCGGCTATTACACGGGCCTGCTCCTTTATTTCGCGATCTTCGCGATAAGTTTCGTCTTTCGACCTCTCGGCGCAGTCATTTCCGGAGCCTTCGCCGATCGCCACGGCCGCAAGAACACCCTTCTTGCGACCGTTATTCTGTCGTCACTCTGTACGGCAGCAATCGGTGTCATGCCGGGTTACGACACGATCGGCGTTGTCTCAATTGTGTTGCTGTTCGCCATCCGGATCGGCCAAACCATGGCGATATCGGCAGAACCAACCAACTCCACCGCACTCCTGATCGAGTTCAATCCGGATGACTCCCGCCGCGGGCTGATTTCAAGCAGTGTCATGTCCGGTGTCTTTCTGGGCTTCTTATTGGGAATTCTATCGTTCTTCCTCATCACCACGCGCTTGAGCGATGCGCAGATCGAGAGCTGGGGCTGGCGTATCCCCTTTCTGTCTTTTCTGGTGATTGGCGCCATTGTTGCGCTCTTGCTGTCGACCATCGATGAGTCGCCGGTTTTTCTGGCGCACAAAAAGGAAAAGAAGCTCGTCAAAGCACCCCTGAAACAGTCGCTGACCGGACAGACCCGTCTGCTCTTCACTTCTTTCGGCTACGGTATAATGATGGCGATGGGAAACTACTTCGTTCTCGGGTTCCTTCCATCGTTCCTGACCCATGAGATCAAACTGACGCTCGAGGAAGCCAATCTGGCAATCGTTTTCTGCCTTCTGGTCGCGACTATTCTAATTCCCGTTTGCGGTTACATCTCGGACAAGGTTGGACGGCGGCCAGTGATGGCCGCCGGAGCAATCCTGTTCATACTGCTGAGTTACCCGATCTTCTACCTCATCGAAACAGGCAGCCTCATCAACGTCATCATCGCCTGCATCATTTACGGGATCGCTCTAGCGCCGACAGCGTCAATCCTGACCACCGCGATCGCAGAAATGTTTCCGTTTGCAACGCGCTGTACCGGCGGTGCCATTGGCTACAATGCCGCCCTGACGATTGCCGGAGGCCTGACGCCGATCATCTGCCAATGGATTTACCACCTGACCGGCAGCATCTATTCACTGGACTACTACATCACTTCACTTGCGCTGGTGCATCTTCTGTTCGTGCTGTTTTCGAAAGAAACAAAGAACAATTCGGTCCGGTAAATAGTTCCCGTTCGGGTGCCTCACCTGCCGGAAATCAGCCACATCCGGCCGTTAGGGCATCACCACCGGCCAGCTTCATTTGAGCCATTCGACCAGTCGCTCGAAACTTTCCACCCCGCCTTGCTCAGCGCCCCGCATCCTTGCACGATCCAGTCCCGCTTGGGTCTCGAATTGCATACGCAACGTGACAAGGGTCTGCACTGTTTTGTCTTCGAAAGTCACAACCATCCGACAGGTCAGGTGATCGTCGCTGACATGCCCGCCGGAGTTAAGGAACTCCAGCCGCGTCGGTGGTTCCACCACTTCAAAAACTGCCCTGTTGGGATAGTCGGTGCCGTCGGGACCATGCAGGACATATTCCCATATGCCGCCCACCCTCACGTCCATCTCCTGAATGGTCAAAACAAAGTCTCTCGGCCCCCACCAGCGGACAAGTTGATCCGGGTCCGTCCAGGCACGAAAGACGGTTGCCGGGGGTGCCGCAAAGACGCGTGAAAAGACGAGTTCGTGACTGTCTTGCTCTGTGCGGGACCTGACATCAGTTGTCATTTTCCGCTCCCTGCTCCGCGAGGAGTTCATCCAACCGGTCGAAGCTTTCGCCCCAGAACCTGCGGTAAGGCTGGACAAGATCAAAAACATCCTTGAGTGGCCCCGGCCGAAGCCTGCAGGGCCGTCGCTGTGCGTCGCGCAGGCGCTCAATCAGCCCTGCCCTTTCCAGAACATTCAGGTGTTTGGTGATTGCCGGTCCGGTCATGTCGAACGGCTCGCTCAATTCTGCGACCGTCAATTCACCGGTCGTCAGCCGAGCCAGAATGGATCGCCGCGCCGGATGGGCAAGTGCGGACAAGGTCAGACTCAAGTTATCGCTGGACATTTTATTTCACCATATGGTTATCTAACTATATAGTAACATACGATTCTCATCGCGTTAAGCTGCTTTGTGCAACTTCAAGCGCGAAAGCCAAGGGGTTTAAAACAATGAGAAAACTGGCGATTTTGACCTTTCAAACGCTCGACGGAGTTATGCAGGCCCCCAGCCTGCCGGACGAAGACAGGTCCGGCGGCTTCGACCAAGGTGGCTGGGCGACGCCGTATTGGGACGAGGTGATGGCGCAGGTCGGCCGTGTGGCAATGGCATCACCCTATGACATGCTGTTTGGCAGGAAGACCTACGATCTTTTCGCGGCTCATTGGACGAAGGCGGAAGGAGAACCTGCCGGCATGATGACAGCGGCACGCAAATACGTCGTCTCGCGTGGCCGACCGGATCTCAACTGGGCCAATTCGCACCTTGTCAGCGGCAATATTCCGGCCGAGATCTCCGCCTTGAAGCAGGAGGACGGACCGCTTCTGCAGGTTCATGGCAGCTCCGACCTTATCCGGACGTTGCTGGCCCATGACCTTATCGATGAATTCCGGATCTGGACCTTTCCGGTGATCGTCGGACAGGGCAAGCGACTGTTCGAAAGCGGAACGGCCTTCACAAGCCTGAAGCTGATAGAGAGCGCGCACACAGAAAACGGGGTTGCGATGATGATTTACAGGAGGCGCTGACTGGGCGCGCCTCCCAGACTCGATGGCGTCAACCGATCCAACAGAAAACCGACCTGCAGCCGGTTGTCGGTTTCAAGCGGCTCGCGGTGCTTTGAAGCTCCGAAGTACGGAAACCAGAAACAAGGCAGCGGACAGCATTGCGAAATCGGCACCGACCCAAATGAGCCAGGTCATGCTTTCCTCACCGTAGAAAACAAAGCCGACACTCAGACCAATCGTGCCGGCGACAGCGGAACCGAACTGAGCCCAGGCGACCTTCGTTCGCGACATTGCCGGATTGCTCTGGAAATACAGCCCGTAAGCTATGTTCGATAGCCAACCAAACAGGAGCAAGTGCACATGCACCACCTGAAGCTCGTATGCTCCTTCGAGAACAGACCCGCCGAGCACCATTCCCGCGAGGGCGCAAAAACCTGCCACCAGGAAGAAGAATTTCTCTGGCCCAACCGTCATGATTTTTTCCTTGTTTTGGGCTGTCAGGCCTCGATCTGGTTGAACTTCCGCTATTTGAAGTTGGCCCGACAGCTTCGATTTCGAACCTTTTAAATACGATCGTATTTAAAGTCAAATAGTCGCTTGCCGCGTGAAGATCAATGCCGCGTGATCTAGAAATTTCACAAAAAGGGCCGCAGCCCGCTGACACCAAACTGCCGTCAATGCAAGGCATATGCGCGCACAGCTGTTTGCGAACCAGAGCCCGAGCTGAGCTCAAGTCTTTGGTGGTCTGTAATTCAGACCCGACTGCCTGATGATGGAAGATTTTTTTCCGGGACCGGTGATGCCGCGCGCGTTTCCGAGACTTTCAGCCTCAGAATACTGCCGACAAAAAGAAAGGACGCCGGCCGTAGCCAGCGCCCCCCTGCGTTAAAGGAAGATTTTGAAATTACGCCGAAACCCGAAAGATCCGCTGCAATGCCATTCTTCACTTTTAACTGTGACCGTGGTCTCCATTTCAAGAGGCCCGGTCCACGGCCACGCAACCCGTAGGTTCCGTAAGACGTGCCGACATACAGATAACCCGCTGTTATCAGATCACCGGGGCACCGTTCGCGTCACTAGTCCGCTCCAGGTACATCCCATGAAACTCCCGGGCATTCGGCACACAACCATCCAGAGGAAAGTGTTTGCCACCACGGGCATGGAATACTGCTTTAACCGCCCCAAGACCCCTGTCACCTAAGACAAAATCAAGTAACGTCCGGCAGTGAATTTAGTATTCACATTTCTTTACGCTGCGTCTACATAGAAATGATTCTTTCAACAAATACGATTACGCCTGTTGAAAAGATGTGCAAAGATTGATTATCTTTCTTAATTCTCTAACCCTTATTCAGAGAGCTTGACTTTTGACCTTCAAAATTATTGCGGCGCAGCAATTCTCCTTGCATCCGGGCCACCCTTGTTCTGCCAAGTCACTTCGCGGCATTGGCGAAGGCTGGTATCCTTGCGCGTGCAAATAGGAATTTTTCAAGAAACTGGCAGCGTTCCGGCGCTTGAAATTGAGCCCAAGCCGTGAGGGTCCGGAGGACAGCGAACAACACCAGCGACTTTTTTCGATTTGTCCGGCGAAACATAGAAGAGGTGACCATGTGCAAGGATTGTTCAAGGAATACCATCAGCCGCAGAGGCCTGGTTGCAGGCGGGCTGGCTCTCACAGCCACGGCAACCTTTTCAAAGGAAGCCTCCGCCCAGGCGGAGGAGCCCCGCCCCAAGACACCGGAAGAAGCGCTGCAGCGCTTGAAAGACGGCAATGAACGCTATGTCTCCAATAACCCGATCTATACCGATCACTCGCACGGGCGCACGCTAAGATCACTCGGACAGCAGCCTTTCGCAGCTGTTGTCGCCTGCTCGGACTCCCGTGTTGTGCCTGAACTCATCTTCGATCAGGGACCCGGTGATATCTTTGTCGTGCGGGTTGCCGGAAATTTCATCAATGAGGATGGATTGGCGAGCCTGGAATACGGAGCTGCGGTCCTTGGCATCAAGACAATCATAGTGCTCGGCCATTCTTCCTGCGGAGCCGTGGATGCCACGATCAAGTCCATTGAAACCAGGGAACTTCCAGGCGGTCATATCCCGAGCCTTGTTAATGCCATCCGGCCGGCCGTTTATGACGTCATGCCGAAAAACCCGCCGGATCTTTTGACCGCCGCCATTCAGCAGAACGCGAAACTGAATGCGGAAAAGGCCTCGGCCGCAACGCCGATCCTGTCGGGCATGCACAGCTCGGGAGAAGTTGGTTCGGTTGCCGGGGTCTATGAGATTTCAACCGGCAAGGTTGATTTTCTTTAAGCTCTGCCTGGCAACCGCTTTGGAACAAATGACGCTTAGCGGGCTCCCGGAATTCGGGGGCCCTTTTCTTACGGCCGCCTTACCGTTATCGCGATCCAGGGCCCCTCCGCGGTCGACTGGTAGCCTCCGCCGAGATATTCAACAATCGACACGGTTTCCCAATCACCTGATTGCCGATAGCACTCGGTCAGATCTGCACGCGACAGATAGTTGAAGTAACGGCCGAATGCGTCACGCCCTTCGTCGTCGCCAGCCTTGAAACTGGCATAGTGAAGCCCTCCGGGCCTCAAGGCCGCGCGGACACGCGCCAATATGTCAGGCAAAGCGCCGCGCGGCACATGCAGAAGCGAAGCATTTGCCCAAACGGCATCGTAGGATTGCTCTGCGCACAGCTCATCAAAACGCATCACCCGCACTGGCCGCCCCAGCCGCTCTTCAGCTCTGGCGGCAATTTCCGGCGTGCCGTCTGTCGGCTCCACGTCAAACCCGGCCGCCATCATGGCCTCGGCATCGCGGCCGCCGCCGCATCCAAGTTCCAGAACCCTGGCACCGCCTGGAAGACGCCGAAGAAACTCCTCCAGGTGCCGGCTCACGCCACCCTTTCCGCTCGCGGTGTAAACAGGCGCTTCTTTTGAATAGAACTGCAGGGTCGGGTCGTCTTTCGCATCAGCCCCCGGAGCATTTTCAGAACTCATTTGCTCTTATCCCTTTGCGCACTGCCCGCCGACCCGATTGATGTGACCTGGTCCGCGCCTAAACTTCTTGCCTGATAATCACTTACCATGACCGGACCGCCGCTTCGCAGCAAATTCGATAGCAACACTAGCTGGCAAGAAAACCGCCCTGCAATCAGGACCTTCGCAGCGCTCCGGCTTCAAAGCTCGTATGGGCCACTTCCACCAACGCCACACCTGGCAGAGCTGGTGGAAACACGGCCTCTTCAGCCCGCTTGAAGCAAGCGTTGCGTCGGCTCGGACTATGGCAGAACGACAACCGCCTCCACCTCAAATAGCATCGGGTCAATTGCCAGTTTCGGCACGGGAACCAGGGTCTGTGCCGGAAGCGTTTCACCGAATATGGCCGTCACGTTCCGCGTCAGAACGCCAAGTTTCGAAGGGTTATGATCGACCACGAAGACCGTCAGTTTTGCAACCTGGTCCGGCTTGGCGCCAAGTGCTTCCAGAACCATTTTCAGGTTCGCATAAGCCTGTTCTACCTGGATAGCAAAGTCGGGTGAGTAGGCTCCGGTTGCGTCTGCACCGCCCTGCCCGGAAATATAGGCAACCCGGGCACCGGCCGGTGCGATCACCGATGTGCTGTAGCCATGAACCGATGGGTCATACAGCTTTTCCGGGTTCACTATGGTGAGTTTATCTGCAGTTTCGCCCGCTTCGGCTACTGCTGGAAACGTTGGGGACATGATGAGACTTCCTAGAATTGAGAGAATGGTCGTTAGGCGTGGCATGCCGGGCTCCTTGGCCTTTTTTCCGGGGCTGGGTTAGCTCCTCGCCTTTTCTGGATATCAATTGCCTCCTGACAAAACCTGTCAGCATGACTATGCTGAAACCGTTCTGACCAAGG
>JBCCVB010000082.1:0-29152 GCA_039195965.1 Pseudomonadota bacterium
AAATCGCTGCCCCTGAGTTCCCGATTGAATTCTGAAGAGTAGAGTGCATTTTGTGCCTGCTGTTGCAGCATGGCTGTGTCCAGAGACTGCGGTGCGGTCAAGATAGGCAGGACATAGATGCCCAGCGCGAAGCCAACTGCGAGCGCCGCTCCATGGGTGAAAAGCAGCACAACAATACGGATCATATGCGTTCTCTCATTTGTATGATCGAAAACCTTCAAAGACGGGCAGGAAAACGTCGTAAGAGTTTGTATCAATGCCGCCGTGGCAGAGCAAGAAACGGCTTTTGCGGGTGCGCTAGCGCAATAGAATAATTCCGAGAACAGCCGCAACGATCAGCACGCAGCCAACAATCTCTGACTTTACAATCACTTCCTTGAACACCAGCCAGGATGCCAGGAAGGTGAAGACCAACTCGACTTGCGCCAGAGCCCGCACGTAGGCAACATTCTGCAGCGTCATGGCGGTGAACCATCCGATCGAACCGGCAACACCCGATGCCCCTACCCAGACCGCGCTTCGCCATTCCCTGAGACTTGCAATCAGTTCCTTCGGTTCGCGAACCACCATCCAGCTGGACATTACGATGGTTTGAAAAAGCGTGGCATAGACAAGCGCGCAAGCGGCCTGCATCGGAATTTCGGTTCCCTCCAGCGACAGGGACGCAATTCGGTAGGCAACTGCGGACGCTCCAAAAAAGGCTGCGGAGGCCAAACCGATCAGAGCAGGTCGCCCGATCAGAGATGAGCGGACTGCGGATATCGTCAGGGGCGTTCTTGCCAGAGTAATGACAATAACGCCGACGATCCCGACAACGATGCAGACTGCCGCAGCCGGCGAGACGTGTTCACCCAGCACAATTGACCCGAACAATGCGGCCTGGATGGGTTCCGTCTTGGAATAAGCTGTGCCGACGGCAAAATTGCGAAAGGAAAACAGGTAGACCAACAGAAATGTCCCGAAGATCTGCGCCAGGCCACCCAGGGCTCCGGCGATCAGCAACGTGACATTGAGATCCGGCACCGGATGGCTGAAACCGAAATGCAGGACGATTGCATAGAGGATCGCGAAAGGAACGCCATAGCCAAAACGGACGAAGGTCGCGCCGGTAGTGCCGAGTTTCCCCTTTAGGTGTTTCTGCATCGCCGTTCGCAAGTTCTGGCAGAAAGCGGCGAAAACAGTAATGGGGATCCACAATTCCATGGGACGACTCTCAACAATTTATTTGATTTTTCATCATCATATCATTCGCAAATACCTTTCCTACCGTCGTTAGTTCACCTGTTCTTTTACTTTTGCTCAATCGACCACCTTCTCTTTCGGATTTTTCCAGTTGATGACGGGCAGCTGTGCGACCCAACCGATGACGCTATCAGAACGCCTTAGGGCCTTACGGCGCTTGACAGTGGTTGGCCCGACGGCTTAGGTCCGCCATGATTTGTTAACCTCCCGGAGACCCTCAACCAGATGACCCAAGATCTCGCCTCCCTGTCCAAGATCGTCGATGCAGCCTTCGAGGATCGTGACTCCATCGGAACAACGACGACCGGCGAAATCCGTGACGCAGTCGAAACCACGCTGAACCTTTTGGACCGCGGCGAACTGCGGGTCGCTGAAAAGAAAGATGGTGACTGGACAGTCAATCAGTGGGCCAAAAAAGCCGTTCTCCTGTCCTTCCGCCTGAATCCGATGGAGGTCATCAAGGGTGGCCCCGGTCAGGCGACCTGGTGGGACAAGGTACCGTCCAAGTTCGACGGCTGGGGCGGCATGGATTTCGAAAAGGCCGGTTTCCGTGCGGTACCGAACTGCACCGTCCGCCGGTCTGCCTTTATCGGCAAGGGTGTGGTCCTGATGCCATCCTTCGTCAACCTCGGCGCCTATGTGGATGAAGGCACGATGGTCGACACTTGGGCCACTGTCGGTTCCTGCGCGCAGATCGGCAAGAACGTGCACCTGTCCGGCGGCGTCGGCATTGGCGGCGTTCTGGAGCCGCTGCAAGCCGGCCCTGTCATCATCGAAGACAACTGCTTCATCGGCGCTCGTTCTGAAGTTGTCGAGGGCTGCATCGTTCGCGAAGGCTCGGTTCTGGGCATGGGTGTTTACATTGGCCAGTCGACCCGCATCGTGAACCGCATGACCGGCGAGATCACATATGGCGAAATCCCGCCCTACTCCGTCGTTGTTGCCGGCTCCATGCCGACTTCAAGCCTTATGGGCAACGGAGAAGCCGCACCGAACCTCTACTGCGCAGTGATCGTGAAAACCGTTGACGAAAAGACCCGGTCCAAGACGGGCATCAACGAATTGTTGCGCGACTGATCCTTCGCGCCAAAAAAATACGCTGATTCAAACCCCGCCCTTCGTGGCGGGGTTTTTCATGCGCCCCACATGATGCCCACGAGTTGCGAAATAACCAGTGTCAGAAGTATGTCGAGAACGACGATCCCGATTGCGAGGCTGATGGTTGCCTGAAGCGCAATCCGCGCCACCAGAAACCGATACCAGAGCACTGCCACCAGACAGGAGAATGAGAGCAGAACCGCAATCCCCGGCGAAATGATCCCGAGCAGGAACATGAGATACGTGATCAGATACGGGATGGACGCGAGCAAACTGGTCCAGTTTCGCACCACGATGAAAGGAACGTATCGGTGTGAAATCCCGATTGGCACCGCGAGTACCGCCAGAATAAGCGGTAACGCAATCCAGTCTATTCCCAAGCCAAAAAGCTGGGCTGTCCAGAACGCGCTGTCGGGAAAACCTTCCGGATGATAGAGGTTTTCCGAAAAGTAAAACTGCTTTTCGGCAAGACCGCTGACCAGAACCAACGGCAACAATAAAAAAACAACCCCGAACGACCGCCAGAAGCCCTGAATGGACTGATCGAAAAACGACATGCCTTCCGGGCGGTTGCGCAGCAGCAGCATGGAGCCATCCAGTGCCGCGCGGATTTCACTCATTGTGATCAAGTTCACGCCGCTCCCGTGATTTCAGGTCAACGCTACACGTCTTTTGAGAAATAGCTCAACAAGAAACATTTATAGATTGCAGTCAGTTGATCAAGGTCTGCAATAGCAACGCACTCATCCACCTTGTGCATTGTCTGACCGACCAACCCGAATTCCACCACCGGGCAATAGTTTTTGATGAAGCGAGCGTCAGATGTACCGCCACCGGTTGAGAGTTCCGGCATGTGCCCGATTTCAGCCTTCACGGCGCTGCCGAGCGCCGCTATCAATTTTTCATCCTTGGTCAGAAACGACTCGCTGGCGTCTCGCTTGAATTGAATATCGAGCTTCAGATCGCCAAGATCCACGGCCTCCAGCGTCGCAAGGATTTTCTCTCTGAGGCTCTGCAACGTCCATTCGTCATTGTAGCGGATGTTGAAGCGAAACTCGGCGTGGGCGGGGATGACGTTAAAAGCCGGGTTGCCGACGTCCACTGTCACGATTTCCAGATTTGAAGGTTGAAACCGCTCGTTGCCCTGGTCGAGCTCGAGCGCGTCGAGAGCTGCCATCAGCCGAACAAGACCCGGAATGGGATTATTGGCAAGATGGGGATAGGCGGCATGCCCCTGAACACCGGAAACGGTCACGATACCGGACAGCGACCCGCGCCGCCCGACCTTGATGGCGTCACCTAGCCTTTCAGGATTGGTCGGTTCGCCAACAATGCAGGCATCAAACTCATGCCCTTGGGCTTTCGCCCATTCCAGCAGTTTCACCGTACCGTTGACCGCCGGCCCTTCTTCGTCACCGGTGATCAGGAAGGAAATGGTTCCGCCGAAGTCCTGACCGGCGTCACCGACAAATTCCAGAGCTGCCGCAGCAAAAGCAGCGATTCCGCCCTTCATGTCGACCGCGCCACGACCGTAAAGCACGCCGTCAGAAATCGTTCCTTCGAACGGACCATGTGTCCAGTCACTTTCCGCCCCGGCCGGAACAACATCCGTATGGCCGGCAAAAACGAAATGCGGGCTTCCGGAACCGATCGAAGCAAACAGGTTCTCAACGTCCGGAGTGTCTTCATCCTGAAAGGTCACGCGAGTTACCGTAAAGCCTGCTTCGCCCAGAGTCTTTTCCAAGGTAGACAGCGCGCCTCCCTCAGCCGGCGTGACAGATGGACAGCGGATCAGGTCCTGGGCAATGGTCACTGCGGAAGAAGGCATGTCGGATCAGCTTTCGTTGTTGCTTGCTTATGTTTCAAAAAAAATCACGCCGTTTCAGCTTTTGCGCCAATAGCTGTTGGGCAGAGGGCCGTGGCGGTTCGGTTCCGCCTGGCTTGGCGCAAAGCCGACAAAAAACACCATGATCAGGTTCAGGAACGGCACGAAGATGAGCAGCGCCCAGAAACCACTATGCCCGATGTCCTGAAGTCGCTTTATGACGAGCGCCAGTTCAAACCACTGCAAGACGAAGAACAGGATCGGAAACAACGGGTTGGATTCCATGAACGCCCCGGCCGTCACGTCCTCCGGTGCCGGCAATTCGGGAACCGAGATGAACCACAGCCGTAACGAAATGCCGATTATGACCCAGACGAAGGCAAAGCTCAGCCAATAGGGTTGACGGCCAAGACGACCGATCGGGCTCAGCAAGGCCCAAACTGGCCCGGGCGTAATATTCGCACTCTGCGGAGGCGTGTTCATTCAATCCTGCTCACTATGATTGTTCTGGCAAGGAGGTAGACGCATAAGCAGCCCGGATCAAGGTCCGTCGTGCCTTCTATTTTCTGCGCCCCACCGTCTAGCGGACGACAATGTCGGAAAAGCTTTCGTCCGAACGAAACTGCCGCGAGGTTATTTTGTTGGATTTTTGCGCCCCGAGCGTGTCTATTTAGGATCATACGATTCAACACCGCCGAGGGGGCTCGTCTATGACCGGTGTCTGGAGACAATCCTTAATCTCCTGTGTATTCACACTAATTCTCAGTTTCCTGGCCTTGTTGGCCGCACCCGCAATTGCTCAGGATACCACTTCCAACCTTCCCACCGCTTTGCAGCCAGAAGCGATGGAAAAACTCGTCTCTGATCTCGACCCGGAACAGGTTGAAGCTCTGACGGACTTGATGACACTGCTGCAGCAAAGCGCCGCAGCAAGGCAGGACATTGCGCCAACCGCACAAGGTCCCGGCTTTATTGATCAGGTGAGAACAGCCCTTTCCGATTTCGGCTCGGCGATTGTCGGACACTTTCTGAACCTGCCTGGTCTTTTCACGGGCATGTTTGCCAGTATCGTCGCCCTCTTCTCCGGTTCGGTTGCCGGTCCGATCCACATTCTGGCGGGCTCTATTGCCCTGATCCTTGCAGCCGGGTTTGCTGCAGAGTTCCTGGTCAACCGGTTCGCGGCCACCCGGCGTGATACAATCAGGAACCGCACTCCGGAAAGCCTTTTCGAGACGATCAAGCTCGTTTCGACGCGTGCTGGTCTTGATCTTGGCGGACTGATCGTTTTCGCGATTGTTGCTCTGGTCGTCGGCCGCGTGGCTATTTTTAATCCGGCAACTCAGGAATTCGCCCTTCACGCTGTTTTCTGGATTGTTTTCATGCCGCGCCTTGTCGCCGCGCTGCTGCGATTTGCCCTGGCTCCGCATCGCCGCGAACTCAGGCTCGTGACCGCGGATGACGCAACTGCCAAATCGCTCTATCGAAGTTTCACCACGCTATTCACAATTGTCGGCATCGCTTTTTTCCTGCGCAATGTAATGCAGGCCTCCGGAAACGATGTGGGCGGAACCTTCCGGTTCTTCATCGGGTTCGGCGTAAACGCCTGGATCATACTGGTTATCTGGAAAGCGCGTCACGGCCTTACCAGCATCATTCTCGGCGACGAAGATGAACCGACCAGCGGCCTGGAGCGCATGGCACATTTTTGGCCCTACTTCTCCATGGCCTTCATTGCCTTCAACTGGGTGCTTGTGCAGATGGCCACCAGCATGGGCGTCGAGGCACTGACTGCCGGTCGATCGTTCGCCGTGATCATCCTGGTGGTGTTCGCGCCGTTTCTCGACACGATGGTTCGCGGTATCGTTTCGCATATCGTGCCTCCAATGCAGGGGGAAGGTCCTGTAGCTGAAGCCGCTCATATGCAAACCCGGCACAGTTATGTCCGGATTGCGAGGGTCACGCTGCTGGCATTTCTGATTTTCCTCGTCGGGCGCATCTACGGTTTGAACCTGCTCGCCCTTGGTACGAATGAAGGCTCGGAAGTCGCGCGAAGCACCGTGATCTTCCTGTTGATCCTGGCCGCCGGATACCTGGCCTGGGAAATCACCAACCTTTGGGTTGCCCATCAGCTTGCAAAGGACTCGCCTCCGACAGTCGAACAGGATGACGATGCGGAAATGGGCGGCGCAGGCAAATCGCGCATGGCAACCATCCTGCCGCTGGTTCGTATTGTTCTGCAGATAACGATCCTGACGTTGACCGGCCTTCTGGCGCTGAGTCAGCTTGGCGTCAACATCACACCACTTCTCGCCGGCGCCGGTGTCGTGGGTTTGGCCGTCGGCTTCGGTGCACAGACGCTCGTGCGCGATGTGGTATCGGGAATTTTCTTCCTGATGGACGACGCATTCCGCCTTGGCGAGTTCATCGACACCGGCGGAACACAAGGAACCATCGAGAAGATCTCCATACGATCCCTGCAACTGCGTGGGACGCGCGGTGCCGTGCATATCGTGCCATATGGTGAAATCCCGAAGCTCACCAACCTTTCCCGCGACTGGGTGATCATGAAACTCAAGTTCACGGTTCCCTTCGACACAGACGTTGAGAAAGTTCGCAAGCTCTTCAAGCGCATCGGTCAGGAAATCATGGAGATGGAAGAATTCCAGGACGATATCCTGGCACCCTTCAAGGGTCAGGGCGTTGCGGATGTCGACGACGTCGGCATCGTGGTGCGTGGCAAGTTCACCACCAAGCCCGGCAAGCAATTTGGTGTTCGCAAGGAAATCTACAAGCGCGTTCAAAAAACGTTTGAGGAAAACGGCATACAATTCGCCCGCAAGGAAGTTCGGGTTCAGCTTCCTGAAAATGCCAACCTGGATGACAGTCAGAAAGAAGCGCTCACGGCCGCCGCTGCTGCAGCTGCTGCCGCGGACGAGCCCAAACCAGCTGGAAGCACAGGATAAAGTGTTCAGCCACTCCGAGACCGGATTTGTCCGGTCTCGGAGTGGATCTTCCATTGAAACGGCCGGAAACCACCGGCATCCCAGCGCCATTCCCGGTCGTGGTATAATTGAGATTGTTGAGATGTAAGTCCTTCTGCGCATTGAGCAACCAGCGCGAATTTCGCTAAGGTTGTTCTTCTGCAAGAAGCAGATCTTCAATTGGCTTTTGGGAGGAAGCTGACGGATGAGCGACAACAATTCGACTTCAACGGATGCGGGAACACCTACAAACGGTGGTTTGCGGCCAATGCCGCAGGTCAACAAAATCAGTGTCAACGATGTTATCGACGCCCTGGCGGCGGGACTTTCAGACTTCAGGAAAGCACCGGTCTACGGTCTGTGTATCGGGGGCCTGTTCGTGATTGGCGGCCTTTTCGTCGTCTTGAGCGCGGCAGCGCTGAACATGAGCTACCTTTCCTACCCGGCTGCGGCCGGATTTGTGCTCATCGGCCCCTTTGCCGCAGTTGGCCTCTACGAGGTGAGCCGTCGTCTGGAAACCGGGGCAACACTCTCCTGGTCGGAAATTCTCAAGACCATGTGGGCGCAAAAGGGGCGTGAACTCTCCTGGATGGCGTTTGTCGTTCTGTTCATCCAGATCATGTGGATGTACCAGGTCCGTCTGCTTCTGGCGCTGTTTCTGGGCTTCCGGTCCTTCGCTTCGTTCGAGGAATTCCTCAACACGGTCGTGACAACACCAGAAGGGCTGATGTTTCTTGCCGTCGGTCACGTGGTTGGAGCGGTCCTGTCGCTGATCCTGTTTTCGCTGACCGTGGTTTCATTCCCGCTGCTTCTCGAAGACGACCGGGATTTTATCACTGCTATGATCACCAGTGTGCGTGCCGTTGTGACGTCACCTATTCCAATGATCGGATGGGCGCTCGTCGTGACGGCGGTGCTGCTCGTGTCAATCGTTCCCGCCTTTATCGGACTGATCATCACTCTGCCTATCCTCGGGCACACGACCTGGCACCTCTATCGCAAGTGCGTGTCGCTGCCTAAGCAGAAGATCGAGTAAGCCGAAAGCGGTTGAAGATAAAGTGTCCGCTCAGCCTGGAGGCGGCAACACAGGGTTGCCGCCAATCAACTAAGCCACGGAGAGGTTGTCCGCTTACGCTTAGTCATTGGAAGGTCACGCGAATCGGTCATTCTCAATAGTTGTGTTGATGACGTTTGCCGAACCGGCAGGAAACCCAATTTGAAGGGCCAATTGCCTGAATAGGCCGCGTTCTCAGACCCAGAAACTCTGTGCAAATGGACTGACCCAGTGCCTTCGTCCAAAAAATTGACAGCCACACACATAAACAATATCACGTAGGTATGAATGAACGTGATATCAAGATCGTAGAAACCGCACTTCAGCTTTTTTCTCATTATGGCGTCAAGAAGACCACAATGAGCGAGATAGCAAACGCCGCCGGTGTTGCGCGGCAATCACTCTACAATGCGTATGATGGCAAGGAAGAGTTGATCTATGGAGCGCTGAAGCATCTTGCACAAACGTCTGCCCGTGCCGTCGCCGAAGAATGCTCCGGTTTGAACGATATCGGAAAGAGATTGGACATTGCGTTCAAGCACCTGGCTCTGGAGCCATGCCAGATCATTCTGCAAGTCCCTCACCGCGAGGAAATCATGCAGGTGGTCGAAAGTTTCGACCTGGAAAAGAAAAGCAGCATCATCAAGATTTACAATGGTGCAATCAGCGATGTTCTGAAACCGTTTGAGAACAAGCTGCGGCTGGGTTCGATCACATACAACGACCTGTGCAATTTCGTGATTTTTTCATTCGATCACATGAAAAAAAGCGTCGTTGACCTTGATCAGGTGCGCCAAACCTATGCGACCTTAAGACAGCTTATCGAAAACAGCGTTGAAGCCTAGGCCTGGTCAGGTTCTGGCTGACCTTTGCCGACCGGCATTGATTTGACTTCATAATTTGCAAGAGCCTCCCCAAAAAGGGGACGGCCCGGCAGATTGGAGCCTGCCGGGCCGCTGACTGACTAGAGGTCAAGGAGGTCATATGACCGCTGTCAGTGGTTCGCTGACAATTAGAACGTTCTCTGCATACGAACGCCGAAGAGCAGTTCGTCGGTGTCGCCTTGTGTGTCGACATCAACGTTCGCGTAACCGACGTCAGCACCGAGAACGAAACCGGATACCGGCTCCCACTGAACGGAACCGTCAATTGCGTAACGGGTTACGTCGTTGAGGCCCGAAGCAGCATCGATATCGGCGTAGGAACCATCGAGAGCAAGACCAATGGTGGACGTTGCCTGGATGTAAGCACCTGCTGACAGGGAGTAACCGGTGGAAGTGTCGTTGCCGTTGTAGTCTGCAACACCGTCGTAGGTGGTGATGTAGGCAAGAGCACCGTCGGCGTAGAAGCCCTGGAAGAAGATGTTCGAGCCGGAGTTTGCGAACGGCAGGTTGATGACGGCACCACCACCGATCGCCCAACCAAGTTCATCTTCGCCAGAAGTCGCGTTGTTATTGGCAACATCCGGGTAAACCTGATGGAGAGCACCAGACAGCTGTGCGGAACCCCAACCCTGAGATAGACCAAGAGCAACGACCGCATCCGGAGCACGCGTTCCACCGTAGTCACCATACTCACGATTGGAGCGATCTTCCAAAGCGATCGTAGCGGAGAAACCATTGCCGAAGGCTGCGGTGTAAGCGATCTGATTGGTGGTTACGTCGGACCAGTCACGATCAACAACACCGATGAATGCCTGACCGGTGAAGATGTCGAAGTTGGATGTCAGACGACCAGCGGTCAAACCGCCCCACTGGATGTAGGCATTATCCATAGTGAATGAAGAAGCGTCTCCATTGGTTGAAGAACCGTACATGGAGATGTAGGTGCGCAGAGTACCGAATTCGGTAGCTGTGCGAGCGTCGAGGTACAGGTAACCACGAGCCAGCCAGGAGTAACCGTCTTGATCACGATTTCCCCACGGGCTGCTGTTGTTGTCCAGCACGTTGTTGACGACAACCTGGGTACGAACACGGCCACCTACGCGCAGGCAGGTTTCAGTGCCCGGGATGTAGTAGAAGCGTGCGCCGTATGCGTCACAGACGCGAACGTAGTCGACCGGCTCCGGAGCAACCGGGAGATCGGCTGCCTGGGCGGTTGTAGCGGCAGCAGCTGCTGCAGCGCCGAGCATCAAGCTCTTGAAAGTCATAGTTTTCTCCAAGTTTTAATCTGCACCAGCAACCAAGTGAACGACACTTATTGAAGCAATTTACCGTTCTTGCTTAATTTTTCCTCGAATCAATCGAGTTCAACTTAATTTACTTGCCTGCCTGACCAATAGAAAACAATTCCACCCCACACTTTCAAGCCCGGAAAGGTCGACTTGGACACATTGATTTTTGGAGTCATATTTTTGCAACACATTGATTTTAAAGGTTTTTTTATCTTCTAAACTTCAAATGACTTCGCTCCGGCGTCAGTTCGACAGCCAGAGTTCTCGCCTCTCCGATTACTTATAAATTTTAAGAATTACTTCAGCTCACGCGCAACGAGCTGACGCTTGAATGCACCTGTTTGAGTGGTAGGACTGAACGTTGTGGCAACATTTAGACTCAAACGATTCATTTGTCAAATTGTATAAACGTCCATTTGTCAAAATGTACATACTCAGCGCCGCGGCGCCGCTTGTGCTGTCTTTCGTTTGACAGCCGTTACATTTTTCCGGGGAGAACAATTGAGCCTGATATGGGGAGCGAATTCTGTAATTCCATCATCCCCAGTGTATTTTTTTGCAATGCATGACAACCTTGAAACAACTCGATTTCCACTCGGATGACAGCTTAATTTTGCAATCGTCATTGCCAAAGGTTTCAGAGCGCAGCCTGCCATTGACGGCGAAGCCCGCTAATTTCCTGGGTCTTTCCTTCGCAAATGGAACTTTCCCGGTGGATCTTGGATCCAGGGGATGTCGCAAACACCAAGGCACCTGGAGGCGTGCTTACCTACATTAGCGACAGTATGACCTGCAAATATGTCGCACCGCACACAAAGGAAAAAATCCCTCAGCTCTCGATGCAGCGTACAAAAATCATGGCCGCATCAGAGAAAATTCATCAGCTATCAAGACTGAGTTACCACAAAAATTGAACTGAAATTTTGGCTGCGAAAGTCCTCGATACCGTTCAATCCGGGGCCAAGACGCAACCCTGGCGTATTCCTCAGCTGTATCGCCTATTAGATTATTTGCTGCTCTCGCCAGCCACCGCCATTGCGGCCTTCCTTGTCTGCCAGTCCGCCAGAGAGTCCAGATCGACCTGTGCAGGACGGTAGTCGACACGCGTCAGATAAAGACCGTCGGCAGGGGCGACCGGACCACAAGCCTTGCGATCTCGAGCGGCAAGTGCCTTGGATATGTCTCCAAGTTCCCACTTGCCTTCCCCTACCAACCTCAGGGTTCCAACCATCGAACGAACCTGGTTGTGCAGAAACGATCGCGAGGAACACTCGGCGATGACGAATTCACCCTCGCGGAAGACCGAAAAGTCCTCAAGTGTCTTTTCCGGACTTTTCGCCTGGCAACGCGAATGCCGGAAGGTCGTGAAGTCGTGATGACCTACAAACTCCTGCGCAGCGTCATGCATGAGGTCCGCGTCAAGCTCGTGTTTCACATGCCACGCCAATCCGCGCTGATGCGTGAGTGGTGGTACCCGATTGTGAATTCGATAGCGGTAGGAACGACGTATTGCCGAGAAGCGGGCGTCGAAACCCTCATGCATTTCTTCGCAATCAAGAATAACCACCGGATCCGGCTGACAATGAAAGTTCATCGCCCCCATAATGGT
This sequence comes from Pseudomonadota bacterium, assembly GCA_039195965.1. Lineage (GTDB taxonomy): Bacteria > Pseudomonadota > Alphaproteobacteria > Rhizobiales > Stappiaceae > Roseibium. The sequence goes on from JBCCVB010000082.1 coordinate 11,983, forward strand.
TTTAACCGGCCAGGTCTTTGAAAGGTCAGCGTGGCAAACCTGCCCCGTTGCATGCACGCCCGTATCCGTGCGTCCTGCTCCACCGATCGTAACTTCCTCACCGGAAAACGCTTTGATGGCACGTTCGATTACGGCCTGAACGGACTGGCCATTGGCCTGGCGTTGCCAGCCACAGAACGGCCTTCCATCATATTCCACCGTCAATTTGTATCGCGGCATATTACTCGAATTCTTGGAAAGGGGTGGCGAAAGCCACTTCAATCGGCAGGTCGCGAGAGCCCGACTCCGTCAACGCAAGAGCCATGAATGCATCCCCGGCATAAGGCCCTTGCACCTTGCGGGCCAATACGGGATCAAAACCGAAGCGCGGATAATAAGAAGGTGGTCCGAGTACCAGAACCAGATCCTCGCCAAGCTCTTTCAGTTTTTTCAAAGACGATTTGATCAGAACTGACCCGATACCACTTCTTTGCTTGTCCGGCCAAACGGAAACAGGAGCCAGACAAGCGACCTGAAGTGCGTGCCCCGGACCGACCGCGGCGGGGGTCACCCGGCTATAGGCGACATGTCCAACAATGGAGCCGTCATCTTCAACCGCAACCTGCTCCAGCACCAGGGCACCGCAATGGCGCAGCGTATGAACAAGGCGCGCTTCCATATCCGAAGGGAACGCGGCGGTGACGAGATCGCGCACAACAGCTTCGTCTTCAGGCGTAACGTCGCGCACAACAAGGTTCTGGTTGGCGGCAGTATCGGTCATTTGGGTCTCCTGCGCTTAGCTTAGTCCAGAACACAGCCATCAGAAAGTGCAGCACCACGGAGGAAATCTGCACCGCTCATGGGTTTCTTTCCTGCCCGTTGAACCTGATCCAACCGGACCGCAGCAGAAGCGCACGCAACTATCGGTGCATCGTCCGCCTTCAGAACGGTACCCGGCGCACCCTCTCCCTCGACAACAGTGCTGCGCAGAATTTTTACGCGTTCCGACTTGTCGCCAAGCGTCATTTCGCACCATGCGCCCGGAAATGGGGAGAGCCCCCTGATGTGATTGTGGACGTCCGCTGCCGGTTTCGACCAGTCAATTCGGGTTTCCTGCTTGGACAGCTTTGCAGCATAGGTGACACCGTCCTCCGCCTGCACCTGCTCTCCTAGGGCACCACGTGAGGCCGCCGCAAGGGCGCGTACCATCAGGTCACCACCCAGACCGGAAAGCCTGTCATGCAGTTCACCCGCGGTAACGTTTTCTCCAATGGCAACGGTTTCGGACATGCAGACAGGCCCTGTGTCGAGCCCTTCTTCCATGCGCATCACCTGAACCGCGGTTTCCTTGTCGCCGGCCATGATCGCCCGGTTTATCGGTGCCGCACCACGCCAGCGTGGCAACATCGACGCATGCAGGTTCAAGCAGCCGAATTGCGGGGCGGCAAGGACTTCGGTCGGCAGCAACAATCCGTAGGCCACGACCACGGCCACGTCCGCCTGCAATGCGGCGAACTCAGCCTGTTCCGCCTCGCCTTTCAGACTTTTCGGCGTAAAAACGGGAATGCCGAACGACTCCGCGGCTTCGTGTACGGGCGACTTTTTCATATCCATGCCCCGACCGGCCGGCCGTGGCGGCTGGGAGTAACAGGCCACGACTTCATGACCTTGTCCTACGATTTCCATGAGTGTCGGCACCGAAAATTCCGGGGTGCCCATAAATACTACGCGAAGAGACATGGGTTTCCTTGAGGCTTCTTGAGCGCTCCAAAAGGGCGACGAATGTTTCGCCCCTTATGCACGGAAGACCGTGCCCTCACAAGATAGGAAGAAACAGTATCGCTCAAGCCAATCCGGGCAAAAGCACCTTCAGGCTGTCCGTCATCATTTCCATGGCGATCGCAGCAAGGATCATACCCATCAGACGGCTCATCACGCTGTTGGCGGTCTCGCCAATGAATCGGGACAAAAAGGGCGCGGAAAAGAAAGTCACAATCAGCAGTCCGATCGAAGCCGATACGCCAGCGACATAGGCGATTTCCTGCGAGGCGCCATGCACCTGACCACGAAAGATTATCATGGTCGAAATCGAGCCAGGCCCGAGCAGGATAGGCACAGTCAAAGGATAAATCGCCGGATTGTCCTGCGACTTCATGTTCTCCTTTTCCTTGGCTGTGCCATGATGCGCCGGCGCCGTTTGACCTCTGATAAGATCCAACGAAATCAACAGGATCAGGAAACCACCAGCGAGACGGAAGGCATCAAGGCTGATCCCGAAAATCTTCAGAATGATGTCTCCGGAAAATCCTACGATGACCGCGCCGGTTGTCAGGCTGACAAGAAGCGTCAGAGCAACTTTCCGTTCAAAGGCAGGTCCCCGATCCGCCGTCAGAGCCAAAAATACCGGCAAATTTGCGATCGGGCTCATAATTGCAAAGAGCGCAGCAAAAATTTTCAGGAACAAAGCCTGATCCATAACGTCTGCCCCCGGTTTGCCGAACCTACTATTTGCCGGCCAGTTTCGCCTGTTTTGCGAATTTCTTCACGACTCTGTCGCGCTTCAGCTTCGACAGATAATCAATGAACAATTTCCCGTTGAGATGGTCAAGCTCGTGCTGAATGCAGGTTGCCAGCAATCCGTCCGCCTTGATCTCCTGCTCGCTTCCGTCGCGGTTCAAAAACTGAACCGTCACTTCTGCAGGCCGTTCCACATCCTCGAAATATTCCGGGATCGACAGGCACCCTTCCTGATAGACGGACATATCATCACTTGACCAGATGATCTTCGGATTGATGAAAACCATCGGTTCCTTCGGCGCATCTTCCTTGGCAACGTCAAGAACGAAGATACGTTTCAGGATTCCGATCTGACTGGCGGCCAAGCCGATGCCTGGAGCCTCGTACATGGTTTCCAGCATGTCATCTGCCAGCGCGCGGGTGTCATCGTCGATATTTTCGATCGGTGCACAAACCTGGCGCAGAACCGGATCGGGAATGGTGATAATCGGGCGTATTGTCATGCGCTTGACATAGGCAATCGAGCGGCCCCGGTCAACGCGGAAATCGCAAGGACGGCCGTGGTTTTCAACGGGCGGGAAATGCCTTGCTGATGTGCTGATGTACCGAATCGTTCTATGTTTGTTTCATGAATGAGATCCTGTTTGAGTTGAGTGGCCGTCCGGTAACGGTTCTGGAAACCGCAATTGCGGGTGGATTGCTGCTGCTGGCCTTGATCGTCTGGCTGGTGCTGAAGACCATGCGTGAAATCCGGCTGCGGGCCGAGGCAGACACCGCAGCAACGGAACGTATCCACGAGCTCGAAAGTCACCTCTCGCAATTGTTGAAATCACAAGGTGAGATGACGGGACGGATGCAGACGATGGCCGAAGTGTTCGGCTCACGCCAATCCGACCTGATGCGCGCGGTCAACGAGCGGTTGGACGGCATGGGACATAAGCTCGGCCTTTCCATGGCGGATACCAGCAAACGGACCCAGGACGGCCTGCGTCACCTGCACGAAAGACTCGCTGTCATCGACAGGGCGCAGAGAACGATTACCGATCTTTCCGGGCAGGTCGGTCAGCTGCAGGCCATCCTTGCCAACAAGCAAACGCGTGGCGCTTTTGGACAGGGACGAATGGAAGCGATTATTCAGGATCAGTTGGCACCGAGCATCTATTCCTTCCAGGCAACCCTTTCCAATAACAGCCGTCCGGATTGCCTTGTTCATATGCCCAACGGCGCGCCGCCGCTCGCCATTGATGCAAAATTTCCGCTTGAGGCCTTCAACCTCTTACGCAACGCGGAAACAGAAGAGCAGCTCAAATACGCTCAGGCTCAGTTTCGCAGGGACTTTACGAAGCACATTCAAGACATCGACGAGAAATACCTTTTGCCGGGAGAAACGCAGGACACAGCCTTCCTGTTCGTTCCGTCGGAAAGCGTATTTGCTGAGCTCAACGAAAGTTTTGAAGACCTAGTGCAGAAGGCTCACCGGGCACGTGTCGTGATCGTGTCGCCTTCCCTACTCATGCTGTCGATCCAGGTGATCCAGTCGGTTCTGCGCGATGCCAAGATGCGGGAGCAGGCGCACCTGATCCAGGCGGAGGTCGGTCATCTGATTGCCGATGTCGGCCGTCTCAATGACCGGGTGGGCAAGCTTCAATCGCACTTTGCCCAGGCAAACAAGGACATCGACCAGATCCTGATATCCTCCGATAAGATCAGCAAACGGAGCCGCAAGATCGAAGATCTGGAGCTTGGAGAAATTCAGGGTTCGACGGAGGAGGTGTCTGCGCCAGAACCAAAGCTGGCACTTACGCCCAAGAGCTAGTTGGAGGAAGCAGGCAACCGCCTTGCCCTAGTGATCGCTCCCCATTCGGTTGCTGCAATCCGTTCGATCGCCTGATCAAGCTGCTCATAGGCCACGGTCATCGTATAACCATTGGCATGCAGCAGCCTGTTCTCACCGGCAATGATGCCGACATGTCCCTTCCAGAAAAGAAGGTCGCCGCGTCGCAGATGCGCCGGGTCGTCATGCGGAATTTCGTCTCCAGCCTCGGCTTCCTGCATGTCACTGTCGCGTGGCAGATCAATACCTGCCGTTTGTGCTGCCAGCTGCACCAGAGCAGAACAATCCAATCCCAGACTGGTCCGTCCTCCCCAGAGATAGGGAGTTCCAAGAAGCTCTTCGGCGACTGCAACCCAGTCCATTTCCTTGGCGTCAACCGAAACCAGATGCTTGGCAACAATCGCCGACCCATCGCTCAATAGCGCATAATTCAGTCCGCGTGTTTCAGTCTCGCCGGTCACCGTAACCTTGGAGCCAAGCGACAACATACCCAAAGGTGGGAATTTCAAATCCGGCACTGGATAACGGTAAGTTCGTAAGGCCCGGACCCGGTGTGTTGCAGCCATTACAGGCCCCAGACCATCAGAAGAAAACCAGCCGACATATCCGTCAGTGTCCAGCTGCCCCCAGGCCCAGCCTTCCGGTGTCTGTTCGTATACGGTTACCCACTCACCTCTCAGCGCCTCGGTGTCGATCGAACGATCCGAGCGCGGTTCCGGCCGGATAGCGATCCTGTCCGAGTTGATCTGGAAGACCTCCCCTTCAACAAACCGAGCAGCTTCGAACCGACCCTCATAGTCTAGAGCGGCAAGGTCCTTGCGAACGGGATGTCTGCGGCGGTCAAGTGTGTCGGTCATTGTCAGTTTCAGTTCCAGCAATTGTCGAGAGTCAGCGCGGCAATTCTCGAGCCTTTTCAACGACGAGATCTCCAAGTTGCTCGAGGTATAATGCACCTTCAACCGTACGGGTGATGATCACATTCCGCTTGTCGGCTTCGTCGCGTTTGCGTGACAGCAACCTCATACTGCCAAGCGTATCGAGCGCGCGCGTGATCGCCGGCTTGGTTACGTTCAACTTCGCCGCCAGACCGCGAACGGTATGAGGTGGCGGCTCGAGATAGACTGTGAGGAGAATCGTCAGCTGGCGCGCAGACAGATCCTGCTCGCTGTCACGCACCAGCGCCAGATTCACCTCATGCATCAGTTTCAGCGCCTGCGAAGCGCGCATTTCGACAGCCATGGATAAGCTGGTCCCTACCAATTTCCATGACCATCAAACCACACAAACGTTTCGGAGCCGTTATTTATTCTCCGCGTATCGATCCGCGATCAGGTCAAACAGGCAGCGAATTCCCTGCGCTTCCCCGCCAGACGGTTTCCCCGGCTTTTCGGCGGGCGTCCAGCCGAAGATATCGAAATGTACCCAGCTTTGAGCGTTTTCAACAAAACGGGACAGGAACAGAGCGGCAGTCACCGAACCGGCAAACCCTGCTCCAGTGGTATTGATGTGGTTTATGTCTGCGATCTTGCTGTCGAGATATTTCATGTATGGCTGCCAGAGCGGCATGCGCCAAAGCGGATCAGTGGCAGCTTCGGCCATCAACGCAATGTCCTCCGCCAATTCTTCATCATCTGTGTAAAAAGGCGGTAGATCAGGTCCCAAAGCAACGCGCGCGGCACCCGTGAGTGTCGCCATGTCGATCAGGAGTTCCGGGTTTTCCTCATCTGCAAGCGCCAAGGCATCACCAAGAACAAGGCGCCCTTCCGCGTCGGTATTGCCGATCTCCACACTCAGGCCTTTCCGGCTCTGCAAAATGTCCCCCGGGCGGAACGAGTTGCCTGAGACAGCGTTCTCGACACATGGGATAATGACCCTTAGGCGAACCGGTAACTTGGCAGCCATGATCATCGATGCCAGACCCAGCACATTTGCCGCTCCGCCCATATCTTTCTTCATCAGGGCCATAGATGATCCCGGTTTCAGGTTCAGTCCGCCAGTGTCGAAAATGACGCCCTTGCCGACCAGCGTGACTTTCGGGGCATCTTCCTTTCCCCAGCTATAGTCGGCCAATCGAGGTGCCCTGGAACTCGCACGACCAACGGCGTGCACCATCGGAAAATTCTCTGTCAGCAAGTCTTCGCCAACAACCACCCGGCCATTGCCACCATTGGCCGCAAACAACTCCTCGATTGCCTTGGCAAGATCTTCAGGGCCCATGTCATTTGCGGGCGTGTTGATCAGATCCCGGGCAAGTTTGACACCATCCAGAATGACACCGATGCGATGCAGATCTACATCGTCCGAAACAACGAGCCTGCGGACCTTGTCTGACGGTGTGACATATCTTTCGAACCTGTATGCCGACAGCGCAAAACCCAAGGCTGCCTGTTCCTGATTCGGAAAATCGTCGGAAAGAGAGTAGTCACCTGCCGGCAAGCTCTTTGCGAGACCGCCAAGAGCGAACGGATGCGGCAAGCCGGCTTCCTCCACACCAAACAGGACGGCTCCCCCCTCCCCATTCAAGCCCGGCACAAGTTGGTGGGTGGATGCTTTTCCCGTGAAGTCATTTACCTCACACCAGCTGGTAGCCGCTTCTCCCAATCCGGCAAGAACCTCCGGCAAACTGACTTGTGTAATTGCGATGATGGGAGTGGAAACTGAAACATCACTTTTGCGGACAAGGCTCTCACGCACGGGAGGTACTCCGTTGAACTGGATAGAATGCTCAACAGGTAAGCCGCGCAACTCGTGAGCGCAATATGATTGATAAGGTCTTTTGGGGTTCTCGCAATTCGCAACGCCGCTTAACCAACCATTAGGGTTAATTATCTATTTCTCTAAGGGACACGTAATTGCTGCGCACAACAAGGATGTTGACAATGCACGCGCCCAGAACCGGTTCCGTTAAACGCCAAACCCGTTTCGCCTCGACGTTGATGGCCATGACCGCGCTTGTTCTCGTTACAGGCTGTGCGTCCAACAAGGCGACCGGTACACACTCACCGGCATCCGGTGTTCATTACACGGCGCCCGGCTCCTACGAAGCACGTGCAGCGGTTTCAAAATGGGGCAAAGCCTATGAAAAGGACCGCAAGAACCGCGCGGCAATTCTTGGCTACGCCAACGCTCTGAGCCAGAACGGTCAGATGCCTCAAGCCATGGCTGTGCTGCGATCCGGTGTAATCGCACACCCGAAGGACAGAGTAATAGCCTCTGCTTACGGAAAAGTGCTTGCAATGAACGGACGTTTCGACGCTGCCCTCAATGTACTACAGGGCGCGCAAAGACCAGATACGCCGGACTGGAAGCTGATGTCCGCACAAGCAGCAATCTATGATCAGACGGGCAGTCACGAAAAAGCCAGAAGTCTGTACAAGCAAGCGCTCAAGATCGCACCGGATGATCCCAGTCTACTCAATAACCTCGGCCTTTCATACCTTCTGTCCAATGAGTTGCCGGATGCAGAGTACACATTGCGCCGCGCAGCTTCGTTGCCAGGTGCTGACAGCAGGGTTCGACAGAATCTGGCCCTGGTCCTTGGTATTCAGGGTAAGTATGATGAAGCTATTCAGGTCGCCCAGGCGGAGCTGGACCCGCGTCAGGCTGAGGCTAACATCGCTTACTTGCGTTCAATGATGGAAAGTCGCAGAAGCTGAAGAAGTTCTTTCGTGTGCACCGAACTAAAGAGGCCCGCTTGATATCATACCAAGCGGGCCTTTGCTTGCCATCTCTTTGATATTTTCAGCTCTTCATTTACGTTTTTTAAAACTTAGTTTAGCTTTAGAAGGCGTCGACTTCCATAACCTGCATTACTGCCGGCCCCATGATCACAAAGAAAAGAACGGGCAAAAAGAACATGATCATCGGTACAGTTAGTTTTGGAGGCAAGGAAGCCGCCTTTTGTTCTGCCATCTGCATTCGTTGATCACGGGTATCGTCTGACATCGTCCGAAGAGCTGTCCCAACCGGTGTCCCGTAACGCTCGGCCTGTATCAGCGCCATCATCACGTTCTTCACACCATCAACGCCTGTTCGCTTCGACAGATTTTCGTATGCGGTACGACGCTCGCTCAAGTAAGATAGTTCTGCCGTAGTCAGCGTAAGCTCTTCAGCCAGATCAACCGATTGAATTCCTACTTCTTCAGCGACTCTTTGAAAGGCACCTTCGATTGACATGCCAGACTCAACACAGATCAACATTAGATCTAGTGCATCAGGCCATGCCCTCTGAATGTTAAGCTTTCTTTTGTCGATTCTGTTCTTCAGATAAATGTTCGGCAGAAAAGTCCCAATACCACCTATCGCGAGACAAATGCAGATCTTGGTCAAAGTCGGCAGCGTATCCGGTAAGATCAGAAATGCATAAAATAGGGAGATTGCGAGTAAAATTCCCGGTACTGCAATTCTAGCAACCAAAAAGTAGTAAAGCGGAGCCGAGCCTCTATATCCAGCCATGCGAAGTTTGTCTTGTGTGGTTTCGTCTGCAAGTGCTTGCTTCAGATTAAGACGATCCACGAGGCTTTTCATCTGTGCTTTGGGCTGATTTCGGAGCGCCGCTTTCGAGGCATTTTGATTTGCCTGCATTCGTGCTCGTTCCTGCGCCCTGATTTTCGCTCTTTCTATCGCGACGTTCTTCATTCGAGACTTGAGCGTATCCCGAGATACCAGCGGCATCACCAATGAAAAAATTGTGCCAGTCACCGCAATCATCGCCAAGACCGCGGCTACGAACTGTCTGGATGCTATTGCTTCAATATCCATATCGCCGCCTCCTTAGAAATCGAAATTGATCATCGCGCGCATGACCATCACGCCGCAAAACATCCAGAGCAAGCAGCCACCTATAATGATGTTGCCAGCCGTTGTGTTGAACAACATCATGATATAGTCGGGTGCAATAAGAAACATTACACCACCCACAGCGGGTGGCATGCATGCGATGATGCCTGCGGACGACTTCGCTTCCGCACTGAGTGCCCTGATTTTGCCTTTCATGGCCTTCCGGCCACGGAGGACTTTTGACAAATTTGCGAGAGCTTCAGCCAATCCCCCACCGGCTTTTTGTTGAATCGCCACTACAATCGCAAAGAAGTTTGCTTCCGCAACAGGCACGCGTTCTGGAAGCTTGGCCACCGCATCAGCGAGGGAAATTCCCATCACTTGTGTTTCGGTAATCTTGCGAAACTCGGTTGCGACAGGTTCGCGAGCCTCTTTTGCAACCACTTTGATGCAATCACTTAGTGGAAGACCGGCTTTAACACCGCGCACAATGATGTCGACACCATTTGGGAGTTCATCGAGAAACGCATTGAACCTGCGCTTGCGTTTGCTGGACACATACCAACGCGGAAAACCAAACGCCCCTGCAAACCCAAGCCCCGCAGCGACCAAGACGTTTCCACTCGCCAAGTATCCGACGACAATAAACATCAAGCACGAAATTGCACTAAAAAAAACAAAATGCTTCATTTCCCAAGCTAAACCTGCTTGTTCCATCCGTATTTTGAGTGAGACTTTCTGTTGCTTGTCGTTTTTCGCCTTTTGCCGCTCTTCAAAGTCTTTCAATTGGTCCTGAATTGACTTCTTGCGACGGTCATTGTCACGCAACTCTTTGCGCTGACCATCGCTTTGCGGGCGTGCGGAAACTGCTTGTATCCGCTGGTCACGTTGTTTGGTTCCCGACAGCGCAGGCTGAAACAAACTGAAAATAATGCCACCGACAGCGAACATCACCAAAACCGCAACCGCGATTCCGGTAACTTCAGGGGTGAGAAGTTGTTCCAATGCAGACATTTAAGCTCTCACTCCACCATTCATTCCGGCATCTCTGCAGCGTCGAGTGCCTGAGCAAGACGAGATTCTTCACCAAAATATCTTGCTCGCTCCCAAAATCTGGGGCGACCAATTCCTGTCGACCGGTGACGGCCGATGATGCGCCCATTCGGATCCTCACCAACGATGTCGTAAAGGAAGACATCTTGCGTGGTGATGATGTCGCCTTCCATGCCCATCACTTCCGTGACATGCGTAATGCGACGCGAACCGTCACGCAGCCGAGCGGCCTGAACGACAACGTCTATCGAAGAAACAATCATCTCCCGAAGCGTTCGGGAGGGTAGAGAAAACCCACCCATGGTGATCATGGATTCAAGCCTTGAAAGAGCTTCCCGCGGTGAGTTGGCGTGCAGCGTTCCCATCGAGCCGTCGTGACCAGTGTTCATGGCCTGCAACAAGTCGAACGCTTCCGGGCCGCGGACCTCACCAACGATAATGCGTTCAGGACGCATACGCAGGCAGTTCTTGACAAGGTCGCGCATGGTAATCTCACCCTCACCTTCAAGATTGGGTGGACGCGTTTCCAGCCGAACAACATGCGGCTGCTGTAGCTGAAGTTCCGCAGAATCTTCGCAAGTGATAATGCGTTCGGTGTTTTCGATGTATGCCGTCAGACAATTCAGGAGTGTTGTTTTTCCGGAACCGGTGCCGCCAGAGATGAGAACGTTACAGCGGGACCGACCGATGATCTGAAGTATGGTCGAGCCTTCAGGGGTAATTGAACCAAACTTTACAAGCTGATCCAATGTAAGTTTGTCTCGTTTAAACTTACGAATGGTCAATGCTGGGCCATCGATCGCCAATGGCGGCGCTATGACGTTGACGCGAGATCCGTCGGGAAGGCGAGCGTCACAGATCGGGCTAGCGTCATCAACACGGCGACCGACCTGGCTCACGATCCGCTGGCAGATGTTCATCAACTGCGCATTGTCACGAAAGGCGATCGCTGTCTGCTCAACCTTGCCCTGGGTTTCGATGTAGACGGTATGCGCACCATTCACCATGATATCGGCGATGTCATCCCGAGCCAGAAGTGGCTCCAGAGGACCATATCCTAAGACATCGTTACAGATGTCTTCGAGCAAGTCTTCCTGCTCGGAGATAGACATCACTACATTCTTCAGAGCAATGATGTCATTCACGACATCTCGAATCTCGTCCCTGGCGTCTTCAGCGTCCAGTCGCGCAAGCTGTGACAAGTCAATCGCTTCGACCAGGGCATTGAAAATTTCTGCCTTGGTCTCGTAGTATTCGCTGTTTTTCTTCCGTGACTGAGGAGCAGGTTCTGGCGGACTTGGCGGCGGTTCCGCCTTCACCTTTGCTTCTGGTTTGGCAGTCTGAGGTGTCACCGCAGCGGATGCATCTGCATGGTCTGCGGAAGAAGGTGTGCCCTGCAGCACAGGCATACCTCCAGGCTGCATTGACTGACTACCAGATGATGAACTGCCGCGTCTTCCAAACATAACGAATCTTTTGCTCCGTTACTGGGCTTTTCAGCCAGCCTTACGTTTCAGCTTCGACAACAACCCGGCAAGTCCGGAACGAGGTACAGCATTTGGCTGAACTTTCCCCGAGATGGCCTGCGCCATGTCATCGAATGTGCGCGTGATTGCATGCTTGCCATCCATTTCGCCAATCATCTGACCGTTGTTGGCCGCGGTCCCGAATAGCTGCGGGTCAAATGGAATGGTGGCCTGGACTTTCAAACCCAAGGCTCCGGCAAATTCTTCCGGTTTGATTTCCGGACGCTTGGGAACATTGACCTTGTTCATAACAAGTAATGGTGGGCGATCATTCGGCCGAATTTGCTTCAGCGTGTCGACTATGTTTTTCGCGTTTCTAAGGTTCGCGAGGTCCGGTTCTGCCACAAGCACGACCTCGTCCACATTCAAAAGCGTGTGCTTGATCCAAGAGTTCCACACGTGCGGTATGTCAAGCACTACATGAGGCATACTCGCCTTCATTGTATCCAACAACAAATCGAATGACGTTTCGCTGTGATCGTACGTTCGTTCCAGGGTAGCCGGTGCTGCAAGCAGGCTCAAATGTTCACTGCATTTGGACAAGATCCTGTCAAGATAAGTTTCGTCCAATCGCTCGGGAGAAGAAACTGCCTCATAAACGCCCTGGAGGGGATCCTGATTGTAATCCAATCCAGCAGTTCCGAAAGGCAGATCCAGATCCGTAACAGCAACTTCGCTTTGGAAACCGCGAGACAAAGACCATGCACTGTTGTGGGCAATCGACGATGACCCGCACCCACCCTTTGCGCCGAAGAATGCGATGGTACGACCTAACGGTTCTGCTTCCGGATCGCCATAGAGATTTCCAATTGCCCCTATTAGCTGAAAGACAGTGACGGGCGTTATCAGGTATTCGCTGACACCGCGGGCAATGAGATCCCGATAAAGTGTAACGTCATTCACATCACCAATGACGATCACCTTTGTTCCTGAATCGCAATACTCAGCCAAGCGATCCAGGTTGGGAAGGAAATCTTCCCGCTCTCCAGTTACCTCAACCATGATGAGATTTGGCGTAGGTGCTTGCTGGAAAGTATCGATCGCCGACGGTATGCCCCCCATGTCAAGTTTCAGATGCGCCTTCGTCATACGACGATCTTCCATCGCAGCCTCAGCGATACGCATCGTGGCTTCGGTTAAACAGAAACCGTGAACGGTGATGCGCGGAATACTGCCGACATGCAATGAATCTTCAGAACCTGATTGGTTTTCGGGAAGCTCTGACAACGATTCAAGATAGCCGGGCAGTTCATTCATTTCTGGATTTGCGCTCATTCTATCACCTATTCATCAGCAATCGCTGCGCCAACACCTTCGATGTAATCGGACGCTGTGACTTCACCTGTTCGATAGTTCTCAAGAACCACCGCACGGCGCTGCTGGTCAGCCGGGGTCGAGGCTCTTGGAGTCAACAAGTCGGAAGGATTGTCTACCATTGCAGCCAAATTTGCCTGCGTTGCACAACCGAAGTTCTCGTAGTCCGCATTTTCCCCGATCCCACCACCAATGTTTCGCGGCCAGCTACCACACGTCCCGGCCGTTGCCTGCATTCGCGCGTAAGACAAGCGGATTGGCGCGTCCGCTCCAGAGCTTTGAACAGAGTAGGTTCGCGTCGTTATGTGCGAGCGCCCCACGCCTCCCCGTTGCAAGGCCCGACGGATTTCGGGGGTCACCGAGTGTACCGCAGCTTCATTCGCGCTACCTGACGGAACAAGGATTTCTACTTCACCATTACCTTTTCGCCGTGACTCCACGGCAAACGCTGTAATCGTTCCCTCAATAGGTCCGACCAAGCTCCTCGTGCTTCTGCCAATGGGCAGATCCAGCGTCTCAGGTTCTTCGGTGACGACAATAGGGTGCCTCAATCGGTAGTCATGTGAAGCAAGTAGTTGACTTGTTGTTTGAGACTGATTCTGACAACCGAGAACCATTAAACACCCCAGCGCCACGAACGTAATCCTGTAAGTGTTTGCGACCCGGACTCTATTCTTCAACTTCATCTGGCCGTCCTCACTTGTAGATAAAGCCGACTTGGCCGTGGTACGTTCCTTTGGCCACGGCTCCAGCCGGGTTGTAGATCTTGTTCAATCTGTTCAGAAAAACTGTCTCAGCATCTGAAGCTGGCATCAGGTTCTTGTCGGGCCGCACCAGCTTTTTCTGCGAAACAGCCTGGACGACATAAGGCGTTACAAAAACTGTAAGTTCGGTCTGTTGCCTAAGAAAATCTCGGCTTTTGAACAACGCACCCAGAATAGGGATTTGCATTAAGCCGGGTATGCCCTCGATTGTCTGCTTGTAGGATTCTTTAAGCAGTCCGGCCATAACAAGTGTCCCGCCCGATGGCAGTTCTACAGTAGATTCAGCCCGCCTTACCTTGAGTGCCGAAATGGTAATGTTTGAAAAGGTTACAGCCCCCTCACTGCTAAGCTCGCTAACTTCTGTTTTCACGCGAAGGCTTATTCTTCCACCTGAAAGAACCACAGGAGTGAAGTCGAGGCCGACACCAAACTTCTTAAATTCCACCGTGACTTCATTGTCATCTTGAGCGATGGGAATAGGGAACTCACCACCGGCAAGGAAACTGGCATTTTCGCCTGAGATCGCAGTTAGTGTAGGTTCTGCGAGGGTGCGGATTACGCCTTCTCGCTGCAGTGCTTCAACCTCGGCGGCCAAGGTTGTGGCCCCGCTGCTGAAGCTCAATCCGCCAACAGCCTGATTCACAATTGAAGAGTTTACCGAGAAGCTAGGAGTGTTTGAGAAAAACGGCGTAAAATTACCTGTTCCTATGCGGCCTGAAAACTGTACACCAAGCTGCTTGATTATCGAACGCTCAACTTCCGCAACTGTTACTTTGAGGTGAACCTGATCTTTTCCTTCCACGGAAATCAGATTGACCACCTCTGTCGCTGATCCTGCGCCTTGGAATTTCGCCGCAATATCCGCTGCCTGTTGCGCTTCAATTGTACTTCTCGCAGTCCCGCTCAAAATCACACTGCCATTCACAGATTCAGCAGAGATATTTGAACCAGGGATAAGCTTTCGAATAATTCGCGCAATGTCCGATGTATCTCTTTCCACCCGAAGGTCGAAACTGGCAAGCTCTCTTCCACTTCTGCTGAAAAGTACGAGGCGTGACTGCCCTGCCGTATTACCTATGACAAAAATCCGACGCGGTGTTCTGAGGACAGCATCGGCTATCTCAGGATTTGACACCAGAACGTCAGCAGCATCCTCTGCAAGGTTGATGACCACAGATCTGCCAACGCCAACATTCAGAATGCGGTTGCTTGCCCTTTCACCGGCAGCAATGTGCACCTGACTGGGGAAATTGCCTTCTGCTTGAACCGATGAGACAGAGGCATCGATTGCGGTGGTTGCAAAGATCGCGGCAACCGCGAACAATTTGAGATAGTTTTTCATAGCGCCCCTCACATCGGACGTTCTCGTTTCCGTTTGTCTCATTTCGCTGTTCCCTGAAGAGACACGCCATATTTCACGTATGTCACACCTCTCCGGCGAATGTTGTCGTCGCTATCGTCGTCGGCTGAGTCCAACGCGCTACGAAGCGCCAGCGAAATCGTTCCTACTTGCTGAGATTGAGCAACAACTTCGGACTGCGCCAAAGTGAGTTCGAGCGTCGCCGTTCTTTTGGGTGAGAGGTTCTTTTGATCCTGTTCGCCTGCTGTGGTCGTGTCGATTGCGAGAACCCTGACGTTTTCAAGAATAGTCTCACTTACTGCGATATCGTCCGCTTCGCGGGTCAGGATGAGATCGACTTTGTCGCCTGGCAATATGAACCCGCCTGCAGTCGTTTCCGCCTCAACACTCACAGCGATCGCTCTCTTACCTTTGGGCAAGATTGCCGCCATGAAACCTTTGTCTGTGTTGATCAATCGTTCTGGACGTATTGGCTCGCCAGCAAAAATCGGAGCGCGAGCAATTCGACCAACGTATTGGTCAGAAGCAGTCGGGTCGCTTCCTTTTGTAACCGCACCAGCCGGCACCGCATTATCAGGCCAATTTGCCCAGGAGAAATCTTCCGAAGAAAGTTTCCCCCCCAGTGCTATGTCCTTCGCGGCAACTAAGACCTGCGTTCTTTGGGGTTCTTCGGGCGCTATAGCCTGCTGCGGTTCCGGCTCACCTCCCCCGGACATCATAACCATACGGAAAGCGAGAAAACCCGCAGCGACTGCGATAGCGAGTACAAATATCCGAGCGAGTTTCATGACCTATTTCCAATATTTCCAGACGCGCGAACGCTGTTCACACCTAGAATGAGGGGTAATTGGTCAAAACATGGTTAACTAGATATGGATGTTTTTGGTTAATATTGGTTAACTTTACTAAACAACTTACTAATGTTTAGATTTTTGCATAATTGATGTATCGAACCACGGCTTCCTACGCAAAGCCATATCGATTTTTCTGGGACTCTATTATCTTGGGAAACTGAGCGTTGACCGTAAGTCGAGCCGTCTCGCATTCAACTGGCCAGCTTGAACCAATAAGTTTCGGGATAAACCTGTAACCCGGCAACGGCAATTGCAATTCCATAAGGAATACCGGTGTTCCGGTCCTGAAGACGAGCGAACCAAGAGTGTCGCAAAAGCGCGCTGGGGACGAAGTCAGACTGTTTCAGTTGCAAAAGTCCAAGCGTGAGCAGCATGCCATAGATTGCAACCCAAACTGTGAATGCCATTAGTTCAGGCGTGAAGCCGATCCAAAGAGAAATCGAGCTGATAAACTTAACATCACCGCCGCCCATCCAACCGGCGGCAAAAAAAACAAAACAAGGAAGAAACACAATTAAAAACGCTAGTCCGTGGGTACCCCATCCTTGCAGAGGTAAATCGGTTAGAAGCGAAAGAGCAACAAAGCCTAAAACCAAGAGAATCGAAACTCGATTTTGAATCGTCATTGTGAGCAGATCTGATACTCCACCAAAGGCGACAAGCATCGGAAAAATCACCAGAACACTAGCTTCAATCATTTTTGTATCTCGGTCTAACTCGGCGATTAAATTCTAACGACAAAGAGTTAACAGTTCACCGATTCACAAAAAAGACGGGCAATTTTTTGCCCGTCTTCTTTCCAAATACCTTTGAGAGGTATTCGATACTAACAGTAATTTCTGATTACTTGACTGCGTCAAGTTTACCAGAAATTACGCTAAAGATGCCGGACACGCTGGTGCCGGTTGCAGAAACAGCTGCAACGATCACTACGGACAGCAACCCAGCAATCAGGCCATATTCGATTGCGGTTGCGCCAGATTCATCTTTAACGAAACGAGAGATAAGATTTTTCATGTGTTTGCTCCAAGTACCACTGAATTGACAGCTTCAAGTTCGCCGGATCTTCTTTGGTCCGTTCGAACATGAACTCACCCTAGGACAGAGAACTTTCCAATCAGTTAAATTGATCACCTAATACCAAAAACTCATCGACAAAACCAACTATAGTTAACACAATGTATAGATAA
>JBCCVB010000083.1:0-28940 GCA_039195965.1 Pseudomonadota bacterium
CTCAGCGGTCGGTGTGTTTTTGTTCGTGACCGGTGTCGCCTTCGCATTCCTCTACCGCAACACGGTTCAAAGGGGGCAATAGACAATGTTCAGTTGGAAAGAGAGCGGTCGCATCGTCAGTCTTCTGTTTGTTTCTTCCCTCATATTGATCCCGCTGTCAGCGACGATCCTTGGCGGTTTCAAGACGACAGGTGAAATGCGTGTTTCTCCCTTCGGGCTGCCCAGGGAGTGGATCACGGAAGTGTATGCCGAAATTCTGACCGACCCGAATTTTTGGAGATATCTCTGGAATTCCTTGATAATTTCCATTTTGACCGTGGCGCTCACGTTGGTCCTTGGCTCAATGGCAGCCTATGCCTTTGCCCAGGCGAAGTTTTTTGGGGCCGATTTTCTGTATAGCTACTTGCTGCTCGGCCTGATGTTCCCCTTTGCGGCGGCCATCCTCCCGCTCTTTCTGACCGTTCGGGACCTGGGCATTCTGGATACGCCCTGGGGTGTCGTGCTGCCACAAGTCGCGTTTGGGCTGGCGTTCTCAATCATGTTTTTCAGAACGTTCTTCGCTCAGATGCCGGATGAGCTCTTTGAGGCCGCTCGTGTAGATGGCTGCGGATACATACGCTTCTTCTTCCTTTTCACACTGCCCCTGTCGACGCCAATTCTGGCGACGATCGCAACCTTCGTCTTCGTGCAAAGCTGGAACAACTACCTGTTGCCATTGATCATGCTGAACGATCGGGATGGCTATACCTGGACCCTCGGTGCAATGGACTATCGCGGCGAGTACTCGTGGGAATGGAACAGGACGCTGGCATTTGTGTCGGCGACGCTTGCTCCCGCAGTCGTTTTCTTTCTGGCAGCTCAAAAATACATCGTCGCCGGTCTCACCGGCGGTGCGGTGAAAGGATAAAAAATGGCAGAAGTCATCCTGAACCAGATCCGGAAAACATTCGGCGCGGTCGAGGTCATACCCGACTTGTCCCTGATCATTCCGAACGGGTCGTTTACAGTCCTGGTCGGTCCCTCCGGCTGCGGAAAGTCCACCTTGTTGCGAATGATCGCCGGCCTGGAAAAGACCAGCGCAGGCCAGGTCATTATCGACCGGGACGACGTGACCGACGCGGAACCGGACAAACGCGGTATCGCCATGGTGTTCCAGTCCTATGCACTCTACCCGCATATGACTGTTCGCCAGAATATCGGTTTTGCTCTAAGGCTCGCCAGGCGCCCGAAATCCGAAATCAGGCAGCGTGTGGATGAAGCTGCCGACATTTTGCAACTTGGCGCGCTCCTGGACAGGAAACCAAGAGAACTGTCAGGGGGACAGCGCCAAAGAGTGGCAATTGGGCGAGCGATCGTTCGAAAGCCTAAAGTTTTCCTTTTTGATGAACCTTTGTCCAATCTGGATGCTGCGCTCAGGACCCAGATGCGTGTCGAGCTGGCTGAACTCCATGCCAAGCTGGATGCAACGATGATTTACGTCACACATGATCAGGTTGAAGCCATGACCATGGCAGATCAGATCGTGATCATGAAATCCGGCGTGATACAGCAGGTCGGCCAGCCGATGGAGCTCTACAATCGGCCGGAAAATCCTTTTGTCGCCGGTTTCATAGGCTCCCCCAAGATGAACCTCCTGGAGGGAAAACTTGCAGCGGACCAGAACGCGAAAATAGTCGGCGTTCGTCCGGAGCATATATCGATCTCGCAGGATTGCGGTGACTGGCATGGAAAGGTCCGCCACGCGGAGCATCTCGGGTCCGACACCGTCGCTTACATCGATGCAGACAGCATTGGCCCGGTTACAGTGCGCCTTCAAGGCGAAGTTCCGATGAAAGCAGGCACCCCAATATGGATGACACCGGTCAGAGGGAACGTCCATTTGTTTCGCGCGGATGGATCGGTTGAACGCGTATAAGAGCGAGAAATAGCAATATGAAAAAAGTAATTGTCACCGGAGGCAGCGGTGGTGCCGGCAACGCCGTCATCCAGCATCTGCTCAAGCACGACTACGACTGCGTCAATCTCGACATCAGGCCGCCGAGCGAAGAGCTTTGCCATTTCATTCAAGCAGACATGTCTGACTATCAGGCAGTACTGACGGCCATGGAAGGCCGCGATGCTGTCGTTCACTTCGCAGGCAACCCAAGTCCGGACGCAAACCATATCGAAGGTGCGGATCGCTTCAACAACAACACGGTTGCTTGCTTCAATGCCTTCAATGCAGCGATGGCCCAAGGCATCAAGAGAGTTGTTTGGGCGAGCTCGGAGACGATTTTCGGTTTCCCGTTTTCAACCAATCGACCGCTTGAAGTGCCCGCCTTGGAAGATACGCCGCGCACGCCGCAGACCGCCTACGCTGTCTCGAAGGCGGCCACTGAAGACATCGCAGAGATGATGGCCGATCTCTACGGAATGGTATTCGTTGGGTTGCGGCTTTCGAATGTGCTTTATGACGATCCGCATCACGCTCAGAATTTCCAGTCGATCCCGGGCTATTGGACGGACGTCAACAGTCGCCGCTTCAACACGTGGGGATACGTTCATTCCGAGGATTGTGCTGAGGCCGTTCGGCTGTCGCTGGAAGCTGACCTGACAGGCGCCAATGTCTATACGATCGCTGCACCTGACACGATCATGAACATTCCGACTCGCGAGATCGTCGAAAGAGTTTGGCCGGGTCTGAAGATCCACAACGGTATCAGCGGCAGAGATGCCTTCCTGAATTGTGACAAAGCAGGCATCGAACTCGGCTGGAAAGCGAAACACACATGGGCAAGCGTTCTGGGTCGTGACCCGAACACGGGTGAAGCGCTGTGATCATCACGGATATCAAGACATTCCTCCTGAAGGAATGGCGCACCATGCTGTTCGTCCTTGTCGAGACAGATGAGGGTGTCTACGGCATCGGTGAATCTGGCCTGACCAGCCGCGAATACGCGGTCGAGGGCATGGTCCGCGACCTTAAATCGTTACTCGTCGGTCAGGATCCCTTTCGCATCGAACATCATTGGCAGACGATGTGGCGGTCTGGATTTCATCCTTCCGGACAGGTGCTGTCGTCGGCCGTCGCCGCGATCGACATTGCCCTTTGGGATATCAAAGGCAAGAAACTTGGAGTTCCGGTTTTTGAGCTCTTGGGCGGAAGGACGCGTGATCGCGTGCTGACTTACTGCCATATCGGTGGCGCGACCACGGAAGAGACGCTGGAACAGGCAAAACTGAAGGTGGCCGAAGGCTGGAAGGCAGTTCGGTGGGAACCTGCCTATCGAGAAGACATGATCATGCGTGGCCGTGAGGCGACGGAACGCGCAATTGCCGAGTTCGGAATTCTGCGCTCTGAACTTGGTTCTGATATCGAGCTTCTATTCGATATTCACACCAAACTGACCCCGCCAGAGGCAACGTTCTTTTGTAAATCTGTAGAGCAGTATCGCCCTTACTTTCTGGAAGATGCGTTACGTTCGGAGTATCTGAAAGGATATGAGAAACTTCGCTGCCACACATCAGCTCCATTGGCGGCTGGCGAGCAACTCGCTTCCAAGTGGATGATGCGGGAACTTATTGAAGATGACCTGGTAGATTACATACGCGTCGATGTGTGTATTGCGGGTGGACTCACGGAAGCCAAGAAAATCGCTGCGATCGCGGAAACTCACATGGTCGATCTGGCGGTTCACAACCCTATAGGCCCGGTCTCGACCGCGGCATGTCTGCATTTGAACCTCAGCTGCCCGAATGTCGGCATACAGGAGTTGCCCCGACGTCCGGGAGAGACTTTGCCGGACCTTCTGAAGACCAATCAGGTTTGGAGCGAAGGGTATCTAAGCTGTTCAGATGCACCTGGACTTGGAGTTGAAATTGATCTTTCAGCTCTGAAAAACCACCCATTCGAGCATGAACATCTTCCTATCCTTCACAAGGAAGATGGCAGCTTTACCAACTGGTAAGCGCGCCAGCACCCGTTTTCGAACAGGATCGTCCAGCGAACAAAGGCACTGTTCGAGGGGAAAGCTGAGGCGTCCAGAATTCTGAAAAGATGAGAAAATGAACGCACATCTGAAAGCGGAGTTGCTCGTCGATTGCCAAAATGACCTAGGGGAGGCAGTCCAATGGAATTCGTTTCTTCAGAAGGTGTTCTGGACAGATGTATTCGGAAATGCCCTTTGGTCTTGTAATGAAAATGGTGACGAGGTCAGTTGCCAAAAACTGCCCGGAAAACTGTGTTCCTTCGCATTTCGTAGTGATGGCGGGTTGCTCGCAGCTTTTTCTGACGGGATTTACGATTTCGATATTCAGTCCGGTCAACGCCGATTGCTTGCGCAGTATCAGCCTGAATTGGGACGTCGAACGCGAATGAACGATGGCGGTGTCGATCGTTGCGGCCGATTTTTGGCCGGTGGAATCGACGAAGAAGGAATGCATCCAATAACTGAAGTCTGGTCGATATCCGGATGCGAAATCCGCACCGTGATTAGCAGTGTCGGATGCGCTAATTCGATCACTTTTTCACCTGACGGCGATACGATGTACTTCGCTGACTCACGGTGCGCCGACATTTTTGCCTTCGACTATGATCAAGATTCCGGAATGCCCAGCAACAAACGCCTGTTCGCATCTCTTCGCGACGGCGAAGGTAAACCTGACGGGTCATGTGTGGATCGGGAAGGCGCATTGTGGAACGCGCAGTTCGGTGGTGGCGCCGTTCAACGGTTCCTGGAGAACGGTGAACGAAGTACCAGAGTTGAATTGGATGTTCCCAATGTGACCTGCTGCTGCATAGGCGGCAAAAACCTGGACGTGCTTTTCATCACGACCGCGTCTTCGGGAATGCGAGATTTTGAGTTGCAGGACAAGCCGCACTCGGGCGGACTGTTCGTCTGTCCGATTGGTGCGATCGGCCTGCCCGCTTCAACATTCGGCTCCGGACAAAAATTGCCGCAACCGGTACCCTGACCGCTTTTGCGCACATCCCGTGAAGGTTTGTTCCCCTTCACGGGAAGGAAGTGCGCCAAAGCAAAGACTTGAGGTTTTTCCACCGATTTCATGATCGGGTGAATTGCCTTAAGCCGCTGCTGCGGGGTCCAGGAAGCCACCGGACTGTCTGTTCCAGAGTTGAGCATAAACCCCGTCTTTTTCCAGCAGCGTTTTGTGAGACCCTTCTTCAATGATCCGGCCCTGATCCATGATGATCAAACGGTCCATCGCAGCAATGGTCGACAGGCGATGGGCAATGGCAATCACCGTCTTGCCCCGCATCAGGTCAAACAGGCTTTCCTGAATGGCCGCCTCGACTTCGGAATCGAGCGCCGAAGTCGCCTCGTCCAGAACCAGGATCGGTGCGTCTTTCAGAAGAACACGGGCAATGGCGATCCGCTGACGTTGCCCCCCTGACAGTTTGACGCCACGCTCGCCGACATGTGCATCAAGCCCACGCCGCCCCCTGAGATCCTGAAGATCGGGGATGAAGGACATTGCGTGGGCCTTTTCCGCTGCCTGCATGGCCTCTTCCCGGCTCGCATCAGACCGGCCATAGACGATGTTTTCCAGCACCGAACGATGCAGCAGCGAGGTGTCCTGGGTCACCATGCCGATCTGCGCCCGCAGGCTGTCCTGAGTGACGGCGCCGATGTCCTGGCCGTCGATAAGAATTCGTCCGCCCTCAAGATCGTAGAAGCGCATCAACAGATTGACCAGGGTCGACTTGCCGGCACCGGACCGCCCGACCAGCCCAACTTTCTCGCCGGGTTCAATCTTCAGCGACAGATCCTCAATAACGCCTTTGTCCTTGCCGTAATGGAAGCGAATTCCATCAAAGACAATCTCTCCTTTGGAGACAGCCAGCGGCTTGGCGTCCTCACGGTCCACCAGCGTGTGCGGCTGCGAGATCGTATCCATGCCTTCCTGAACCGTACCTACATTTTCGAAGATGTCGGTTGTGATCCACATGATCCAGGCGGACATATTGACAATGCGTACCGACAGCGTGATGGCCAATGTCAGCGACCCAACAGTCACGAGACCGTTCTGCCAGAGGCCAATTCCGAGCGCACTCAAAGACGCAATGAAAACGCCGTTGACGATCCACAGCAGAATTACCATTTGCGAAAGCGGCCGAAGGATGTCGTAGAACTTCTGGGTATGGTCTTCCAACGCCTCGCGGGAATAGGCTTCTTCCCTCCGGCCGGCCGCAAACAGTTTGACGGTCAGAATGTTGGTGTAGCTGTCAACAATCCGTCCGGTCAGACTTGAACGTGCTTCGGACATGATTGCCGAGCGTTCCTTGATCTGCGGAACAAAGTAGCTTAGCAGCGCCACATAAATGACAATCCAGGCAGCAAGCGGCACGATCAGCCAGGCATCGACACCGGCAAACAGATATATTGCTGCCGAGACATAGATCAGAACGAACCAGATCGCATCGATCAGCGACACGACAGAACCCCGCAAAGACGGCCCCGTCTGAATGATCTTGTTCGCAATCCGCCCGGCGAAATCGTTGTTGAAGTAGGATAACGACTGTCCCAGAACATGTTTGTGCGTTTGCCAGCGAATAAGATTGGTCATGGCAGGCTCGATGATCTGGAACTTGATCATCGCGTGACCTGCTCCGAACAGCGGACGCAACAGCACGACCACAGCCAGCATCCAGATCAGCTCACTTCCGTGATCCTTGAGCAGTTGATCGGGGCTGGTCGTATTCAGATAGTCAATGATCCGTCCCAGATAATCGAAAATGGCGACTTCGATGATCGAAACGACGAAGCCGAACGCCATGAGCCATGCCAATGGTTTCCAGATCTGGCGAACGAAGTGCCAATAAAACGCGCTCAGATCAGAAGGCGGAGGCGTTCCGTCATGGTGCTTGAAGGGAGAAATGATATTTTCAAGATAAGAAAAGACCGCATTCATCGGTCCGATGCTCCGTTGTAGGTTCCAGATTTATGAAAAAATCGTCCCGCCACGGAGATGCGCTATACGGCTTCGGATCGCGGGCGGCACGGATGAAACGTTGATACCGACACGAGAACCGAACTTGGTCTGCGTGTCGGTCTACTTTAGACCGAAACTCTGCACAGTGACCTCTTGCATTTAGATGGCATTGATTGCGAATGTCGCCGGACACACTTCATGATGGCGTGCTCAGACACCGTTACATTATCGAATGTTCCCGGCAGATCAAGATCAAAGTGCCAAGGGCCGTGCCAGCTTCTGGTACGCGTGTGAATTGTGTCACACTTGCGAAGCAACACTAAGCTGCACCGCTGTCAAACATGCCACATATTGCACTTTGCCATCAGATATATGGCAAACACCGGCACAATCCTGCGGTTTGTGTCCTGTCTGGAGACCTGGGTCGACATAACGGAATACTATCATAAGCATCAGAACGGACACCCGTTCCCATAACCTGGCAGAAGCTGACTTCCCGAGCTGCTCGAGCAAGACAAATGCCCGTCTTTGGGTAAGGCCCGCAAAGCAAACACTAGCGTCAATGAGCTATCTGTTTTGTAGATGGATAGTAACTAAACATATTGCAATTGCACTTGTAGAAGCGTCTCTGAAACAGGAGATTGCACCATGACCAAGAAGATCACCATTATCGGCGCCACGGGCCATCTCGGGCATCGCGTGACTGCCAAACTCGTCGAAAGGGGCGTCGAGGTAACTGCCATTGTGCGGGATCCGGCGCTCGCGAAATCCAAGCTGCCTTCCGAGGTGCGTCTCGCGCAAGGTGATGTGTCGGACCCGGCCAGCCTGACACTGGCATTGAAGGGCACCGGGGCGCTTTACATAACGCTCAACACCGAGTCGCTGGACACGTCGCTGCCGTTTCATACGGAACGCGAAGGCGTGATCAATGTCGTTGCGGCAGCGCAAGAGGCAGGCGTTCAGCACATCATGCAGATTGCCGGGGTCGATACCGCATATCCCGAGTTCTCAGTCGAAGGCATGGCATATGGCACCAATGCAGTCCGAAAGGGCGGGATCGAAGCCATCAAGGCGTCCGGCATACCTTTTACTTTCTTCTATTGTTCGTTCTTCCTGGATTCCCTGCCCAAGTTCTTGATGGACAACCAGCTGGCCGTAATCGGAAATCATGTGCACCCGATCTGTTTCACCAACTCCAGCGATCTGGCCGATTTGGTCTTTAATGCTATTGGCAATGACGCGGCCAAAAACAAAGAATTTGCCGTGCAGGGTCAGCAAGCCATGACTTACACCGAAGCGGCGAAGAAGTTCCTGGCGGTTTATGCCCCAGAAGCAGAAGTCATTGAATTGCCGATGGAGGCAGTCGGTCAGATGGGATTGCCCGAGGAGCAGGCCGCGTTTATCGAGCACGTGCTGACATTCGTGCAGCAATTGCGGGAAGAGCCGGTGAGCGCACAAACCTGGGAAGTGCTTGGAGCGCCAAAACACACGATTGCGTCTTTTGCCAAGGAGCTTCGCGGCGAAACCTAGGTGTTCGCAGAGTTCTGAACCACAGCCTTTTCTGTCAGGCTTTCCAGAAGCCTGGCAGTCGCATTGCCCATTGGCTTTTCAAACGACCAGATTAAGTCCACAGCGCGTTCTGCATAGGGTTTGGTTTCAAATTGCAGGGGCAGGATTTTCAGCGCGCCGGTTTGAACAAATATATCCACCGCATGCAGTGGCAGCGCCGACCATCCCAGGTCAGCCTGCACAAGATCGATGGCTTCGGTCGCAGTGCTAACCTGCCAGATGGAGGGGGAGGCCTTAAGGATCGCGCTATTGGGATTGTCGGCCTCCTTCAACAGGATTTGACGATGCAGGCGCAATTCTTCCCAGGAGACCGAAGGCGTTTGCGCCAGCGGACTTTCCGGGTTGCTGACGCAGACAAGTTTGAGCGTGCCCAGTGAGCGAAAATCAAGCGCTTGGGGGACGCCCTCCGGTTCCAGAATAATGCCCAGGTCAACAGCGCCCTGAACGACCTTGCGTTGGATCTCTCCGGCCGCAAAAGACTGTATTTCTACATCGACGGATGGATAGTCCGCTGTTAGGTCGCGGATGATCTCACCCAGGTTTGACAACTTTATATGAGGTGCCATGGCAAGCGTGATGCGGCTTTCCAGGGTTGTAGACAGGGCATCGGCGATGGCGAGAAATCGGCTGCGCCTTTCCAGAAGAATTTCGGCCTGAGATATCAACGCTTCCCCCGCTGGGGTGAGTGTTGGATATCGCCGGCTTCGATCGAAGAGTTCGACGTCCAGATCGATCTCAAGATTTGCAACAAGAGTACTGATCACCGATTGCGCCTTGTTGCATTTTCTGGCGGCAGCCGAAAACGACCCTTCGGTGTGAGTGGTGACGAATGCCTCCAGTTGCTCGAACGATGCACGCATACCAGGCCTTATCAATCAATCTATTGAAGCTATGGTATCCACCTTTATTGATCGCATCAACCGACTAAAACAGCACAACATTGTCCAATAAAGGAACGCAATCATGAGCTTTGCTGGCCGAATGGTGCATGCGGTATTGTATGAGGTCTTTGCACTGTTGAGCATCGCCTTGCTGCTGCCGATGATCTCGCAGGTTGATGTGCAGAAATCACTGATCCTCGGACTGCTGTTTTCACTGGCTGCGATGCTATGGAATGTCATTTTTAATCTGACGTTTGACTGGTGCCTGGCGAACCTCAGAAAAAACACGCACAAGTCAGCGGCGGTGAGGGTGGTTCATGCTTTGCTGTTCGAAGGCATCCTTGTTGCCATGACCCTGCCAGTTCTCGCGTGGGCCATGGGCCTGACTTTGTGGGACGCATTGAAGCTGGAGGCGGTGCTGATTGTGTTTATTGTCTTCTATACCTTCTTCTTCAACATCGTTTTTGACTGGTTTTCTGCGAGGTTGTCCATTTAGGCGAGACCATAATAAGGAATTTGAGCAGTGCTCGCTCTGTCAAAACCCAAAAAGTGTGACCGGCAGCCTCATCAACATGGAAACCTCGCGTAGTTTGCGAATGCTGTCGTGTTGAATGGCTGCTGCTTGACTTTTGGATTATGGATTAAGCCATCGCATTGAAGGATGTCCGCGATCGTCTTTGTAGTCGAATTCGGCGCGTTTGTTGTTCTGCCGGTGCAACTGGAACCAGTCCAGCACTGTTACGTCAAAGATGATAACTCCGAAGCAGTCCTTGCCTGTTGAGCTATCATTTGGATCCGCGCCTTTGCTTCCATCTGCATTCTGGAGCGCCAGGTCATCGCCTGGAGGACCGCCCTGATACGTGGTGCGGGTCCACGGGGCTAGTGTGTTCCAGGCCTTCTCTGCCTGTTCGGTTTCTGCTCCAAACAACCTGACCCTACCTTTAAAGCGAAGCTGCGTCCGTGTATCCGGACAATATCCAAGTACGGTGGCGTTAGGGTTCAGAGAGAACTCTTGCCATTTCG
The DNA here is from genome assembly GCA_039195965.1 of Pseudomonadota bacterium. Lineage (GTDB taxonomy): Bacteria > Pseudomonadota > Alphaproteobacteria > Rhizobiales > Stappiaceae > Roseibium. The sequence goes on from JBCCVB010000083.1 coordinate 10,404, forward strand.
AGCTGCGAGTGTCGGTGTGAAATTCAAGGCTGCGATCTGACGGGCTGGCGCTCCGCAAAACAACCATGCGCGCTTGTGGTGCGCCCAGATGATCGACGGAGCAAAGGTTCAGATATCGAAAAGCCGATTTGGGATCTGTTGTCGCTCTTTCCAATGCAGCCCAGGCATCGGCTTCAATCTCGACCAGGTTCATTCAGCCCGTGTCCAATCCGTTCTAGATCCTATTCCTCAACACCTGAAACTGGCGTAATGAGATTCGAAATGATCTCTCATCGCTGAGAGCCCATCCTTGAATACCTTGTTTCGTCCAAATCCGATGCGAAAATGGTCAGGTGGGGTTTCGGAAAGCTCTGAGGCATAAATCGATCCAGGAAGAAGAAGCACGCCGCTTTGGTGGAGCAGCTTGTGGCAGAAGTCCTCTCCTGAGTTCGGTCCTGTGTACTTGGGGAACGCGACGCAGCCACCCGCAGGACGGGTCCACTCCACCAAACCCGGAAAATCGTCGAACAGCTTTTCCAACGCCAGGACGTTTTCAGTCATGAGTTGCCGATTGCGTTCGAGGATCTTGTCACGAGCCTTCAGCGCGATGATCGCCAGCACTTCAGACGGTCCGGAGTTGCAGATAGACAAGTAGTGCTTGTACCGCTCTACTCTTTGCAGCAAATCCGTATCCTGGCTTGCAATCCAGCCGATCCGGAGCCCTGGAAGGCCATAGGCCTTCGACATGACGTTCAAGGATATGCCACGCTCGTAGATATCAGCGATTTGTGGCATTCGGTCTGCAGGGTCGAGCTCGACACCCCGGTAAACCTCATCGCTCAGTATCCATATCCCGTGTTTTCGGCAAAGACCGATCAGCTTATCCAACTCCTCGCGAGGCATGAGCATACCGGTTGGATTGTGCGGGAAGTTCAAGGACAGAAGTCTGGTGTTCGGGCGAATGGCGGCTTCGATGCGTTCCAGATCCATTCGCCATCCACCGTTGGCTCCGCTTTGCGTTAACGGCACACCCGATACTTCACAGATGGATAATGGGATCGTTTCCGCACTTTGGTAATTCGGGGTTGGAACGATGGCGTGATCGGAGGGGTCGAGGACCACTTTGGAGGCTGTGTAAAGGCCTTCTCCGGCCCCGGCGAGACAAAGAATGTTCTCCGGCTTCATGAATTCATAAGTGCGCGCGATCTCACTGCGTAGCGCTGGTGCCCCCCAGGTTTCGGTATATCCAAGCCAGAGGTTGTCAAAGGTCGACCGGTCATCATTTGAGGCCAAAGCCAGGAGGTCTTGTACGGTCAAGCTTTCCAGGTCTGACGCGGTCATGTGATGACGGGCTTTAAATTCCCATTCTGAAAAAAAGACTTCCAATCCGAAGTCGCGCATAGGCCGAGGCTGGGTCATGAGAGGGGTCATCGCGTTGAGTACAAAAGGTGTTCGAGCATCGGTAAATCTTCATTCCGACAGATTCTGATCAAACCCTTGCCTGGGGTGCGGACCAGAAAGCGGTGCAGGTTCCAAAGGAACTACCCAACCGCTTGGTTGCGTATCCCTCGATCTGACGCGCAATCGGCACCACTTAACAGCAGATTTGTGGCGGCTGCCAATCTATCAAACGGCGCGAGTCAGGCCGCCATCGATGCGCAGGTTTTGACCTGTCATGTATCCTCCATCTTTCGAGGCGAGCCATGAAATCAGCGAAGACACCTCTTGAGCGCGGCCATACCGCCCCATTGGAATACGGGATTTGCGATCTTCCGTTTCAGGCAAGCTGTCGATGAAGCCTGGCAAGATGTTGTTCATTCGGATGTTGTTGGCTGCGTATTTGTCAGAATAAAGTTTCGCGAAAGCCGCCAATCCTGCACGAAAGACTCCCGAAGTTGGAAAAAGCGGATCGGGTTCGAATGCAGCAAACGTCGATATATTGATGATCGTTCCGCCGCCCTGGTTCTGCATCAAGGGAGTTACAATTCTTGTCGGACGGATCACATTCAACAGATAGACTTCCATACCCTGGTGCCAGTCTTCGTCGCTGATGTCCAATATGGGACCTTTGGGTCCGTGACCGGCCGAATTGACCAACACATCGACGCGACCCCAACGTTCCTCAGCACTACGTATCAACGCAGAAAGGTCATCCGTGTTGAGGTTGGACCCGGTGACGCCGAAACCGCCGAGCTCCGCGCCAAGCACTTCTCCTTTTCCAGAAGAAGAGAGGATGCCAACCTTAAAGCCATCCTTGGAAAGTCTACGCGCAGCATCTGCACCCATGCCGCTGCCGCCAGCTGTGATTAGCGCTACTTTTTCTACTGGCATGCTCAGCCTCCTATTTTCATCGGTGTTTAACCTGGGGCATTTCGGGGGATAGATCGCGTGAGATTTGATGTTTTGAGACTGTAGAAATACTATTGCAGAATGACCAGTTTGCCTCCCCTCAACGGATTACGGGCCTTTGACGCTGCAGGACGGCGTCTTAGCTTCCGTGCCGCTGCCGACGAGCTTGGCGTTACCCAAGGGGCCGTGGCCCAACATGTGCGCCAGCTTGAAGCTCACCTTGAAGTAGTGCTTTTTGAAAGGGTGCCCAAAGGGTTGGCATTGACATCGGTTGGTCGGAGCTATCACATCAAGGTAGCAGAGGCATTTGCCAACCTTCGGTCCGCAACCAGTGAGCTAAAGCCGGAACCCAACAAGGTTCTTATCAGCGTTACGCCCACTTTCGCCGCAAAATGGCTGATCCCGAACCTACCCGACTTCGCGGAAACGCACCCAGACATAGATCTGCGTGTAATGGCCACTGAAAAGGTCTCCAGCTTTCACAGTGATGGAATTGATCTGGCGGTGCGTCAAGGCGCACCTCCGTTTGGTGCATCGTTGCAGGCAACACTCTTGTTCAAACACGATGTGATTGCCGTTGCGGCTCCCAAGCTCATTGGCAATCAGCAAACACCGCTCGCCCCCGAAATCCTCTCAAAGCTCCCGAAGATTCACGACACCCACGATCTTTGGCAGGCTTATCTCTCGAAGTTAGGTGCGCCAAATCAGTCCAGGCGTAGCCTCCGACTAAGTCAGACTGCCCTGGCGGTTGATGCTGCCATCGCCGGTCAGGGTGTTGCGCTCGTCAGCCGCTTTCTCGTTTCCCAAGACCTTGAAGCGGGCCGCCTCAAGTTGGTGGGAAAGACCCGTGATGTCGGGGGGCACGATTTTTACCTGCTCATGGAGCGGTCAGCATCCAGTAAAAACTCGGTTTTCAATGTGGTTTCTTGGCTCAAATCCTGCTCCGACAATAGCTGCTAATTGAGCTACGATCTCCGCAAACGTTTTGCTGCTGCAACAGCCGCGCCGAACCTCGCACAAGGTCGTTCTTCGATCGGACCAAGGCGCCAAGAAGTTTCAAACCACCATTGTGCTGAAGCAGATGGAAGTCAGCACTTCAATCAGCGAACACGCGGTCGACCTTCTGGCGACCGCGCTCGGGTTTCGGCGTAGGATTGAGTATGTCTGGAAATTCTAGCCGCGATTGCCACAGCCTTAGGGGCCAAGACATTGCTTAACCCCATTCAGGACTGTTGCTGCCAATATCACTCAGGAACTGTCGGGTACTTCATACCGGCGACTTCTTGCATCAACCGGATCACCTGGGTGCTATAGCCCGCTTCGTTGTCATACCAGACGTATAGGACGAGGCGATTGCCATCGACGATGGTGGCCTGGCTGTCGACCACACCGGCATGGGTGGAGCCGACCAGATCGGAAGAGACCAACTCGGTCGACGCCGTGTAGTCGATCTGGTCCTGCATCGCGGATTGAACGGAAACGCCTCGCAGGTAGTCGTTCATTTCCGCGTCCGTCGTTTCGCGGCCGAGGTTCAGGTTAAGGATCGCCATAGAGACATTTGGCACCGGCACCCGAACCGCATTGCCGGTCAACTTGCCCTTCATTTCGGGCAGGCACTTTGCCACCGCACTTGCTGCGCCTGTGCTCGTCAACACCATGTTCAAAGGTGCGGCCCGGCCACGGCGATCACCTTTGTGGTAGTTGTCGATCAGGTTCTGGTCGTTGGTAAAGGCGTGGATGGTTTCCACGTGGCCGTTCTCGATCCCGAACTCATCATTGATCACCTTGAGCACAGGCGTGATTGCGTTGGTGGTGCACGAGGCTGCACTCAGAATGTCGTCGTTCTCGGTAATGTCACCGTGGTTCACACCATAGACGACATTCTTGATGTCCCCTTTTCCTGGCGCGGTCAGAATAACCTTAGATGCGCCCGGACATTTCAGATGTTGACCAAGCCCTGCCTCGTCGCGCCAAATTCCTGTGTTGTCGACCACCAGTGCGTTGCGAATGCCGTACTTGGTGTAATCCACCTCGGCGGGTGAGTTGGCGTAAATCACCTGAATGTAATTGCCGTTGGCGATGATTGCGTTCTGTTCTTCGTCAACCGTGATCGATCCGCTGAACGCGCCGTGGACAGAGTCCCGTCGCAGAAGGCTGGATCGTTTCTTCAGATCGCCGTCCTTGCCACCGCGCACGACAATTGCGCGAAGGCGCATTTTGTTCCCAGCGCCGACGCGCTCAATCAGCATGCGGGCGAGGAGCCGGCCAATGCGTCCGAAACCGTAAAGAACGACGTCTTGCGGCTCCTGCAAAATAGAGGTTTTACCGGTGTTGATGCTGGCAAGCTGCTCCTCCACGAAGCTCGAAACATCACCGCCTCTTTCCATATAGCGATGGCACAGCTTGCCGAGGTCGACGCGTGAGGCCGCCAGATCCATCTCGAGCATCGCCTTGACGATTTCGAGGCTTTTGGAGACTTCCAGTTCCTGTCCGGTGATCTGCAAGGCATACCTGTGTGCCTTGATGATCTCGATTGCGGAGTTGTTCAGCAGTCGCCGTCCAAAGATCCGGATGTTGATGCCGTAATCACGGTACAGGTGACCAACCAGCGGGATCATCTGCTCAGCGGCGGACTGTTGTTCCTTCCAGTTATCGAAGTGATTATCCATAGCCGCCATTTCCAACAACTCCCTTATGGTAATTCCAGCGCGATGATTGGCAGATCTTAAGCCTGCGCTCGGCTTTTAGCTCTTGTTCAAACGCAATGTCCATATGCAGTTTGAAGACTAATCGATTGAAATTTGAGGAGGCGTTTTTGACCGCGTTTCAGCCACCGGAATCGCCACATCAGGAACCTTGCCGATACCCGGAAATCAACACAGAGCGACTTGCTCTGGTCGAAAAAATCTAGGGGCATTCCTGGCTCGCTGGCGGACATCACAAGATGTGGCTGTTGAAGACCGTTGTTGGCTCAAGGGAGACCTTCATTCAAGACGCAACAATTGACCGGGTTCACCCAACTTGTGGTTCTGGTGCGTTTGCGAAGAACGTCGGTTTTCGGGTGCGAGAAGTAAATGGACAAACGTCCTGATAGCAGATGAGGTGCTGACGAAGATTGGTTTAGGAAACTGCATGTTTGCGCAGAAACCGTAAGCCTTCCCGCAGCTCAAGATCTTGACTTCGCTATTTGAACCTGATCACCAAATACCTTGATCTTCGCCAAATCCAAAGTCGATCAAACAACGAGTAAAACTCTTGTTTTTCAGGTGTTTGTCAGCTCTTTGGAGTATACCAGATCGGCGAGGTGTAAGCGCGCTCCTGTTGGAAGACCGGCACATTATCCGGCAGCTCAATTCCAAAGACCTTTGCGTCATAGACAGTCCATCGCGGTGTCGGGATCTCGATTGCCCGTACATAGTAGAAAGCATGTTGAGTAGGGTCGAATTCAGGATCCTGCCAATAGGCTGAAAGCAAGGGCGCTCCGATGCTATTGGTATAGGATGCGCTTTCCCTGTTGACAGTATTGCCTACTGGTCCGTCGCACAGACCCTCCGGAGTGATCAACCTGCCATCCGAGCACGCTATGTCGTAGATCTTCTCTTGCGTTTCACCGTTTTCATCAAGCCAACCCTTGATAACTTGGACACGGTCCAGATTGGCTCCGTCCGGGTCACGTAACACGCGAACCAGGAATGCAGGTCTTGCACCTTCTACTTCTGTTGGAGGGAGGTCTCCTCCCATGGGAACGCCGTTTGCATAACCGTGGGCCGCAAAGTCCGAGCGCGGCAGATCGCTCTCATCGAAGTCATACCCTGCAAAGACCCGCACCCGCAGGCGCGTCCCAGTGGTCGCATAGACTTCCTTGCGCTTCATCGCGTCCCAGATCGCTTCCCGAGTGTTTTCCCGCGCCCAGACCGCGGCAAGACCAGACGCGGCGCTTTGCGCAGCCACGGTATCGTCGGTTGGATCATCCGGTGTCAACGCTCCCGTGATCGCCTCTTCCATGCGGACCGGACTGTCGGTGGGTTCCAGCATGGAAACCTTGCCGAAAAAGTTGTTCTCTTCCGCTGTTGAAAGGGCCGTATGGCTGTCGGTGGATCCGACCATGCCGAACTTGAACGGGTTAGCTCCGAACTGAACCTGGTATGCGAGACCGCGCTTTAGCGCTTCACGGGCATATTCGCGCGGCAGCATGTCTGGTGTTTTCGGCTGCGTACCGAAACTGCCTTTGTCCCAGGTTTCATAGTCGGCGAACTCGTCTTCCGGAGAAAGAAGCGGGTGTGTCTCGCCATCTCCCTTGATCTGGGTCATCTCATAGATCGGTTCCCAGCGCTGGCGACGCTCGGCATAATCCGGGTTGAGCGGTTCGCCCGATAACGTTACATCATCGAACATCAGGCCATTGGATAAGTTGCCGTTGTGAGCAAGTGCGAAGACCTGGCCGCCCGTCCGTTCTTCATACCGGTTCATCCAGGCCCAGAGTTCTTCCGGATCTTCCGTATCGTAGGCGGAAATCGGTACGATCTGATCGGCCTTCTCCTTACCGTCTCGAAAGATGACATTGCGGTGCAGGTTGTTTCCCTGTGGTCCCGATGTCCACTCAAAGCCGATGAGGGCGGTGAAGCTTCCCGGTTCGTTATGACGTTCGGCTGCTTCCGTCGTCATCTGCCAGTAGGTTTCGGCAAGTCCGGTACCCGCCATAGGATCGGGTGCGCCCGGCGTGTTTACGGCATTGAACCAGATACCGTAGGCTTCAACTGCGGCGTCAATTGTTCCAGGCTCATAGGCCGTGCGGATCGAGCGACTCCAATCATTGGAATTCATGACTGGATCTTTTGCAGAAAGTGCAACAGGCAACCCGAGATTTTCCGCGTGATCGGTGACCACCAACCAATCGAGCGGTCGGTTCAGCTGGGCCGGAACACCAAGGGATGATTTCACGCGCTCACCTTTGGCGAAGCGATAGGCGTCGTCTGGGCTCAGACGTGCAAAAGCCAAACCGGCATCAGCGGAAAACTGCGTGTGCAGATGCGTGTCACCAAAGAGCACCTGGTTGGGGAAATCCTGCCCGAGATACGGAGAGTACGTGGCGCTTTCTGGTGGAGCAACGAGGGTTGGAGGGAGCTCTTGTGCTGGAACTGAGGTCGCGGCACACGCGGCCAACGCCGTCAAAGACCATCTCATGGTCCCACCTCCTCTTACCTGTTTAGGAACTCGGCCGCAGCCGTGTTTCCTTGATGCCTTTGACTGTAAGTCAGGTATGTGATGGGGTCAAAATCAGGTCTGTCTCATGGCCAGCCAAAGAAGTTTTTTCAACGCGTTAGGTGAAACTGGCACACAACAACGCACTTTGGTCCCGCGCAACGGGCTTGCTTCAGCAGCCGATGAGCTCGGTACGACCATCCAGCGCCGCTTCGCCGAGGTAATGCTCGACGAAGTCAGAGGATGGATAGAATGTTGATGCAGGCAGCCATCGGCTTAGGTGATTTAAGACGCTTTCTGGTAGCCGCCATTATACGCATCGCTCTTTCTACGGATCTGAGAATGCTCAACAATCCGCTCGCGTGCTATGCCCCGGAACTCTTCAATCGATGAAAAGCCCTTCCGCTGCATGTAGTCGCTCATATCCTGTTTCAGCTCCTGGATGAGCTTGACTCCAACGCCACCACTGCCTTTTTCTTCCATCGCGGCGGTGCACACCTGTAGGGTGCCGGCGCCATGCACAATGAAATTAAAGGCTTCGTGAAAACCTTTTATGCCACCAATTCCAGAGATTTCCTTATCTGGAAAAGCACGCGAAACATCTGACACACACTGCAGGGCTTGGTTCAAAATAGCCAAGCCGCCCTGGCCACCGGAAGTAACGAACCCGTCTACCTCGACCTCAAATTTCATGGTTTCCGGATCCATCAAGGGGATAGACGGAAAAGTATTGCAGAGTGAAATTGACGATGCACCCGAAGCGTAAGCGGCGGCGGCTGCGTCGACGAGAGCAGATCTCGATGGTGTCAGCTTGACCCAGATTGGAACGTTGACCGCGTCGGTCACTGCTTGCAAGATCGACCTGATAATATCTTCATCATTGGCGATGTTTGCCCCCATATCCTTACGGTCCATGTGGGGGCAAGATAAGTTCAGCTCAACCGCATCACATCCGGCATTCACGCAAGCGATTGCAAGCTTGCGCCAATTCTCCATTTCTTCGTCATTGCCGGCACCGGCCATAATGGACGCAATGAGCATGCGGTCTGGATACAGAGTTTTGATTTCTTCCAGATCAGGAAGCCACAATTCAAGCGGCTGATCAGAGATCAACTCCCAATTCCAGGAAGAATGGGAAATGGTGTCTGGCCGTTTTGAGCGCGAAACATACGGCTTCGCTTCACTGGAACGCTGAAAGATCGTTTTGGGTCCAGCTACGTTTTCAACCGGGTGCAAGCCAATCGTCTTGGTGACAACACCACCCCAGCCGGCTTCGAAAGCCTTTAGAATTTTGCGTTTGCTTTCTGTTGGTGGCGCAGATGCCAGAACGAAGGGATTGTCAAACTCAAGACCCGTAAAACTTGTAGCAAGTGTATTCACCACGGCGTACCCAATGTTGTTTGCGTACTGAAGCGTCAGCTTGAAATCTTGAAATGTCAATATTTTTCCTGACCATTTGGACAAACATTTGAAAAACACCGCGATATGCAAAGTGTTACGCGAAAGTAGTCTTGACGAGCCGCTGGGTTCGACTGGCAGGACTTTCTCGTGACCTCTCAAAGACTTAGACTGATGAACTATTAGCTAATTTTTACCGGACAATCGCAGGTTTTGAGATGCTGCGGCGCAAGACCATGATGTCAGAAAATCAATCCTGGACACCGTTGTTCGTTCCTGGTCGAGCTTTGGAAAGCTGCCGTTTTTTGCGAACTCCTTAGGGAACGCGCAAAAGTGTCCGCCCAGCATTCATGTAGACGATACGGTCCGCAAGCCTTTCCAGAAGCGTACTGTCATGGCTGACGATCAATATGGCAGATCCGGCTTCGGCAGCGCTTTGCAACAGGTTGCTGACCATCCATGTGGATGGACTGTCGAGTGCGCTTGTCGGTTCGTCTGCCACGATGAGAGGAGGGCGGGTGATCGCGGCGCGGGCTACCGAAACGCGTTGGCATTGTCCGACTGATAATTCGGATGGACGCGCATCCGGATCAACATCGCGAAGCCCGACCATGGCCATTGCAGAGAGTGCCTTTGCCTTGAGATCAGCAGTCTTGAGTCGTTGCCGATGTGGCGCTGAAAGAGGTTCTGCAACAGATCGCCAGACAGGCCAGTGCGGAACCAGACTTGCCACGGGGTCCTGAAAAATCGGCATGGTGGCTCCGGAGCGGTCCAGCTCTTCTGAACGCCACAATGTTCCGCCGGAAGGACGTTCAATCCCCATCGCAATCCGAAGCAGGGTGGATTTACCACAACCGGACGGTCCCTGGACCCCGACAATCTCGCCAGATCGAATTTCGAGATCTGCGTTGTCGAGCGCCTGAACCTGGCCGCGATCATAGTGCACGGAAACATTTTCAAGACGCAGAAGCGGCGTTTGGCGTTCGGCATTGTTACGTTTTGGCAAGGGACTGAGAGCTGCCAGGAGGCGCTTGGATTCCGGATGGAACGCTGCCGATTTCAAAGTGCCCGGCGGTCCCTGTTCAACGATCCTGCCACGATGAAGAACGCCCACCTTGTCCGTATTTTTCAAGACGAGGCCAATGTCATGACTGATCAGGAGGATAGCGCACCCCAAGGCGCGCAGGCTGTCGAGCACGGACTGGGCACGGTCTGCATCAAGGGCGCTTGTCGGTTCATCCGCTATGATCAGTGGTGGAGTGAGCGCTCCGGCTGCTGCAATGCCGGCACGCTGAAGCATGCCACCGCTCCAGGTATGCGGATGTTGCACCATGCGCATCGTTGCATCAGTCACGCCAAGATTTGTAAGGCGTGTTCCGATTTCCTGCCAGGACGTAGTCAGCCCGTGACAGCGCCAGGCTTCCGCAACATGGTCGCGGACAGGTCGCAACGGGTCGCAAGCTGACCAGGGACTTTGTGCAACAAATCCGAGATCGCGTCCCCGAACACTTCGCCATGTCTCGGCAGATGCGTCTGACATGTTCTTGGTGCCGAGGAACAGCTTTCCGGAAGTCCGGGTGCCGTGCCCATGGAGCCCCATCAAGGCCTTTGCGATGGTCGTTTTGCCGGCGCCGGATCCACCAACCAGCGCAAAACATGTACCCGGCTCAACCGCAAAGGAGATGTTGTTCACCGGGGTCGTGCCATCCGGATAGGTGACAGTCAGATCCTCGCACGTCAGGACCGGTGTCATTCGTCACCCCCGGTCGTAGCCACATCGCGCAACGCGTTCCCAACCAGATTGGAAGAAAGTACAGACAGGAAAATCAATCCGGCGGGCGCGAGCAGCAGCCAGGGTGCCAGAGAGAAATAGAGCCGGGATTCAGCCAGCAGAGCTCCCCACTCAGCACTCGGCGGCTGCACGCCAAGTCCAAGGAACGAAAACCCGGAAATCGCACCGATCATTCCACCGAGGGCCAAACTGGCGACAATGCCCACCTTCAGGGCGACACCGGGCAGAATGTGGCCGGAGATGATGCGCCATCGCGGGATACCTGCCATTTGGGCCGCAATGACGTGAGGCTTTTTGCTGGCTGTCAGGGCCACGGATCGTGACAGGCGTGCATACCACGCCCAATCGGCGACGATGAGAGCGATCAGGAGGTTCACGAAGCCCGGTCCCAAGAGGCCTAGAACGGCAAAAGCCAATACCAAGCCCGGCAAGGTCATGGCGATATCTGACAGGCGCATCAGGACTGCATCTGTTGCACCACCTGCAAGTCCGGCAAGGCAACCGACCGCCAGGCCAATGACAAAGACAATACACAGCACCAGAACGGCAGCGCCAATCGAGCGATGAGCGCCATCCATCGTGCGGCTCAAGAGGTCTCTACCGGTGGAATCCGTCCCGAAAGGATTGCTGAGGCCGGGTGGTTTCAGAGCATTTGCATAGTTCGGCACGTCTGCTGCGTGGGGTGTCCAGATTGCTCCGATGATCGCGAAGGCAATGAGAGCCAGACCGATCAGCAAACCCACACGGCCCGATCGGTGTCGCCACAAACGGGTGAACAGGCGTCTGTCAGTCGCCGGCATGTCCAACCGGGGCCGTGTCATGTCGAGCATGTTCATGAGGTGTGCCGTCGCAATCTGGGATCGAGCAGGATCGCAATCAAATCAACCAGCAAGGCGGCGGAGACGTAAGAAAGCGCGGCGATCAGAACGTAGGCCTGAATAACCGGATAGTTCCGCGCCGAGAGTGCTTCAAGGAGATAGGCACCAAGACCCGGCCAGGTGAAAATGGCCTCGATCAGCGGAGCGCCGCCAATGAGCGCACCGACACTGATCCCAATCGCGGTCAAGAACGGCAAGAAGGCGTTGGGCAATGCATGACGGAGCAAAATTCTGCGCTCAGAAGCGCCACGGGCCCGCGCCACATCCGCATAGCCGCTGGACATGGCGCTCAGCAATCCGGAACGCAAAAGCTGTGTCCAGCTCGCGGCGCGGTCCAGTCCAATTATGAAGGCAGGGATCAGAGCTGCGGTCCATGTGGCGTCTGAGAGGACCCGCCCCATCTGGAAGCCGACAACGACGAAAGACAGAGCAAGAAGCGCAAAAACGAAAGTGGGAAGGGCAGCACCAATCTGGGTGTAGAGCCGAATGAGCCGATCAGGCCAACGATCGCGATACCCGGCTGCGATCAAGGCAAACAGCAGCGACAGCACCATGGAAAAGACAAGCGCCAGCCCCAACAGCATGATCGTCGCCGGCAATCGTTCGAGAATTTCCTTTGTCACCGGAAGTTGGCTGGTAAAGCTCTGACCGAGATCTCCTTGCAGGACCAGGGTAATCCAATCAAGAAACTGAATGTGAAGCGGGTTGTTCAGCCCGAGTTCTTCATGCGTCGACGCAATCTCGGCCGGACTTGGGTCGTCGACACCGCGGGCGAGCAAGACCCGTGTCGCCACATCACCAGGCGCCAGCGGCAGCAGCGCCCAAACGATGACCGTGGCCGCAAAGGCGGTTACCGCTGCCTGGACAATCCGGGAGAACGCGGCGACAGGAAAACCGCCGCGTCCCAAGCGTTTGACCTGTCTGATCACTGGTTCGGAGCCGTGTCCCATTTGATGTGGTTCCAGGCGACAGCCGGCTCATAGTTCGACCAGGCATCACTGACCAGAGCGCGTTCCTTCAGGATCGTCAGATTGAAGATGTAAGGATCGTCTTCGGCTACGATCTTTTGAATTTCCCGCAGCAATTCGTAACGCAACTCCTCGTCAACGGTCACATCAAGTGTCGTGATCAGCTCCTGAACCTTGTCGTTGCAATAGCCGCCGTAGTTCCGGTCACCTTCGCAGGAAACATAACGGTTCAAGAAGCCGCTGACTGATCCGACCGTGGCCGTTCCGGTTGCCGACAGCGCCAGATCCCAATCGACAAGGTCATTCATCGCTGCTTCGCGAACACTGTCCACCGAAACGATGTTGGAGGCGATCCCGACTGCGGACAGATAGGACTGCATCGCGTTAGACAGGGGCACCAGATCCGGCTGCTGCGGATAAATCATTATGGTGACCGACAAGGTTTCGCCGTCACGCTGGCGGGTGTCACCTTCTCGGACCCAACCTGCGGCATCAAGAAGCGCATTGGCTTCTTCAACATCGTAACGATAGTTCTCGACCGCATATGGGAAGTTCGGATTGTAGAGGCTTGTTGCTGGCGCTTTTGCCCCATGGAAAACCGCATTGGCGATTTCCTCATAGTTCATTGCCAGCATGGCAGCCCGGCGAACCGCTTTTTCTTCGAATGTGCCATTGGTGACATCCATGAAACCGACAAAACCACCGGTGGACAGAGGCCCGAGCGCAAGGTTGAGGTTCGGTGTTGCCTTGAAGACCGGGGCCGCGGCAATCGGCGGATAGAGCGCGATATCCACTTCACCGTTTTGGACCGCAAGAATGCGGGCATTGGCATCTTGGACAAAGCGCAGTTCAACGCCCGCCATGGCTGGTTTGCCCCGCCAATAGTCGTCATAGCGTTCCGCGATCATGCGCTGATCGTCGAGACTGACCAGTTTGTAGGGGCCGGTATGGATGCCTGCACCTTCCAGCGCCTCATAGTTATCTCCCGCCGCCAAAACAGGCTCAACGTCAATGATCATCAATCGGCTTTCATGGGCCAGAATGTTAGGCAGTTCGGGCACCGGGACGCCTGTCGTAACAGTGATTTCACGCTCGCCGGTCTGGGTGAACTCGGCTTCAGCAGGCACAACAGCCTGGGTGCCGCTGTTTCGTTCCCGGTGATAGGCAATCGCGGCGAGAACAGCGGGCACATCCATGGCTTTGCCGTTTTGGAAGGTGACCCCGTCTCGAATTGTGATGACCCAGGTGGTGTCATCCTTGCGCTCCAGCCTTTCGGCCAGCCATGGTGTGATGGTTCCGTCCGGCTGGAACTTCATCAGGAGCTCTCCTTGACCGAACTCCTGCATCCAGAACCCTTGTTTCACCGGATCCATGGATCGGATCTGAAAGCTGGTTGCCATATTGATGATGTCGTCCGCCATGACCGGACAGGCGGCGAGGATCAATGCACCTCCAAGGGCAAGCGATTTAATGGTCATGTGGTCTCCTGTTGAAGTGATGAAGTGGGGCGGGAAAGCCGCGCGGTGTGAAATTTGAGGTCGTCTGCCGAACCGCCCTTGACGAGAACCTCATTCACGAACCTGCGTGTCGCGGCAATGTCGGGCAGGCGATACCAATCGCCGTGTGGGTAAAGCGCCAGAACCGGCCCTTTGTTGCAGGGGTAGATGCATCCTGTCCGCGTGGTCAGACACCGATCAGAAACACCTGCGGCTGCCAGCTCTTCTTTGAGCATGTGCGTGAAAGAGGCAGCGCCGTGGATTGCGCAACGCGGTCCGGTGCAGACCAGCAGGTGAAACTCGAAGTCGGGCGGCATGTTCCAGCCGGGCTTGCCCAAGCTTGGTTTTACGTCTTTGATGGATTTGGCCATTGGCGGGCGCGCCAGGTTGGATTCGATCTGCGCCGTAAGTGCATTGGGGTCTGTTGCCGGATCAGGGCCAAGAAAAAGCTCGGTATCCGCGTTTCCGCCGCGCGTCCGCCAGTCGGACATGACACCGGGAAGCCAGGCCATCAGGCTTTCGGGAAAAGGCACACCAATCGGCTGAACCCGAATGCGTCTGTGACCGTCGCGACGCATCTCATCGAGTGCGTTAATGAGACTGGGTCCGGTTTCTTCCAGCCGGATCAGGCGTGCAGGTTCGCTCGTTGCGGCCAGTGCGGCCGTTTCCAATCGGCGCAACGCCCCTCTGCTCAGGGAATAGGCGGAGACAACGAACAGGACCGCGCCGGTCGCTTCAGCGGGTCTGGTTTGTTTGGAATGATCGTGGAATGCATCCATCCTGTCCTCCGCAGCACAAGGCGGGGCAGGGGGAAGCCGGTCATGTCACGAGCAAGAGCCCAAAAGTCCATCTCGGTTCTCCTTCCGGGGCACCCCGCCCGGGTTGAGTTGCACGAAAAGCGTCACTGACGCCCACGATGGCAGGTCTCCTGACTCGCGGGTCAAAGCTGGCCTGAACCTTCCCGGACAATTGGCTGGCGCCAATGCCAGTGGTCTTTTCAGGTTTGCTCACCGCCTACAGTTGCGGGGGCAGTCACGGAATTGGCGTCCGTCGGGTACGCCTGACCGTGTTCCCTTTTCATCTCAAGTGCAAATTCGCACTCTCGAGAACCATCGCGTGCAAATTCATTTTTGAAGCCGAATATGTCAAGGCTTCTTTTTATCGCTCTTCAGCAGAGTGATTTAGCCTCGGGATGCACTGGACAGCCGAAGGTATCTACTCGTTTCGAGTGGGAATGACTTTGATAGACTGTGTTCAACATCGGGTGGACAACTGTCCAGGTGGCACAAAATTCAACAGACGTCCCAATCTGTTACTGAAGCCGATTGACAAGTTTCATCGACTGAGTCCATTAAGCGATATCGACGGTTCTCGAATTCATGACTGGATTTGGGATTAAAAGGGAACACGGTCAGGCGTACCCAACAGGGACCGAATCCGTGGCTGCCCCCGCAACTGTAGGCGGAGAGCCGGAACCGATCATGCCACTGGCGCCACAAGCGCCGGGAAGGCCGGTTCAGGCATTGACCCGCGAGCCAGGAGACCTGCCGCTGATTGTCATGGCCTGACTTGTGCAGGACCTCGACACCGCAACCGGACGCCGGGGTGAGCGTCACGCGGTCAAGCGACAGGTGAAAACCGAGTCTGCTTCCCGCTTCCTTCCCCGACCGTCCTTTCAGTCGACCGAACCGGAAAAATAAACCGGTGGCCCATTGAGAGAGACGTCATATGACACTTCGCAAGCTCGGACTTGGTGCCCTTTGCGCAGCAACGATGCTTAATCCCTTCGCAGCTCAGGCTCATTTTCAGCTGGCCTATACGCCTGAGGTTAATCTTGAAAAAGCTGGTGACCTACCGCTGAAACTCATCTTCTGGCATCCGTTCGAGAACGGCCATGTGATGGATATGGGCGAACCAATTGAGTTCTACGCGGTTCATCGCGGTGAAAAAATTGACCTCAAGGACACCCTGAAGCCGATCACCTTCTCGGGTCAGGAAAATCAGGCAGCTGCATATGACGCAACACTGCCGGTAAAGCGCAGCGGCGACTACGTTCTGGTCGTGGAGCCCGCGCCTTACTATGAGGAAAGCGAAGACATCTTCATTCAGCAGATCACCAAGTCTTACGTCAACAGGAATGAGCTCCCGACCGACTGGATGGAGCCTCAGGGGCTTGTCACTGAAATCCTGCCATTGAATCGTCCGACCAACATTGTTGCCGGTTCCACCTTTAGCGGCCGGGTTCTCGCAGACGGCAAGCCAGTGGCGGGTGCCGAGATCGAGATCGAATACATGGCGGCTGAGCCGGACATGGCAGAAAACAAACCTGCTGAGCCCAAGGCTTCTCCCATGCCGGGTGGTGCCGTTGTCGCGATCTCCGACGAAAATGGATACTTTACTTTCGGCATTCCGAAAGCAGGGTTCTGGGGCTTTGCAGCGCTCGGTTCCGGCCCGGTGAAGGAGCATGAAGGCAAGGAACTCAGCCAGGATGCGGTCATCTGGATCCGCGCCTATGACGTCGAGTAGGGCATAAGACGGGACGGAGGGAGAGCCGATGCATATTGTCGACGGCGCCTTGTCGAATGAGGTTGTCATTGCCGGGTCGGTTCTGGCCGTGGGCGGTATTGCTCTGGGCTTGAAGAAGCTGCCAATGGAGAAGATCCCGGCGGCAGGCGTGCTTAGCGCAACCTTTTTTGTTGCGTCGTTGATCCACGTGCCGATCGGCCCTTCCAGCGTCCACCTGATTTTGAATGGCCTGGCCGGGCTTATCCTCGGCTGGGCGGCCTTTCCGGCCCTGTTTGTCGGCTTGCTCTTGCAGGCCGTGTTTTTTGGTTTCGGCGGCCTGACCGTGCTGGGCGTCAACACGCTCAATATCGCGCTGCCGGCAGTCGCAGTCTTTTACTTGTGCCGGCACGGTGTTGCAGCGGCTTCACCCATGGTCGCAGCAATCTGGGGCGGCATTGGCGGTGCGCTTTCCATCGTTCTGACAACATTGCTCGTGGGGGTCTCACTGGCGTTGAGTGGAGAAGAATTCGTGCCGGCAGCCAAGCTTGTTTTCTTTACTCATATCCCGGTCATGGCAATCGAAGGTTTGTTGACCGCATTCGCGATTTATCTGGTGCGGAAAGTGAAACCAGAGCTGTTTGCCGATCTGAAAGTGTCTTCGGGAGGTGCTCAATGAAACGCGCAACTGTTTTTGCGCTGACGGCGCTGCTTTTGAGCTTCGGCGCCGTAACGCAGGCCCTGGCTCACAAGGTGATCGCCTCTGTCTTTACCAGCGGTGAAACCATCGAAGGTGAAATCGGCTTTTCCAATGGGGACATGGCTGTCGATACCCTGGTTGAGGTTTTTGACGGAGACGGCAACAAACTCGGAGAAGTAACCACAGACAGCGACGGTTTCTTTTCCTTCAAGCCGACACAGAAGGTCATTCATGTTTTCAAATCCAATCTGGGTGCCGGCCACGTTGCCGAAGTCAGAATGGAAATTGAAGAACTGCCCGAAATTGCCGCAGCTTCATCGGTAGCTGAAACTGTAGAAGGAGCTGAAAATTCTCAGGTTTCCAGCGTCGAAATTTCGAACTCTGACGCAAATGCGGAAGCGGCCGCAGGCGCTGCAATCAGCCTGGCTGCGCTTGAGCAAAACCGGGAGCTCCTGCGCGAGATGATCCATCGGGAAGTGACCCCGCTGCGCAGAGAAATCGCCGCCTACAAGGAGAAGAACGACTTCCAGACGATCCTTGGCGGGATCGGCTACATTGTCGGCCTGTTTGGCCTGTTCTTCTACCTCGCCGCGCGGCGCAAACTCGCGCAGGTACAATAGATGGGTCACCTTGTTTCATCCGGTCCCAGGGTTCTTATCAGTGCGGACACCGCCAAGGCAAACAGCATCCTCGACGGGTTGGACCCCAGAAGCCGAATCCTGGCCGCGATTGCCTTTGCTGTTTTGATCGTAAGCCTGAAAAGCTTGCCGGTGCTCGCGCTTGGCTTTGCCGTCTCTGTCACGACATTGCTTGCAACGCGTCTGCCACTGAAGGCCACCTTGCGCCGGATGGCCGCGATGGATGGTTTCATCGTTTTCATGCTTGTGCTGCTGCCATTCACCGTACCCGGTTCGCCGTTGTTTACGGTTCTTGGCTTCAACTTCACTCTGGAAGGCCTTCTGAAAGCATTCGAAATTGCGCTGAAGGCAAATGCAGTGATCCTGATGCTCATGGTTTTGGTGGGAACGCTTGAGCCTGTAACGCTCGGACATGCTCTTCATCGTCTGAAAACGCCCGAGACGCTCGTGCATCTCCTGATGTTCACTGTGCGCTACATCGTTGTGCTGCATCAGGAATATCTGCGACTTCGCAGCGCCATGAAAGTGCGCTCGTTCCAGCTGCGAAACTCTCTGCACACCTACCGGTCCATTGGCTACCTCGTCGGGATGATGCTGGTACGGTCAATAGACAGATCCGAGAGGATCCTGTCTGC
>JBCCVB010000084.1:0-28897 GCA_039195965.1 Pseudomonadota bacterium
AACTTATTGAATCCCAAAAATAAACACGGATTCACAAATCTTAATGTTGAACTTTAAGAAACGGCGCTAACCGATTCGGTTCAGATTCCTTTCAACAAAGCCGGTTTGACTTCGAAATGGCTCTCGCTTGTCAGCCTTCCAAAGGTTAAGATTAACCAGAGTCGTAAACGATCGGTTACCAAATCCGTTAACAATGAAAGGAATCTTCCGTGAAGGCGCTATTCGCCGGAATTGATTCGCTGATGCCCACCGAGATTTATGGCCGGGTTACTGCGGTTCAGGGCCTTCTTGTGGAGATAGCGGGGCCGATTCACGAAATGAGCGTCGGCTCTCGTCTACTTATTGATAACGGTGAGGAAATTCCGAAAGTCCCTGCGGAAGTTGTCGGATTCCGGGATGGACATGCCCTGTGCATGCCATTTTCCGGTCTGGAAGGCGTTCGCATGGGCTGCAAGGCGGTGATCAGCTCCCGCGACAGTGTCGTGAGGCCAGGAAATGCCTGGCTTGGCAGGGTCGTGAACGCTCTTGGCGAGCCGATTGATGGTAAAGGAGACCTTGCCAGTGGCGGAGTGCCTCGCAAATTGCGAAGTTCGCCGCCGCCGGCTTCAGAACGTAAACGAGTCGGACCTCCGATCGATCTGGGGGTGCGGGCTCTGAACACCTTCGTCACCTGCTGCGAAGGTCAGCGCATGGGAATTTTTGCCGGCTCGGGCGTCGGCAAATCGGTTCTCATGTCCATGCTTGCCAGAAACACGGCCTGCGATGTTGCGGTGATCGGCCTGATCGGCGAACGTGGCCGCGAGGTGCAGGAATTCATCGAGGACGATCTTGGTGAAGAAGGGCTGGCGCGCTCGGTGGTGGTGGTTGCCACATCCGATGAAAGCGTCTTGATGCGGCGGCAGGCGGCGTATCTTACCATGACGGTGGCAGAACACTTTCGCGACGAAGGCAGCAACGTTCTTTGCATGATGGATTCCATCACCCGGTTTGCAATGGCGCAGAGGGAGATCGGGCTTTCCATCGGTGAACCTCCGACATCGAAGGGATACACGCCGACCGTGTTCACCGAATTGCCGCGTCTGTTGGAGCGGGCCGGTCCCGGAAAGAACGATTCCGGTTCGATCACCGGGTTGTTCACCGTTCTTGTGGAGGGGGACAACCACAATGAACCCGTAGCCGATGCCGTTCGCGGTATCCTTGACGGTCACGTAGTCATGGAGCGTGCGATCGCGGAGCGGGGACGCTATCCGGCGATCAATGTATTGAAATCTGTTTCCCGAACGATGCCGCGCTGTGTTCCGCCGGAGCAATTGCCGGTCTTGAGGAAAGCAAAGCAATTGCTGTCCACATATACGGACATGGAGGAATTGATCCGGCTGGGGGCGTACAGGAAGGGTTCAGACCCAACGGTGGATGAAGCCATCCACAGGTTTGCACTGATAGATGACTTCCTGAATCAGGGAAAAGACGAGGCAACGAACATTTCTGACGGATATCAGCAACTCGCCAACCTTTTGGAAATGACTCTGGGGTAGACTGCTCATGTTAGGGGAGTATTGAGTAATGAAAACCCGAGACAGTTTGATCCGTTTGAAGCGGTTTCAGGTGGACGAAAAACGGCGTCAACTCGCTCAAATCGAGAGCATGATTGCCGAGTTCAACCGCATGGCCGACGAACTGGATGACCAGATCCGATCCGAGCAGGAGCGGGTCGGCATCACGGATGTCACACATTTTGCCTATCCGACATTTGCCAAAGCAGCAGCTGACCGGCGTGATAACCTGCGCAATTCCGCGCATGAGCTGGATGATCAGTTGCAACGTGCCCAGGACGAGCTCAGCGAAGCGATTGAAGAGCTGAAGAAATTCGAACAGCTGGAAGAACGTGATCAGCAACGCGAACGTACCGCTCAGGAAATCGCCGAGCAGGATCAGCTTGACGAAGTTGCTGCGAGGGCGAGGGTGCGCTGACCGGTACCCGCACCGGCATAACACCCCGAACAAGGAATTACCGGGCGGTGAGACCGTCCGATACCCGATTGTCAGTCAGGCAATCGGGTTTTATGCCATGAGGAAGGTTGAATAGGATCAATCGGGCTCCATTGCGTTCCGGCGGCGCAAGGCCTATCTGCGTAGTCATTCGCGCAACTTCGACTTTCTGTCCGGGGCACAAAACGTTTCATGCGATTTTTTCTGGCTTTGCTTCTACCGGTTTCGACATTCTCTTTCGCGCTTGGACTGACGCAGCCCCTGATGCGATTCGAAAGGTTGTACTTTCTGGAAGACCGGCCGACCCTGATTGAAATGATCACCGGGCTCTGGATCGAAGGTGATGCGGTTCTGGCTGCCATCGTTGCACTGTTTTCGATCGGCTTTCCGGCCGTGAAGATCCTGCTGATCCACATTGCCGTACTCACTGGTGGAAAAACGCGGTCCCTGTCGCTTCTTTCCATGGTCAGCAAGTGGTCGATGCTTGATGTCATGCTTGTCGCGCTGGTCCTTTTTGCCGCCAAGACAAGTGGACTGGCCGCTGCGGCGATCCTGCCAGGCCTATGGTTTTATGCAGCTGCCACCCTGTCGACTGCCGTCGCTGCCAGCCTTTGTTCAAGAGCCTGAGATGTTCCGATCCTTGTTGATCGGCTGACGAACGGCGATTGCCTGGTCGCATCGAACCCGCTTGCTACCGCTTTTCTCTCCGGTTCGCCTGGAAGTCTCCGCAGCGCGACTGCTTTCCGATCTTGTTCCTCTCCAGGAATTTGACGTAAGCGGCGGTCCATTCCGACCCTTGTGCAGACGGGATTTTCAAATGGTCGCAGCGAGACTTGGCAAACAACGCGAATGTCGGCGCCTGCAACCCTGCTTTGGCTGCTGTACGGACCACCAGGTCGGGCTTTCCTTTGAAGACCGCATCCTTGAACGTCTTTTGTGCGATCCTGCCTCTGGCGCCGATCAGTTCAGTGGCGTGATTGAAACGGCCGTCCTGAAGCAGCAGGATGGCGAGTTCATCGACACTGACACCGGAGCGTTCGGCTTCTCGCCATAGCAGGCTCATGTCCGTGCTCTCGAGAGTTTGTCCAAACTCACGCCTGATGGTCTTCAGTCTGGCGAATTGTTGCAGCTGCTCCTTTGAAAGGGCGGCATCAATCGTTTCCTGAAGGCGTTTCCTGGTTTCCTCGTCAACCAGTGGGAGCATTGCGCGACAAACCGATGCCGACAGATCGGACCGGTAACTCAGATCCTTCAGAAGGGCTTTGTCTTCCTGGGCGAGAGTTACGAGTTTTGAGATCGTGTTGCCGGACAGGCGGATTTCATGATTTCCGGCCAATATCCGGTGAACTGCCTTTCCCCCGCGTTCGGCAATCAGGTCGGAGGCTTCCGTTGCCAGATCTGATCTCCGGGCAAGGGCTTGCAAATGTGCATCGCTCAGGCTGGTGGCAAAGTGGAGCAGATCCTCTTTGGTGAACACCCGGCATCTTGTGAGGAGCAAGCGTGAAACATCGATTTCATCCTCGGCCATCCTGCGGGCAAGGTTCAACGGTGCTTTTGGGGAGTTGGAGATCGACGCCGCCAGCCTGGACCGGTCCTTTACCTGGCTAAGTTCATAGAGTTCCAGAATAACTTCGGAGAATAGTTCCAGCTCGCGATCGGTCCGCTGGTCGAGGTTGGTAAGGACAAGATCGCTTATGAGCGCAAACAGTCGCCTGCGCGCGTCGTCTGTGCCTTCGAGGGCCAGCTCGATCAAGGATGCTGTCATCCTTCCTCCTAATCGGCCCACTCTGAAGTCATATTGTTATTTTTACGTTACCTGTTCGTATGAGGGGTAAGTATTGGCTCGGAAAAAACTACGGCTTCCGCATTCGTAAGGAAATTGTATTTCGAGTGAGTGACGCTACGGAAATATTCATTCTTTCTCAATTTCGTTTTTCTTGCAGAAACATGAAAGTTGTCGACTGATCCGCTCGAGACTTTCCTTCTCACAAAGATCGTTCATATAGTCGGGACACAAATTCACTGCCCGCTCCACGTTTTGATGAAACGAGTTTGAAATGAAGCCTTTGCTCCGAAACCTCTTGCTTTCGCTGGGTCTTTTGCTTTGGGGCGTTGCGGCGGTGTCTGCGCAGGACCAGAGCGCAACGCAGAACTCAGCTTCGGAGAAGGGCTCTGCCGAGGTTCAGCAGGCAAGCGAAGCTCTCATAAAGGTTCTGAACGATCCCGATAGCCGGGCGGCATTGATCGAACTTCTCAAGAAAAGCGCCTCAGAAAGCGCAGCCGGAGCGGATGCAACAGCGGAGAAGTCCGGTGAGCCGGCGTCGGACACCGAAGCGACGACGGAGCAGGCAGAAGAAAAGCAGAGCTTTGTCATCCGGGTCGGCGAATACACGCGCGCGCTTGCGGATGACGTCGGTGTCATCATTGATCGTTCCAGGCATTCCTTGAAAGGACTGCTCCTGGTTTTGCGTGGAGACATTCCCATAAAGTGGGACAGGGTGCACGAAGTTCTGCTTCAGGTGGCGATCGTCCTGGCAAGTGCATATCTGGCCTTCTGGGCCAGTCAGTACATCGCGCGTCTGCTCTATCCGAAACTGTCCGTTCGTGCGCGCTATGGCGGTGGACTGACCCGAAGCTTTATCCTGGTTCTCACCTCCGTGATCGATACGCTGACGGTCGCAATCGGTTTGGGGACTGGCTATTTTGTTGCCCTTGCCGGGTTCGGAGGTCTGGAGACCGGCGTGACGTTGCAGGAGAGCCTGGCTCTCAATGCCTTTTTCATAACCGGCATGGCCAATGTCTCACTAAGGTTCGTTTTTGCGCCCCGGCGGCCGGAATTGCGATTGCTTCCCTTTGACGATGCGAGTTCGGACTACTGGTATTCGCGCCTTCGCCTATACATGTACTGGATCAACTACGGTGTGTTCCTTGCCGTCCCGGTTGCCAACATCGCCGTTTCGTTTGTTCTGGGTAATGCGCTGAGGTTCCTGATCGTTCTGGGTGGCATGATTTATCTTATGGTGCTCATCAAGCGGAACCGGGTGCGGGTACGTGAAGGGGCAAAAGCCTATGCGCAGACGATGCACAGTTTCCTTGCTCAGCGGGCTTTGTCGAACCTCGGAAAACTCTGGCATGTCGGGGCATACGGCTACATCATCGCGGTGTTTATCGTCTGGGTAACGCGTCCGTTCGATGCGACCACGATCATCCTTCGAGCCACAGGCCTGTCCATCGTGACCATCATGGCCGGGATGGTGATCTCTTTGGTGATGACCAGAGCGATCAAGGGTGGGATCCGGTTGCCGCCAAACCTGCAGGAGAAGCTTCCAGCGCTTCAATATCGTCTGAATGCCTTCGTGCCTCGGCTCTTGAAGATCATCCGGTTTGTCGTTTTCCTTGGCACGATCCTTTTGCTTCTGGATATCTGGGGTGTGCTTGGTGTGCTCGACTGGATCTTCAGCGAGACAGGTTCACAGCTAGTCAGCCGTTATAGTGCGGCGTTCTTCGTCATGCTGATTGCCTTCGTAATCTGGCTCGCGGTTATGTCCTGGGTCGATCTGCGGCTGCAGTCCAGAGCCGGCTATATCGTCAGTGCCCGGGAGCGGACGCTGTTCCAATTGTTCCGCAACGCTTTCACCGTTGTGATCCTGGTTATGGCGGTTCTCCTGGCTTTGTCGGAAATCGGCGTGAATATCGGACCGTTGATTGCCGGTGCCGGTGTGGTTGGTCTTGCGATCTCGTTCGGTGCGCAGACCCTCGTTAAAGACATCATCACCGGGGCGTTCATTCAGATTGAAAACGCCATCAACGAAGGTGATGTGGTCACGGTGGCGGGTGTTACGGGAACAGTGGAGGGGATTACGATCCGGTCCGTGCGCATGCGTGATCTTGATGGTACGACCCACATCATTCCGTTCTCGTCTGTCGACATGGTGTCCAACTTCATGCGTGGTTTCTCCTACCATGTCGCGTTGATCGGCGTTGCCTACGACACCGATATCGCCTACGCAAAGGACGCCATGGAAGAGGCATTCCGGAGACTCAAGGAAACGGATTTCGGACCCAAAATCTTTGGGGATCTTGAAATGCATGGCGTGACCAACTTCGCCGCCAGTTCGATTGATATCCGGGCGCGTATCAAGACGACTCCCGGAGACCAGTGGTCAGTGGGGCGTGCCTATAATGAAATCATCAAGCAGGTGTTTGATGAACGGAACATCGAGATTCCATTCCCGCAAGTGACATATCACGCGGCGACACCTCCCTTTGCGGAGGACGAAGCGAAAGCGAAACAGGGTTCGAAGACCGGATTGAGTGACAATCGGTTGACGGATGACGCACCGGCGGACGACGCAGAACACTGATACTTCCGGTAGATCGTTGAAAATATGAGACTAATTCTCCCTCGGATCAGGATTGTCCCAGATCCGGGGGAGTTTCGTTTTTACGTCAAAAAATGTTGATTGAATTTCGTGAAGTTTCGTTTTATTTTCACTTTACTCTTTAATTTGCGGGCGCATTCGAGCCGGAGACAATTTAATGGCGGCTGACTACGATCTTTTGGTTATCGGTGGGGGAATCAACGGGACGGGCATTGCCCGCGATGCTGTTGGTCGAGGGGCGTCAGTCATGCTGGTCGAAATGGGCGACCTCGCCGGAGCGACATCCTCGGCGTCGACCAAGCTGATCCACGGTGGACTGCGTTATCTTGAGTATTACGAATTCAACCTGGTCCGCAAAGCGCTGAAAGAGCGTGAAGTCCTGTGGCGGGCGGCACCGCACATCGCCTGGCCGCTGCGTTTCATTCTTCCGCATCACAAGGAGCTTCGCCCGGCCTGGCTGCTGCGCCTGGGACTGTTTCTTTACGATCATCTGGGTGGCCGCAAACTGCTTCCCGCCACCAAGACGGTGCGACTCGATCAGGCGCCCTTTTCACAGGGGCTCAAGCATCTCTTCAAGAAAGGGTTCGAGTACTCGGACTGCTGGGTTGATGACGCGCGTCTTGTTGTGCTGAACGCGCGCGACGCCGCCGACCGCGGAGCCGAGATTCTGACACGCACGAAATTTGTCGGTGCGAAGCGCGAAAACGGTGTGTGGTCGGTCGTGTTGCAGGACGTTGCCAGCGGAGACGAGAGAACCGTGACCGCCAGCGTTCTGGTCAATGCCGGCGGGCCGTGGGTTGCCGATATGCTGCATGACATTGCAGGAGCAGACCAAAGTTCCAAGATCAGGCTTGTCAAAGGCAGCCACATCATCGTTCCGCGCCTGTTTGATCACGATCGGTGTTTCATTTTCCAAAATGGCGACGGCCGGATCGTTTTTGCGATCCCTTACGAGAACGACTTCACGCTGGTCGGCACGACGGACGTCGATTATCAGGACGATCTCGGCAATGTCCGCATTTCGCAGGACGAAATCGAGTATCTGTGCAAGGCTGCCAGCGAGTATCTTGAAAAAGCAATCACACCCGAAGATGTGGTTCACACCTATGCCGGTGTTCGTCCGCTTTACGATGATGGTGCGAAAGATGCCAAGGCCGCAACGCGTGACTATGTGCTGGAGCTGGATGGAGGCGAGGACAAACCGGCTGCGCTTTCGGTTTTCGGCGGCAAGATCACAACTTATCGCAAGCTGGCAGAACATGTGCTCGACAAGCTCGAGCCTTATCTTCCTTTCAAGCGCGGTGTCTGGACAGCCTATGCGCCCTTGCCCGGTGGTGATTTCAAGGTTGATGAGTTCGATGCGCAGGTTGCGGGGTTGCAAAAGGACTTTGCGTTCCTGGACAAGCTGTTCGCAACTCGCCTGATCCGGCTTTACGGAACCGATGCGAGACTGTTCCTAGGCGACGCGAAATCCCTGGATGATCTCGGACGCTGCTTTGGCTACAATCTTCATGAAGCCGAAGTTAAGTGGCTGATCAACCGTGAGTGGGCCCAGACGTCCGATGATCTGCTGTGGCGTCGGACCAAGCTGGGCTTGAGGCTCAGTGCCGAACAGGCCGCGGAGCTCGAAGCCTATATGTCCAACTATCTTGCGGAGCAGGCAGGCGCTGCTGCATAGTTTTCCTGACGATTTCTACTGCCGGTTTTGCCGGCAGTTTCTTTGAATAATGCAAAAACCAACGGGAGGTGCGCCATGGCCGGATGTGTGTTGGCGATAGACCAGGGCACAACGTCAAGCCGTGCAATTGTTTTCGGCGATGATTTCAACCCAGTCAGCGTAGGCCAGCAGGAGTTTCCGCAACACTTCCCGAAATCGGGCTGGGTGGAACACTCGCCAGCGGACATCTGGACAAGTACGCTCCGGGTTTGCCGGGATGCGATGGAGAAGGCTCCGGATGGTGGTGCGGATGTTGCGGCAATCGGTATTACCAACCAGCGCGAAACAACGCTTATCTGGGACCGCGCAACGGGCGAGCCGGTCTATAATGCCATCGTCTGGCAGGATCGCCGCACTTCGGATTTTTGTGCCGAGTTGCGTGCAAAACGTCTGGAAGAGAAATTTACCTTCAAGACCGGTCTTCTCCTCGATCCCTATTTTTCGGGAACGAAGATCGCCTGGATCCTGGACAACGTGGACGGTGTCCGCGAACGCGCCGAGCGTGGTGAGCTGGCGTTCGGCACCGTCGACACCTGGCTGATCTGGCAGCTCACGGAAGGCGAGGTGCACGCCACAGATGCCACGAATGCAGCTCGGACGCTGATCTACAACATTCACGACAATGTCTGGGACGAAGAGCTTTGCGCACTGCTTAACATTCCGATGAGCCTCCTTCCGGAGGTCAAGGACAGTGCGGATGACTTCGGCATGACAAAGGCCGAGCTGTTCGGACGATCCTTGCCGATCCTGGGCGTTGCCGGAGATCAACAGGCCGCGACCGTCGGTCAGGCCTGTTTCAATCCCGGCATGGTCAAGTCGACCTACGGGACGGGCTGCTTTGCCCTGATGAACACCGGAGACGAACCCGTGCGGTCGAACAACCGCATGCTGACGACCATCGCATATCGCCTCAACGGCAAGACGACCTACGCGCTTGAAGGCTCGATTTTCGTGGCAGGTGCCGCCGTGCAGTGGCTTCGTGATGGTCTCGGCCTGATCGAAAACGCAGGTGAGACCCAGCCGCTTGCCGAGCAGGCCGATCCGAATCAGGACGTTTATATCGTTCCGGCCTTCGTGGGCCTCGGAGCACCTCATTGGGATGCGGATGCGCGTGGTGCCATGTTCGGCCTCACCCGGAACACCGGGCCGAAGGAAATTGCCCGGGCGGTTCTGCAAAGTGTCGGTTATCAAACGAGCGATCTCGTCGAGGCGATGCGCGCCGACTGGTCCGAGGCCGGGTCAGGGCAGCCGGTATTGCGGGTCGATGGCGGCATGACAGCATCTGATTGGACGATGCAGTTTCTGGCCGACATTCTGGGCGCTTCGGTCGACCGACCGACGGTCCCCGAGACCACTGCACTGGGCGCTGCCTGGCTTGCAGGCTCCAAGGCTGGAATATGGCCGGGGCAGGAAACCTTCGCCGCGACGTGGAAGCTGGAAAAACGCTTCGAACCCCAGCTGGAAGAGGCAGAACGATCCCGCCTGCTTGCAGGCTGGCGGGATGCGGTCAACCGGACCCGTACTACGCAGGATTGAACAATCTCAAGGCTCCCGCAAAAGCGGGAGCCTTTTATTTTCAACGCTTTATGAATTGAGCAATTTTTGGTGCCGTTGCGGTATTTGTTTCCATTCAGTTAAATTCCGCGCACTAAAAATATACGGCAGCATAGCTTACCTAGCAAAAATATTTCAAAACAGGGCCCAAATTAGAAATATGTTGGTAGTTGATTTTCTGCCAAAAAAACGCCTTAGTTTGCGCTGGCTCGGGCTTAACTCCATTGCACGGTTCAACGATGCAAGGCCCTTGCTCTTCATCAAGGGGAGAACAGTTTGATGAATTTCCAAAAATCCTTGAAGGCAACCCTTCTTGGCGCCAGCCTCGCTGTGATTGCAGCAACCGGCGCGTCTGCAAAAACTCTTGTTTATTGCTCCGAAGGTTCGCCTGAAGGCTTCGATACAGCTCTTTACACTGCGGGTACCACTTTCGATGCGTCCTCCAAGCCGCTCTACAACCGGCTTGTCGAGTTCAAACGCGGCACGACGGAAGTTATTCCGGGTCTCGCAGAGAGCTGGGAAGTCTCCGAAGACGGTCTGGAATACACCTTTAACCTTCGTAAAGGCGTAAAGTTCCACACGACCAGCTTCTTCACACCGACGCGTGACTTCAACGCCGACGATGTAATCTTTTCCTTCGAGCGTCAGCTGAAGAAAGACAATCCTTGGCACGAGTATACCGCGGGCACCGCGTGGGAATACTTCAACGGCATGTCCATGCCGGACCTTATCAAGGAAATCGTCAAGGTTGATGATCACACGGTCAAGTTCGTCCTGAACCGTCCGGAAGCTCCGATGGTCGCCAACCTGGCGATGGACTTTGCTTCGATCGTTTCGGCTGAATATGCCGCTCAGCTGGACGCTGCCGGCAACAAGGAACAGATGAACCAGCAGCCGGTCGGCACTGGTCCGTTCTCCTTCGTCGGTTACCAGAAAGACGCCGTGATCCGTTATGCAGCGCATCCGGACTACTGGGGTGGCAAGCAGCCGATCGACAACCTGATCTTTGCGATCACTCCGGACGCAGCCGTTCGCCTGCAGAAGCTGAAGGCCGGTGAATGTCACGTCATGCCATATCCGGCTCCGGCCGATATCGCCGACATTCGCGACGACAGCAACCTGACGCTGATGGAACAGCAGGGTCTGAACGTCGGTTATCTCGCCTACAACACCAAAGTGGCTCCGTTCGACAAGAAGGAAGTCCGCAAGGCGCTGAACCACGCGATCAACAAGCAGGCTATCCTCGACGCCGTCTTCCAGGGCTCCGGTCAGGCTGCCAAGAACCCGATCCCGCCGACCATGTGGTCTTACAACCAGGCGATCGAAGACGACGACTACAACCCGGACCTGGCCAAGGAAATGCTGGCCGATGCCGGTGTGTCCGACCTGTCCATGAAAATCTGGGCTATGCCGGTTCAGCGTCCGTACAACCCGAATGCCCGTCGTATGGCGGAAGTCATTCAGGCTGACTTCGCGAATGTTGGCGTAAACGTCGAAATCGTTTC
The DNA here is from genome assembly GCA_039195965.1 of Pseudomonadota bacterium. Classification (GTDB taxonomy): domain Bacteria; phylum Pseudomonadota; class Alphaproteobacteria; order Rhizobiales; family Stappiaceae; genus Roseibium. The sequence goes on from JBCCVB010000084.1 coordinate 11,148, forward strand.
CTACGAGTGGGGTGAGTACCTGTCCCGTTCCAAAGACGTGAACCGTGATGGTGCCGTTCTGCTCGGCTGGACCGGTGACAACGGCGATCCGGACAACTTCCTGGCCGTTCTGCTCGGCTGTGACGGTGTCGGCGGTTCCAACCGTGCGCAGTGGTGTAATGACGAGTTCGAAGCTGTCATTCAGAAAGCGAAGACCGTGACCGACAAGGCAGAGCGCACCAAGCTCTACGAAGAGGCACAGGTCGTGTTCAAGGAAGAAGCTCCCTGGGCCACCATCGCTCACTCGGTCGTCTTCATGCCGATGTCCTCCAAGGTCACCGGTTATGTGATGGATCCGCTCGGCGGCCATTGGTTCGACGGCGTGGACATTGCGGAATAAACCCGCTTGATTTAGGGAGGCGCTGGCAGTAATGCCGGCGCCTTCAAACATTATGACCGGCGGATGCTTTCATCTCACGTGACTGGATCCGCTGGTTCTTCGTATCTGGAACCTGACATGCTCCGTTTTCTTCTAGGCCGTCTCGGCCTGTTGATACCGACGTTTATCGGCGTCACCCTGGTCTCCTTCGCATTCATTCGACTGTTGCCCGGGGATCCGGCCGAACTTCTGGCCGGTGAGCGCGGTATCTCGCCTGAGCGCCGGGCCGAGGTTTTGAGCCAACTTGGCTTCGACAAACCCTATTGGCAGCAGTATCTCGACTACATCTTTGGCATTTTCCAAGGTGACCTTGGCATCTCCTTCGTCTCCAAGAAACCTGTGCTCGACGAATTCATGACGCTGTTTCCGGCGACCGCCGAACTGGCAATCTGTGCGATCATCATCGCAGTCTGCGTCGGTATTCCCGCTGGTATTTTCGCGGCTGTGAAACGTGGTTCGGTCGCCGACCAGGCGATCATGGGTACCGCGCTGGTTGGTTACTCCATGCCAATCTTCTGGTGGGGTCTTCTGCTGATCATCTTCTTCTCGGGTATCTTGGGCTGGACGCCTGTTTCGGGGCGGATATCACTGATGTTCTTCTTCCCGCAGGTCACGGGTTTCATGTTGATCGACAGTCTTCTGTCGGGGGAAAAGGGCGCCTTCCTGTCCGCGGTCCGGCACCTCATTCTGCCGTCGATCGTGCTGGCGACCATTCCACTTGCAGTGATCGCACGCCAGACCCGCTCAGCCATGCTTGAAGTTCTGGGTGAGGATTATGTGCGCACCGCCCGGGCAAAGGGCCTGCCGCCTCGGGCTGTGATTGGCCTGCATGCGCTGCGCAATGCGCTGATCCCGGTCGTGACCACCATCGGCCTTCAGGTCGGGGTGCTGCTGGCAGGTGCGATCCTGACTGAAACCATCTTCTCCTGGCCCGGGATCGGAAAATGGCTGGTCGACAGTATTTCCCGACGGGACTACCTGGTTGTGCAGGGCGGTCTGTTGCTGATCGCCGGTATCATCATGCTGGTCAACCTGATCGTGGACGTGCTTTACGGCCTGATCAATCCACGTATCCGCCACCACTGAGCCGAGGGTTAGAAAATGACAAATACGTCCCCGGTCACAAAGGCCGATACCTCGAAACTGGAAGCGGAAAGCCGCAATGCCACCAAGGCGCAGCTGACCGAGTTCTGGCACTACTTCTCGCAGAACAAGGGCGCGGTCATCGGTCTGGTGATCTTTGCGCTCCTGGTCCTGACCGCAGTGTTCGCACCTCTTCTTGCACCGCATAATCCAGACTTCCAGTACCGGGACAGTTTTCTTGTTCCGCCATTCTGGGAAGAAGGTGGCAAAGCCACGTTCATTCTGGGAACCGATGCTGTCGGCCGTGACATCCTCTCCCGCCTGATCTTCGGTGCGCGGTTGTCACTTCTGGTCGGTGTCATGGTGGTTACCATTGCGCTGACTGGTGGCATCATCATCGGCGTTGTTGCGGGCTACATGCGTGGTGCCGTCGATACGTTCATCATGCGTATCATGGACATCATCCTGGCATTCCCGTCTCTGCTGCTTGCTCTTGTGCTTGTCGCTATCCTCGGCCCCGGCCTGATCAACGCGATGATCGCGATCGCCATCGTCCTGCAGCCTCACTTCGTTCGCCTTACTCGTGCTGCGGTTCTGGCCGAGCGCTCGAGGGATTACGTGGTGGCGGCGAAGGTTGCGGGTGCGAGCCACATGCGCCTCATGTTCAAGACGATCCTGCCGAACTGCCTTGCACCGCTGATCGTTCAGGCAACCCTGTCGTTCTCCAATGCCATCCTGGATGCTGCTGCACTAGGCTTCCTGGGAATGGGCGCTCAGCCGCCAACACCTGAATGGGGCACGATGCTGGCCGAAGCGCGCGAGTTCATTTTGCGTGCCTGGTGGGTGGTGACGTTCCCGGGTCTTGCGATCCTGATCACCGTTCTTGCCATCAACCTGGTCGGTGACGGCCTGCGCGATGCGCTCGACCCGAAACTGAAGAGGAGCTAAGCCGATGTCTCTTCTTGAAATCAGAAACCTGAAGGTTGAGTTCGACACCGCCAAAGGACCTTTCAAGGCACTGGACGGGGTCGACTACACGGTCGATGCCGGTGAAGTTCTTGCCATCGTGGGGGAATCGGGCTCCGGAAAGTCGGTTGCCATGCTGGCGACCATGGGGCTGTTGCCCGACAGCGCGACGATCACGGCCGACAAAATGGAGTTCGAAGGTCTTGATCTTCGCACCCTGTCGGCCAAGGAAAAACGCAAGGTGATCGGCCGGGACATCTCCATGATCTTCCAGGAACCGATTGCCAGTCTGAACCCGTGTTTCACCGTTGGTTTCCAGTTGAGTGAAACGTTGAAGGCGCACACGGACCTCAAGGGCAAGCAGATCAAGGATCGGGTCATTGAGATCATGACCGCCGTCGGCATTCCTGATCCGGCCGGCCGGTTAAATGCGTTTCCGCATCAGATGTCCGGTGGTCAGTGTCAGCGTGTGATGATCGCCATGGCGATTGCCTGTTCGCCGAAACTTCTGATCGCGGATGAGCCGACAACGGCGCTCGATGTGACCATTCAGAAGCAGATCCTGGATCTGATCGTGAAGCTGCAACAGGACAGCGGCATGGGTTTGATCATGATTACCCACGACATGGGTGTTGTGGCGGAAACCGCGGATCGCGTGATCGTGCAGTACAAGGGACGCAAGATGGAAGAAGCCAGCGTGCTTTCCCTCTTTGAAAACCCGCAGAACCCGTACACGAAAGCTCTCCTTTCGGCCCTGCCGGAAAACGCAACCGGAGACCGGTTGCCGACAGTGAGCGATTTTGCAGAAGCGGGAGGCTTCTAAGATGTCCGAAGATGTTATTCTCAAGGTCCGTGACGTCTACAGAACCTATGACATCAAAGGCAGCCTGTTCAAAAAGGCTTCGCAGCTGACTGCGGTAAAAGGCGTCAGCCTGGATGTGGAGCGTGGATCGACGCTTGCGGTCGTTGGTGAAAGTGGCTGCGGCAAGTCCACACTTGCCCGCATGCTGACCATGATCGACGCGCAGACGTCCGGTTCCATCGAAATTGATGGCTTGCCGATCGACATTTCCAAAACGGGTATCTCCAAGGAAATGCGGCAGAAGGTTCAGATCGTTTTCCAGAACCCTTATGGCTCTTTGAACCCGCGACAAAAAATCGGTCATGTTCTGGAAGAACCTCTGCTTCTGAACACCGATATGCCGGCTGCCGAACGCAAGGATCTGGCATTGCAGATGTTGCAGAAGGTCGGTCTTCAACCGGAACATTACGGCCGCTATCCGCACATGTTCTCAGGCGGCCAGCGTCAGCGTATCGCCATCGCCCGTGCGATCATGATGAAGCCGAAACTTCTGGTGCTCGATGAGCCGGTTTCCGCGTTGGATCTGTCTGTTCAGGCACAAATCCTCAATTTGCTGGCGGACCTTCAGGACGAAATGGGTCTGACCTATGTCTTTATTTCGCATGACCTTTCGGTGGTGCGTTACATCGCGGACAAGGTCATGGTGATGTATTTCGGCGAGGTGGTGGAGTACGGAACGCGGGATGAGGTGTTCAACAACCCGCAGCACGACTACACCAAAACCCTGTTTGCGGCGACGCCGCGCGCAGATGTCGAGAGCATCAAAAAGCGGTTGGCTGCCAAGGCAGCCTGACCGCACGTTGCGTCATTCCCGGTCGCTCCGGTCAGACCACGATTCCCTGTGACGGGAGAGAAGCTGCTTCGGCCGTGCCATCGGCCGAAGCAGGTGACTGATACTGCTCGATCCCAGCGAGATTGAGAATGCTGCCATGAGCGTTGAAATTCACGCCGCCGCCATCACTGAAAGTCACCTGGATGGATGAGGTGGGTGATCCTCTCACGGTAATAGAGTCTTCTGTACCTGCGAACGACAATACAGTGCCGTTGTCCTCGTGAGAAATACTCATATCGTCAGCTGTGAAGCCGGGACCGATCCTGATCACAAGATCGCCCGAGGTGCTAACGGTGTCGGCTCCGTCACCTTTTTTGAAGTTCACGACCGAGTCGCTGCCAACGTGGATGGTATCATTGCCGGCACCAGCATCGATCACGTTTTTCGTGTTGCCGCGAATGATGTCATCTCCGGAACCGGCGACAATCGTGTTGCCGGAGTTGACATGAATGATGTCGTCGCCACTGCCGGAGTGAATGACGTTGCTCGAATTGACCGAAATGGTGTCGTTGCCACTACCGGTATCGATTGAGTTGTCGGCGTTTGCCTCGATGTGGTCATCACCGGCGCCTGATGAGATGACGTTGCCCGCGTTGGCGCTGATCACATCGTCGCCTTTGCCGGAGGTGATGGTATTATCTGCATTTGTGCCAATAATGTTGTTCCCATCTCCCGCATCAATTGTGTTCCCCGCATTGACGCGGATCACATCGTCGTCTCTGCCGGTAATGATGGTGTTATCCGCGTTTGCATGAATGACGTTGTGCCCGTCTCCTGCAAAGATTGAGTTTCCCGCGTTGACGAAGATGACATCGTCACCGCTACCGGTTGTGATCGTGTTGTTGGCATTGGCGCGGATTTTGTTGTCGCCATCGCCTGCGTCGATCGTGTTTTGAGCATTGACCGCGATGGCATCATCGCCTTCACCGGTTGTGATGACATTGTTCGCATTGGCCATGATGATGGTATCGACCAGATCGCTTGCGGTGTCTTTGCTGCTTCGGCTCTCCCTGTGAACCTGAAGGGCAAGAGCTTCCCGGAACTCGTCAATCAGCCTGTCGACACTCTCTTTCCTGGCAACGGCTTTTTCAAGTTTGTCACTGGCATCAGTGTTTTGCTGTTCGTTCGGGGTTGCCTTTGAGGCCGTGGAACTGCTCCGTGTGGCGCTGGAGTAATGGAAATTGTTCTGGGAGAGCAAAGCGCTGATCGACATGGAGTATCTCCATATGTCTGTTGGGTCGAGAGGGAAAAAAATTCGCGCTATGATTGTGTACTCGTATTCTTAACAGGGGATTAATCGGGTAAATGTTGAGAGTGGTAACGCCTGCTTTCGACAAAGGTGAGACAGCGTATCGTCTCTCAAACCCTTGATGATTATACCGCGAGGGTCAGCGTCATTATCACCTCTCATCGCCTATTGACACTGCCACCTAGTCATATGGCCGACGATGAAAAGGCGAGAGTTCACAAGCTCTGAAACGCGAACCAAGTGTGGTGAATTTGAAAAACGCCTCACTTTGCCGTGGCTGCAGGTGCGAAATTCAAACTCGAAAGTCACACCTGGAAGGCAGACTTGCCTGTCACCTGTTTGAATCTGGAGAAAGTTTGGAGCAGGCCGGAAACTGGGACGAGCCTGTAGTTCGGATGACTAGCTTGTCAGTTGGTCTTCCGGGTCGAAAACCTCTTCTATGGCCAGATTGAAGGCATGTGCAATTTTAAATGCAAGCAATAGAGACGGGTCATGTTTGCCGGTTTCAACGGCGTTTATCGCCTGTCGGGAAACTCCAACCATATCCGCCAGAACGGCTTGGCTCCATTTGTGTTCGGCGCGCAGTTGATTGATTTTGTTTTTCACGAGTAGCGCAACCGGACAATCCACATCGTAACTCCTTGGATCGCAATCATTGCGGGCCAGATCCAGATGAGAATACCGCTGGGCAAAGAGACAACGCCTTCCATGAAACCAAGCGAGAAGGTGCCGATCCCCACGATACACGCGGAGATGAGCATCGATTCGGTCACTATTTTCTGCCAAACCTCATCCATTGCGCGCACGTAATCAAGAATGATGAAAATCATCACAATCGCCGGGAGCACTGGGAGCAGCGAAATCGCAATGCGTTGCCAGGGTTGCAAGTCCAGTCGGCCATCAAGGAAGTTCGCAGCAAACAGCATCCCTGTGTAAGCCGCGAAGACAAGACACATGCGAATAACATATCGCGACAGGTGTTTTCGCCAGGACCTATTCATTTGCATCTCCAAGGAACTCTTCAACTGCTTGAGAAAAAAGTTTCGGCTGATCGAGCATTATGAAGTGCCGAGAGTCTTTTATGACTTTGAACTCGACGCTCTCAAGCCCACTGTAAAGCTCTTTGTAACGGCCTAGGAGCTGACTTTCAGATCCGGGTGAGTGCTTGTTGTGTGGAACAAGCACGGTGACCTTGGCGTCGATATCAGGCAGTACCGAGCGGTAGTCCGTCGTAAAAATCTCCGCTGCCGCAAACGCAATCGCTCGCCTGTCGGATCTTTCGATATCATCCCAGACAATGGATTGCGCTTTCTCGCTCGTTGCTTGAATTGCCAGACCCTGACGCAAAGCCATGTTGAATTGTTCATCCGTCATAGAGGTGTAACGTTCGAGTATCTGTGCACGGCCATCGGTTATCTGTTCGAGGTCGGCATCCGGCTGGATCAATCCGGCAAGGAAGGGGACTGAGTCGACAATCAAGATGCGATCTATACGTCCTGTGATTTCAGCCGCTACAAGCATCGAAACCACGCCACCCATGGAGTGTCCGATCAACGCGACATCCGTCAGTTCCTGCTCGCGAATAAATCGAGCCAATTCAGATGCGGCTGGCGCGGTGAAAGGCTCTGGACTTCGTGGTGACGGCCTGCCGCCAAATCCTCCAAGTGTTATCCAGTAACTGGTGTGACCCTCAATCTCGGCGTTATTGAATGCTTCCCAGAAAGCGTCAGGTGAAGAGGCAAGACCGGGAATGATCAAGACTGGATCCCCGCTTCCTGAACTTGTGATGTAAAGCTTGTCGCTGTCCCATTCGGCCTTTGAATCACCTGAATGAAACCCTGCAACAAAGGCAATGACACTGGCGGTAATTGCGCCGAATCCGAATTTTTTCACGGTGTATCCTGCAAACATTCAGTGTTGATTGTCAGGTAAACCTTACATATTTAAATGTCAAGTAAACCTGACACAATGCAGCCATTGGAGGATGGACATTAGTCATCTCAACTGTTTCGGCGTTGGTCTGATTCAGCTAAGCTTCCGACGATTGCCCGGGAGATTTTTTGTTTTTGATATCTGAAACAAACCGCAGATGGTGGCTGCTTGGGGGTGTCGCGTGCGTATTGGGCGTCATTCTCCTTGACGAAACCGTTGTCGGGATCGCCCTTCCGACAATTCAGCAGGATTTCGGACTGACAGCCACCGAGGCGCACTGGGTGGTGAATGCCTATCTTCTGACCTTCGCCTGCTTCGTTGCGATTGGCGGCAAACTGGCCGACATCTATGGCATTTTGCGCGTGTTTTTGACCGGGCTCGTCATCTTCAGTCTCAGTTCGATCGCGTGTGGTTTTTCACCCTCGGGAGCGTTCTTGATTGCAGCGCGCGCAACACAGGGTGTTGGAGCGGCGATCATCTTTCCGCTTTATGTGGCCATGGTTGCGATGACGTTCGCTAAGGAGGAGCGGGGGTTTGCGATTGCCGTCGGCGGATCCGTAGGGACAACGTTTCTGGCACTCGGCCCGTTGGTGGGAGGTTTGCTCACAGACCTGGTTTCCTGGCGCTGGATTTTCTGGATCAACCCAATCGTTGCCGTAGGTATAGGTGTGATCGTTACACTGACGTTTCGCGATGTCGTCAAGCCGCCCGGGCGGCGTATCGACTGGGTCGGCCTCCTGCTGATCGCTTCAGGCATGTTCGCAGTCGTCTTCGGACTTATGGAGGCCGACAACTGGGGATGGGGGAGCCCGGGCATCTGGGCGTTTCTGATTTCGGGAGCCGTTTTGCTGGTGTTGTTCTGCCGGATCGAAACGGGTCTGCAGTTTCCATTGATCGAAATTCAGCTGTTCTCCAGTCGAGTTTTCACCTGCAGCAATTTGACGATCTTCATGGCGCAATACGCGAAGGTCATGCTGTTTGTCTTTGTGGCGCTCTACGCACAGGGGCAGCTCGGCCTGAGCCCTTTGGAAGCCGGAGCGCTGGTCATGTTGGCCCCGATCCTGCAACCTTTCGCTGCGTTGACCTGTGGCCGATTGACCAGGAAGTATCCTTACAGAAATCTCGCATTGTTCGGCATCTCGGGTACGGGAACATGCCTCGTCTGGCTTTGTCTTGTCGCGCCTGAGAACAATCTGACCCTTTTTGCGATCGGGCTGCCGTTGTCCGGTATCGCCTTTCCCTTTCTGATGGTTCCCAGCAGGGCCGCGATCATGGACGCCTTGCCGGAGCACAAACACGGCCAGGGTGGCGGGATTGCTATGACATTTCAAATGATCGGTGGCACTGTTGGACTGTCCCTCTCGAGCGCTGCATTGCCTCTTGGAGGATTTCAGTTGGTGTTCGGTTTGGCGGCAGTGCTCTTCGCACTATTGCTGGTTTTGGCTGTGTTCACGTTTCAGAGCGAACAGCCAGGGAAGGCCACATGACGGGATACAAGGAAGGTTTTTTGCAGACTTCACCGGGGCTTTGCTCCCGCACGACACCCAACTGACGACACGCCGGGGAGGGACATGCTTATCTCCAACGAAACAAGCCGCCGGTGGTGGCTGCTGAGTGCCGTGAGCTGTGTGCTGGGGCTGGTTCTGCTTGACGAAACAGTTGTCGGCATCGCCCTCCCGACTATCCAGGAAACCTTCGGGCTTTCGGATAGCGCCGGGCACTGGGTTGTGAACGCTTATCTGCTTTCCTTTGCCTGTCTGGTGGCCGTGGGCGGCAAGCTGGCGGATCTTTTCGGCATCTTACGAATGTTTCTCATCGGATTGACACTGTTTGCGCTGTGCTCGATTGCCTGTGGTTTTGCACCGACAGGCGAAGTCCTGTTAATTGCAAGGGTTTTTCAAGGCGTTGGGGCAGCGATCATCTTTCCGATCTTCCTGGCGATGATCACCATGACCTTTCCCAAGGACGTTCGGGGAGCAGCGCTGGCCACCAGCAGTGCGGTCGGCACTATTTTTCTTGCGCTTGGTCCCCTGGTGGGCGGTCTTTTTACAGATCTTCTTTCGTGGCGCTGGATCTTCTGGATCAATCCCTTTTTTGCCCTTGCCGTCGGCGTCATTGTCACAATCACATGGCGAGATGTCGATCGACCGCCGGGCGAAAGAATTGACTGGCGAGGTCTGGTCCTGATCTCGGCAGGATTGTGCTTTGCCATATTTGCCCTGATGCAAGCAGATAGCTGGGGGTGGAGCAGCCCGGTGATCTGGGCATTGTTGCTGGCTGGTGTTGCATTGCTGTGGCTGTTTTTCCGGGTTGAGGCCGCACAGGACCTTCCGTTGATTGAAGTCAGGTTGTTTTCCAGTCCCGTCTTTGCGGCCAGCAACCTGTCGCTTTTCATGACGCAGTACGCCAAGATGCCTCTCTTTGTCTTCGTTGCCCTTTATGCGCAATCGGAGTTGAAGCTCAGTCCGCTTTGGGCAGGCGTGTTGGTTATGCTGGCGCCCGTCCTGACGCCTCCGGCCTCCGCACTCTGCGGCCGGATTGCCGACAAGACGCCCAAGCGGCGGCTTGTTGCCTGTGGACTGACGCTGCTGCTGGTGTCGTCGGTCTGGTTGCTCGTGACGGAACCCATGAAAAACGCATTTGTCTTTGCGCCCGGACTTGTGATTGCAGGACTGTCTTTCCCGTTCCTGTTTACGCCGACAAGAGCTGCCATTGCCGAGGCCTTGCCGGAATACAAACATGGTCAGGGCGGAGGGATTGCCATGACTTCCCAGGTCATCGGCGGAACGGTTGGACTGGCGGCTTCCAGCGCCGCTTTCGCGCTGGGGGGATACCAGGCGGTGTTCGCTCTGTCTGCTTTGCTGACAGTCGCCGTGATGGCACATGCGTTGATCGGGTTTCGGGGCGTTTAGGCACTTTCTTTCAGGTTTTGAAATTGCATTTTTCCATAATTCGAGTATTCTCGAATTATGGAAAAAGAAGACGCTTTGCACGCATTGGCCGCCCTCGGGCAAGAGACTCGCCTTGATGTTTTTCGCCTGCTGGTGAAAGCCGGAAAGGACGGCATGACTGCGGGAGCGATATCGGATGCGCTTAATGTGCGCCCGAACACCTTGTCGACCCATCTGGCTGCACTGTCGCGGTCCGGGCTCGTGAGTTCCGAGCGGGACGGGCGTTCGATCCACTATCGTGCGGATCTGGGCACCATGCAGTTTCTGGTGACTTACCTGCTGCAGGACTGCTGCGGTGGCAATCCCGAGCTTTGTGCGCCGATCATGAACATCGCCAGAGCTGGTGCGTGTTCAGACAATGAGGCGATCTGACGTCTGAATCTTCAACGGGGCAATCTTTAAATGCGTAATGTTTTGTTCGTTTGCACGGCCAATTCGGCCCGATCAGTTCTGGGTGAGGCCTTGTTGCGGCATCTTGGTCAGGGCCGGTTCGCCACCTTCTCTGCCGGTTCTACACCAAGGGGCACCGTGAACCCGGATGCCCTGGCATGTCTTGAAAGGCGCGGCCTGCCGACAGATGGCTTCAGGTCCAAGAGCTGGGAAGAGTTTTCAGGACCGGATACGCCCCAGATGGATCATATCGTAACTGTCTGCGACAGCGCGGCAGGTGAGGCCTGCCCTGTCTGGCCGGGACATCCTCATGTGGTGCATTGGGGCATACCCGATCCCGCTTCCATTGAAGGGGACGATGAGACTCGGGGACGCGCATTCGATCTGGCCTATGACCGCCTGGAGCGCCGCATCAATGCCATGCTTGCCCTCGGAGATGAAGTCTTTACCGCCGATGATGGCAAAACCCGGCTCGCAGCGATCGGTTCTGCAGCCGACCTTCAGGATACAGGAAATGTCTGAATTCAGTATGTCACGGCGGCTTGTTGCCGAAGCGCTCGGTACTGCCATGCTTGTGGGGACCGTTGTCGGGTCGGGCATCATGGCCGACAACCTGTCCGACGATGTTGCTGTTTCGCTTCTCGGAAACACAATCCCGACGGGTGCGATCCTGGTGGTGCTGATCACTATTTTGGGGCCGATCTCGGGTGCCCACTTCAATCCCGCAGTGACATTCGTGTTCTGGCTGCGACGTGAACTCTCCCTGGCTGTGGGGATTGCTTACATCGCCGCTCAAATTGCCGGCGGTATCTGCGGCTCCCTTGTCGCTCACGTGATGTTCGACCTGCCGGTCTGGCAGGCGTCAACCACGGTTCGCACCGGATCGGCACAGTGGGTGGCGGAAATCGTGGCAACGTTCGGCCTTCTCGCCAGCATTCTGGCCGGGATCCGCTTCCGTGAATCGGCCGTGCCGTGGCTTGTGGGCCTCTATATCACGGCAGCTTACTGGTTTACCGCATCAACCTCCTTTGCCAATCCGGCCGTCGCAATCGCGCGAAGCTTCACGGACACGTTTGCGGGCATCCGGCCGGTCGATCTTCCGGGATTTGTGATTGCCGAGTTGGTTGGTGCGGCGTTGGCGCTGGCATTGTTCTCCTGGTTGCTGAAGTCTGAAAAAGCGACAAGCCGGGGCGGTGAACTGGCCGAACAGCGGTAAAGTGGATTGAGGCGCCGAGGCTTTCATAGCCTCGGTGCAATGATCGCTCACTCCCTGCTGCCGGGTGGAACGGGTATCAGGTAGGGCTTGGCCCTACGGTCACCAGTGACTTTTTCATGAACCATCTGCGGTGGTCGGAGGGACGATCGCCTTGCCCGTTTTTAAGCTTGCCGAAGTCCTCGTAGCCCAGATTTCGATAAAACTCGCGGGCGTCGCGGTTCGATGTGTCCAGCCAGGCATTGCCGCATTCCAACTCACGGCCCTTTTGTTCGGCGGCTTCGACCAATCGTCTGCCGAGGCCGGTGCCCCTCATGCTCTCATCCACCCAAAGGGTCTTGATCAGCAACCATCCGTAGGATGTGGATGCGGTGAGGCCGGCCAACAGGCCACCGTTTTTGGAAGCGACCTTCAAAACAAAATTTTCGTTCCGCGCCTGCATGTTTGTCTGCGCCAATGATTGCAGCAACTGGTTTTCAATTTCCGATGCGGTTGCGTCTTTGTCTGCATCCGTTGCGAAAGTCAGGTCGAATGATGTCACTGTGGGTCCCTTGTCTCTTTAAGTATGAGAACAGCGCTCAAAAGTGATTCCGCTTTGTTTGACCGCGGAACTTTGCGGTCACCGTGGGCTGCTCAAAAGAGCCGTTGCCTGCCGCCGCAGATAGAACATCAGGTTTTCGACCTGTTCCATGGCGCTCTGTTCGTCGCCACTGGCGATGGCCTGCATGACTTCCAGATGGCTCCAGGCTGCGGGATTAAGATCGGCCTGGCCAAAATGCTTGTACCAGAACCTGCGGCATTGGGTCTGTAGCGGTGCCAATGCCTTTGCCGCAAACGGATTGCAGGCTGCCTGTGCAACGACCTCGTCAAATGCCTTGTCGAGACGCAGATACTCTTCCACGTCGGGAACGGATGCGGCTTCGCGCATATCCTCGGCACAGCTTTCCAGGGTCTTGCGCTCTTCCTGGCTTGCAAGCCGCGCTGCTGAGCCGACTACGAGGCGTTCAAGAGCGTGCCTTGCATCCAGGACCTTGATGAAGTCGGACGGGTTCATTTCGGCAATGATGACGCCGAGACGGGGACGGATCGTCAGGAGACCTTCCCAGCTGAGCCGTTGGAGCGCTTCCCGGATCGGGGTTCTTCCCATTCCCAGTCGCTGCGCAAGAGCGACTTCAGTCACTGCTTCGCCCGGCTTCAGCTTCAGGGTGACAATACCTTCTTCCAGTTGCCGGTAGGCTTGGGCGGATTGACTGAGGTCTCCCGTCATGGGTTCCGAATTCCTTTCGTCTTTAGATGTACTATAAATATATCAGTTGTTGATCTGAGGAAAGGCAGCATGATTTTCAGATTGTTGCCAGAGCGATGCGATCTTTGTAAGGGCTTCCCGCTATTGCCAAATCGGCAAAAGCTTGCTTGAACGCTTTCATGAGCAAAGGGCATGTTTACGTGGCAGGGGCAGGCATCATCGGCCTGGCTGTTGCCGCAAATCTCGTACAGCGCGGATTTGAAGTGACGGTTCTGGACCGCGAGGGTCCGGCCGCCGGCACAAGCCGCGGAAATGCAGGCGCGATTGCATGGACGGACGTTGCTCCGCTTGCGTCTCCGGGCCTTTGGAAACAGGCTTTGAAATGGTTTGCTGACCCCCTGGGACCTCTGACCGTCCGTCCGGCCTATGCTTTGAAGATATTGCCCTGGATGATCCGGTTTCTGGCCGCTTCCAACCCGAAGCGTGTCGAAAGCAGCACGAAGGCGCTTGCCGACCTGAACGGCGCGGCACTGCCTGCCTGGGAAAGGCTGTGGCGCGCCTCCGGAACGCACAATCAGGTGCGGCGAGACGGATGTCTGGAGATTTTCGATACCGAAGCGCCCTTGAACGGCGCCCGCGAGGGATGGGAAGAGCAGCGGGAGTTCGGAATTTCGGTCGAGGAGCTCGATGCAGGCGCCATTCGCGAACTTGAACCCGACCTTTCCGCCAGGGTTATTGGCGGTGCCATTGTCCCTGGGTGGATGCAGGTGGATGAACCGAAAGTCCTTTGCCTTTCCATCGCCGACTGGCTGAAAGGGCAGGGAGTCGAATTCGCAGTGGGGGATATCGCTCAGCTCGCTCCACGGGATGCAGGCTGCGGTATTTTTCTCAAGGATGGCCGGAAGATTGATGCCGAGCACCTTGTGATCGCCTGTGGGGCGTGGTCGAAGACATTGGCCGCGCAGATTGGAGACGCGATCCCGCTCGATACGGAACGAGGCTACAACATCACGGTGCCGGAACCCGGTGTTCAGGTGAAGCGCATGATCATGCTGCCGGGACACGGGTTTGTCATCAGCCCGCTGTCGAGTGGGTTGCGCGTTGGTGGTGCGGTCGAATTCGGTGGCCTTCATCTGCCGCCCAACTGGAAGCGCGTGGATGCGATGGTGGCAAAGGCGCGACTGTTCTATCCGAACCTTCTGACGGAGGGCGGCGAGCGCTGGATGGGCTATCGTCCGTCCATCCCCGACAGTCTGCCGGTCATTTCACCAGCATCACGCCATGATCGTGTCTTTTACGCCTTTGGCCATGCTCATCACGGATTGACGGAATCGGCGGTCACCGGCGAGTTGATTGCGGATATGGTTGAAGGAAAACCTTCCGCAATCGATGTCAGTCCGTTTGCAGCTGACCGTTTCTGATCACGGATGTGGAGGGATCAGATCTGCTCCATCGGCGACTGTCGTTTCGCGCGGTATACTTGGTCGAGCCGGTAAGTGACGATGGCGAAGACCACCCAGCTTACATGGAAAAACACGCCTGCCAACATGACCCAGCTTCCTGGAATGATACCGATGGAAGCCCGGTCAAAGGCTTCCGAAAAGGTGGTCAGCGGCTCAGGGTGGATTGCAAGTTTTCCGTAGTATGAGACAGCCTGGATGGCGAGGATCCATGAGTAGTTGCTGCGTAGTCTTCTGCCGGCCGCGCGAACCAGACTGATGTGATAGTGAGGCAGTTCATAGTCGTCCGCCAGCATCTTGCTCCAGGAGCCACCCCAGGGAACCTTTCTGCCGTACAGGATCGGAGCGTAGAAATCGGATTCCATCAGGCGCGCCCGGGCACGGAACAGATTGTAGTAACGGTATCGACGGGCTTCCAGGATCAGAAACACCGTCACCAGAAGACCCACCAGAACCATTGGAAGCGGTGAAGCGTCCTTGTTTGAGAAAGTCGCTGAAAGTGCGATGCCGGTCGTAACAACAGCCCAGTTCGTGGTGTTGTCGAGACGCGTTCGCCAATGTGTGCTGCGGAAGACCTCGGCCCTGTAGAGGTGGGCAAGCGCGCCAAGGGTTCCGGACTCGATGTCCTGGTTGGGCCAGTTCTCGTTCGGTTCCTGTTCCTTCATAACTAAGACTGTCGCGCTTGAACCAATCTTCTAAACGCTACATCTAAACGGCCTTCTTGACCATTGGTTGGTCTTACCTTGGTGTAGATATGTGAGCAGACCTATGTGCTCGCTGCTCCGAAACATACGTCAGAGTGAACTCTGGAGGTGTGAAGATGCACGATGCTCAGTCAGCGAGTTCAGAGGGAATGCCGGGGTCTTGTGAGGGCGCGGTTGTAATGCCGGCAAGGAAATAAGCGATCAGAGCGAAGAGGGCCGGGACTGCGAAGAGCGAGAATGCCGTTTGCAGTCCAAAGATGTCGGCGCATAGACCACTGACGCTCGAGCCCGCAAAATATCCCGTCCACCCTATCCATCGATAGGCAGCAACCGTCCGTCCAAGCAGGGTTGGTGGAACGGTTTCCTGCTGAAAGGCCGCGATTGAAATGGACCACGTTACTCCACCGACACCCGCGACCACTGCGGAGAGCAATACCGCTTCAAGGCCGAAACCCAGGGCCGGAACCATTATGAAGACAAGCGTTGCAATCGGATCCAGTGCGCGGATCTTGGAATCCCTTAGCCAAGCTCTGAGAGATTGATAGAAAAACGCACCGGCTAGGGACCCGCACCCCATTGCTGTCATGACATATCCGATGCCTGCCACGCCAATGTTCAGGTGTTCTTCGGAGAGGGCATAGGAGATAATCAGGGTCATCCACGCTCCCCAGGTTATCGACATCGCCATCAGCAACATCGTGATCCAGCGATGTGCAGGTGAGCGCAACAGGAACCGCGCCCCGTCAAAGAAACCCTGTAAGCCCTTTTTTGTGCTTTGGGTGCTGCGGACAGGTTTCGGCAAGGCAAAGAAACTGAGCGTGATCGCGACTGCGGCCAGACAAAAGACAGCCAATGGGGAAGGTGCCAGCAGCAGTGCGATCAGGAAAGGCGCCAGCAAAGTTGCCGCCACCGTCTTGGCACCCTGGAGCATGGAGTTGCCACGGTGCAGGCTGTGTTTATCAACCAGGTCCGGCACGATGGTCTGGCCGGAAGTTTCCGTCAGAACTTCCCCGATGCCAACCATCAGGCCCAGCAAGCAAAGCAGTGTTATCTGCTGTTCAACCGTCTCCGGAAAAGTCAGAAAAATCAGTGCTGCTGCACCGGCTGCAAGCGTTCCCGTTCGGTAACCGGCTATTCGGCCAAAGCGGTCGAGGCCCCAGCCTGCGACCAGACCAAACAGCGGCCAGGCAATTGTTATTGCGCCCGTTACCAGGCCAATTGCGGCCGTTGAAAAGCCTATCGTCCCTGTCAGGGTCGGCAAGGCGATCTTCATCAAAGTGATGCCGAGGCCGGAAGCAGCCATCGCAATGGACATGCGCCAAAGGGAGATGTCAGACGGTTTCATATGTAAGCCTCTTTTCGTATAATAGCGCTTACTAACATGATTGGTAATCAATTAAAATGAAAATACTGCTTACATTGAATTCCCTGGAAGAAGCGATGTCGTTTGCCATCGATCTCGCGAACACACATGACCCCATGCGCAACCCGGTCGACAGTCTTGCAGATGCGGAAACTGCGACTGAGTTTCTTCAGCCGTTTCTTGAAGAAACGGAAGACGCAGCGCGCATTGGCAAAGAACTTCGTCCGCACCGGGATATCTTGCGTAAGGCGTTCCTGGATCTTGCGGCAGGATGGGAGAACGACCAGTCAACCCGGCAAGGTCTTGAAGCAGCGTTCGAGTCAGACTGGAAGCTGGGACGGGATGAGGAAGGGAAGCTTGCGGTCGTTTCAGTGCCTGATCAGTCGGCCGTCAAACGCCTGATGTCGTGGAGCACCCTCGGATTCCTTGCGCTGGCGCAAGGAGCCCCCGAGCGGCTGCGGGTCTGTCAGTCGGCGCCCTGTGAAGAAATCTTCCATGACAGGACCAAGGCCGGACGACAGCGGTTTTGCTCAAAACGGTGCGGCACACGGTTCAACGTTGCGCAGTATCGGTCCCGGGAACGGGATACAGGTTGAAGCGGGCAAACGACCGGGAAACGAGATTACGTTGAACTTAAGCTTGTATTTGCACTGTATTGTTATTGATTTTTTTGAATGAATGTCGGCGACAATTGCAGAAAAAAGGTGTTTGGAGTGGACAAGAAAACCAACGTATTTTCTCAAGCTTTTGGAGCCTTGCGTGCATGCCGTTGGCTCGCGTTAATCTACTTTGTCGTCTTTTGTATCCTGGACGTGTTATCGGAGCGCTACGACGGCGTTTTGATCTGGATGCTTCCGTACGCGCTTGTGGCAGGTTTCTTTCTCTTCTACCTGTGTGCCAATTTGTTGGAGTTCAGGCCTAAGCAGAAGGTCTTTGGGAGGCCTCAGCTGCAGTTTCTATTCAGGTACGTTTTTCTAATATTTCTGCCGGCACTATTGGGAGGGTGGGGTGTAGTGCTCGCTCTAAATATAGTTCCAGAGGAGGTGTTGAGCCCAAACATGGTGCTTATAGCGCTTTTCTT
>JBCCVB010000085.1:0-28879 GCA_039195965.1 Pseudomonadota bacterium
ACGACGACAAGATAAGAAAAAACGTTATCTGGTTCTTTGTGACAGGCGCAATTTTCCTGATTGTCATGGCGTTGGTTTCAAAGAGCGATATCGATCAATACACAAAGCTTTTGACGGTCGTTTCTATCGTTTGTGTGTCATTTTTCGCCGGGCTGTATTTCGCGGGAAGAATTTTTTACCTCTGCTTCAAAAAGACATGAATGCCCGGTGTCGGCGGGCTAACTCAAGCTCAGCATCTGGCATTTGGGGGTGGTAATTCTCCTGTTGTTCTTCTAAACGCAGATCCCAAATTAGATTAGAGACGCTCAAGGATGAGGCGCGCTGAAGCGCCCTTCGAGATTGCAAGGAGAGATCCGATGGACTTCCTCAAGATGATGAAGCAAGCCAAGCAGATGCAGGAGCAGATGGGCTCGCTTCAGGAACAGATCACAGACATTGAAGCGGAAGGCAGCTCCGGTGGTGGCCTTGTGACGCTTCGCCTTAATGGCAAAGGCGAAATGAAGAGCCTGAAAATCGACCCGTCCCTTCTGAAGGAAGAGGAAGGCGAGATCCTGGAAGATCTGATCATCGCCGCGCATACGGATGGGCGCGTGAAGATCGATCAGGCGATTCAGGAAAAGACACAGGAAATGATGGGCGGCCTGGGTCTGCCTGCCGGCATGAAGCTGCCGTTCTAAGATCTTACGGGGGCGGGCGGTTCATGGCGCAAAAGCAGGTTGCTGGACCAGAGATCGAGCGGTTGATTCAGTTGCTCGCAAAACTGCCGGGGCTTGGGCCTCGCTCTGCACGTCGTGCCGCTCTGCATCTCATCAAGAAAAAGGATCAGCTGCTGGTTCCTCTCGCCGAGGCCATGGGTGTCGCGGTGAGCGAAATCGGTATCTGCTCCACCTGCGGTACCGTCGACACGTCCGATCCCTGCACAATCTGTTCGGACCCCAAGCGGGACCCCGATGTTCTGGTCGTTGTCGAGGATGTTGCCGATCTTTGGGCATTGGAACGCGCGGGCGCCGTCAATGCCCGCTATCACGTGCTCGGTGGCACCTTGTCTCCGCTCGACGGTGTGGGGCCTGAAGATCTCAACCTGGCATCTTTGATCGACCGCTGCGGATCCGAAGGCTATTCGGAAGTCATTCTTGCGATCAGCGCAACAGTCGAAGGCCAGACGACCGCTCACTACATCATGGACCAGCTTTCACCGCTCGACGTAAATGTCACCAAGCTCGCCCATGGTGTGCCGGTTGGAGGAGAGCTGGATTATCTGGACGAGGGAACACTTGCCCAGGCGTTGAAGGCGCGCACGCGGTTTTAAGTCAACCCGACCGCCGCTTCGCTCCATGACTGTGATGCATATGCGCCGATAAGAAGCTTCAAGGCATGATCGACGCGGGCGGTGCGGAGCGTTCTGGGGCTTAGCAGCGCGACGATATCGGCACTCGGCAATTGAAAGTCCGGCAGTACTCGAACGAGCTGCCCATTCTCAATTTCCTTTGCAACATTCCACTCCGATCTCTGAATGATGCCCAGGCTGTCCAGAGCCCAGGATTTGACCACTTCACCGTCGTTGCTTGCAAAGGCCGGTCGGATCCGGATGGAGTGTTCGGCCCCGTCCTTTCCTGAAAAATTCCACATCGTGACATCCGCCAGGTCCTCGCGAATGACCCCGCATCTGTGAGCGGAAAGATCGTTGGGATGCGTGGGAGTTCCCCATTTTTCAAGATAGTCGGGAGAAGCGCACAGCAGCCGTCGGTTGGAGGCCAGCTTGCGTTGAATGTGTGATGAGTCTCTCAAATGGCCCACGTGGATGAGAAGATCCCAGCTGTTGGAGGCGATCTCCCGGTAAGGCGCATCGCTGAGTGTAAGGTTCAGGGAAACTTCCGGATGGTCTTGCACCAGCCTTGAGAGCACAGGTGCAACATGTGTGCGGCCGAAACCGAATGGTGCGATCACGTGTAATGGCCCGGAAATCCGGTTTCTATGGGCAAAGATCTCTTCGTTTATCGCTTCGATTTCATCCAGAACTCTTGTTGCGCGTTGAGACAGCGCATCACCGGCTGCCGTCAAAGTGAGACGGCCTCGCCCGCGTTCAACAAGATGCAGACCAATCCGTGCTTCGATTTGTGCAAGACGCTGGGACACGGCTGGTGGAGTGACATCAAGCGCCCGGGCCGCCGCCGCCAGAGAGGGGGAGGCGGCAACAACCGAAAAGAAACGAAGGTCTTTGGCTTCCAGCATTAAGCGAATGCTTATCACGAAATGAAGAAGAGGTTAATGGAAACTATTGGTACCGAAGTTGTATCTTGACAGCATACTCATTTCCCAGAGGGGGAGCTTCTCATGACGGACCAAAGCCTCTTGTCAGGTGTTCAGACGCCCGCTCTTGTTCTGGATGAGAGGCGAATGCAGCGAAACATCCGAAGACTGGAGACACACATCTCCGACAAGGGAGCTTCGCTGCGCCCTCATCTTAAAACGGCCAAATCTGTCGACGTCGCCAAAGCTCTTTTGGCAGGGGGAACAGGACCGGCCACGGTATCCACGCTGGCCGAGGCCGAAGTTTTTGCCGCGGCTGGTGTGAGAGACATTGTCTACGCCGTCGGGATTGCCCCTCAGAAACTCGACCGCGTGGCTGCAATTCGAAAAGAGGGATGCGATCTTTCAATCATTCTCGACAGTGTGGATCAGGCGAAGGCTGTCGCAGAGACCTCGAGGCGCACCGGCAATTCGATCCCGGCGTTGATTGAACTCGATTGTGATGGGCATAGAAGTGGTGTTGATCCGGGTGACCCGGTTCTGCTTGAAATTGGCCGTATTCTTCATGAAGGGGCAGCGGAGTTACGGGGTGTGCTGACACACGCTGGCGAAAGTTATGAAGTTAGCGGCCATGAGGCACATTCAGAGTTCGCCGAAAGAGAACGAAAAGCAGCTGTTGTTGCAGCTGAAAGATTGCGCTCAGCCGGACTGCCATGCCCGGTGGTCAGCGTCGGTTCAACGCCGACGGCTCACGCGGTGCAAGACCTGGATGGCGTCACGGAAGTTCGTGCCGGGGTTTATGTGTTTTTCGATCTGTTCCAGGCCGGCATCGGTGTCTGCACGATTGATGACATCGCCTTGTCTGTTCTGACCACTGTTGTCGGACATCAACGCGAGAAGGGTTGGATCATAACTGATGCAGGATGGATGGCGTTGTCACAGGACAGAGGCACATCCCGGCAGAGTGTTGATCAGGGATTGGGCCTGGTTTGTGATGTATCTGGCGAGCCGTACTCTGATCTGATGGTCATCAAGGCCAATCAGGAGCACGGAATTGTCGCTGTCAGACCCGGCAGCAACGCCGCGCTGCCGGACTTGCCTGTCGGTACTTTACTCAGAATCCTGCCGGTCCATGCTTGTGCAACTGCAGGCAGTTTTCACGCTTACAACGTCATTTCTTCCCCACCGGCAACATCCTTGAAAACCTGGCAACGTTTCGCCGGTTGGTGAGGTCAAGCATGAAGTATGTTTCAGAAGAAGTATCCTCGCAGCTGGCTTCACATGAACTGGCTTATGAAGCCGTTCGAAAAGCGCTCATTGCCGCTGCAGACACCGGAACAGCAATCTTTCCCGTCGTGATCGGTCACGGCAGTGATCCGAACAATGTCTATGCGATCAAATCTTCCGCGGTCGCTGAACTTTCAGGTTTGAAGGTTGGCTCCTATTGGCCCGGGAACGATGCGCAGGGCATACCGCGTCACAATTCGATTATCTTCCTGTTTGATCAAAGCAATGGCCGAATTGGCGCGGCGGTTGAGGCAGGACGGCTCAATGCCTTTCGCACAGCTGCAGCTGATGCCGTTGCCGCTGATGTGTTGGCAAGGAAGAACGCCTCAACGCTGGCGATTTTCGGAGCAGGACATCAGGCTGAGTTTGAAGTTCACGCCCTGACGCGCATTCGCAAGATCAAGCGCGTTCTTGTTGTCGCGAGGAATCTCGAAAAGGGAGCGAAATTCACCGCAGGTCTTCAAGCCGCAGGCATTCAGTCCGAGGTTTGCGCAGCTGAAGAAGCGTGCCGCCAGGCAGACATGATTGTGACAGCAACGCCGTCCTGCGAGCCGTTGTTTGATGCAGACTGGGTGCAACCCGGAACGCATGTCGCTTCCATGGGATCGGACACAACCGGCAAGCAGGAATTGCCTCCCGCGCTCTTTGAAAATGCCAGTCTCTATTGCGACCTTCCCGATCAGTCTCGCATGATCGGAGAGTTTCAACACGCTCCCGCGCCCTTGTCGCTGACTTCGATCGGTGACGTCTTGAGTGGCCGCGCACCAGGAAGGACTGATGACGATCAAATCACCATTTTCGACAGCTCCGGATTGTCCGTCCAGGACCTTTATGTTGCCGAGGCCATTCTGGACATTGTCTCTCGCAGCGAGAACTGAAAGTTGAACCTTCCTGCGGGCCGGTCAGAGCATTAACGGGATTTGATTGTAGGGGATCTCGATCACAAGCACTCTTGCGATCAATTGGCTGATCTCCTATCTCCCATCCAACAGTGTCTATTCTGACAGGGGTTCCATGTTCCAAGCTGCTTCCCGTGCCATGTCACAGGTGTTCGAGCAACCGTTCCGCGCAATATTCTGGAAGATGCTTGGGTTTACGATCGCGATCCTCGTGGTGATCTGGATCGCTCTTCAGGGGGCGGTCGGACATTTTCTTGGCGTTGCCGCCACCGAATACGGGAATGATGCCGCTTGGACCAACTGGGTCGAATGGTCGATCTCGATTCTCACGGGTATTGGTGCGGTCTTTGCGCTCGGTTTCCTTATCGCACCGATTTCAGCACTTTTTGCAGGCCTCTTTCAGGACGATATCGCCGATATCGTAGAAACGCGCGACTACCCTGGTGACCAACCCGGCAAGGCTCTGCCGTTTGCGCAGTCGATCGGTCAAACAATCAAGTTTACCGGCGTCGTCATTGCCGGAAACATTTTTGCATTGCTTCTGTTGCTTGTGCCAGGCGTCAATCTCGTCGCCTTCTTCCTGGTGAACGGATATCTCCTCGGCCGTGAGTTCTTTGAATTCGCTGCGATGCGCTTCATGCCGCCGGAACAGGCCAGGGCGTTCCGCAAGGCGCGCGGCGGAACCGTCTTCCTTGGTGGGCTGGTTATTGCCTGCCTGCTTGCCGTGCCGATCCTCAATCTGGTGACGCCGATTTTCGCAACCATCTTTATGATGCATCTTTATAAGAGACTTGCATCCGGAACGGCTATCTGACGAACTGCCTTTCCTGTTAGGAGTGGCACATGCAGGACCTTCTGAACGATTTGGCGGAGATCGCCGAGGGCAATCCCGACAAGGGAGAAGTCGCGAGCTACATTCCCGAACTCGCAGGGATCAATCCGGATCAGTTCGGAATTGCGGTCGCTCTGGCGGATGGACAGGTCTTCACCGCTGGCGACGCCGACGTGCCTTTTTCCGTCCAGTCGGTTTCCAAGGTCTTTGCTCTTGCGCTGGCGCTTGGCCGGGTTGGCGACCAGCTCTGGTATCGAGTGGGAAGGGAACCCTCGGGACTGTCCTTTGATTCCATCCTGTTGCTTGAACGCGAAGACGGAATTCCTCGAAATCCCTTCATCAATGCAGGTGCGCTGGTAACGACAGACACCTATCTTGCCGGGTCAAGCCCGAAGGAGGCGCTCGGAGAGCTTCTCCGTTTCGTGCGGGCAGCGGCCGATGATGACAGCATCCACATTAATGAGAAGGTGGCTCGTTCGGAAATAGCAACCGGACACCGCAATTTTTCGCTCGCGCACTACCTTGCTTCGCACGGAAATCTGCGCTCGACAGTGGACAAGGTGCTTGGCACCTATTGTCATCAATGCGCCGTGGAGATGACATGCCGACAGCTGGCCATGGCGGGTCGCTTTCTGGTTGACGCACAGGAGATGCCGCAGCTGGTATCCGTTGAACGCCGGCGGCGGATCAATGCTCTCATGATGACCTGTGGCCACTATGACGGGTCCGGTGATTTCGCCTTTCGTGTCGGTCTGCCCGGCAAGAGCGGTGTCGGCGGCGGGATCCTGGTGATCTCGCCGGGGCGGGCTTCAATTGCTGTCTGGTCGCCCGGCCTCAACCGATACGGCAATTCCAAGCTGGGCACCGAGGCAATGGAAACCTTCGCCAGGCGAACCGGCTGGTCCGTCTTTGGCTGATCGCGCTCCATCGTGGCCACATCACCAAGCCTGATCCGCTTGAAAAACCGCGCGGTTTCGAAGCTTAGCTTTCGCTTTCCGCTGACAAGACACCGGATTTGAAAAGCATTCCGGCTGCCGCACCGCCAATGAGCGGAGCAAAGATAAACAGCCAGACCTGTGCAAGTGCACCGGGATTGCTCCCTGCACCAATGATTGCGGGGCCGAGCGACCTTGCCGGATTGACCGAAACACCGGTGACGTTGATGCCGACGATGTGAATGACGACAAGGGTCAGGCCGATCGCAAGGCCCGCGAGATGCGCTGGAGCACCTTTTTGCGTCACGCCGAGGATGCATACGAGGAACAGAAATGTCGCCACGGCCTCAAATACCAATGCGGAAACAAGATTGTATTCGCCGAAGTTTCCGGTGCCCCAACCGTTCTGACCTAGCCCGCCATCCCAGCCACTGGCCTTGCCGCTCAGGATGATGGCGAGCACGGCAGCACCCGCAAGAGCGCCAAGAACCTGGGAAATCCAATAGGTTATCAGATCTCCGGCAGGCATTCTTCCGGCGAGGAAGACACCCAGGCTGACAGCAGGATTGATATGGCAACCGGAAATCATGCCTATGCCGTAAGCCATTGCAACAATGGACAGACCAAAGGCGAACGCAATTCCCAAAACGTCAATTGATGTACTGCCGGTGCCCATTCCAGCGATAACGGCGGCACCACATCCGAAGAGTACAAGTGTGAAAGTACCGATAAATTCAGCGATTGCTTTTCTCATATGTCTTTCCTCCAAAACGTACTGCAAGCCCGGTGGAGGTCACCAAAACCATGGTGACGTTAACGAGAGTTGCGCAATTTCGTGCGGCTGGAAAGCATTTGACGTTGTGCATTGCGGTACGGGAATTCCGCAATTTTTGATCAGCAGAGCGACATTTGGTTTAAATATTATTCCGAATTCGTCTTTATGATGTTTTGACGCGACGCCTACTTGGCGCTATTACGACTGCAGACAACGCTTTGATTTGCTTACGTTTGCGTAAACGTAAGGTGGCGTCGTACGGGAGAGGAATTCCATGTCGAACCCCGATCTGCGAGGCAATCGCCCGCTGTCACCACATCTTCAGATCTACAAACCGATTCTGACGATGGTCATGTCGATATTGCACCGCATCACAGGCGCGGCGTTGTATTTCGGCACTGTTCTATTGGCCTGGTGGCTTATTGCAGCTGCCGCGGGTCCGTCTTATTTCGACTTCGTGAACTGGCTTTTCGGAACCATTGTTGGGCAACTCGTCCTGTTTGGTTTCACCTGGGCTCTTGTGCACCATATGCTCGGTGGCATTCGTCACTTTGTCTGGGACATGGGCGCGGGCTTTGGCAAGGAAGCGCGCGACTTACTTGCGAAAGCCACCATCATTGGTTCCGTAACTTTGACCGTGATCCTTTGGATCATCGGATACGTAGTGCGCTAAGGAGAATATGATGACGGATATGCGCACCCCGCTAAACAAGGTCCGCGGTCTTGGTTCCGCCAAGGAAGGCACCGATCATTTCTGGAAACAGCGTGTGACGGCAGTCGCCAACGTGTTTCTGATTTCCTTTTTCGTGATCCTGGTAATTGCAATGCAGGGGTCCACCCATGGGGAAGTCATAGAGACTCTCCAAAATCCTCTCGTTTCGATCGTGCTGCTGTTGGTGATCCTGTCGGGCGTTTATCACATGAAGCTCGGCATGCAGGTCATCATTGAAGACTATGTTCACGGTGAAGGCATCAAATTCCTGACGCTGATGGCAAACACCTTTTTCTGCGCCGTAATCGGTTTTGGCTGCATTTTTGCAGTGCTCAAGATTGGCTTTGGAGGTTAACCCGTAATGGCCAGATCATACGAATTCGTCGAACACACTTATGACGTGGTCGTGGTCGGTGCTGGTGGCGCTGGACTGCGCGCAACGCTCGGTATGGCTGAACAGGGACTGCGAACGGCCTGCATCACGAAGGTGTTTCCGACCCGCTCCCATACGGTTGCTGCCCAGGGCGGTATCGCGGCGTCCCTGAAAAACATGACGCCTGACTGCTGGGAATGGCACATGTACGACACGGTCAAGGGATCCGACTGGCTCGGCGATACCGACGCGATGGAATACCTTGCCCGCGAAGCACCGAAAGCCGTTTACGAGTTGGAGCACTATGGCGTTCCGTTCTCCCGGACGGAAGAGGGCAAGATTTATCAGCGTCCGTTCGGCGGACACATGCAGAATTACGGGGAAGGACCTCCCGTGCAGCGTACGTGTGCGGCTGCCGACCGGACCGGTCACGCCATCCTGCACACCCTTTACGGCCAGTCTCTGCGCCACAACGCTGAATTCTATATCGAGTATTTCGCGCTTGACCTGATCATGTCCGAAGATGGCGTCTGTCAGGGCGTGATCGCATGGAACCTGGATGACGGAACGATACACCGGTTCGCTGCGAAAATGGTTGTGCTGGCAACAGGCGGGTATGGCCGGGCCTATTTCTCCGCGACGTCCGCACATACCTGCACAGGTGATGGTGGGGGCATGATTGCCCGTGCCGGGCTTCCGCTGCAGGACATGGAATTCGTCCAGTTCCACCCGACCGGGATCTACGGATCCGGTTGCCTGATCACCGAAGGTGCCCGCGGCGAGGGTGGCTATTTGGTGAACTCCGAAGGTGAACGTTTCATGGAACGCTACGCGCCTTCAGCGAAGGACCTGGCGTCTCGCGACGTCGTCTCCCGCTGTATGACCATGGAGATCCGTGAAGGTCGCGGCGTCGGCAAGAACAAAGATCACATCTTCCTGCATCTGGATCACCTGGATCCGGCCCTGTTGGCCGAGCGTCTGCCGGGTATCTCCGAAAGCGCGCGCATTTTTGCCGGTGTCGATGTGACCAAGGACCCGATACCGGTTCTGCCGACGGTTCACTACAATATGGGCGGTATTCCGACCAACTATTGGGGTGAGGTGCTGGACGCCAGCAGCGATCATCCAAATCGGATTCAACCCGGTCTGATGGCCGTGGGAGAAGCAGGGTGTGCCTCGGTTCACGGTGCGAACCGGCTCGGATCCAACTCCTTGATTGACCTTGTCGTTTTTGGTCGCGCAGCTGCCATCAAAGCAGGTGAAGTGGTCGATCCGAAGGAAGCGACACCGACGCCGAGCGAAGCTTCTTGCGAAAAAATCATGACACGATTTGACAAGATCCGTTTCGCTGACGGGCATACGCCAACTGCCGATCTTCGCGATAAAATGCAAAGAGCAATGCAGGAAGACGCGGCGGTCTTCCGGACACAGGAAAGCCTCGAGGCAGGTTGCGAGCGTCTGACCGAAATCTGGGGTGAATTGAAAGACCTCAAGGTGACGGACAGATCGATGATCTGGAACTCGGATCTAGTGGAAACGCTGGAACTCGAAAACCTGATGACCAACGCTATCACGACTGTTTATGGAGCCGAGGCCAGGCAGGAAAGCCGGGGGGCTCATGCACGCGAGGACTACAAGGAGGGCGCGTTTGCGGGACGAAACGACGAAGAGTGGCGCAAGCACACCCTGTCCTGGGTCGATGAGAACGGCAACGTAAAACTCGATTATCGCCCGGTTGTCCTCGATCCGCTGACACCCTTCCAGAACGGGGGTATCGACCCGAAAAAGATCGCGCCGAAGGCGCGTGTCTACTAAGGAAGCGCGGAGTGAGCCAGGCAACAACAAATCTTCTGGACACAAGAAGTCCGTTCGGCACCTATCCCGCCGAACGGATGGTCCGGGTTGCCTGGCGTATTGCCGACCGGCATGACCTTTCCAAGGGAATGCGCAAGCGTATTCGTGCCTTGGTCGCACGGATTTTCAAGGGGCCTTACGACCTTGAAGCGGATGGTCTGAAATTCCGGATTTATCCGGGCCAGAACTATGACGACCGCAAGATCCTCGCAAAAGGCCGTTTGCCGGAACGGGCTGAGCACAAACTGATTGAGCCGCTTCTCGGCCAGGGCAAGGCTTTCGTCGATGTAGGCGCCAATATCGGCTCTTACTCGATCTTTGCCGCAGGTCTTGGCGCTGATGTGCTTTCGATCGAAGCCAATCCGCAGACCGCGGACAAACTCAGTTTCAACGTTCGTGCCAATGACCTGAAAAACGTCACCATCGTCAATTCGGCGGTTGGTCCTCGGGACGACACGTTGCCGCTTTGGCTGGAGCCTAGCAACTGTGGCTTTGCCACCTTTGTCAAGGATCTGACCACCGGTGAATGGGCAGGAGACTGGTCGCCGACCTTCGTTAAGGTTCGGCCGCTCACTGCCATTGTCGACGAGCAGGGGCTTTCCGGCATCGACGTATTGAAAGTGGACGTGGAAGGATTTGAAGACCGGGTGGTGCTTCCCTTCCTTAGGCATGCGGATAAAAGCCTCTGGCCCCGCGTGATCCTTCTTGAAACCAATTGCCGGCCTTACTGGTCCGAGGATTGCCTGCCAGAATTGGCAGCCCGCGGCTATCAGGTAACCGGCCAGACAGATGACAACATGATCTTTGAGCTCGGTGTCTGAGCAAAAGGATATTCGGCCCGGACGCGAAACAAGGGCCCAACGCGGAGCAGTAACGAGATGGTTCAGCTGACGCTTCCCCGGAACTCCCAGGTGACGGAAGGCAAGGTATGGGACAAGCCGGAAGGGGCAACCAACCTACGCGAATACCGTATCTACCGCTGGAATCCGGATGATGGCCGAAATCCGCGGGTCGACACTTATTTTGTCGACGCGGATGATTGCGGGCCGATGGTTCTGGACGGTCTTATCTATATCAAGAACAAGATCGACCCGACCTTGACCTTCCGCCGTTCATGCCGTGAAGGCATTTGCGGATCGTGTGCCATGAACATCGACGGCACCAACACTCTCGCCTGTACCAAGGGTACGGACGAGATTGCCGGCGCCGTGGTCAAGATCTATCCGCTGCCGCACATGGCGGTGGTGAAGGACCTTGTTCCGGACCTCACCCGTTTCTATGCGCAGCACCGTTCTGTTGAGCCATGGCTGAAAACGGTTTCTCCCGCTCCTGAAAAGGAATGGCTCCAGTCTCACGAAGACCGGGTCAAGCTGGATGGTTTGTACGAGTGCATTCTCTGCGCTTGCTGCTCCACGTCCTGCCCGAGTTACTGGTGGAATGGTGACCGTTACCTCGGACCGGCTATCCTTCTGCAGGCCTACCGCTGGCTCATTGACAGCCGTGATGAGGCAACCGGAGAGCGTCTGGACAATCTGGAAGATCCATTCCGCCTCTATCGTTGCCACACCATCATGAATTGCTCTCAGGCCTGTCCGAAAGGCCTGAACCCTGCAAAGGCGATTGCAGAAATCAAGAAGATGCTGGTGGAACGCCGCGTCTGATCCGTTGCATGGCGCACGTTAATTGAAAAGGCCGTCCCTAGGGGCGGCCTTTTTGTTTGTCAGCTACTCGGAAAGATATTTTATCCAGTTCTCCCAACGACGACCGGCGTGTTCTCCCGTTGCTGCGGCGATCTTGTAGTTCCGGCCTTCCTGGCGGAATTCGCTTGCGGACATGCCGAACTGTTGCCGGAACATGCGGCTGAAGGAGGCCGAGTTGGCAAACCCGGCCCCGAATACGAGCTGCTGGATCGAGAACCGGTCATAGGATGGATCAGCCAGGCGCAGTTTGATCAGCCTGAGCTTCTGATCCCGGATATAGGCGGCAACTCCACCGTCATTTTCAAACAGGGCATAAAGACGCGATCTGGAAATGCCCAGGGAGCGCATGACGAAATTCGGGTCGAGTTGCGGGTTGAGAAGGTTTGCGCTGATGAAGCGCCTGACGGCAATGGCACGTGCCACTTGAACGCCGCCCCGGGTCTGTTCTTCTGTTTCGCCTGCGTTCAAGCAAGCTGCAACGAGCGCCAGAGAAGACGGGTTGAGCGAGACGGCTTCGCAGCGTCGCATCCTGGGCGACAGATCTCGAAGCGTCAGCAGATGGTTTCTCAACAAAACGGCAAGTGGTTCGTCCATGCCGATCCGTCTCAAGTGCTGGTCATCCGGTGCCTTCAAAAGCGGTGCCAGATCTGCTCTGGGTACAATCAGCGTCAGCGTGATGATGTCCGTGGTTCTGCTGGCCATCGGCTGGGCATTGTCAAAGATGATCAGATCTCCGGCACGCACGGTTTTGTCCGCACCTCGATGACTGTAGAGCATGTCGCCGCCCTCATAGAGCTGGATCATGTAGTGATCCATGCCGTCATGTCCGATCAGGCGTTCCGTCCTTTGCCAGTTCTGGCGCGCGGCCCGGGTGGTTGCCAGCATTTGTGCGCCATGCAGGAAGGCCGCCAGAGAAGCGTCGAATTCGGGCGCTTTGCGTACCGCCTTTTCCGCCTCGACTTCAAACACGGCGGAAATGCTTTCTCGCCAAAGTGAAAACCGCTCGCCCGGTGCGGCATCGGCAACGGTAAAATGCGCATAGGGTAAATAAGATCGACCTTCCGCCTCGCCGAGCATTCGCCACCTCCTGTTCTGCTCGTCAGAATTACTTAGTTTGCGAGGGTTTTCAATCGGGCCAATGGCGCAAGCGTCACGGTTTTGCAGCTGCTCGTAGGACACTGGGAATACAGTTTGGGACCTGTGGCAAACGGCAAAAGCTTCTGCAATTAACTCATCTTGTTTAAACCGTGAGCCTCAGGGAGGAGTTGCAAGACTTTGGGTTGGACTGTCTGCATCTGTTTTGAAGCACTGAAGAATATTGGCCTCAAATTGTTGCTGTTATGTTTGCGCCTAACAAGTGATGTTATGAAATTGATTGAGTGCCGGTTCCCATGCTTCGACCAAATCCCGTCTGCCGGTAAGGCTTGTAAATGTTTTACCTTCAGGTTGGATTGAAGCCGGGACCAGTCCGTTTTTCAGGAATACCAATCGCAGTCAGCCATCCATTGTCCTGTACTCTTCCCGTCCTGATCTAGAAAGCTGTTCGGAGCGGCTGCACAGTTTCTGCAATACGAATGCAGAAAAGACCTGCAAATCCGCCCTGCAATCTTCCTGATTGTCATGAAAGTTCGACCCCTTGAACGGGGACCGTTTGTCTGGGTTCCCGTCCGGCAGAGGTTCGAATGAATGACGATTGATACTGACAAAACTTTTCCCGAAAAACCATCCAGCAGGCCTACACCGAACAGGGGATACTCCCTCCTGAATTCACCGGCGGCAAAATTCATCCTGATCGGATTTGTGACCCTGATGCTCATTGCACCCAGCACATTTGTCTGGCTGCTGGTTGAGGAAAGGGCAGGCCGGGCAACACAGGTGGCGCGCGATATTGCGAAGTCCTGGGGTGGGACGCAGCTCATCAACGGTCCTTATCTGGTGGTTCCCTTCACCGAAACCTTTGACGCCGGACTCGGCGAGAAAAGGGAAACAAAAACCGTTCGCCGCAGAGTCGTACTTTTTCCTCAAAAACTGGATGTTTCTGGAGATGTTGTCGTGGAAGAACGGCAAAAGTCCATTTACACGCTTCCTGTCTACAACGGCCATTTGATGTTGAAGGGCCGGTTTGAAACACCACCGAAAGATGCATTTGATCCCAGGCACGGCGGCAGGATCGACATTGCTGCGGACAAAGCGGTTCTCGTCGTCGGAATAGGAGATCTGCGGGCCCTGAAAAGCGAGGTCTCGCTCAACCTGGATGGCAACCGAAAAATTGCCTTTGAGCCTGGTCTAGATTCTCTCGTCTTTAATCCGGAGAGCGATACGTATTTTCCGCGGAATGCATCTGGGATCAATGCAGGTGTACCCGCAGCTGACTGGCGGAAGGGTTTCACTTTTGAAATTCCCTTTCAGCTCAATGGATCATCCGCGGTGTTCGTAGCGCCTGCGGGACAGACCACCAGCGTGAAGCTCCAGTCCAATTGGCCTCATCCCGGCTTCACTGGGGCGTTTTTGCCCGAGACGAGAAACATTTCCGATAGCGGGTTTGATGCCACGTGGAGCATTCCCTACCTGGCGCGTGGAATTCCGAAGTTCCAGGAAACAAATAAATTGCCACTGGCATCGAAGCTCATTGGCGTGAAGTTTGTCGAGCCGGTAAACTTCTATCAGACCATTTCGCGTTCGTTGAAATACGCCATCGGCTTTATCAGCCTGACTTTTCTGGCGGTCTTCGTTCTTGAAATGCGGTCTGGCTGGCGGTTTCACTGGATCCAGTATGGCCTGGTCGGCTTCGCGCTCATCATCTTCTACGTGATGTTGCTCGCCTTTGCAGAACACGTCGGTTACGCGTCGGCCTATTTGATCGCGGCGGGCGCTGCGACGATCCTCAATGCGGTTTATGTCGGTACGTCGCTCAAAAGCCGCTTCGCCGGTCTGGTGATGTTTATCGTTCTGGCAAGCATATTCGGGGTTCTGTTCGCCTTGATGCGAGAGCAGGATTACGCACTGCTCATCGGATCGGTCATTGCCTTCATCGCGCTCGCGGTCACCATGTTCGCGACACAGAAGATTGACTGGACCGGACAAGGGCCTGATGGTCAGGATGCGGAACAAGCGCCAGCTTGACCGCAATGCCGCAAAGACAAGTGCACAAGAGACACAGAGAGGCAGGCCAATCGGCCTGCTTCTTTTTTCCGGATTCATTGCGCGCGTCAACGTGCATCCGGAAGGTGGAGCGCGACAAGCTTTGCTATTTGCCTTATTTTGTTCTATATATGTTCTCTTATGATTTTCTGTGTTGGAGATGACAATGCATAGGAGCCGATTGGGCGATCTCGTGATCGATTGCGAAGGCGGAGATATCGATGATCATGCAGCGTTCTGGGCCGCAGCGCTTGGAAGATCCGTTGAAGAAAAACCGAAAAATCCTCGGTACCGTCGCCTGCAAGGCAAGGCCGGCGAAATTGGTATCCTGCTTCAGTCTGTGGATCATCCATCGCGCGTTCATCTGGACATTGAGACCGATGATCCGGCAAGAGAAGTTGCCCGCCTTGAGAAGCTGGGCGCAAAGATCGTGCAACGTTTTGAGCACTGGGTGGTGATGGAGGCGACCAGCGGTCACAGGTTCTGTGTTGTCGACCCACAGGCGCCTGAGTTTGAACAGACCGCAAATACCTGGGAGAGTTGAACGTCCAGGAACCCGGTCACGGCGAGCTCACGGCGTTGTGCAGGTTCGAGCAGCGGAGTTGAGTTGTCTCTTCGGCCGGATGCGTTACCTGTAGCGGCAACCGATGGAGGATCTGACATGAAGCGTATCTTGCCGCTGACTTTTCTTGCTGCCCTTGCCAGCGCAGGCCC
Source organism: Pseudomonadota bacterium (assembly GCA_039195965.1). GTDB lineage: Bacteria > Pseudomonadota > Alphaproteobacteria > Rhizobiales > Stappiaceae > Roseibium. The sequence continues at coordinate 15,473 of JBCCVB010000085.1, forward strand.
ACTTGCACCCGTGCAGGCTGAAACCGCCATCCTGGCGGGTGGCTGTTTCTGGTGCGTGGAGTCGGATTTGGAAAAGCTGCCGGGAGTGCGCGATGTAGTCTCGGGGTATGCCGGTGGATCAACACAAAATCCGACCTACAAGAATTATGAGCGAGGTGGGCACCGCGAAGTTGTCCAGGTGGATTTCGACGAGACCAAGATCAGTTACGGAGATCTTGTCGGCATTTTCCTGCGAACAGTCGACGTAACGGATGCCGGTGGACAGTTTTGTGACCGTGGCTTCGGCTACTCAACGGCGATCTATCCTCTCGATGCGAGCCAGGCCGCTGATGCAAAGGCTCAAATCAAGAAGGCAAACAAGGTTCTTGGCGGCAAGGTCGTAACACCTGTGGAAGGGGCGGCCGCCTTCTGGCCTGCGGAAGAGTATCACCAAGGGTATTACAAGAGCGATGTCCGCACATTGACGCGTTTCGGCTACGTCACCCGCGCTGACGCATACAAGGGTTATCGCAAGGCGTGCGGACGTGATGCCCGGGTCAAATCGGTCTGGGGTGGTGAGGCTTACAAGGGATTGCCCAAGGCCGGTTCTTGATAGACAGCAGTTTGAATGCCCGGCTCCACCGGGCATTTTCTTTGCATTCTCCTTCGCAAAATCGTCGAGTGCGTACTTCAAATTTGCCGTAGCGTAAGTTGTGCACTACCTTTTTCAGGTGGGCTCACGTCTCAAAGGACTGAGTGATGCTTGGATTGTTTGGAAGTCGGAGTGCAGAAGAACCGGAATTTGTTTCAGAGCTCAGGGCTGTTGAAACGGAAGACCGGTTGCGCGGCGGCCTTTCACGATTGCTGGAGGCAGCAGAACTGGAAATCGGCGATACCAACACGCCGACTGAATTTGCTGCAACTGCAACAGTTGCTGTCATGTCACTGATTTTGAAGACGGTCGATGTGAAGTTCGACGATTTGTCGTTCGAAAACCGGTTCGTGACCGGCCTGTTCGGCTTCCTCGTCGCTCACAACCTGACACGCAGAACCAATGCTGATCTTGGTGTTGTGCTCGGAATTGCGGGCCTTGACCTGTTTTCTCGTGAGGAAATCGATCAGATCTACAAGCTGGGCTCTTCCTACAGGCGATTACGTCAGAACAGGAAAACGCATCTGGCCCTGCGCGAGATCGTTGATCAGTTTCTGGCTCACCCGGATGAAGAAACGTTGGAGTTTGTTGCAGGCGCTTATCAATTGTGCCTGCGGCCGGAAAACTGATTTCAATGTGTGGCTGTTCTCCGACCGTGTTCCCCAGAACCTATAACCGACCCCTACGTTGAAAACATCGGCCTTTCCATCAACCGAGAAAGAAGACCAGCCGGGAATGCTGTAGGTCTGGTTGCCGAACTCATAATGCTTGTAGTCGAGCCTCGCGAATATGTTGTCAGTGATACGGCCTTCAACGCCAACACCGGCCACAAATCCGACATGCGTGTTTTCATCGGAAGCACCGTCGCTTTTGCGAGTGACTTTGTAGTTTCCGAAGCCGACGCCGGCGGAAACATAAGGCATGAAGCGTCCTGCGTCGTATCCTGCCCTGACCGTCGCAGCCCCAAGCCAATTGGACTTCTGGCTGCTGTTACCGGTACTGGTGTTACCCCTGAAGTTCGTGAAGGAACCTTCGACACTGGCACCAAAGACGAACTGGTTGAACTGGTGATCGTAGCCCACAGAACCGCCAACAAGGCCGGAACGGAAGAAGCTGTCGCCACCCAGGCTGTCCTCACCGTTGAGGAAACCACCACCTGCGAATACGACAGCATTGAAGCCCGACCAGTCTGCTCTGTTCAGGCGCAGATCTTCCACGACAGCGTAATTGGAAATAGGAACTTCCGAAGAAGGAATATCGGCCGCCAGAGCGGATGAAGCAAAGCCGGAAACAGAAATCAGAAAGAATGAGATGAACCGCATTGAACACCCCCTGACATACAACCATTGAGGGCTTTATCGCTCGAAGTTCATCAATAAGTCGTTAAGGTAAACAAATTCAAACGCCGACTTCAAAAGCTTCAACCAGCTCGATGACGGCCTCACCATACTTTTCAAGCTTGGACTGGCCGATGCCGGAAACGGACAAGAGAGCATCGGCGGACACTGGGCGTGCCGCAGCGATACCGGCAAGCGTAGCGTCGGGAAAGACGACATAGGGAGGGACGTTCTGATCCCTTGCGATCTGGGTTCTCAGCCGGCGCAACCTCTGGAAGAGCAGCTTGTCTTCTTCATCGAGTTCATCGGCGATGGACGCCGTTCGCGAGGAACGGGTCTGTTTCAATCCGGCTGCATTCCGGTCTCTGCGCAGAGCGATCTTCTCCTCACCGCGCAATATCGTCCGGGCGTTTTCGGTCAGTGCGAGTGCGCCGAAATGGTCGTGATCGACATCGACATAACCGGCTGCGACCAGCTGCCGGGCAATAGACTGCCAGGTCTTTTGTGGCAGATCCTGTCCGATGCCGAAAACGGAAAGGCTGTCATGGCCGAAACGGGAAACCTTTTCATTTGTCCTGCCCAGAAGCACATCAATGACGTGTCCGGTGCCGAAACGCTGCCCGGTGCGGTAAATGGCCGACATCAGCTTTTGCGCAGCTTCCGTCCCATCCCAGGTCTCGACCGGCGACAGGCACGTGTCGCAATTGCCGCAAGGTTCCGGATAGGTTTCGCCAAAATGCGCCAGCAATGCTTGCCGTCTGCAGCCTACCGTTTCGCATATTCCCAGAAGCGCATTCAGTTTGGTGTTTTCCGCGCGCTTGACTTCGTCCGGGGCATCGCTTTCTGCGATCATGCGCCGTCGTTGTACGAGATCCGCCATGCCATAAGCCATGAAGGCTTCAGAGGGTGCCCCGTCGCGCCCGGCACGACCGGTTTCCTGATAATAGGCTTCCACAGAAGACGGCAGGTCGAGATGCGCGACATAGCGTACGTCCGGCTTGTCGATGCCCATGCCGAAGGCAACCGTCGCGACAAGACAAAGACCTTCTTCCAGCAGAAAGGCGTCCTGATGCGAGGCGCGTTTATCAGCAGGCAGACCGGCGTGATAGGGTAAAGCCTTGATGCCCTTTGCCGTCAACCAATCGGCAATGTCTTCGACCTTCGCTCGCGAGAGGCAGTAGACGATGCCGCTTTCACCGTCGTGTTTTTTCAGAAAGTCCAACAGTTGCTGTCGCTGATTTGTGCGCTCGACAATCTCGTAGCGAATGTTCGGCCGGTCGAAGCTGGTCGAAAAGACCTGCGCATCCTCAAGCTGAAGTCTCGCAAGAATGTCTTTTTGCGTGTGAGGATCCGCAGTTGCCGTCAATGCGACCCGCGGTACACCCGGGTAGCGCTCGGACAGACAGGATAATGCCAGGTATTCCGGTCTGAAGTCATGACCCCACTGGCTGACGCAGTGGGCTTCATCAATGGCGAAGAGCGCGATCTTGAGCGTATCCAGGAAACGTCGGAAGCTCTCGTTGGCAAGCCGCTCCGGCGTTACATAAAGAAGGTCGATCTCACCATTGCGCAGGCTTTCGCGAAGTGTGACCTGCTCTTCTGGCGACAAGGTGGAATTCAGCGCCGCTGCCCGAACTCCGGCGGCAGTCAGCGCGCCAACCTGATCCTTCATCAAAGCGATGAGAGGAGATACCACGATGCCGACACCTTGACGGCAAAGCGCAGGGATCTGGTAACACAAGGATTTACCGGCCCCGGTCGGAAACAGGACAACGGCATCGTTGCCGTCGATCAGCGTATCGATAACCGCGCGCTGCTTACCGCGAAATTCACTGTAACCAAACACCTTTTGCAAGACGGCAAGCGGCTTTGGTTCCGCGCGGACTTGCGGAGCATCGTTTAGGAGAACGGGTGTTGCTTCATCCGCGGCAAGAGCGGGTGACACGGGCATGGGGCAGCAGCTTCCTTTGATTCCTCCGCACAATGTCTTATTCGCACGGTCGCTTCAATTCCTTGCGGCATGGAGCCTGTGGATTGGTGTCACTGGTGAAGGAAATCGAGAAAAATGTAACCTTTGCGTGCAATCGATCTTTAATAAACGTGTCTATGTCGACGGCTGAACGGAACTTCGACAACTGCTAATTCAGGGTAGCAATCATGTTTTTGAAGATATTGGCGCGCAGCACTTCGGCCGTACTAGCCAACCGAAAAAAGATTGTTGCCCTTGTTGGCGTTTGGGCGGCAGTCATGGCTGTCTGGTTTGTCATTTCCCTCTCGGGAGGCCTGGCAGACATCGGCGCTTCTCAATCGGGTAAACTGATGATTTTGCTGACCCACATTGGCCTGAACAGTATTGTTGGTGCAGCAATTGCCGTTATCTGGCACCGCCTATTCCTGTTGCGCGAGGAGCAAAAGTCCGGCTTGTTCCGCTTCGGAGCAGTTGAATTCGAGTATCTGGGACGTGCTTTGCTTATCGGTTTCGGATGGGGCGTGGCGATCGGCCTGTCCGGAATTTTGCTGTATACGGCTTTTGGGTCAAACGGACTGATCGCAACAGCCGGTATCATCCTTGTTTCAGCGCCTTTGAACTATCGCCTGTCTCTTGTCTTGCCTGCGACGGCGATTGGAGAACGGTTTTCCTTCAAGGATGCATTGCGAGTGAGCAAGGGGCTCGGACTTCCAATGGCATTGGTAAACCTTGTTCTTCTGCTACCGATTTTCGCAGTTTTTACAATTGGAACTTTCTTTCAGAACCTGCTGGTGGCAATCGCCGGACCTGGCGTCAAGGTTGTCGTGGGGACGATGCTCGAAGTCGGACTTACCTTTGCCACGGCGCTGGTTTACGTAACGGTCCTTTCCGTCGGCTACAACCTCGCCAAGGAGCGTTGGTTTTCCGCCGCGGCCAATACCTAGCGCATACTGTTTGAGATCCGATCCCTAGAATTCCGCGTCAGGGTTCGTTGCGAGCGTTTCGGCGCAATGGACGCGCATCTGTTCGGTCAGGTCGGTGAGGTCGCCTGCCAGTCGTTCGGGCCTGATCGGTTTGCCGAAATGAACCCTGAACTTGGCGTTCTTCTTGTTGAGCAACTCGTTGAAGACCGTCATGTCGCGCAATTCGGTCGATACGCGGGCAAGGAAATAGAAAAGCCCGGAATTGCGCCCGCCCATGTGCATTGGAATGATTGGCGCCTTGTTCTTGCGTGCCAGCGCCAATGCCGAGGTCATCCAGGGGCGTTCGGTCAGTTTGCCATCGTGCCAGTAAGCCAGCCGGCCAGAAGGAAACAGCACCACGACCCTTTCCTTCGTAAATGCAGAAGAGGCAAGCTTGATGGTTTCCTTCGACTTTTCGCGTGTTTTGAAATCCGCGCGCCATTCTACCGGGATAATCATGTCGGCAAGGCGCGGGTTGATGCGGATTGCGTCGCGATTGGCAAAGATGGCCAGATCGTCACGCCGGGGCTTGATTGCATCGTAAAGCACGATGCCATCGGCGATTCCGGTCGGATGATTGGAAACGAGTACGACAGGGCCTTCGCTCGGCACGCGTTCCAGACCAAGTGTCGTTACATCAAGGCTCAGCAGGCTGCTCAGATGTGCGAACACATCAAGCGCTTCCATCTGTGAAATGGTGTCGGCCATGTCGACGGCCGACTTGTAACGCAGGACCTTGTGAGCGAATGGACGGATGAAGGGCCACCACGGGCTCGCCATCACCAGCTTGCCCCGTTCGGCGATCAGAACATCGACTATATGCTGGTCGGAAATAGTCCGCTGAGACGCTGCCTGGTGGCGCGCCGGCAAGGTGTCTGTCGTCTGGTCTGTCGTCCGCACAATGCACCTCTGCCCATCGGTAAACCGTACTTCTACTCAACATCGTTAACGAAATCAGCCGCTTGGTGCAAATCTTCGTTGAACAATTTTGGAGTTTAGGCCCTTGCCTGAACGAAGGCTAGTCAGCGTTCTTGACCAAATTCTGCTCTTGCTGGCGAGCAAAAGATCCAACGCGTGTTCAAAACATGAGCCGCTCGAACGAATTTGCGCGATCGACCGGAGTTGAGGGTAATCACGTGAAAAAATGCTCGGGCCGGTTGCCCGTGCGCGATGATCAACTCCACACAGGCGTGGTAAAAAGCGCAACGACCGTTAGAAAACCAGCCGCCCAGGCAACCGAACGGGGCGTTGAACGGTCGGTCCAGTAGCAGAAGATGTAAATAAGCCTGAGCAGGATAAACAGAACCGCCAACTGATTGATCCAATAGGCTGCTCCTCCCTGACTGATTGCCACGAAGACAGCGACCGCGAAAAAGGGGAATGCTTCAAATCCGTTGGCTTGCGCGGATTGGGCCCGTGCCCGGAAGCCCTCTCGCCAATAGTCGGGATCTCTTGGGTGCGCGTTATCGAAGTCCTTGCTCAGCTTTGCCGGAAATGCCGACAGAATCGGAAGGATGGCCGCTACGAGAATGCACCAGAAGGCAACCGGCATCTAAGTCTCCTGAAAATCCGTGTCCGCATCCATATGTGCGATAACTGCTATCCGGCAAGAAAATTCGTTGCGAAACAGATTGCAACTGCCTTTGCATTTTTACCGGGGGTATCCCGGTTATCCTCATGAAACGAATGAACCTGGTGTTTTGTCATAAAGATTTCTCGCTCTGCCGCTAGGGGGAAACCGCCACGGCATGAGCCGCCGTATTCGAGCCCGTGAAGGAAGTCTCTGTGACAAAGACCACCGTTCTTTTTATCTGCCCGGACAATTCCCTGCTTGGACCCTTGGCGGAAGCCTATCTGAACTGCAGGGCGAGCGGTCTTATGAGAGCGTTTTCAGCTGGAATTCTACCTGCGCAGCACCTGAGCAGGTACGTGCATCGACTTTTGTCCGCCGAGGGCGTGAACGCGGACGGCCTTGCCCCAAAACCTGTCGACATCTTTCTCATGCCGCACGGCGTTGTCCCTGACAGGGTGATATATCTTGCGGATATGGAGCCTATTGCCTTGCCGCGGATTTGGAAGGCAACGACATCCAGCCACTGGTGGAGCGTGGCCGGCAAACCGCCTTTGCAGTCAACTTTTGCGGCAGGGGCGGACTATTTTCATCGAATCAGAAAGTCGATCGACCTGCTGGTTGAACCGTCCCAAACGGCTGAAGGAACAGTCTCTTTCGGAGCCGCCTGATCGGTGCTGGAAGTTAATTTTGACGGGTTTTGCATTTTTGACAAATTCTAGGCTAAGAGATGCATCGAGATAGGGACGATGTTAAGGGAATGATTCGTCATGAAGCGCGCGGGAAAACTGGTTTTGGTTCTAGGATTGGTGGTCCTTGCCGCCGGGTGTCAGCGTCTTTCCGGAGGTCGGAATTATGCTGCGCCATTGCCTGCGACACCAACGACACCGGTGGGGGGTGGTTCTCTGGCCCCGCTTGATCCCAACGCAGCTCCGGTTGCCGGGTCTCCTACCGATGTGGCGTCTGCCCCCGCAGATCTTGCCAACAACCCGGTTTCGGCGCCCGCAAATGCACAAACTGTCGGTCGTTCTGACCTGCTGGGCGGCTGGAAACTGTCTTCCGCCGGCGACAACTGCATGGCATTCATGACATTGACCACCTGGTCTGGCGGCTACCGCGCGAACACGAGGGGCTGTGCGACGCCGGTTCTGTCCGGAATTTCCGCATGGGATCTCAATGGCAACCAGGTTGTTTTGAAGGACGGTTCCGGCGTGATCGTCGCGCAGCTCTATTCGAGCACTCCAGGACAGTTTAACGGACAAACCTCGGCAGGCGCGCCGATTTCGCTGTTCCGTTAACAAGCCTCCGTATTAATGCTGGACATTGCGCGTTAAAAGTGTATATTTGTGCACCTACCGGAAAGGCTGTGCAAATGTCGAAATATGAACCGCTGCGTGAGCATCTGGCTCTTCTTAAAGACGTTGTCTGGGCTGCCAAGCTGGAAGAAGTTGAGGAAATCATTGGTTCCTCACTTCCCAAGAGCGCCCGGGAGCACCGTACCTGGTGGGCCAATTCCGGCGGCAGCCTGGTTCATCAAAATTCCTGGCTCGATGCAGGCTGGCGCGTTGAACGCACTGACTTGATGCGCGATGTTATCGTGTTCAGGCGGTTGCGGATCGGCGGCACAGTGGTCGCCGACGGTGCAGCGCGAATGGAGCGGGCAGCGAGAAATCCCCAAAAGGCGGCAGAACGGCGTCTTGCCAAGGAAATGTCAGCGCTTCGTCAACCGGCGACAGTTACTCTGCGGGCTGAATGGAGCGCTCTTGGCGAGGTTCAGGCAACCCCTTGCTCAAAGAACACGATCCCGCAAAAGGGCGGTATCCTTAGATTTGCGGCCATGAACGGCGATGACGTGCACACGGTTATCGTTGCCGCCTTGTCCGTCCATCAGGCCTATCGCAGCTTGCGCATGGAAATGAAGGGACTGGAGAACGACACCGACAGCACTGTTGGCTCCGAGGTCTCCAAAAGAACCGAATTCGATTTGAAAGCGCCGATTGAGTGCGACGTCGTCAAAGCGGGTAATGCCTGGTTGTTGACTGATGGCCGTGGCCGTAAAGCAGACCTTGACGAACAGTCAGAGTGCTATCTGGTTGCGCAGCTGCTTTATCTCCAGGAACTGCAGAACGGCAGAAAGTCGACCCTGCTCCTGCGCTAATTGCCAATTCGGCACGTAATCAGCTCCTCCCGCACGGTGAACGGTCACTGTGCCTGGCGCCCGCAACCGGATCCCGGTGGCGGGCGAACTGCTTTTACGGCCAACGATCCTCGACAACTGCCTTGATAAAGTTGGTCTTGCCTCGGTTATAGCTTTCCCAGTCGGGCAGAAGCCCGAACCTTTCAACCAGGTCCTGCTTGAGGTTTTCATACTCGCGAACAAGAGCCGCATCGTTTCTCAAAGCGTCGCGGAACCGCCGCCGTTCTACTGGCGCCACGCAGTCGGATTGGCAAATGCACAATCTATGGGCCATTACCGTGGTTCCCGGTCCTGATCCATTCGGCCCGAATCGACAACCCCTTGAACGCGTAAGTTGTATTTCCTTTGCCCTGTGCAGGTAGCCAAGGTTGGCGTAACCATACTCTTCTAAGTCGGTGCTCAATGGTTCGGGTGAAGTGCCAGGCCTCAGCACCACGTCGATATGCAGTTTTGGCTTGGTTTTGAGATCTGGAATGGAAGTCGAGCCGACATGATCCAGTCGCGTTACGGCGCCTCCCAGCAAGAAGCGCAAGTCCTCAATCAGCAGGTCGGCTTGATCGTTCCAGGAAGGGTCATGAGCAACAAGTTCAATTGTCATGTCGTGTGAAATCCTTGAATTTCAAACGGTTGAAAAACGAATACGTGAACTCGGGTAACAGGTTCTATATATATCATGACTTGCATCTGCGGCGTTTTGACCGTATTTCGCCCTGCAAATAACTTCCCCGGGCCCCATGAGTCCTCATGGAGGGAGCAGCACCTTTGAGAATGGAACTGCCGGTCAACAGCGCACTGAAAGCCCGCTATGACGCGCTCATCGCGTCAGGTCAGATTAAGGAAGATCCTGTCCAGCGGGAGGCCGTGCGTCAGCTCGATCTACTCAATACCCGGTTGGCGGAAACACGTCTCGCATCCAAAAAGAGTTCACTCGGCTGGTTGTTTGCCAGCAAGAAGAACCAGCTATGGGCAGCCGTGCAAGGCCTCTACATGTGGGGTGGTGTCGGGCGCGGCAAGACGATGCTGATGGACCTCTTCTATGAGGTCACGGTGATCCGCAGGAAGAGACGGGTTCACTTTCACGAATTCATGAATGACGTGCATGAACGCATTCATGAGCACCGGCAGGCGCACAAGCGCGGAGAGGTGAAAGGGGACGATCCGATTCCACCTGTGGCGAGCCAGATCGCAGATGAAACCCGGCTATTGCTGTTTGACGAATTCTCGGTGACCGACATTGCCGATGCGATGATCCTCGGTCGTCTGTTCACGCAGTTGTTCGAGCGCGGCGTCATCGTGGTGGCGACCTCCAACGTCGAGCCGTCGAACCTTTACAAGGATGGCCTCAACCGGCAACTCTTCCTGCCTTTCATTCAGATGCTGACATCGAAGGTGAAAGTGCTGCATCTGGATTCGCCGATAGATTACCGGTTGGAAAAACTCGCCGGGGCACCGGTCTATGTCACGCCTCTCGACGAGGACGCTGATGCGCAGATGGATCAGATCTGGGTCAAGCTCACCCACGACATGAAACCGCATGCGGAAGAGCTGGAGAACAAGGGACGGAAAATTCATGTTCCTTGCGTCGCGGCCGGAGCCGCTCGTTTCACCTTCGATGATCTGTGCGTGCAGCCACTTGGCGCCAGTGACTATCTGCGCATTGCCAATGCCTACAGCACGGTTTTCCTGGACCGTGTACCGGTCATGTCCAAGGCGCGTCGCAACGAGGCGAAGCGTTTCATTACGCTGATCGATACTCTTTACGATAACGGCATCAAGCTTATCGTCTCCGCAGAGGCGGAACCGACGTCACTTTATGTGGCCGAGGGAGGAACCGAGGCGTTTGAATTTGACCGGACAGCCTCACGTTTGATCGAAATGCGGTCCGAAGCCTACCTGGCGGGTGATCATAGAGGAGCACACGCTTAGGTCTGCATTCCCTATAGGTGAATTATGCAGGCGGGAAGATACGAGAAATTTTGCTTCCGTTTGGGCAATATTCTTTTGGCGAGGTTGCGCAGGCGGCACAAAGGGAGTAGTGCCATCGTCAGTCATCGGCGGATGGCATATGGTTCCATCTTACGTAAAGGGAAACTTTCGATATGGCACGGAACAAAATCGCCTTGATCGGCTCAGGTCAGATCGGCGGCACACTCGCTCATCTGGCAGGTTTGAAGGAACTCGGAGATATCGTCCTTTTCGATATCGCGGAAGGCATTCCGCAAGGCAAGGCTCTCGATCTTGCAGAATCTTCTCCGGTAGACGGTTTCGACTCCAACCTGTCCGGTGCCAACAGCTATGAAGCTATCGAAGGCGCAGACGTTGTCATCGTCACCGCAGGCGTACCGCGCAAGCCGGGCATGAGCCGCGACGATCTTCTGGAAATCAACCTGAAGGTCATGGAGCAGGTCGGCGCAGGTATCGCAAAATACGCACCGAATGCATTTGTCATCTGCATCACCAACCCGCTCGACGCGATGGTCTGGGCGCTGCAGAAGTTCTCCGGTCTGCCGAAGAACAAGGTCGTGGGTATGGCGGGCGTGCTCGACAGCTCGCGCTTCCGCTACTTCCTGGCAGAAGAATTCAACGTTTCCGTCGAAGATGTCACCGCCTTCGTTCTGGGTGGTCATGGCGACACCATGGTTCCGCTGACCCGTTACTCCACCGTTGCAGGTATCCCGCTGACCGATCTGGTCAAGATGGGCTGGTGCACAGCAGAGCGTCTGGAAGAAATCGTTCAGCGCACCCGTGACGGCGGTGCCGAAATCGTCGGCCTTCTGAAAACCGGCTCCGCTTTCTATGCACCGGCTGCATCCGCCATCTCCATGGCCGAGAGCTACCTGCGTGACAAGAAACGTGTTCTGCCATGCGCCGCTGCTCTCGACGGCCAATATGGCCTGAAAGACACTTATGTCGGCGTTCCGGTCGTGATCGGTTCCGAAGGTGTCGAGCGCGTCATCGAAATCGACCTTCAGGGTGAAGAAAAAGCCAACTTTGAAAAGTCTGTCGCTGCAGTCGACGGTCTGGTTGAAGCTTGTAAGAAAATCCAGCCGGCGCTTGGCTAAGCCCTGGCATTCAGGAAATAGCAGCCGTTCCTTCCCGTTGAAGGAACGGTTCTCCGACAACGGGGGAAACACATGAACATTCATGAATACCAGGCCAAAGCGGTGTTGAAGGAATTCGGCGCTCCTGTGGCTGAAGGCGTCGCGATTTTTTCTGCCGACGAAGCTGAAGCGGCTGCAAAGAGCCTTCCGGGGCCGCTCTGGGTCGTAAAGTCCCAGATCCACGCCGGTGGCCGCGGCAAGGGTAAGTTCAAGGAACTGCCGGAAGACGCAAAAGGCGGCGTTCGCCTCGCGTTCTCTTTGGATGAAGTGACTGCACACGCCAAGGAAATGCTTGGCAACACCCTGGTCACCAAACAGACCGGTGAAGCTGGTAAGGTCGTCAACCGTCTCTACATCGAAGACGGCGCCGACATCGAGCGCGAACTCTATCTCTCCATTCTGGTTGACCGCACCGTTGGCCGTCCGGCCTTTGTCGTTTCCACCGAAGGTGGCATGGACATTGAAGCGGTTGCCGAAGCGACCCCGGAAAAAATCATCACTTTGCCGATCGATCCGGACACCGGAGTGACGGAAGCGGACACAGCCAAGCTTTGCGAAGCCCTGGAGTTGACCGGCGCCGCCGCTGAAGACGGCAAGAAGCTGTTCCCGATCCTGCACAAGGCTTTTGTCGAAAAAGACATGGCGCTTCTGGAAGTGAACCCGCTGATCGTCATGAAAGACGGCCACCTGCGCGTTCTCGATGCCAAAGTGTCCTTCGACGGCAATGCTCTGTTCCGCCATGACGACATCATGGCCCTGCGTGACGAGACCGAAGAAGACGCCAAGGAAATCGAAGCGTCCAAGCATGACCTTGCCTATGTGGCTCTCGATGGCGACATCGGCTGCATGGTCAACGGTGCCGGCCTTGCCATGGCGACCATGGACATCATCAAGCTCTACGGTGCCGAGCCGGCCAACTTCCTCGATGTTGGTGGTGGCGCGTCCAAGGAGAAGGTGACCGCGGCGTTCAAGATCATTACCTCCGATCCCAACGTGAAGGGCATTCTGGTTAACATCTTCGGTGGCATCATGCGCTGCGACGTGATCGCGGAAGGCGTTGTGGCAGCCGTCAAGGAAGTCGGCCTGCAGGTTCCGCTCGTTGTCCGCCTGGAAGGCACCAACGTCGAACTCGGCAAGAAGATCATCAACGAAAGCGGTCTGAACGTGATCGCCGCTGACGATCTCGACGACGCCGCCCAGAAAATCGTGAAAGCGGTAAAAGGTTAAGCCCGGAGGTACGTTGGAACTTGGTTGGTGAGGTCCTGCTTACCATTTCGGTTCTCTATAGCCCAGCAATCTTAACCGGTTTGGTTTTTGTTGCTGCAAGGGGAAACAGGTGGGGCAGGATTGAGACATGGGCCGCGTTGACAGTGATCGGGCTCGGAATTGTAAGCAACGTCTTTTTCTGGGTGTTGTTTTTCTCCACGGATCACGACGTAGCTCGGGCCATAACGGGGTTTGTCGCTCTACATCTCACCATAGCCTGCGTGATTTCCTTACTGATGTATCGCGCAGTTGCCTGGTTTCGAAAACGTGTTTTTACTCAGGCTTCCTCTACTGTTCCTCTCGTGATCTGTGACTGACTATGCATGATAAGAAGCCTGAGTAAACAACACAACATCCAACATACTTCCTCTACT
>JBCCVB010000086.1:0-28604 GCA_039195965.1 Pseudomonadota bacterium
GCAACCATGAGGTTCTTGGAAAATCGAAGAAAGGGAAGGTCTGATTTACCGGCCAATATGTCAGACGTCGACTGTTCGGCGGTGCTGGGAGTGACCATTACGAATGGGTCTCGCAAAAACGGCAGGTCAACAAGGTCTTGCAGGCGGTCTTTGGGCGTGGTTGTGATGCCCAGATCGAGTTGCCTGTTGTGTAACATTTCCAGGAGCGCATGGCTGAAATCAGTCAGGTAGAGGAAGTCGCAACGAGGCATGCTGGAAGACAGCTGTACCGCCAGATCAGGAATGATGTCGCTGTCCAGGTCCTCGATTGCGCCAAGTCTGAGGTAACTGGCTTCAATGACGTTACCAGCTGCTGCTTCAGCTTTGGCCCTTCTGATTGAATGCAGGGCATCGTCGATGTTTCGCAAAAACGCCTGCCCCTTGGGCGTTAACAGCATCGGACGGCGTTTGTGGTTGAACAGCTCTATTCCCAAACTCGTTTCCAGGACCCGAAGGTGGTGGGAGATGGTGCTGGTCGATAGTCCTGTTTCTTCTGAAGCCTCAAGCAGAGAGCCCTTGCGCGCTACAGTTTGAAACAACTCGAGCCCTTTCAGGCTGAGATCCAGACGCTCGGGGCTGGTCATCAACGCTCCTGTTCTTGTGACACTTCGACGATCTTTACTCGTTCGATTTGCCATCAAACATTCGACCATGAAATGGTTATGCGGCCGGCGCAGCTGCTCACAGAAAAGTAGAACCGGATTTTTCAGATTGTCCAAGGAAATTGAACCGGGGCCGTTTACGCAATGCGTATTCGATTGCACATCCGGACGGATTTCCCGCGGCCTCTGATGGGCACAGCATCGATGCGATCTCTTCCTCTCGGTCACGGTACGAAAAATATCAAAACAGCTTTATGAGTTAATAAAAACGTTTTTATTTTGGTTGAAAACGTTTTTATTCGGTGTTAACGATCTAATGAACTCGGGGCTGCCAGGGGGATTCATGTCTGACCGATCACGAAATAGTCGACGTACGCCGCCAACGATCAAAACCCTGGCGGACCTGAGTGGCTATTCCATCGGGACCATTTCCAAAGCTTTGCGTGGGTCGCCTGTCGTGGCGCCGGCGACCAAGGAGGCAATTCTGAAGATTGCCGAGGAAGTGGGGTATCAGGCAAATGCCAGGGGCATGGCGCTGCGAACCGGAAAGACCTACCAGGCTGCGGTTCTGATGCCTGTGACCGCAGTGCCCGACTACGAATGGGACGGTGTCGAATACACCCAGATCTTGAGTGGTCTCAGCCAGACACTGGAAGGTAGTGAATACCGGATGTCCGTTTTGACAATCCGGGATGCGGAAGACGGCTTGGAAGCGGCGCGTAGGGTCGTCGATCTGGGTTTGGCTGATGGCCTGATCTTCTCTGGCATTCTTCAGGACGATCCCAGGATCAATTTTCTGGTCGAGGCAGATTTTCCCTTTGTGTCTCTCGGGCGTTGCAAAAGGGAGTTGGACTACGCGCACGTTGATGTCGATAACGAGTGGGCATCACACGCAGCTACGCAAAGGCTGATATCCGGTGGCCACCGTAGAATTGCACTGATCAATCCAAGGTCTGAGCTTTGCTATGCGGCGGATCGTATTGACGGTTTTACGCGTGCATTCAAAGAAGCGGGTATAACCGCTTCCTCCGACCTGATTGCAGGTGGAGATTTGTCCACCCGTTTTGGCCGAGAAAGTGCATTAGACCTCATCAAGCGGAGTGATCCACCCACCGCTTTTGTTTGCGTCAACGAGTCAACCACACTTGGTGTTTTGTCCGGATTGCGCGACGCAGGAAAGTCGGTCGGAACGGATGTTGATGTCATCGCCTATGACGACATCAATGTCAGCGCTTATTTCACACCACCAATCACGACATTTTATCAACCGATCGAGGTGCTTGGCCGCACCCTCGGACAATTTCTGCTCAAGCGAATGGCCGGAGAGGAGCCGGGCGCGCTTAAGCAGGTTTTCAGACCAAAACTGGTTGCACGGCAACCGGATGATCTCGGGAAGAAGAAGGTCTGAAGAACTGGGGCCAACCCAACTTGCAGAGGAGGAATAACATGAAGAGTTTTCTTACAGCTATCGCAGTGACTTTTTTTGCGTCCGGGGCAGCTGTGGCTTCCGATCTTGGAGGCGCACATCTGAAAGTCGGTTCAGACACAACAAGCCCGCCTATGGAAAGTGTCGATCCGGCAACCGGAAAGATTGTTGGTTTTGACGTGGATGTCGTGAATGCGATTTGCGGCAAGATCAATTGTACAGCCGAGTTCGTGACTACCGGATGGGATGGCATCTTTGCAGCATTGCAGCAGGGGGAATTTGATCTGGTTGCTTCCGGTGTTTCGATTACCGACGAACGCAAGAAATCAATGGACTTCACCAGTCCCTACATTGTGACGGGGCAGGCCGTGCTCATGCGGGTCGAGGATCAGGGGCTTACAATCGAAGACTTCAAGGCGCAGGGCAAAAAACTCTCGGCACAGGCCAACACGACGGACGCCATGGTCGCAGCTGATGCCGTCGGCAAGGACAATGTCATCGCTTATGACACATTCAGCGCGTCGGTCATTGCACTCAGAAACAAGGATGTAGACGGTGTGGTCATCAACGGGGCCAATACCGCAGCCTATGAACGGGAATTTGCCGGCGAGCTGGTTGTGGGCATTCAGGAACTGGAATCTGATCCCTTGGGACTGGTTTTCCGCAAGGGGGACCCAACAGTCGACGCCTTCAATGAAGGTCTGGCTGCAATCAAGGAAGATGGAACGCTGGACCAATTGGTCGACAAGTATTTCGGCATCAATTGATCGTTAAGCTCGCATTTCCGGCGCCGCAGACAGGTTTTGTCGCGCCGGAGAAGCATGATTGCCCCTGTCGAAACCTGACATGCCGGAGGCATGAATGTCATTCCTGAAACGGGTGCGGCCGAGCAACCTTATCATTCTCGCCGCATTGCCTTTCATCATCTACCTGTTCGCCTCATCGGCAAATTATCAGCGATCTTTAAGAGCCATCGTCGGGATTGAAGATGGTTCGGGAGCCTTTGTACCCGGGTTTCTGCTGCTTTCGCTCGCATTCACCAGCGGTCTTGCCGTTCTGGTGTTTTCGAGGGAGGCTGCCAGATGGCCTCAGCTCGCTCTTTTGTCCGCAGTTGTGAATTTTGGGGCTGCGACCGTCATCCTGTTCAGTGAGATTGTCCATCCCTTCGCAATTTCCGTTGTTGCCAATGGCGTTGACCCTTTTACATCGGATCTTGTTGTGCGGGGCGTCACACCCCGGCAGTTGACTGAGGGAGCAGAAGAACTGGTCGGCAAGGTCGAAGCAATCCTTAATTGGATCTACTTCTTCGCAACTGTGCTCGGACTGGCAATGGTGGTTTCTGGCCGGTTCATTTTGAAAAATATCCGACTTGGAAAGGGCGGGTTCTGGATCCTGTTGTTGACCAACGGTTTCGGGTTCTCGTTTCTGTTCTTCTATGCCCATATCGCATTTGCAGCGGGCGTAGCGACCACGATCCGTGCAGCGATTATCGCTTATTTGCTGGCCGCAGTTCTGGGGCTGGTCTGGGTCGGGCTACTGCAGCTGCATTACACAAAGCGGACAACAGCGTTTTTTTCGGTGGCAACTGTTCTTTTGATCGCGGCCTCCGCCTGGTTCCTGACGCAGCCCAAAGACACTTATGTGCTGACCGGAACGCTTGACGGACGTGTTGCAGTCATAGCAGGGACACCATCATCGGTCATTGGCGCTGTCAGATACGGCGAATTTCCGGGAGCGCCTGAAAAGGAAGTCTCGCTTCGAACATACCGCGATGCAGATCTTGCTCTTGGCGCGATCGAGAAGGGGCCAGGCGTAAGTGCAGCTATGATACCGCAGGTCGATGTGCCGGACGGATGGCCAGTCATCTGGAGCACAGAGGCGCTCAATGATCGGGATCGATCTGCCGGAGTAACCCTGGTGGTTTTGAGCATCGTCCTTGGTCTGCTGACCTTTGGTGGATTTCTACACAAACGTCACCCATTGGCGATCGGTTCGGAATTCGTGGTCGACACGATCAGAGGGATACCGATGCTCGTCATTGTGCTCTACGTCGGTCTGCCACTCAGCGGCGCTCTTAAGGACGCCACACAGGGTGTGCTAGATCCACCAAATCTGGTGCGTGGCATCTTTGCCATGGGACTGGCTTACTCTGCCTATCTCGCCGAGATTTTCAGATCAGGTATCAACGCAATTCCGACAGGGCAGATCGAGGCTGCCTACAGCATTGGCCTCAATCGTTGGCAAACGGCACGTCTGGTCATACTGCCTCAGGCCTTCCGGATCATCATTCCGCCGCTTGGCAACGAATTGATTGCGATCCTCAAGGACACCTCACTTCTGTCGATCCTGTCGATCCGTGACATTACCCAACGTATGCGTGAGTTCCAGGCAGCGAGTTTTCTGCCTTTTGCTCCCTATAACTCGGCAGCGATCTTCTACATTTTCCTGACGCTTGCAGCGGCGAGCCTCATCAACACGATAGAAAGAAAATATGACATCAAGCATCGATAAAGAGAGGGCGCTTTTGCGCTCGCGGGCGGAGTCGATTGTCTTTCCGGAAGGCTTTGTGTTCGGTGCCGCCACCTCGGCGTATCAGTTCGAAGGCGGTCATAGTGAAGACGGCAAGGGTGAAAGCATCTGGGACCGGTTTTGCCGTCAGCCAGGTGCAATTGTCGACAAGACCAGCGGCGACGTTGCCTGCGACCATTATCACTTGTGGCGGGATGATATCGCACTGATGCGTGAAATGGGACTGGATGCCTATCGGTTTTCGATTGCCTGGACCCGTTTGCTTCCGGAGGGACATGGTTCTACAAATCAGAAGGGCATCGCCTTTTATGATCGATTGATAGACGGGCTATTGGAAGCGGGAATAACTCCCTTTGCAACGCTCTATCATTGGGATTTACCACAAGCTCTGCAGGACAGGGGCGGATGGTACAATCGTGAAACCGCCCAACACTTTGCCCATTATGCCGAAATTGCTGCAATGGCATTCGGCGACAGGGTTAAATCCTGGACGACACTCAATGAGCCCTGGACATTCTGCTGGTCCGGACACGCCAGTGGGGAAGACGCACCTGGTTTCAAGGACGGAGCGAAAGGAGGTGTGACAGCCTCGCATCATGCTTTGTTGGCACACGGTCTCGCCGTTCCGCGGATCCGGGATGCTGTTCCGGACGCTTCCGTCGGTATTGTGTTCGATTTGAATGTGGTCGAACCAGCATCGGAAACGACTGCGGACGATGCGGCTGCGAGCCATTTCGAGGGCGCGCAAAACCGTTGGTTCCTCGACGCGGTTTTCAAGGGCGAGTATCCGCAGGACATGCTGGAACTGTTCGCCGATCTTCTGCCTGAGATCAAGGAAGCGGACAACAGGATCATCGCGGCGCCGATCGACTATCTCGGCGTGAATATCTATCGCCGCTCTGTCATTGAGAACGGCGATGAGTGGGCGCCTCTGAATTTCGCCCGCGTCCAGCCGGAAGGCATCTATTCAGAAGTTGAGTACGAAATCTGGCCGCGCTGCATCTATGACATTCTCGGCTATGTTCATGAGAATTATGCACCGAAGGAAATTTACATCACCGAAAACGGAGTTGCGACGAAACCGGAGACCGTTTCTGATGATGGTCATGTCTGGGATGACTTAAGAGCAAAATACTACGTCGATCATCTTGAGTATGTCGTCAAAGCTGCGGCCGAAGGAGTGCCGGTAAAAGGATACTTCGCCTGGACGCTGACCGACAATTTCGAATGGGCATATGGATACACCACACCCTTCGGCATTACTCATGTAGATTTCGAAACCCAGAAGCGGACGATAAAGTTCAGTGGTGAGCTTTATAGTTCGATGTCCCGCCTTGCAAAGACGTAGTCTGGAAATGACTGAATGATCGATGAAGGACTAGGGCAACTCAGCACACCTGAAAAGGAAAGAGTTCTGATAACCGGTGCCTCGCGCGGCCTCGGGCGAGAACTCTCTGCCTGCTATGCCGCAAGAGGAGCACATGTTCTGGCCGGTGTGAGGGATCCAAATTTCAACGAAAGGTTGGAAGGTGTTGAATACTTCACGTTGGATGTCACAGACGGCGGATCCATTGAAAATCTGGGCCAGAGCCTCCAAAGGACTGCGATAGATATTGTCGTCAACAACGCAGCCGTAAGAGGCGATGACGGTGGTCTGGATACACTCGACTGCGATGAGTTCCTTGAGGTGATGCGCGTCAATGCTCTGAGTGCTTTGCTGGTTACTAGAGCAGTGCTGCCGTTCCTTGGAAGAGGGCGCAGGAAGATCGTGGCAAACATCAGTAGCCGAGCTGGCTCGATGGTCGAGGGTACAATCGATGATGACGATGGAGACTACGCTTATCGATGTTCAAAAGCAGCACTAAACATGGTGACGCGCAAGCTCGCGCATGATCTAAAGGCAAGTGGAATCACGGTAATTTCTCTGCATCCAGGTTGGGTTCAAACCGACATGGGAGGCATACATGCCGAGGTTCCGGTTTCTGAGAGCGCAGCCGGTCTGATGAAGATAATCGATGAAATCGATTTGTCGGAAACAGGCAGCTTCAAGTCTTTTGACGGCGCAACAGTCGCGTGGTGAGGAATTTTCGGACACATGACGAACAACGCAGCAACAGATGCGAGCTCCCTGGATGGAGTTCGCGATCTTCTGGCGAAAATTTACGGTCTTGACGGGACTGTCAAAAAGCTTCCTGGCGAACACGACCTGAATTTTCACGTTCGCACCAGTGACAATCACGACTTTCTTCTGAAACTCCATGCTCCAGGGAATGACGCTGAGCTTGAGATGCAAGTCGCCGTCTTGGAGCACCTTGCGGCCCGCGCACCTCAATTGCCGGTATCCAAAGCTGTTCCTGACCAAAATGGCGCAACCCTGACGGATGTCGAGTATCTGGGACCGCGCAAGGCCCGTCTCCTGACTTGGCTGGACGGAAATGTCTGGGCAAAATCAGAGAGTAGAGGGGAAAGCGCGGCACAGTCACTAGGAAGCCTGCTTGCAGAGCTCGACCGGTCTCTAGAAACTTTCAAACATCATGGGACCAAACGCATCTACAACTGGGACATTGCCCACGCGGACAGTCACATTGAGAACCTGCAGTTCATAGAAGATGAAGCCAAGCGGCATGCGGTTGGAGTGAATCTCCAACAGTTTACCAATGAGGTGCTGCCGCGGCTAAAGGAATGCTCCCGTCAGGTCATTCACAATGATGCAAATGACTATAATGTGCTATTGGACGAGAACGGTCATGTCAGCGGATTGATTGACTTTGGCGACATGGTCGAGAGCCATCGAGTGGTCGAGATTGCGGTAGCCGCAGCATACGCATTGATCGGTGCAAGCGACCCGGTCGGCGTGGCGGCTAACATTGCCGGTGCCTATCATCTTCAAAATCCGATCTCTGAACTGGAAGTCGACCTGATCTTTGGTCTGGTCAAGACTCGCTATGCGGTTTCCATGTGCATGGCCGCGAAACAGATCAGGGAAAATCCCGAAAACCAGTACCTTCTAGTCAGTCAGGAAGATGTCTGGCGTGAGATGCAGCGTCTTAACGCGGAAAACTCCAAACTCGCGGATATGAGGATACGTGCCGCGTGTGGTTTCGCTCCTGTGCCGCATGCAAAACGCGTTATTCGTTGGCTGGAGATGAACGCTCACGCATTTTCTCCGGTGGTTCGACCGGAACTTGCTGAGCCAAAGACGATGGTGTTCGACTTCAGCCAAAAAGCGCCATACGCAAAAGAATTGGCTGGGTTTAGCGGTGCTGAGATTGACGCGTTCTGTGAGGACCAGATCCGGGAAGCCGGCGCCGATTACGGTATTGGGATTTATGGCGAAGACAGAACGGTTTACAAGAGCGACGCCTTTGAAATGGGTAGTCCTGAAATTCGCCGTTCCGTTCATCTGGGTATCGATGTATTCGCGCCTGACTATGAGCCTGTCTACGCTCCCATTGCCGGAACGGTGGCGTTTTACCATGACGATGCCGTTTGCAATGGCTTCGGTCCGACCATTCTGCTGGAACACGAGACCAGCGAGGGAGACAGGTTCTGGACCTTGTACGGGCATCTTTCCCGGCGCAGCTGCGAAAAGCTGAAGATTGGCCAGAAGATCGAGAGGGGTGAAGCCTTTGCAGAATTCGGCCCCAGGGAAGAAAACGGCGAATGGCCGCCGCATCTTCATTTCCAGATCGTGACAGACCATCTCGGCCTTGAAGCCAGGATGCATGGCGTAGGCGTTAGGCAGCAGTGGCCGGTCTGGCGTGAGATCAGTCCTGATCCAAGTGTGATCCTGGGGCTGCCAGTTTCAGCTTCTGCCATTGTTGCCCAGGACAAGAAGGCCCTTGTTCAAGAGCGCTCCTTGCGGATAGGCAGATCCCTTAGCATCGCTTACTCGGATGCTCCCTTGAAAATCGTCGGAGGCGAGGGGTGCTATTTGATCGACGAGAGCGGCAAACGTTGGCTCGATATGGTCAACAACGTTTGCCATGTCGGGCATTGCCACCCTCGAGTGGTCGAGGCAGCTCAAGCACAAATGGGGCAACTGAACACCAATTCGCGCTATCTGCACGACACTCTGGTTGAGTATTGCCATCGGTTGACGGATCTCTTTCCCGATCCGCTCAATGTCTGCTTCTTTGTGAACTCGGGCAGTGAAGCCAACGATTTGGCGATCAGGCTGGCGCGCACGTATACCGGCAACCGTGATCTGCTGACTGTGGATCATGCCTACCATGGGCATCTTTCAAGCCTGATCGATGTAAGCCCATACAAATTTGCCGGAAAGGGAGGAGAGGGCTGTCCATCGCATGTTCGTGTCGTTGAGATGCCGGATCTTTACAGAGGAAAATGGCGCTATGGCGATGCGGACGCAGGCAGAAACTATGCCGAAGATGTCCAGCGCAAAATTGACGATCTGGCGAAGGAAGGATTGAGCCCGGCGCTTTTCTTCAGCGAAGGTATTCTGGGAACTGGTGGCCAGCTTGTTCTGCCGGAAGGATATCTCGAGCGCGCTTATGCGCACGTGCGCAAAGCTGGTGGATTGTGCCTTGCCGACGAAGTACAGGTTGGGTTCGGACGCGTAGGCTCTCACATGTGGGCATTTGAAACGCAGGGTGTCGTGCCTGATATTGTCACGCTCGGAAAGCCGATTGGAAACGGGCATCCGATGGCGGCTGTGATCACGAGCGAGAAGGTTGCAGCAGCTTTCGCCAATGGAATGGAGTATTTCAATACGTTCGGTGGCAATCCGGTATCCGCCTCTATCGGCCTTGCGGTTCTAGACGTCATTCGGGATGAACGGCTGAAGCATCATTGCCAGGTGACCGGTGATCGGCTGATGGCTGGAGCGAGGTCGCTAGCGGACAAACATTCGATCATTGGTGATGTGCGCGGCCATGGTCTGTTCATCGGCATCGAGTTGGTGCGCGACAGAGAAACACTTGAGCCCGCTGCGGAAGAGCTGGATGATGTCATCCGGAAAATGAAGTCCCGGCACGGAATTCTTCTCTCCAGCGAAGGTCCCCATCATAATGTTCTGAAAATCAAGCCACCTGCTCAGTTCAGTCTTGAGGATTGTGATTATTTCCTCAATTCTCTAGACGAGGTCTTGTCGAACTGACATTCGAAAGGCGCCCTATCAGGCGCCTGTTTCTTCTTTGCAAATACATAAAATTAATTAAAACAGTAACTTTAGTAATTATATTAAACTATTCTCTCAACTCTTTCCGAAGAGGCCTTGTATGGTGGAGCTCGCAGGGTGAGACAGCATTAGCGAAGGCCTTCGTTGATGCTGTCGAGAACCTTGCTTCCCGGGCATAGCTCGTTCTTGCCCAGTTCGTTCAACGGACGCGAGGCAATATCCAGATTGATGTTGAGATCCCTGGTGTCTGGATCAAGGAACAACAACCCGGTCAGTATCCGGCCGTCCTCTTTTGCCTTGTGGATCGCGTTCAGCGTTTCTGTTCTGTTGTCGGTGGCAAAGTCAGCATCCGCCTTGTGAAGGTAGATGACCGACCCATCATGCAGGGTGACGCTTTTGCAGGTTCCTTCAGAGTACTGCGTACGGATCTCCTCTCGCATAGGAACAAAATCCAGTGGCATCATCTCCAGATGGTCGCGCGTGGCTTCGTAGCTTTTGGTGGAGCCGGTGTGGTTATTAAACGTTACACATGGCGAAACGACATCGATGAACGCAAATCCGTTGTGAGCCATAGCCGCTCGAACAAGTGGGATCAGCTGCTCCTTGTCGCCGGAAAAACTGCGCGCAACAAAACTTGCTCCTTGCAGCAGGGCCAGGCTGGCAAGGTCGATGCCGTCAAACGGGTTGACGTCGCCGTACTTGCTTATCGATCCAAGATCAGCCGTTGCGCTATCCTGTCCCTTGGTCAGGCCGTAACAGCCATTGTTGGCGACGATGTAGGTCATGTTGACATTGCGCCTGACCAGATGAATGAACTGCCCCATGCCGATGGATGCCGTGTCACCATCTCCTGAAACGCCAATGTAGGTCAGACTGCGATTTGCCAAACTGGCGCCCGTTGCCACGGATGGCATACGCCCATGCACCGAATTAAAGCCGTGCGACTTGCCCAAAAAGTATGTCGGCATTTTCGATGAACAGCCGATGCCCGATATCTTTGCAATGCGGTGTGGATGAATGGATGACAGGAAACAGGCGTTCTGGATCGCGGCAGAGATACTGTCATGTCCGCAACCCGCGCAAAGTGTAGAAATTGCGCCTTCGTAATCCGCGATGGTGTAACCAAGCGCATTTTCAGGAAGCCGGGGATGACGGAAGGTCGGCTTGATATAGGACATCAGGCAGTCTCCGGATGCAGTTGAACAACATCGGCGCTCTTGGTGTTCAGTGTCTGTCGAATTTGGTCCGCGATGGTGCGAGCCGTGATTGGAGTGCCGGAATAATTCAGAACCGATATCAGCTTGCTCCTCGGAACTTCGCATTCATTCATGATCAGCTGTCGCATCTGACCATCACGGTTCTGCTCGATGACGAACAGGAGATCATGTTCTTCAATGAACTGATCGAGGCTTTCATGGAATGGGAATGCCCGAATTCTCATCGTGTTGATGAGATAACCTTCGTCGGCCAACATCTCCACGGCTTCGTAACTCGGTGATGCGCTCGTACCGAAAAACAGCGCGCCCAGCTTCAGTTTGGTTTTGGGTTTTTTGACCTCGATTGGCGGATGCGTTTTGGGCCGAGGGACCCATTCCTTGGCCGTTTCGAATTTCCGCAGGAGACGGTCCACGTTTCTCACATAATCCTCGCCACTTTCGGAATAGACGGCGGATTCGTTTTTCGAGGAGCCTCGCGTGAAAAACGCTCCTTTGTCAGGGTGAGTGCCCGGCAAGGTCCGGTAGCAAATGCCGTCGCCGTCGACGTCCTTGTAGCGTCCCCAGTCTTCTATCGCGTCGAGTGCATCGGAATCCAGCACCTTGCCTCTGTCCATCTGGTAGTCGTCGTCCCACTCCAAAGGCGGTGACATCCAGTCATTCATACCAAGATCCAGGTCGGACATCATGATGACGGGGGTTTGGAGACGCTCGGCAAGGTCAAACGCCTCAACAGTCATGTCGAAGCATTCACGAGGTGTGGCGGGAAAAAGCAGAATCTGCTTTGTGTCCCCATGGCTCGCATAGGCTGCGGCCAGAATGTCTGACTGCTGACTTCTCGTCGGCATGCCGGTGGAGGGGCCGGAGCGCTGCACGTCAATCAGAACGACCGGTATTTCAGCAAAATAGGCGAGGCCGAGAAACTCGCTCATGAGGGATAACCCAGGACCGGAAGTCGCGGTGAATGCGCGTGCGCCATTCCAGCCGGCTCCGACCACGACACCCATTGCTGCCAATTCGTCTTCGGCCTGAACGATCGCATAGTTCTTCTTGCCGCTACCCGGGTCGATCCGCATTCGTTTGGCGTATTTGGAAAACGCATCCACAACGGATGTCGAGGGGGTGATTGGATACCAGGCAGCGACTGTCGCTCCGCCATAAATGGCACCGAGCGCTGTAGCAGTATTCCCGTTCATAAGGATATGTGGGGCCGCAAGAATGTGTTCGGCTATGTTGCCGTTCTTCTTCAGCCGGATCGGCAATGGACATTCGAAATGATCCATTGCGTATTGGTATCCCATTTCCAGCGCATGAATGTTGGATGAAACCAGCTTTTCCTTGCCCTTGAACTGGTCGTGCACCAGACCCTTCAGGACTGCGAAGTCCATGTCGAGCAAAGCCGACAACGTTCCAACGTAGACAACATTTTTCAACAATTGCTGCAGGCGGGGCGGAGAGAACTCCTTTCGGCACATTTCGGTAAATGGTACGCCGAAATAATGGATGTCGTCTCTTTTCAGATGCGGCGCGAGTGGCTTGGTGTTGTCATAAACAAAGTAACCGCCCGGCTCGATGCTCTGGATGTCCTTTTCCATACTTTGAGGATTGACGCAGACCATCAGGTCTACGCCACCGCGACGCCCCAAGTAACCGCGCGCGCTGACGCGAACCTCATACCAGGTGGGTAGCCCTTGAATGTTGGAGGGAAAAATGTTCCGTGGGCTGACGGGTATTCCCATCCTGAAGATGGCTTTGGCGAACAGATGGTTGGCCGACGCAGATCCGGTGCCGTTGACGTTGGCGAACTTGACGACGAAATCGTTGACGCCCTTTATCCGCTTCATCTCGCACCTCCCAGATTGGGGGCAGCTTTCGCGGTGTTGTAGAAGAACATTTGCATATCCCAGGCTGCGGTAGGGCAACGCTCAGCACACAGACCGCAATGGAGGCATACGTCTTCGTCCTTCACCAGTACCTTTCCGGTTGGCAGCGTTTCGGACACGTAAAGCGGCTGTTCTTCGTTGGTAGCCGGGACGAGCAGTTCGTTGCGCAACTCCGGCTCCGGGGCATTTGGAACAAAGCTGATACAAGTCGTTGGGCAGATATCCGTGCAGGCATCGCACTCGATGCAGTTGCTTGAAGTGAAAACAGTTTGGGCGTCGCAGTTCAGGCATCGTTCGGCCTGATGGAATGCAGTTTCAAGATCAAATCCCAGCTCAACTTCAAGCGAGCGGTTCTTCAGTGCTTTATCCAGTTCAACGAGCGGCACGGCTTCACGCTTGTCATCAACTGGTTCGCTGTCGTAGCTCCACTCGTGGATACCCATTTTTTGGCTGACCAGGTTCACATGTGGTGACGGACGCTCTTTCAGGTCCTTGCCGTGACAGAAGAGATCGATCGAGACAGCTGCCTGGTGGCCGTGGGCAACAGCAGTGATGATGTTTTCAGGGCCGAAGGCTGCATCGCCTCCAAAGAATACCTCCGGTCGGGTCGACTGGAACGTCACGGGGTCGAGTACCGGCAGACCACGGCTGGTGAAATGAACGCCGGTGGAGGCTTCGATCCAGGGAAACGCGTTTTCCTGACCTATCGCGATCAGAACATCATCACAGGCAACGAATTCCGGTTCTTCGCCAGTTGGTACAAGTTCACGCCGTCCATCTTCGTGGTAG
Source organism: Pseudomonadota bacterium (assembly GCA_039195965.1). Lineage (GTDB taxonomy): Bacteria > Pseudomonadota > Alphaproteobacteria > Rhizobiales > Stappiaceae > Roseibium. The sequence continues at coordinate 13,623 of JBCCVB010000086.1, forward strand.
ACGGCGGTGACCTTTTCAAACAGCATTCCGGCAAGTTTGCCGTCCTCGATCACGAATTCCAGAGGCACATGGTTTTCAAGGATCGGAATGCCTTCGTGAATGGCATCTTCCTTTTCCCAGTCTGAAGCCTTCATGTCCGCAAAGGGTGAGCGGACAATCACCTTTACATCGCTTCCGCCAAGACGACGTGAGGTGCGGCAACAGTCCATCGCGGTGTTGCCGCCTCCAAGCACAATGACCCGGCTTCCAATCTTCTTTATGTGTTCGAACGCGACATTCGCCAGCCAATCAATACCGATATGGATATTGGCGTCAGCCTCCTTGCGGCCTGGGAGGGATGGCAAGTCCCGTCCTCTCGGCGCACCTGTACCAATGAAGACAGCGTCATAGTTCTTGTCGAGGATGCCCTGCAGACTGTCGACAAAGGTGTCGAAAGTAGACTTGATCCCAAGATCAAGAACGTAGCCTACTTCCTCATCAAGAACTGTTTCTGGCAGGCGGAAGGAAGGTATCTCCGAGCGCATAAAACCGCCGCCCTTCGCTTGAGCGTCGAAGAGATGCAGTTCATATCCGAGCGGTGCGAGGTCACGCGCTACTGTGAGAGAGGCAGGGCCGCCTCCAACGAGCGCAACCTTTTTCCCGTTGGGTTTTCCAGCGGTAGGCAACCGTTCGCCAATGTCACTCTTATGGTCGGCAGCGACGCGCTTGAGACGACAGATTGCCACCGGTTCTTCTTCAACCCGTCCGCGTCTGCAAGCAGGCTCGCAAGGCCGATCGCAGGTCCGCCCCAGAACGCCTGGAAAGACGTTGCTTTCCCAGTTGATCATATAGGCGTCCGTGTAGCGCTGTTGTGCGATCAGACGGATATACTCCGGAACAGGCGTATGTGCCGGACATGCAAATTGGCAGTCGACAACCCGGTGGAAATATTCCGGGTCGTTGGTATCTGTCGGTTTCAAACCAGCCTCCTCTCAAGCCGGTAGAACAGTGCACGACTAAATACATTGAATTTTAAGATGTGGTGGCTTGTAAAGCCTTGAATTGGAAAAATGTGAAATTATGCAAGCTGCTTGCGACAAGCACCTTCACCAGATTTTGAACGAGCAAGCAGGATGAAGGCACGTCATATTGGCATTTTTGAGCCTCTGTGCCTCGACAGAAACGCCTAAGCAAATCTCACTCTGCCGTGCGGTGAAGACGTCACTTCCTGTCTGATCAGACAAGCAGGTGTTGTCGTTCAGAATTAGATTCTCGATCCTATGGCAGGGCAGGGCGCGGAGTTCAGCGCCTTGCCCGATGCAGGCGGTTTTACAATCCGCATTGGCGTTTGATTTCGGCGATGCGCCCGTCGATTTTTCGAACATACTCACCAGAGAGCATCTGAAGCTTCTTGCGTTCCGTCCCAGTTACGATGCCAAGAAGTGCGCCTGCGGGGATGATCGCGGTGACATCGCGAACCTGCTGTCTGCGGGCGTATTCTTTTTCGGAATTGAGCGCTCGAATATCGCCCTCGGCTGTCGAACAGTTGATTGGCTGCGCCGCCGGATCCGATTGAGCAAAACCGGTTCCCGTGACACCCAAGACCAAAGCAACTGCAAAAGCGGTTATGACAAGTCTCATGAGTTCTCCAAAACGTTCAGTCGATATTTCGGAACCAAGACACGCAAACCTAGTCTCGCGCACAATTCACAACCAGGCAAGAGAGTTGCAGGAGTGTGTTTCCATGCCTGCGTTTTCCTCATCAGGATGATCTTCTTTCCATCAGAAAGCGGGCGCAATCGGATATTACGACAGCTCCCTGGAGCTGGTAGGGGGCATCAGTCTTCGCTGGCGGCTCGAGTTTGCTCGTTTTTGGCGTGCTCTTCGGGCTGCCAGGTTGAGCGCTTCAACCAGAGCCGAAAACCCCATCGCGGCATAAATGTAACCGCGAGGAATGTGAACGCCGAAGCCGTCTGCGATCAGCGCAGTGCCGATCAATAGCAGAAAGCCGAGTGCCAGCATGACCAGTGTCGGGTTGCGCTGAACGAAGTTCGACAGTGGATCCGCTGCCACGAACATGGCGATTACGGCAACGACAACTGCAATCATGACGATAGGCAGATGCGGCGTCATTCCAACTGCCGTGATGATGCTGTCGACTGAAAAGACGACGTCAAGCGTGACGATCTGCGCGATCGCGACAGCGAAGCTGAGACCGGCAGCAGACCCCGCCGAAGCTTTTGTTTCGGGGGTAGGGTCCACAAGGTGGTGGATTTCCCGGGTTGCCTTCCAGACAAGAAAAAGACCACCTGACAACATGATGAGGTCTCGCCAGGACAGATCAACATCTCCTAACTCGAAAACGGTTTGTGTCAGGCGCATGATCGCAGCGACAATGCTCAGCAGTGCCAACCGGAAAACCAGAGCAAGACCAATACCGATCCGGCGAGCGCGTGAACGCAACTCGATCGGCAGTTTGTTTGTCAAAATGGCGATGAAGACGAGATTGTCGATTCCGAGGACAACCTCCATGGCGATCAGTGTCGCTAGGGCTGCCCAGGACACCGGATCTTGAAATATCGAAGTGAGTTCTTCCATTGCTTTCTGCGCATCTGGGCGCAATCAGTCTTCCCGTGCGTTGATATCAGCACTGCGGACTTGAACGTCGGCGTATGTGGGGGGAGTATTCTTGTTGCGCAATACCCGAACCCATCTCGATGCTGGCCGAATAGAAATTCGAAATCTCCAGAAGTAGATTTAGTACGTCTCAAAAAATCAATTAAAACAAAATAATATGCCTTATGTTTGAAATTATGGATTAAGTGAATTTGAATGCGTTTCAAGGAGATCAGATCTGGCAATCAGGCCTGCTTCAATTGCTCCAGAAACTACATCAGGCGCAATCAGGTGGCCAAGATTTCTAACTTCGTCTGATGGCCTCGTCAGATCGGGGACTTGGATTGTTTTCGCCCCGGAAGTGAATGCAGCACGTGTGCCTGCATCGCTATCTTCGAACGCAAAACAGTCACGAATTTTGAAGTTTAGTTCGCCGGCCGCCCTAAGATAAATTTCCGGGTCCGGTTTGTGATTTCGAACCATATCGCCGCCAATCACACACTGAAAATAGGGCAGTAAACCGGTTCGCTTGAGTTGGTCCTGCGCATGTTTAAAGTCGGTTGACGTGGCAACGGCCATGGGGATGCTTTTGGCACTCAACAAGCCAATCAGGGTTTCAACTCCTTGTTTGACCGGAATGTCTCCTTTGAGACGGTCGTTCAGAGCCGAATTCCAGGCTTGGCTGAAATCGCCTATTGTGACGCCGTTGCCGAGGCTTTCGAAAATGATCGACTTCGCTTTCATTCCACGTAAGCCGACGCACTGGAGAAACACTTCCGGATTGTCGGGTAGTCCGAAGCTTCGTCTGGTATTAACGAAGCAATCAAGGCATATCTTTTCCGTATCCAGCAGCAGACCATCCATATCGAAAATCACTGCCGGCGTTTGTATTCTTGCAGTCAAATTTTTTGCCTTTTAGCAGCGGTTAGGGAAGGTGCTGTTCCTGTTGGCTCAGGCATTCAACTATTCAACAGGTTCGGGTAGCCCACGTCCATTGTTCCACCAACGATTTGGATTTTCGCTTTTAGGATCGTAGGTTGCTCGGCTTACCCAGTCTTCTCTCAGGAAAATCACTGGTTCCTCATAATGATGCGCATAGATGATCGCATCCATCACCTTTTCCAGGACTTCAAGGTTCCGTTCGATGGAGATTTTCAATTCCACCATTGGATAGGTCTCGGTTCCACCAGCTTTAAAACTTTTCGCATGGGTCGTTGTTGTCGAATGTTGCTCTGGTTGGGAAGTCTCAAATCCAGTTGCTGAAATGCTCGCGTTTCGTTGGTAGCGGCCATAGCTGAGCGAATGAACTTTCATGACCTCATCAAGTATGCGGTCCGTATCGTCCGGCAAAGTCTGGACCTCGATCGTCCAGACAGGTGCCAGTGAACCCGATTTTGCCTTGTATCGGCTTAGGTCGGTCATCTTTTCGGCTGCTCCGCTCGTGATTGAATTTAGATGTTCCTAATTTGTTCGCTGTGCCTGCATTTGTCAATCTGCGGCAGGAAGCAGGCTATGAACGTCAGAATTGTCGGGCGTTCCTGGTCTGTTTGGCCGAGGAATTGTGCGGCACTTGAATATGCAGTAAAATTACTGCATATCGAGGTATGGACGAAGATGAACTCGATCTGATTTTCAAGGCACTCGCCGATCGGACCAGACGGCGCATTATTCACTACCTCAGCAAACGACAGGACCAATCACTGTTTGAGGTTTGCAGCGCAGCTGTTGCTGAAGACGGTAGAGCGCTCGCTCGACAGACAGTCTCTCAACACCTTGAAGTGCTCGAGGCGGCGGGACTGATTACGACGTCGTGGAAGGGTCGAACAAAAGCTCATTCTCTGAGCATCAAAGACCGTCACGTGAAGGCCACAGCTTGGCTTTCTGCATACCAAGAGAAAAGGAACTCAAAGTAATGAAAATCTACATCACAAGCGTTTATGTAGATGACCAATCAAAAGCAGAAAAATTCTACTGCGACATTCTCGGCTTCAAGGTCAAAGACGATGTTCCAATCGGAGAATATCGATGGCTCACCGTTTCTCAAAGCGGATCTGAGGGCGAAGTAGAGCTACTGCTTGAGCCAAATGCGCATCCGGCTGTTGGCCCTTATCGAGACGCATTGATGGCTGACGGGATACCGCTTTCATCGTTTCTCGTGGACGATCTGGATGCGGAACACAAACGCCTGGAGAGTGCAGGCGTCGAATTCACGCAAGGCGTCACTGACATGGGTACAGTCAAGATGGCCGTCTTGAACGACACATGTGGAAACCTCATTCAGCTTGTGCAGAAAATATAGAGACCCAAATGGTGAAACTGAATCCTCCGGACTCCATCCGGCGGGTTCAGTTCTTTCTGCGACATTGTGATTAAAGGCATTTCAGTGCAGTCGACACTCAGGCGCGTCGAGGCCAGTCTTCCTTCCAACGTTGACATTGACCAGCGTCAGACGGACGGGAAGTGTCGCATCTCTAACTGGCCCAAGTGTCGCATTACTAAATGGCTGCTATACATCTAATTCGCATAATCAATATTATGGAACATTAAATTGTAGGCCAATATGGATGGTGTCAGCTGGTGTTACGCACTTTACAACGGCCAGGAAACAAGCCTATGAGCGAATTAGCAATTTAACGGCGTCCGGTCGAACACGGCATTGTCGGCTTGCTCCCGGTTCGCGTCAGGATCAATCCCTGCTGAGACTGAACTGACAATCGAGATGAGATCCGGCGGCGGGATTCATTTTGACGATCTATGGAAAGGATATGACGTGGGTCATATTGAAAAGTCTGCAGCTGAGAATTTTGGCTCTGAAACAAACGACCCGACCGTCAACATCCAACAAGAAGCGCTAACCCTCGGAGTGCGCAGCAACCTGTTGGTTGCTCGCGGCGTTAGCGAGATTCATGCGGCTTCAGATCGGATCGTTCTGCGCATGCCCGATGAACCGCATTACTGGTGCGGAAACATGTTGACGTTCCATGGCGCAAAGGTTGATCCGGAGAAGCAGATTGCTCAATTTCGCGCGGACTTTCCAGATGCTGCACATGTCGCAATTTCCTGGGATGATTTTGATATGCGGATTGGGCCGGATCACGAGCCACTCTCGGCCATGGGCTTTGAACTCGAACAGCTTGATGTTCTGAGCCTGACAGCTCCTCTGAAGCGCGCGGCCGTTCCGGAAGGCATTATCATACGTTCCATAGAAAGTGAGACCGATTGGCAGCAGGTAATTGCGCTGCAGGTCGATACTGGCGTTGAACAGGGCTTTGAGCGGAACTCATATGAGATTTATCTGCGCGCACGCTTCGCCAGCCGCCGGCGACAGATTGCCGAAGGATGGGCAGCCTGGTTGGGAGCATTTGATGGAGACATCCTCGCAGCGGATCTCGGCGTCTATACTGATCAATCCGTATCGCGGTTTCAGGAAGTCGAGACACGGCAGAGCTACAGGCGACGAGGTATCTGCGCGGCACTGGTAACCGCTGGTGTTGATTGGATAAAATCAAAGGCTCCGAATGCGGTTCCTGTGCTACAGGCGCTCAGCGATGGTCCTGCCGGACGGATTTATCGGCGATGTGGTTTCGAGCACTGTGAAACCCAGGTCCTGGCGATACTTCCTCCAGATGGAACATTCGAAAGACCAAAAATTACATAAAATATCAATTACTTGTAGTCGTTGGAGATCTGATCGACTTCAGCATCAATGACCTGGCGCGCGAGATCGAATGAAAAGCCGGCTCGGCACATCGCAGCGAGATCCTTGTCCCGTTGAAGCTGGGGGTCGCGCTTCGCTCCAATCCGGCTGCGATACGGGCCAAGTCTTCTGCGGCGTGCAAATCTGAACGCTGCTTCCAACTCAGCCTCTGGGTCGTCCTGGACCACACCTTCGATGGTTTGCCGGTTGATCCCTTTTGCGATGAGCTGCGCTTCAATCTTCCGCTTCGAGCCTCCTCGCCGTCTCAGGCTCGCTGTTTTTGTTTCCGCATAAGCCTGATCGTTGACAAGCCCCGTGACGACACACTTTTCAACGACAGCATCGATCAGATCTGCAAATTCCGCCGGATCGCGGTCGTGACTCTGGCATGCCTTCAGCACCTTTCGTTCCAGAACCCGACGCAGATTGGCAGAGGAAGACGCATATCGCTCAAGATAATGGACTGCAGACCTTTTGAGCCGTTCTTCGGTTGGAAGCTTGTATTTAGGCTTGTTCGGCATAGGCAGAAAAAGCGGGCTTCGCTGATCTTTCTACAAGATCAATCTGCAATCCATCATAAGCCGGTACAATACCGCTCGGCAGTTCGGAGCGAAGCGTGTTGTAATCCAAATCACTGAAAAGGTTAGTGAAAATTGCTTTTTCCGGAGACAGCCTCTTCGTCCATTCCAGCGCCTCATCCAGGCAGATATGGCTTGGATGCGGCCTGCGGCGCAGACAGTCAAGGATCAAGAGGTCCAGATTTTCCAGATACTTCAAACTCCGGTCAGGAATGTCCGAAACATCCGGAATATAGGCAGCCCCGTCGATCTTGAAACCGAGTGCGTTAATTTCACCGTGTACAACTTCGAACGCGTCGAACCTGATTTTTCCACCCGCACCATCAATCTCAATCTTGGTGCCTGGTTCAATCAGGTGATGCTCAAGGATTGGTGGGTAGTTAGACCCCGGAGGTGTCTCGAAGCAATATCCAAAGGCCGCGTTTGCGTGCTTGAATGTTGGCGCATCCATGAAAACGGGTACTTTCTTGTGGGTCTTCACCCAGAAACCACGCAAGTCATCGATACCATGCAGATGGTCTGCATGCGCATGTGTGAACAACACCGCGTCTGCATGCGTAACTTTGGCGGAATTGAGCTGTTCCCGAATGTCCGGGCCGGCATCAATCAACACCGTTGTGCACCCGTTTTCCCCTGCCTTTTCCACAAGTAACGCACAGCGGGACCGCTTGTTTTTCGGTTCGTTGGGGTCGCACAGCCCCCAGTCGTTTCCAACGCGCGGAACACCGCCGGATGAGCCGGTTCCCAGAAGAGTCAGTTTAACGGTCATTGCGTATTTGCCTCGAAGGCCTTTGCGGGCCGTGGAACTTTCGTAAACAGTCTGAAGAAGTTCTCAGTCGTCTGCCGTGCAATTTCTTCCTCCGAAACACCGCGCGTTTCGGCAAGGACTGCTGCTGTCATCGCGGTATAGGCAGGTTCGTTGCGTTTGCCCCGGCGCGCCTGTGGTGCCAGGTAAGGTGCGTCGGTTTCAACAAGCAGGCGGTCGGCAGGCAACTCTCGCGCGATTTCGCGAATTTCTTCAGAGCGCTTGAACGTGAGAATGCCCGAGAATGATACATAAAGACCCAGTTCAATGCCGGTGAGGGCCAGTTCACGACCGGATGAAAAACAGTGTAGAAGGGCCGGGAAGGCCCCCTTCCCCATTTCATCGCGCAGGATTGCAGCCATATCTTCGTCTGCGTCGCGCGAATGGATGACGAGCGGAAGACCCGTTTGCCGGGCAGCTTCAATATGGATACGCAATCCTTCGGCCTGCGCGTCGCGAGGTGCCTTGTCGTAAAAATAGTCCAAGCCGGCCTCACCTATGGCGACGACCTTGGGATGAGCTGCGAGACCTATGATTTCGTCAACCGGAATGCCACGCTCGGTTCCTGCGTTGTGAGGATGGGTACCTACCGAGCAATAGACTTCGGGATGCTCCTCGGCAATGGCTCGGACCTGATCAAATTTGCGAATGTGGGTGCAGATCGTGACCATCATTTCGACGCCGGCTTCTTTGGCGCGTTCAATCAGTTCGGCGCGCTCACCGTCAAAGTCCGGAAAGTCGAGATGGCAATGGCTGTCAACGAGCATGTATGGTCCAGTGAGTAAAAATCATTGTTGGAGGTGCGAAATTGCCTCAGCGCGTCTTGAATACAGGGAAACAGCAAAAAGCCCAAGGCCGATCAAAGCGCCCGAAGGGCAAAAAAGAAATCCAATACGACCTGTTTGCGGTCCAGGTTGAGTGCCTCAGCATCCCTGATGGCCTGGTTGGTCTTTTCCCATAGTTCAACACAAGAGTAGGCATTGCGAACGCCACCTTGAAGGCCCTTGCGCATACGTTCATGCAGCCAGATTTGAAGGATGTGCTGAAAACTTTCCCAATTGTCAGTCTGACCACGAGCCGACACCAGGTCCGCCAATGCATGAACTGCAGTCAGGTCAAGTCGATCTGCCGAGTCTGCCAATTGTTTCAGCCCCCTTGCGATGGAAAGTCCGTCTCCGGACAGCAAGGTAATGGCTGAACGCAGGCTACCATCGGCCGTTTGGGAAATCTCAAGCATATCCTGGTCTGATGGTGCGGCGTCGGGAGCCAGTTCTTTCAAACCCTGGTTGATGAGATCAGCGCCAAGTGGTTCAAGGTCCAATCGACGGCAACGGGACCGAATGGTCGGCAGCAAACGGCCCGGAGCGTGGCTCAGCACCAAAAACAGGCACCGCTCCGGTGGCTCCTCAAGAATTTTCAATAGAGCGTTGGCGGAACTGATGTTCATGTCGTCGGCCGCATCAACGATGCAGATACGCCAGGCCCTGGCTGAAGCTGTCGTTCCGAAAAAGGAAACCGTCCGGCGCACCTCATCAACGGGAAGATCCGCTTTGAAACGCTTGGCCTTTTCATCCCACGGCCGCCGCAGGTGCAAGATGTTCGGGTGGCCGCCAGCTTTAAGCTGTCTGGTAACCGGATGATCGTCAGACAGGTCAAGATTACGCGCAGCGGCAACTTCAGAGCCGAACCTGTCCGGATTGGCTATGACGAACCGGGCGAAGCGAAAGGCAAGAGTTGCCTTACCGATCCCCTTTGGGCCGCCAAGGATCCAGGCATGGTGCAATCGTTCTGACCGGTAAGCCTCCAGGAGGGAGCGCTCTGTATTTGCGTGTCCGATCAACCGGTTGCGTTCGTGCGGCAAGGGAAAACCCGGCAAGGCGTCCACTTCTGGAATTTCGACCGGTTCAGCCCTGCGCGCCATCAGCTTTTTCCCTCAGGTCATCGGCAAAAGTCTGTCTTACGGCTTCCAGTACCGCCTTGGTCACGCGGTCCTGATCCAGACTGCCGTCAACAATCGTGAACCGATAGGCTTCTTCGAGAGCCAGATTGAGAAACATCTGTCGCCGGCGCTCATGAACGTTAAGCGCTTCTCCCTCAAACCTGTCCGGTCCGCCGCTGTTGTCTATCTGCGAGCGCTGTGCAACCCGGCTCAGGCCAACCTTGGGAGGCACGTCGATCAAGATGGTAAGTTCTGGCCGGACGCCCGCTACAGCAGCTGTTTCAAGCAATTTCAGATAATCGAGGTCGACACCGGCTTCGCCCTGATAAACGCGCGTTGAATCGGCATAGCGGTCGCACAACACCCAATCGCCGCGCTCCAACGCCGGTTTGATGGTGGAATCGACATGGTCAGCGCGTGCTGCTGCAAACAGCATGGCTTCGCCCCTTGGTCCGAGATCTCTTGCCTCTCCGGACAGCAGCATGGATCGTATCTTTTCAGCGCCGGGAGACCCACCAGGTTCTCTCGTGACGATGACTGACTTTCCCAGGCTTTCCAGATAGGTTTTAAGGTGGGCGATCTGGGTGGATTTGCCGGCCCCTTCCCCGCCTTCAAAGGTTATAAAATGTCCAGGCAACCTGTTCGTGGCTCCGCTTTCAGAATCTCTTCCTGATGTTGTTGGAAAGGCTTTTAGCAGGTCTTTGGTGGAATGTAGATGGTTTGAACGCGCTAACCGATCCAGCCGAACAGCAATTCCTGTAGACCATCAATTGCCCGGCCTAACATGGTGCCTCGCGCGACATCCGCACCAGTCACCAAGGGAGCCCGGTATACGGTTCCTTCCTTGCCGATGACCTGCACTTCGCCGGCAGGCGTGCCCTTTTGCACCGGAGCTTTCAATGGCCCCTTGTAGACGACGCGAATGCGGTAGTCCAAGTTTCCACCACGGGCCAGAAGCACATCGACATCAGCCTTGGAAACGAGCGGAACGGTGTTCTGCGTTCCACCGAACACCCGTCCGTCGGCTACCGTGTGCCCGGCCGGGAAAATCGTCTGAATGGAATAGAATTCCCACGCACCGGTGAACACCTCCTTGAGGGTTTGCAAGCGGTGTTTGTCTGATGTGAGGCCGGCAACAACCGCAATAACGCGCCGGCCGTTGCGATTGACCGAACCAAGACCGGAATAGCCGTCGCTAGGGTCGTTGCCACCGCCCAGACCATCCAGATGCCGGACTTCACCAAGCAATGGGTTCTTGTTGCGTTGAAAAATCTTGTTCCAGGTGAATTCTGGCAGAGAAAAAAGGCCGTAGTATTCCTGGTGGTTTTCCAGAATGTATTCTGCGAGTTTTGCCTGGTCATGGACCGTCGTGACGCTTGGCTTGTCCTCGAACCCGGTGGGATTGGAGAACCGGCTATTGCTCATACCGATTTCCCGGGCAAGAGCCGTCATGCGTTCGGCAAAGGCTTCTTCGGATCCATCGATGCACTCGGCAAGCACGATCGCAGCGTCATTGGCGTTATGTACCAAAAGGCCTTTCAGCAGGTCTTCTACGGCGATTTCCGACTTGATGGCGGCGAACATAGTCGACCGGCGGGATGGTGCGCCCCCCGTGCGCCAGGCATGTTCACTCACTTTGCAAGTCTGCTCGAGCTGAAACTCACCCTCGTCCAGCAAACGGAAAACGGTTGCGGCCGTCATGACTTTGGTCAGTGACCCGGGCGCAAAGGTTTGATCCGGAGCTTTTGAGAAAAGTATCGTGCCGGAAGACGGTTCGTACAAAAAAGCCATAGGGGCTTTTGTAACGATGGTTTCGGCCGCGAATGCGCTTGTGAGGCCGATCCCCAGTACGCCGAGAGCAGCCAAAGCCAGACGTCTGAAATCAAACCGTAATATTCGGCCTTTGATACTCTTAACACGCATTCGTCTGCTCGCCCCGAAACAGTTGACGTCTGATCAGGCAGCTTTGATCCGAACTGTGTTCAGGTCTTCCGTTTAACTGCCTGCCTGGATATTAGCAGCCAGTTGTCGCATGGAAAGTCCGCTCTGCGAGACTGTGGACAGAACGTTGTGAGCGTCAGAAATCCGCTGGTTTGCGGAATAAGACGAAATCGCGCTTCCGCTTTCAAGATTGGAAGGTGTGCCTGGAGCAGGAACACGCAGCACGCCAAGGGTGCCTTCAGCTGGTGCAAGATCGGACGCATAAGCAGCCGGTGCTGTCTGGAAGCTGTTGTTCGAGGCGACCTTGATGGTCGGGCTGCCGGCTTCAAACGCAATGGCGGGATCGAATGCTACAGCAACACTGTTGGATGCGGGCTGATAGGCGGCAACTGTAGAGGTTGCTGTCAGATACGGACGCGGGCCCGGAGCCGGCACCTTGCCGAAGACAACCTGTGGAGCAGGCTGTTCAACACGGGCGATGAGGGTACCTGGGCGTGTTGCCCCCGGCTCAACTGCACCCGGACCACGGTAGGATGCCATCAGATAGCTTTCGTCCTGACCATGAAGAGGTGCCCGGCCGATGTATTCGACCTTCACTTTGCCGACACCGGCTGACTTGGTTCCAAGCATGCCGGCAACACGTTCCGACAGGTCGATCACGCGGTTGCCATGGAACGGACCACGGTCATTGACGCGAACGATCATGGAGCGGCCGTTGGAAACGTTCGTCACACGGGCGTATGAGGGAAGCGGCATGGTGGTATGTGCAGCCGTCAAGGCATTACGGTCGAAGATCTCGCCATTGGCGGTCTTGCGGCCGTGGAAGGTCGGGCCGTACCAGGAGGCAAGGCCCGTTTTCTTGTAGTTCGGTTCATGCTTGGGATAATACCATTTGCCGGCAATCTTGTATTTCTTGCCGACGACATAGCGTCCGCCACCTTTCGGGACTGGTTTGCCTGCTGCGACGACGCGCGGGCTGCCTTTGACGCCGTATTTCTTCGGGCTGAATTTGGCTTTTTCCTGAGGAGCAGAGCTGCAGGCCGCAACTGCGGCGACGGCAGCAATGGTGATAAGCCCGGTGCGAACCTGGCTCCAAACACTGCGACCGCAATTCAGAACGTTTTCGCCCTGTCCTGCCACATCCCCAAAAGACGCTTCCGGCTCGTTGCCTGCCTTCAGGCAAGATTGCCCGCCTATCCCTTGCATTTCTGCCGTCCTACTCACTTACGCGTTTGGCGGCCCCGCAGCTCACGCGACAATTCCGGCGCTTGTTAACTGCTGCCGGTTTTCAGGCATTCAGATGACCAATCGGTCACCTTGGTAAAGACACATCGCCCCCGCAAAGCGTCCCACACACTTACCTGCCTGTTTAAACGAAATTTTCTTACTCGAAGGTAAACCGGGTGTCGAGGCGACAATGGTGCCTGTTTTCAACAGGTGCACAGATTTCTTGTTTCGCGTGATCCCGGCCCATTTGGTCAGGCGGGTAAGTGTCTGTTTTGTCGCGAGAAAATCGATAGTCAGTAGTCTTTACCTTTCTGTTGCCGGTGGGGCACAGTCAGGTAAAAATCGTCAAACGGTCCGGTTGTGATGTAGGTCACATCCGTCCCTGCCGGATCTGCCTAAAGTGAACCTATTGCTGATGACCGCCCTGTCACAGCAATGCTGGACCCCACCTCCAGCTTTGGCCGTCGGTTCAAAACCCTGCCCACGACACCGGACCGACGGCCCCCCATCTTTGACCATGTTCCGGCGTTGCTGTGCACGTCCTGCCCCTACCCCTTAGCGCTCAGTGAACCGGAACATGGCAAAGGTTCCTTTCCCGACCTCCTTCCACACCATTTTCAAAGTTTCCATAGCCAGTTGAATTCCGGCTCTTGACTTTCAGCGCCAGACGAAGGAAAGGGAGGGAACAGCAGCAAAGCGAAATCGCTTTCCGCTGCTTTGGTGAGGTGGCCGAGTGGTTTAAGGCAGCGGTCTTGAAAACCGCCGTGCGTGAGAGCGTACCGTGGGTTCGAATCCCACCCTCACCGCCATACTCTTTGTTGTCCAGCCCGAAGACATAGGTAACAGTTTGTACCGGAGACATGGGTTACAACCTCGTGCCGAACGAGTTGTCGATTGTCTGTAATGTTCTTTGCTCCAAGTCGATATATCCCAGATCATAGCTCGTGAAGCTGAGCAGCCAAATTCCATCGTCGACCTCCTTGATGCCGAGCCTCTGGCCGGCCAACACCGTGGAGACGTGGATCTTCTTTCGGTACATGCAGATGCGTCCACAAGCGGTGACCAGGGCGTCCCTGTCGTGGAACGGATAGTCCAGATCCGGCAGACCGTCGTAGGACCTTGTCGAGGTTTTGTAGATCTCGGACGGTGTCCTCATTGACAGAGCTTCGTGGGGACGCTCGTCGTTGAATTCCTTCACGAAGGCATCGAACTTTGCCTGCTGCTGGAGACTGTTCATGCCTGGCGGCCGGGTCGCCTCTTTCTTCAAGGTCAGATGCATGCGCTCATGACGGCCGTTCTGCTGAGGGTGACCAGGCCTGATGCGCTCGATGTTAATGCCCAGACGCAGCCACCACACCGATAGCTTGGACAGGTTGTAGAGCCCGTTCGGCGATGCAAAGGGCAAGCCGTTATCGGTCCGGATGGACGACGGCAGACCACGCTCTCGAAACAGCGCCAGAAAGGCTTCGATGACCGGCTTTTCCTTCGTGGTGTCAAAGGCCTCGCACATCAGAAGATAGCGGGAAGCATGATCGCTTACGGTCAAAGGGTAACAGTATTGCCGGTTGCCCAGCTTGAACTCCCCCTTGAAATCGGCGCACCACAAATCGTTGGGCCGGAGCCCGGCCGACAGAACCGTGCCTTCGGCCTTGTAGGCGCGTCGCCTCTTGCGGGCGCGCTTGACAAGACCGTGGCGGTCGAGCACCGCATGCACCGTGCTTTGGGCCGGAATGCGCACATCGCCGGCAAGCTTCCTGACGAGGATTTCCCGGATCTTCCGGGCGCCCCAATGCGGCTTGTCCTTCTTCGCCTGGACAATCAAGCGTTCGACTTGCTCCGGCAACTGGTTGGCGTAGCGCACCGGACGATGGGACCGGTCGCAAAAGGCCTCCATTCCCTCCCGTTGGTAGCGGTTCCAGATCTTGTAACCGGTCTTGCGCGAGATCCCGAACTCCCGGCAGACGGCACTCATGCCTTCCCCGTCCAAGAGACGGGCCACGAAACGAAGACGTTCCTCCATAACGGACACTTCCTTCCACGGCATCGACACCTCCCGCAAAACGGAAAGTGTTACCCATGTGTCCGGAACGTTTTGTTACCTATGTCTCAGGTCGGGCACAAACAACTTAGCAAAATTTGTGGTTGGCGTCTGCTTCCAGGCTTCCCTGCTCAACCATGTCTGGCAAGCGTCCTGGCGAGC
>JBCCVB010000087.1:0-28460 GCA_039195965.1 Pseudomonadota bacterium
GATTAATAGAAGAGTCTGTTCCTTTTACTATGGAGGCAGATTCTTTGAATGCATCTGTTTTAGGGCGAGATGCGGTTCCGGGAACACCAGAGTTTGATTTATTTATCAAAGAAGTGAGAAAGGAAATGACGGTTAAGTCCGGACAAAAATGTACTGCAATACGCAGAATTATTGTCCCTAAGGATTTGGTAGAAGATGTACGAAGCTGGGTGCGGGGGACACCCATTGCATCAACCCGGCCATGGTGACCGGTTTTGCTCAGTCCGTCGCGGGCGTATTGCTGGATCAATCCGTTGTAGGGCTCTTCATCGGTGCCGTGGCTGGTGTCGGCGTAAAGACCAAGATAAGCCTCACGGTTGAAGGGCTGTGGATGGTCGTTGGCCCAGGCTGCAATTTCGTCTTCGTCAACCAGGACATCATCACCTTCGACCCAACTGGTGAATTTCGGCAAGGCTTCAGAATTGTTGTATTCGGACACACCGCTGTCGAGCCGGTAGTCCCAGTAATGAACGCCGCAAATCAGATTGTCGCCATCGACATAACCATCTGACATGAGTGCACCGCGGTGAAGGCAGCGGCCGTAGAAAACCGAAATGTCCTCGTCAAATCGGACCACCACCAGATCAACATCGGCCACGAGTGCATATTGCGGTTCCCGGTCCGGCAGGGTGCTCAGTTTTGCAACAACTTGTTTTTTCATTTCTTCCCCCGGCTAATGGCCTCAAATCGTGATGGCCTTGGCTGAATGGTTGCTTGTCTTTTGATCCGGCGGTCAGTCCGCTGGCATCTGGGGTCGCATGGGCGGGATCTCCGCCATCTCTGCCGCTCCTTCCTGTGCCGACATACGCGCACCGTACCACTTTGCGAATGGAACCGCGGTCACACCGTGCAAGACGGCGCTGATCCAGACCGCATTGACGGCGAGGTTGAGAAGCTGTTCGCCGATCTCGTGATCGATCTGATCGACGACCAGCAGCGCAAAGAGCGCCGTGGCCAGGCCACGCGGCCCGAACCAGCCGAAGAACAGTTTGGTGAGCGGTGCGGCGTCTGTGCCGGTCAAGGACAGCCAGACCGCGAGCGGGCGAACGACGAAGAGACTGACCAGTATGATGGTCAATGTAGCTGCGTCGAGATGGGCAAGGGCATCCGGCAACAGCGCCAGTCCGATGAGGAAGAAAGCGCCCCAGGACAACATCTGCCCCTCGCTTTCGGTGAACTCATAGATGAAGGCGCATTGTCCCTTGATGACGTTGCCGAAAAACAGTCCGGCAACAAAGGCCGAAATGAAACCGTTTCCGTCTACCATTCCGGCTGCCAGATAAGCGCCGCCAGCCATCGCGATGGCGCCGATGCCCTCGATCGTCGCAGTCGTCATCTTGCGGTGCTTCGCGGCCAGAAACAGAATTCCGCCCACAGCGCCCATAATGCCGCCAACCAGCGGACCAAACACCAGCTGCTTGGTGCCGAACAGCAACCAGTTGGTCGTATCCTGGTGCATCATTTCAGCTGTCAGACTGGCAAAAAGCAGAATGACCGGTAAAGCAAGCCCGTCGTTCAGGCCGCTTTCGAGCGTCAAAGCGCGGCGAACGCGCTCCGGCACGGCCTTGTTGGTCACGACAGCCTGACCCAGGGCCGCGTCCGTTGGAGCAAGAAGAGCTGCGGCCAGCGCGGCGACTATGAGCGGATAAGCAGACAGGAAAGGGGCCGCAGCCGCGGTGCCAATGACGATTGCAAGCGGAAGGCCGATAACCAGCATGCGCAGGGGCCATTGATGGCGTTCGCGCAGAGCCTGGAGGTTGATCTGGGCTGCATCCAGAAACAAAAGGATGATCAGGGCAAGTTCGGCAACGATGTGCAGAAGATGGTCGGCTTCGGCAAGCGGCATCAGGCCGGTTTGAGCCATGAAATAGCCGAAGCCGATAAACAGAATTGGGGCAGTTAGGATGCCGTTGGAAAGTGTTTTGGCCAGCAAGGTGTAACAGACCGTAAACATTGCCAACATCAAAAGACCGGTGGCCATATACGTTCTCTCTCCCAAAGCCCACGGCGGTATAAGGACAGGGCAAAGACGCCTTTTCAAATCATAAGCCGATGACACTCACGTGTGGCAATCGTGATATACCGCAGGGGCAACTCCTTGCCATTCTCCCTCTTTGAAGCTGCTGAGCCGGATGTGCAGCGAGCTTTATTGTCTGCGCGCCATTTGCCGGAGAATACGTTGTCCTTCCTCGGGTTGGCTGGCGATTTCCAGTATCAGCTTCTTTCGAACCGCATCGGCAAAAGTCTCCGGGCTGTCGGCCGTTACCACAAAGGCAGCAGGCCCGCCGATAATGTCACTATAGAACCGTTCTTCCAGGTCATAGGAAACCGGGCGACCGGAACAATAGCGGCAAAGAACGGCCAGGCCGTTGATGACGATGCCTGAGGACACGACAGTTTGCCTTGCTTCTTCGATCGTCGGGCCGTTCCAGTTGTTGGCGCTGTCAGCCGACAGATCAATCACGCGTCTGAGGCCCTGGAAGTCGTTTTCATCGATCAACTCCTTGCCCTTCAGCAAAGCGGCGCCGATTGCGTTGCGCCCAAAAGCCCGCCTGGGCGCCTCCATCAATTTTCCTGCGAATTCCTGCGCCGAAGACAATCCGTCGATCACGGTCCACTCGACAACGACGTCTTGTGAGAGCAGGTCTCCCCATTCGACATAGGTGACGGCGATCTTTCCGTAGCCATTGCCGGCAATGGCATTCAACACTGACGGATCCGTGATCGCCTCGGCATAGCCTGATCTTTGAAAGCGGATTTCAGCATCATCTATGGAACCGGTCGCGTCAGCGAGCAGGACCAGCTCGAGATCGAGTTCTTCCGAAAGGGAGGGATTCGCGAGCGTTAAAAGCCAGATCGCAACAACAAAGAAAACCCGCATCCTTTTCGCTCCCTTCACAAATGCACTCTCAAGTAGCTAGGGCAGGCGGGAGAAAAAGGAAAAGAAGCTCGCAGATGGCTCAAAGTGCCGAGACTGGCTCACGCATCCACTTTTCGTACACGACATGGGTATAGAGCGCATCCCGAAGCCACACCAAGACATGTTCTTTGGCGCATTCGTTGGCAGGAGGCATATTGAGATCAACTTGGCTCAGGCATGAAAAAACCCGCCCTGTTGCCAAGGCGGGTTGATCGAATTCTTTTTGATTGCCGTTACGCCACGGCACGAGCCAATGCGCACTGGGACCAAAGGTCGTTGATCGAGTTGGCCAGATGCTCGATATCCGCATCAGTGTGCAGTGGCGTCGGGGTGAACCGCAGACGCTCCGTGCCGACAGGCACCGTCGGGTAGTTGATCGGCTGAACGTAGATACCGTAGGTCTCCAGGAGAATGTCGGAGATCCATTTGCACTTCTTGGCATCACCCACCATCACCGGAACGATATGGCTTGGATTTTCCATATGCGGGATGCCGCGCTTGTCGAGCGCTGCACGAACCTGCGCAACCCGGTCCTTGTGCGCCTTGCGCTCGAAGGGACTGTCCTTGAGGTGACGGATGGAGGCAGCTGCGCCCGCGGCCAGTGCCGGCGGCAGAGCCGTCGTGAAGATGAAGCCCGAAGCAAAGGAACGGATGAAGTCGACGACCGTCTTGGAGCCGGTTATGTAGCCGCCCATGACGCCGAACGCCTTGCCGAGCGTACCTTCGATGATTGTCAGGCGATCCATCAGGCCTTCGCGCTCGGCAACACCGCCACCGCGCGGGCCGTACATGCCAACCGCATGAACTTCGTCCAGATAGGTCATGGCGCCGAACTTGTCAGCGATATCGCAGATTTCCTTGATCGGTGCGATATCTCCATCCATGGAGTAAACGCTTTCGAAGGCGACCAATTTCGGCGCATCCGGATCATCAGCAGCCATCATGCGTTCGAGATCGGCAACGTCGTTGTGCTTGAAGATACGCTTTTCGGCACGGGAGTGACGGATGCCCTCGATCATGGAAGCGTGGTTCAGGCTATCGGAATATACGATCATGCCCGGGATCTGGGACGCCAGCGTGCCAAGTGCCGCCCAGTTGGAAACGTAGCCCGAAGTGAAAATCAGGGCTGCTTCCTTGGCATGCAGATCCGCCAGTTCCTGTTCCAGCAGCACATGATAATGGTTGGTGCCGGAAATGTTGCGAGTGCCACCAGCGCCAGCGCCACATTTGGATAGGACATCCTGCATCGCGCCGACGACTTTCTGGTTCTGCCCCATGCCGAGATAATCGTTGGAACACCAGACCGTAACGTCTTGAACGGAACCGTCTTCGCGATAACGTTTGGCGCGCGGGAATTCGCCCGCCATTCGCTCAAGATCAGCGAAGAATCTATAATTGCCGTTGTCATGAAGTTTGCTGAGGCGTTCTTCAAGATACGCATTCACATCCATGATCCCGGTCCTCTTTATCGCTGGGCACTTTAAACCCCAGCGCCTCTCTTTTTGCCGCCCAAGTCGCATCCGTGCGGCTTATTTGATCTTCTGAGACCTTGCTGTCTGATTCCAGACTAGCAGGTAACTTTTAACTATTCAAAACTGCATTATCAAACTCTGTGCCTTGATCAAGGTCAAATTCCCGTGGTGCGTCCAAAAGTCGTAGCTGCAAAAGCGTCGGGAATGCCTCTGATTTTGCTTGTTGATTGTCGCTTGGGCGAGGGTAAAAAATTAGCTGGATTTTTCGAGCAAGTGTTTAAAACAGAAACTGCAGATCTGCTTCGATCGCGAACAGATTCGGCAAAATCAGTATTTCTTCATCCGATTTCATGAATGGTTCCGCGACCATCTCAACCAGTTATTGACTGTTGCATTTCGGATGATCAGCCCCTGGACCTGGGCCTGTCAGAAGAATTCCTTGCTTTCGTGCGATGAAACATGAATACTGATTCATGTTTCATGAAGCCTGGGAGGAACCGGACGTGGGAAAATCGGCCGGACAAGCAGAAGCGCATCGACAAGCGCCGGGGAACCAACCCAAAACCGCTCGCGGAGAAGCCACGCGAAAGGCGATACTGGGAGCGGCCGAACGGGTTATCGGGGCCAAGGGCTACAACGATGCCTCCATCGGCCACATTACCAGTGAGGCGGGTGTCGCCCAAGGCACGTTTTACATCTATTTCAAAACCAAAGAGGAGGTTTTCTCCGAACTGGTTCTGGAGATGGGGCGTCTGGTCCGACACACCATTGCCGAGGCGACTCAAGGCATAGAAAACAGGCTGGATGCGGAGAAAGCCGGTCTTCAGGCGTTTCTGGAGTTTGTCCGCGCGCATCCGGATCTCTACCGGATTGTTCAGGAAGCGCTCTTCGTCGATCCAAATGCCTACCATGAATATTACGTCACTTTCGCCGATGGCTATTGCAGCGGGCTTTCAGCTGCCGAAAAAGCCGGACAGATCTCAAAAGGTGACGTGGAGACGCGTGCCTGGGCGCTCATGGGCATCGCTCGTGCCCTTGGCGAACAGCTGATTATCTTCAAGTCGGAAAAGTCGATCGGAGAAATTGTCGACACTGCCTACGACCTGATCGCCAACGGTTTGAAGCCTTGAGGGACTGGGCATGAGCATGGTCGAATCCGAGACCAGACAAGGCGCGGTCTGGCTGTGGTTGAACCGTCCGCAACGTCATAATGCTCTTGTTCCCGAGCTGCTGGCGGATATGCGGGCTGCCATTGCCGCTGCCAATCAGACGCAGCCGGTCGCACTGGTGCTTTCTGGTCGGGGCCCCAGCTTTTCTACCGGAGGCGATATTTCTGGATTTCTGGCCCATGCGTCTTCGCATGAAGAGCTGATTTCCTATTCCGACGGTCTGGTGACAGAGTTGCATGAAGCAATTCTGGATCTTCTTGCCTTTCCCGCACCTGTTCTTGCTGCCGTCAATGGACCTGTCACCGGTGGGTCAACTGGTCTGGTGCTGGCCTCCGATATGGTTGCAATGTCGGACCTGGCCTTTGTTCAACCTTACTATTCCGAAGTCGGTTTCGGGCCGGACGGCGGCTGGACCGCCCTGTTGCCGGAGCGGGTTGGAACCGCGAAAGCCTTGCAGATCCAATATCTGAACGAGCGTTTGTCTGCTGCCGAAGCCCTAACGCTCGGACTTGCGGCAAGTGTTTGCGCCAGAACGGAACTTGAGACCCGGGTCGAGGCATGGACCGAAGAGTTGGGCAGACGCTACCGGCAGACCCACTGTGCGACCCGTCAGAACATTTGGGATGATCAGCGTCTGGGTCTGGCTCGACGCCGGCTTGAGCAGGAAAAGGCCAGATTTCTTGAACTGGTTGCACGGCCCGAGACTTTCGATGGCATGCAGAAATTCACCAGGAAACGAGCCTGAAAAAGGTAACGGAAATTCAAACACCAGGTGTTGGGAGGACACATGGAGTTTCTAACTGACATGGCGGCGAAACGCGCCGAGCTGACACCGGACGCCGTGGCGTTTGTCGACCATGAAACCGGTCGTAGTTTCACGTTTTGCGAAATCAACAGCCGGGCGACCAGACTGGGCAACCTGCTTCTGGAAAACGGACTTGAGCGCGGCGACCGCGTCGCAGTGCTTTGCCACAATCATCCGGACTTTTTCGTTCTGCTGTTTGCTGCCCAGAAAACAGGTATCCTGCTGGTGCCGCTCAACTGGCGTCAGCCAGCTGCAGAACTGAAGCCTATTGTCGAGGCTTCAAGGGCCAAGCTGATTTTTACGGATGAGGCATTTGAAGCCGTCGCGGCGGAACTCACCCAATCGATCGAAACCAGTGTGTTGCCGATTGGCGCGTCAACAGTCGCCAGCAGTGCGCTTGACGAGATGCTGCAAAATGCCAGCCCAGCCGCAATCGGGTGCGGGCGCATCAAAGCAGGCGCGCCATGGTACCTGCTATTTACCTCCGGCACGACGGGTCTGCCGAAAGCCGTCATTCAGACGGCGGGTATGGCGTATGCCAACATGATCAACTATTGCCAGGCAACCGGGCTCTCAACCGGCGAGGCGGGTGTCAATTTTCTGCCTCTGTTCCATACGGCCGGGATCAACCTGCCGACATTGCCGATCTTCCTCAACGGTGGGTCCTCAACGATCTTGCGAAAATTCGATCCCGATACCGTTCTGGATCTGATCGATCAGGGCGACGTCAGCTGCTTTTTTGGAGTTCCGGCAATTTATCAGGCTATGTCGTTGGCCTCTGGGATTGCGCGGACGGAATTCTCTGGTGTCCGTTCCCTCGGTTGTGGTGGGGCACCGGTCCCCAAACACCTGTTGATCGAGTTTCAGAACCGTGGGGTGACGATCTGCAACGGCATGGGCATGACGGAAACGGGTCCAACGGTCTTTTTGATGGACGCCGACCACGCTGCAGAGAAGATCGGTTCGGTCGGCAAACCACAAATCCTGACTGATGTCAGGCTGGCTGATGGCGACGGCGGGATTGTTGAAGGACCCGGCGAGGGCGAACTCCAATTTCGGGGTCCCAACATAACACCGGGATACATGGACAATAACGAGGCTACGGTCGCGACATTTACCGTCGACGGATGGCTGAAGTCAGGCGACGTCGCGCGGCGTGACCAGGATGGCTACTACTACATCGTCGACCGTATCAAGGACATGTATATTTCCGGTGGCGAGAACGTCTATCCGGCTGAGGTCGAGAAGGTTCTCGTCAGTCATCCTGCAATCCTCGAGGCGACCGTGATCGGAGTGGCCGATGAAAAGTGGGGTGAGGTTGGCGCCGCCTTTCTGATTGCCCGTCCCGGAGAAGGCCTCGACATTGCACGGTTGCCGGAATGGTGCCGGAAGCATCTGGCACCCTACAAGATTCCAAAAAGCTTTTCCGTGGTCGAGGACTTGCCGAGAACGGCTGCAGGAAAAGTACGCAAGAACATTTTGAAAGATACCTTTTTATCCGAAAAAACTCCGGAGGATGCGTGAGTATGAGCCTCTCCGCCGACGCGCCGTCGAGCGCAGTTTTCACCTGGACACCCCGGCAATCCGATTTCGATGCCTTTGCCACGCTCTCGGGTGACGACAATCCGATCCATGTTGACCCGGAATTCTCTGCACGCACCCGCTTCGGGCGCACGGTCTCACACGGAATGCTGCTTTACACCCGCGTTTTCGGACATCTTCAGGCACTGTATCCGGGCCGCAAGCACGTGATGCAGACGTTGATGTTCCCAAATCCATCTTATGCAGATGAAGAGCTGACACTTTCCTTTACCGAAAATCCCGCCGAGACCGGTCAGGTCCTGGTGGAAGTCAGGAGAACTGCCGATGGGGCGCTTACCCTGTCGGGAACCTGTGATCTGGGAGACGCTTCATGACCCTTGAATTTGGACAAAGCGCAGAAATCTCCCGGACTTACTCGCCACAGGATATGCAGGACTTTGCCTTGCTGTCAGGCAACTCCGAAAACGTTCCGTCAACTGTTCCAGGTCCACTTGTCGGTGGATTGTTCTCCTATCTTCTGGGTGTGGAACTACCCGGGCGCGGCACGAATTATCTGAAGCAGAGCCTGGAGTTTCTTGCGCCGGCTCCTGTTGGCCAGGAATTGACGGCCTCGGTCACGGTTACGCGACTTCGCCCAGAAAAACATCTGGTCGATCTTGAAACCGTTTGCGAAGCGGCCGACGGCACACGGATCTGCCAGGGCCGTGCTCTGGTTTATGTCGAGGATGTCGGCAAGGAATAGACCGGTTGTCCGGTTTCGATCAATTCACTCAACTAAATGGTTGACTGATGGGTTCACTTGAATTAATTCAACCATATGGTTGAACGAAAGCTTGATGATCAGAAACTCACTGAAATTCTGAAAGCGGTGAGTGATCCGAGGCGCCGGGAGATCCTGACCCTGCTGGTTCAGCATGGTCCAACCCGTGTGACCGACCTCGCAAAGCATTTTGATGTCAGCCTGAATGCGGTGTCGAAGCATATCAAGATCCTGGAAGCGGCGGGGCTTGTGCGCCGCCGGACCGAATGGCGCGAACACCTGATCGAGCCTGATATGGGCCCGGTCAGCGAGATCGACAGATGGTTCCGGGAACTGCGGTCCATCTGGACTCAGCGCCTCGATGCCCTGGACGATATGCTCTCAAGGGAGACAGGCGATGAATGATTTGAGTGTAGTGGTTTCACGAACATTTTCGGCTCCGGCGGAGCGGGTTTTCGATGCCTGGCTTGATCCCGAAATTCTCGCAAAGTTCATGACACCCGGACCCGACATGAGCGTGCCGAAGGCAAGCACTGATCCAAAGGTTGGCGGTGCGTTCGAAATTATCATGCAGGCGGGTGATCAGCAGATTCCCCACAAAGGGATCTATAAGGAAATCAGCCCTCATAGCCGGTTGGTGTTTACCTGGGAAAGCCCGTTTTCGGAGCCTGATAGCGTCGTGACGCTTGAGTTTACAGAAGTGGATGGCGGCACGGAACTGACGCTGACCCACGTCAAGTTCCCTTCACAGGAAAGCCGGGACAATCACGATGGTGGCTGGAACCGCATTGTTGATTGTTTGGGTCCTGTCATTGCGGGAGAAGAGGCCGCCTGACCTCGTTTATTCCCCTTCTATTTGCCTGGTCTTGGCCGGCCAGAAGGCGAAATGTGTCGCCAGACGGCTGGCCATGCTGATCGGGGATTTGTAGACCCACGCAATTTCCTCACCATTGAGGGCGACGTAGCTGGCGTCTCCCTTGATAGGGCAGAAGGTTGATTTGTCGACTGAAGTAAAACTGGCGGTCAAGTCGCTCTCCGGCACGTAAATCACCGGATCGTAAACGGCTTTGCCGATCTCCATAACCCGAAGGGCGTTGACGCTGTCCGCCAGTAACACGTCGCCGGCATAAATGCGCACGCGGCGCGGGACATCCTTTATCACCATGAGATGACCTGGGTTGTCCGGATTGCGGATCGCAGTATCAAATGCGGAGGAAGTCAGCGCGGTCATATTGCACTCCTGTAGTACTCGACCAAGAAAGTGGGGCCAGGGCTTTCCGATCGCAAAACTTCATTTCTAACATTCCCGTGAACAGGGTTTTGGCCGGTTTTGTGTCGGAGAAGACCGAAACGGCAGAAAAATGCCTTGAAATCTGCTCAAAAACAGCGCTCAAACACTTCCACTGCAAGTGAGTTGAAAGGTTGTGACGAGATGGTTGAAAAAGCACCGGAGCTGCTGAGGCAGATGTTTCAGAAGGCAGTGGATGTTGCAGACCCAATGCAGAGCCTCTCTGCTCATTTGCCCGAAAAACCGGAAGGCCGGGTTGTTGTCGTCGGGGCCGGTAAGGCGTCCGCGAGAATGGCTGAAGCAGTGGAAGCTGTCTGGGGACCTTGCGAGGGACTGGTTGTTACCCGATACGGTTACGGCCGGCCCTGCGATGGAATAGAGATCGTTGAAGCTGCACACCCTGTTCCTGATGAAGCCGGTCTGGCCGGGACGCAGCGCATGCTTAAGCTGCTTGAGGGCTTGGGCGATGAGGATTTCGTTCTCGCCCTGATTTCAGGAGGTGCGTCTGCGCTTCTGACGGCTCCTGCCGGAGACATCACCCTGGCGGAAAAGCAGGCGGTAAACCAGAATCTTCTGAGTTCGGGTGCGCCGATCGGTCAGATGAATGTTGTGCGCAAACATCTGAGCAGGGTGAAGGGCGGGCAGCTTGCCGCTGCAGCCTACCCGGCAAGGATGCTGGCTTTGCTATTGTCCGATGTGCCGGGGGACGATCCGGCGGAAATCGGATCCGGACCGACTGTCGGGGACGAAAGTTCGACCGATGACGTGAAGGCGATATTGGCGCGCTGGAAGGTGGACGTGCCGGCCTCGGTGCGAAATGCTCTTGAAGGTCAAAGCGGTGTGCTGCGACCGCAGGACGAAAGGCTCTCACGCGTAGTCAACACGGTTTTTGCAGCGCCGTCGCAGTCTCTTGAGGCGGCCAGGGCCATCGCGAATGAGCATGGCTGCGATGTTGAAATGCTGGGAGACGCCCTTGAGGGTGAAGCGCGAGAGGTTGCACGCGCGCATGCCGAACTCGCTTTGCTGCGGCAAAAGGAAAGAGGTGCCGGTGGCCGGCCGCTCGTTCTGCTTTCAGGTGGCGAGCTGACAGTCACGCGTACCGGAGACGGGGTCGGTGGACCCAGCGCGGAATACTCGCTGGCTCTAGCGCTGGCTCTTGAAGGTGCCGAAGGAATTCATGCCATTGCCTGCGACACGGATGGTGTTGATGGAGCGGCTGAAGTCGCGGGTGCGATGATAGGGCCTAAGACATTGGATAAGGCGAATGCCAAAGGTGTCTCCGCCGCCAAGGCGCTGGAAAACAACGACGCTCACCGGTTTTTCGAGAAAATTGATGATCAGGTCGTCACCGGACCGACATTGACCAATGTGAATGATTTCCGGGCGATCTGGATCGGCTGATCAACATGCGCCTCAGACTCCCGAAAAGCGACAAATTTGGGTCCTGATTAAACTGTAAACATTTCGCTGTTATGTGTTCGGGGCGATGCCATCGGCGGCACGTGTTTGGTCTTCTCCCGGTCAGGGGTTGGAATGTCTGAGGTCACCATTACTCGCGCTGTGCGCATGCCTGATCCCTTCCGGATCGAGCGTTTCCTGTCCAACCCAAAGCTGGGGCCGCGGCTTCTTTTTCTGAGCGGCGGTTCGGCCCTGAACGGTGTGGCGCAGTGCCTCAAGCGTTACACGCACAATTCCATCCATCTGGTGACGCCATTCGATTCTGGGGGAAGTTCGCAAGGATTGCGGTTAGCCTTTGACATGCCTGCCATCGGCGACCTCAGAAGCCGGATGATGGCGCTGGCGGACGAAACAGTCCTTGGACATCCGGACACTTTTCGCCTGTTCACCCACCGGTTCGCAAAGGCCGCGGAAAGATCGGATCTCGCCGGTGAACTGGACGCGATGATCGCCGGTACGCATCCTCTTGTTGACGCCATCGAGCAACCGATGCGCACGTTGATCCAGAATCAGCTTCGGGTCTTCCAGAGCGAATGTCCGCAAAGTTTCGATTTACGCGGTGCGAGCATCGGCAACCTTATTCTTGCAGGCGGATATCTCAATCAGAACCAGCAGCTGGAACCGATCATCTTTCTGGTATCGAAACTCGTCGGTGTCCAGGGAACGGTGAGGGCAGTCGCGGATGCAAATCTTCACCTGGCAGCGGAACTTGAAAGCGGAGATGTCGTTGTTGGCCAACACCGATTGACCGGCAAGGAACACCCGCCGCTGGAACGGTCGATCACGAATCTTTTCCTGAACCGAGGGTTGGACGATGCCACCCAGGCCTATGCTGAGTTTCCGGGCCGCAATCGCAGCCTCATGCATTCTGCCGATCTGATCTGCTACGCACCTGGAAGCTTTTACACCAGTCTGATTGCGAACCTCTTGCCCGAAGGAGTTGGCAAAGCCATTGCCAGCCGAACGGTTCCAAAGGTGTATGTGCCAGGGCTGGGTGACGATCCCGAGACCGGCAACATGACGGTCGCGGACAAGGTGAACGCAATGCTCCGTTATCTGCGTCAGGACGCTGGTGTCGAGTGCCCGGTTGAAAAGCTGCTTAACTTCGTCATTGTCGATCGGAGCATTGCGGACGCCGAGCTCACTGGAATTACCGGGCAGGGGATCACGGTGTTGAAACTGGATCTCATCAGCAGTCAATCAAAGCCCTACTACGACCCCGTACCGCTTTGCGAAGCCCTCGTTTCGCTGACTTGACGCCTTGCCTGGATAACACTGTCATGAAACGCACACCGCTTCTGAACCGGCACCTGAGTAGGCTTGTTGCGTCCCTCGGTCATATGGATGAGATCGTCGTGGCAGATGCCGGATTGCCCGTGCCGGAAGGTGTCGAGATCATTGATCTGGCGGTGTCCCCAGGCATTCCAGGTTTCTTTGACGTTCTGGATGCGCTCGCACACGAACTTGTTGTCGAACAGGCGATTTTCGCAGATGAAGCGGCTCCCGATCTTACCACACGCCTTGAGGTGAAGCTTGCTCACTGGGCCGCGGAAACAGGTAAGCCGATTGAACATGTTCGTCTGCCGCATGCTGATTTCAAGGAACGAACAAGACTGGCAAAGGCGGTGATACGCACCGGAGAATGCACTCCTTATGCGAATGTGATCCTTGTTTCCGGTGTGCCGTTTTAAGCGACTCGCTGGTCTGTTTGCTCGATCTGGGCTTCTGCCGTGATCACGGCCGGATCAGCATTTCCGGCATCTCATTGAATATCCTGTCGACTTCGATGGCGTTTTCACGCTGACCGGCACTCCAATACCGGCACTGAAACCTCGAAACCAATCGGGTTCCGGTTTGGTAAAATGTGTCCTTCCCAAAACCAATAATTCGAATGTTTTGTTGAAATGACAGCATCTTCCCGCGGTGCGAAAAAAATAGTCTTGAGCACCGAAACCGATTTTGTTGACTTACAAAATCGGTTTTGTAACAATTTTTTTAACAAAAAGAGCAGTTCCGGGCTTGGCCGAGAACTCTCGGAAAAATGTCTGGTGGCTGGGAAAGCTCCCTGGGAGGATCAATGTCGCGGTTACGTGGTTCCGTAACGATTGACGATGTGGCACGCCATGTTGGCGTTGCCAAAGGAACCGTGTCGCGGGTCCTGAACAACTACACTGATATCTCCGAAGAAACCCGCAAGCGCATTCTCAAGGCCGTTAAGGATCTGGGCTACCAGCCGTCCGCGACGGCGCGCAACCTGAAGCGCGGCAGGCAGGACACTCTCGGCATCATCATTCCTGTCGGACAGGGCAATGGTGCTGATCCATTCCTGGCGGAATTTATCGATGGTATCGCGCGTGCCCTGGACGAACTCGGCCTGGATCTGCTCGTTACGACCACACACTCGCGCGAACACATGATCGAGAGCCTCAAGCGGTTGATTGCCCGGCGCAAGGTCGACGGCTTCATCGTTACCAGGACCGAGGTTCAGGATCCGCGCGTCGCCTATCTCAAAGAGCAGAACTTCCCCTTCGTTGCCCATGGGCGCACCGGTGACCCTTCCAACTATGCCTGGTTCGATATCGACAACGAGGCAACGTTTGCTGATGGAGTGCGGCATCTCTACAGCCTCGGACATGAACGGATCGGATATGTCGGCGGACCTCTGGAGCTCAATTTCGCCTTGCAGCGCCAGGAAGGCTACAGGCAGGGACTGGAAGCCCTCGGCCTGCAACATGATCACAGCCTGGAGTCGTTGCAGACCTTGAGTGAAAAAGGAGGCTTTGCGGGCGCCCAAGCGTTGCTTTCACTGGAGCGACCGCCGACCGCTCTCTTGTGCGCAACGGATGCGCTTGCGATCGGTGCCGTGCAGTTCTGCCGGAAATTCGGCCTGGCGGCGGGCTCGGATGTGACCGTCATCGGATACGACGGTCTGCCGGTCGGCGAGTATCTGGATCCACCACTGACAACATTTTCGCAAAGTGCCCAGGATGCAGGCGGTCACGTTGCCCGCATGCTGATCAACGTTCTCGACGGCAAGGATCCGACGAGTTTGCAGGCACTGGCGAAAGCAAACCTCATTCGGAGGGCCTCCGACGGCCCGCCATCAATGACACCGGAAGCGCTTGCAGATGTGCTCCGGAACCGGCTGAACCAACAGCCAAATCCTGGCAGTAAGGGAGAATAATTATGTTTGGGAGGACTAAATTCCTGGCCTCGACCATCGCGGGTGTGCTCGCGTTCGGTCTGACAGCGGCACAGGCCGACACTCTGCGCTTCTGGACAACGGAAGAGCAGCCGGAGCGGCTGGCCAAGCAGGAAGAAATGGCGGCTGCATTCAAGGACAAGACCGGTATTGAGGTTGAAGTCATTCCGGTGACGGAATCGGATCTTGGCACCCGCGCAACGGCAGCTTTTGCGGCAGGTGATCTGCCGGATGTTGTCTATCATCCGTTGCAATATGCGTTGCCGTGGGCAGAAGCCGGCATTCTGGATACGGAAGCTGCGACCGAAGTCTTTGAAAACCTCGGTGCGGAAACCTTTGCACCGGGAGCGGTTGCCATGGCCGCGGTTGAAGGCGGAATTGCATCTGTTCCCGTTGACGGCTGGACCCAGATGGTTGTCTACCGCAAGGACCTTTTCGACGAAAACGGACTTGCTGCGCCCGACAGTTTCGAAAACATTCTGGCGGCGGTGGAAAAACTGCACAACCCGCCTGAGATGTTTGCATTCGTTGCTGCAACGAAGATCGATGAAAACTTCATGAGCCAGGTGCTGGAGCATGTGCTGCTGGCCAATGGCGTGACCCCGGTCGACGGAGACGGTTTCAAGGCTCTAGACGAGAAGAAAACGATCGAAGCCTTGGATTTCTACAAGGCGATCGCCAAAGCTTCGCCTCCGGGAGACCTCTTCTGGAAGCAGTCGCGCGAACTTTATTTTGCCGGCAAAGCAGCGATGATCATCTGGTCTCCGTTCATTCTGGATGAGCTCGCAGGTTTGCGTGACAGCGCGCCGCCAACCATAAGCGATGACCCGACCTCGAAGGAACTTGCTTCCAAGACGGGTGTCGTCACCACGTTGAGCGGGCCCTCCAACCCGGACGGTGCTGCCTGGGCGGATGTGCGCTACTTCGGTATCACCAACGATGCGGACACGGAAGCTGCAATGCAGTTTGTCGAGTTCTCTATGGATGATGGTTATCTGTCCACGCTTTCGATCGCTCCGGAAGGAAAGTTCCCGATCCGCCGTGGCACCAAGGATAATGCAACCGAGTTCGTCGAAGGTTGGGCAAAGCTGCCGGTTGGCGTCGATCGTAAGGCGCCTCTGACAGAGCTCTATGATGCCGATACGATCAAGACCATCGTCTCCGGCCTCGATACGGCGAGCCGCTGGGGCGTCAAGGAAGGGCAGCTGTCGATCGCTTCCAAGATCATCAACAGCCAGGCCATCAACAGACTGGTCCGCGAATACATCGATGATGAGCGTGATGCGGCGGCAACCGTTGCCAAGCTCAATGAGGAACTTGCGAAAATCCAGTAACGCATGATCCCGCCCGACCCGGGCGGGACCCTTCTTGCGATCAAGGAGCGGGCACCTGCCTGCCATGTGCCCGCTCCCAACCTTCCATGATCCCGGCATTCAGAGTGCGGGGAGAACGGGGAGCGTTTGCCTCGATGCCATTTGCTTGACCCCGCAATTGGCACCAATGCAGAGCCGGATTAATGAGCACACAAGACCAAAACCCCGTTTCCCTGGGCCCGCCAAAGGGCATTGGCCCGATGCAGCGCCGCGAAATGTGGCTGGCGTACCTGATGCTGGCGCCGACCTTTGCCATCATTCTGATGATCGTTGCCGGTCCGTTGCTGGCCAATTTCTGGATCAGCGTGAAGCCGGTTCAACTCGCAGACCTGCGCCCGCCGACCGTTCTGGTCAACGAGCGTTTGCGTGGACGGCCTGAAGCTGCGGGTGACAACGCTACTCTGGAGTACCGGCTGCGCAATTCCTCACAAGAAGAGGAAATCAGAAACGTCGTTGTGAAAGACGAGATCCCCGAAGGGTTTGACATCACAAGCCTGCCGGATGTGTGCGCACTCGATGGACGGGCCATGACCTGTACCATCGGTAACGTGGATCCCGGCTGGCGGGAACGGCTCAGGATTGAAGGCACCGTATCGGAGGCCTTTCTGGCCGAGAACCGGCCCGAACGCGCCAGCACTCCGGTGGTATCAGGCGATGCCAACAACATCCTGACCAACTTTGATTTCACGCTGGAAAATTTCTCCAGGATCTTCAGCGCCGAGGAATTCTGGTCGGTTCTGAGAGTGACTTTCTACTACACTATCTTCGGAACGGGCGGAGCTCTGGTGCTTGGGCTCTTTGCGGCGCAGCTCCTGAACACGGTGTTTGTCGGGCGCGGGTTCATGCGCGGGCTCTTTCTGTTTCCTTACGTCTCGCCGGTCATTGCAGTTGCCTTCACCTGGGTCGTGCTGTTTGACCCGTTTTCCGGCACCGTGAATGCGTTGTTGACCAAGATGGGCGTGGTCTCCGACCCCATCAATTTCTTCGGTCAGCGCGCCATCGACTTTTCCATTTTCGGCATTCCGTTCGAGTTTCCGCTGGCGCTGACGACGGTGATCGCCTTCGAAGCCTGGCGTTACTTCCCCTTGTCGTTCCTGTTCATTCTGGCGCGCATGCAGTCGATCAACACCGACATGTATGAGGCTGCTGAAATGGATGGTGCGACGCCGTTGCAGCAGTTCTGGTACCTGTCGTTGCCGCAGCTGATGGGCATTCTGTCAGTGCTTTTCCTGCTCCGGTTTATCTGGACCTTCAACAAGTTCGACGACATTTTCCTGCTGACCGGCGGTAATGCGGGCACGCGGACCCTGACGGTGGATGTCTATGAACAGGGCTTTGCCCTGTCCAACCTGGGTGCCGGTGCGGCGGTAGCGGTTGTCGTGTTCGTCGTATTGGTCACCTTCGCGACCTTGTTCATCCGCTTCTCACCGAAGGAGGAAGGGCTATGAGACCAGCGAGTGTTCTGCTCACTGCCGTCACCGGCCTGATCTGGGGCGTCACAGCCATGGTTGTCATTGGTGTCACGCTGACGCTCATTACCGGCGAAGTGGCCCTGCCACAGGCAACGGCCGCCGGAATTGCCGGTCTCCTGAGCGCTTTGATCTTTGTCTGGCGCAAATCGTCTGACAGCGCCGGAGGGCTTCCCGCCTGGGCGTTGTCGGCGATTACGGTCTTCCTGGTACTGATGGTGGCATCTTTCGCAGCACCTTTCACATTGCCGTTGAGCACTGCGCCCGTCTGGCAGGGACTGGCTATTGCCCTGTTTGTCTTCAGCGTGACTGCCGCCAACACCATCAGCCTGTCGAACGCGCGCCTCGGGGCTCTGACACGCTATGAGCGCGAGCTCATTTACATCCGCATTGCCAAGGGTATCGGGTTTGTCGTTTTCACGATCATCGTGGCCCTGCCGTTTTACGTCATGGTGATGACTTCGCTGAAAAGCCAGCAAACCCTCCTCGCCAATCCCCTGGATTTGTCGATCGATTTCTCCAAGGGTCTGGACGGATTGTTCCGCTCGTATGTTGAACTCTTCACACAGTTCAATTTCGGCCGCTATCTTCTGGTTTCCGCCTATGTGTCGGTGTCGACGGTTGTTCTGACCCTCCTGTTTTCCGTACCTGGTGCCTATGCGGTTTCGCGCCTTCGCTTTCCCGGACAGGCCATGCTGGCGCGATCGGTTCTGCTGATCTACATGGTGCCGGCCATCGTTCTGGTGATCCCGCTTTATGCGGTGTTCTCCCAGCTCGGTTTGCGCAACACCCTAACCGGCCTCCTGATCGTCTATCCGGCAACCACAATTCCGGTCGCGCTTTACATGCTGCAGGGTTACTTCCGCGGTCTGCCGTCCGAACTGGAAGAAGCCGGCCTGATGGATGGTCTGACGCGGATTGGCGTGATCCTGAAAATCACGCTGCCACTGTCCTTGCCGGCCCTGGCGTCCGTTTCCCTTTACGTCTTCATGATCGCCTGGAACGAGTTCCTGTTCGCGTTCATGTTCCTGGACAATCCGGACATTTTCACCCTGTCGCGTGGTGTCGTGTCCCTCAATTCCTCCGAGGTGCCACGTCAGCACCTGATGGCGGGCGCGGTGATCGCGACCGTGCCCGTCCTCGTCATATTCCTCTGGTTCGAGCGCTTCCTGGTCCAAGGCCTTACGGCCGGCAGTGTCAAGGGCTGAATATTCAACACGGGCACAAGAAAAGCCCAAGGAGTTACCTGTGTCTCACGCAGAATTAGATCAGAAAGCCAAATCCATCCTGATCGAGAACGATCAAGGCGGCTATACGATCCCGACCAAAGGGCTTTACCCTTACCAGTGGAACTGGGATTCGGTGTTCGTTGCCCTGGGTTTCGCCACTTTCGACCAGGATCGCGCCTGGCGGGAAGTCGAGATGTTGTTCGAGGGACAGTGGCGCGACGGGATGGTGCCGCACATCCTCTTCCGCAAGGACGATCCGAGCTATTTCCCGGGGCCGTCCGTCTGGGGAACCGACGGGGGACCTATCCCGAGCTCCGGTCACTCCCAGCCGCCGGTGGCGGCCACCGTTATCCGAGATCTTGTTGATGCGGACCCTAGCGGAAAGGCACTTGAGCGCGCGGCTGCCCTGTTACCGAACCTGATGAACTGGCACCGCTGGTACCTCACCTATCGGGATCCGAAGGGATTGGGCGTTCTGGCTGTCATCCACCCATGGGAATCCGGCCGGGACAATCTTCCCGACTGGGATGAGGCCTTGCGCGCCGTTGAGGTCAAGGACATTGGTCCCTATGAGCGCAAGGATACATCGCATGTTGATCCTGCCATGCGTCCGCACAAGGAAGATTATGACCGTTACCTCAGCATCATGGCCGCTTGCCGGGCGGTTGACTGGGATCCGGCGGAAGTTGCCAAAATCTGTCCCTTCTTTGTCGCCGACCCTGGCGTCACGTTCATCTTTCTGAGGGCAAACCGTGATCTCCTTGCCCTGGCTGAAAAGCTGGGCAAGACCGTGGAAGCGGAGGAAATTCGTGGTTGGATTTCCAGGATGGAAGCAGGCGCAAGAACGCTCTGGCATGAGAGCGTGAAAGCTCACGTCGCCGTTGATCAGCGGTCCGGAAAAATGACCGATGGAGTGTCCAGCGCAGCCTTTCTTGCCCCTTACGCCGGCTTGACGGGAGATGAAACGCTCGGTGCATTGCAGGCGCATTTCGACAGGATCGCAGAAAAGGTCCGTTATCTGATGCCGTCCTACGATCCGGACCACCAGAGCTATGAGCCGCTACGATATTGGCGTGGGCCTGTCTGGGCCATGATCAACTACATGATCGCGCGGGGATTTGCCGAAGCGGGCGACCAGGTTCGGGCAGAAAAGCTGCGCTCGGATACGGCGGATCTCATTTCGACAGCCGGATTTGCGGAGTATTTCAGCCCTGAAACGGGTGTTGGTGCCGGCGGCGGTACGTTTTCGTGGACTGCAGCCATCTGGCTTGCCTGGGCATCGCCCTCACACACCCAACAAGCAGCTTAAGAGCGGGGGAGAACATGGGAGCAATCCAGCTCAACAAGGTCGAGAAATGGTTCGGCAATCTCCAGGTGATCAAGGGTATCGATCTGGATATCCAGGATGGAGAGTTCGTGATCTTTGTGGGCCCTTCCGGCTGCGGCAAGTCCACACTGCTTCGCCTGATTTCGGGACTGGAGGAATCCAGCCGCGGAACCATCGAGATCGACGACAAGGATGTCACCGCATTACCGCCCTCCGGTCGCGGTCTTTCCATGGTGTTCCAGTCCTATGCGCTTTACCCGCATATGTCCGTCAGGGAAAATGTCGGCTTCGGTCTGAAGACAGCCGGTGTCCCAAAAGACGAAATCGAACGCAAAGTGAATGCGGCTGCGGATGTGCTCAAGCTGGATGAATATCTGGACCGCCGGCCAAAGGCCCTTTCAGGTGGTCAGCGGCAGCGTGTCGCCATCGGCCGTGCCATCGTTCGCGAACCAAGTGCCTTCCTGTTCGATGAGCCGCTATCCAACCTTGATGCCGCTCTTCGTGTGGAAATGCGGTTCGAGGTAGCACGGCTGCACAAGAGCCTTGGCACGACCATGATTTACGTTACCCACGACCAGGTTGAGGCGATGACCCTTGCCGACAAGATCGTGGTGCTGCAATCCGGCCGGATCGAGCAGGTCGGGTCGCCACGGGAGCTTTATGAGCGACCGGATAATCTGTTTGTTGCCCAGTTCATCGGTTCACCGAAGATGAATGTGTTGCCTTGTTCGGTAGAAGGCGATCAGTTCTCGCTACAAGGGCATGGCGGTGGTCATTATCCGCATTCTGGTCTTCAGCAAAAACCAGTCAAGCTTGGCATCCGGCCGGAACATATCGATGTGGTCGGGTCGGCGGAAGGACACTGCGTTGGGACGGTGGAAGTTGCCGAGTATCTGGGGGCAGACACGTTCCTCTATGTCGCGCTGGACGGACTCGACACGATCCTCGTGCGCATCAACGGAAGTGAGGCGATTGAAGAAGGCACGCGCATCGGGCTTAAGTTCGATGAAAGCCGAATGCACTTTTTCGACAACAAGGACCAGGCCATTCGGTAACGAGAAACAGTGTCACCTTGGGATGACATCCACCTTGTGACTGGTGGTCTGAGAACCTGACGTACGAAGGACTCCTTTTACGGGAGCAGCGTCGCCATAATCGCGCCCTCTGGCAACGACGATATGATCCTGGCCGACGCGCAATGCGTTGGTCGGGTCGTACTCGATCCAGCCGATTTCAATGCCGCACCACGCCCGTACCCAAGCATGCATGGCATCTGCGCCTTCCAGGCGGGGTTGGCCTTCCGGAGGAATGGTCCGCAGAAAGCCGCTGACATATCCTGCCGGGATGCCGACGCTTCTCAGGCACGCAATCATGATGTGGGAATAGTCCTGACACACGCCGTGCCGTCTTTCGAAGGCCGCAAGCGCAGGTGTGTCGACCGTCGTTGCCTCTACATCGAAGGTCATGTCCCGGTGTAGTGCCCTGCCGATGGATTCGACGGCTGAGATGGTGCTCATGCTGCGATCCAGATGTTCTTCTGCATAAACCGCAAAGGCAGGTGATTGAGGTAATCGCGGTGACGGTGCCAGGAAATGAACCGGTTCTTCCGGGCCGAGTGACTGGATTGCTGCGAGTTCCCGGCCGAGTGCCTTCAGTGGCGGCGAGATGTCGAGTTCCGCAGGCATGGCGGTGCGATCGATCCGCGCTTTCAACCTGAAGCACAGCTCGCTGTGAGACTTGCGATAGACCACATCTGTTACAGCGTTGCCGAAAAAGTCGGTTCTGTCCCGGCGTTCCGTCGGACCGGGGGAAAGACGGATGTTTCCCGAGACAAGCCGCTGTTCGCCCTCGATGTGAGCCGGCATCAAACGCAGTGCATGCCGGCCGGAATTGGCCGGAGTGGCATAGTCATAACTGATCTCAAGGGTCAGATCGTAAAGCACGGTTGCCTCGTGCATGCAGAGTGGGCGAGCAGGTCCGTGGTTTCAGCGAATATAGGCATCTGTCAGCTCCACCGAGAGATAGCCGATCTGGTCGCGAAGATCGGTGAGGGTCTCGGGTGTCAAGGTTTCGGCCGTCGCGATTGCCAGGGTCGTGTGCACCTGGAGCACTGATCGCGCCAGATCAGACAGATAGCCGTGTTCATCCGCATCAGGCAGAACGCTGATATGCTCCTTCATGTCGGTCAGCTGATACATGACGGAGCGCGGGTTCTTGGGATCCATGGCCAAGAGGTCCAGCACCGTGGCTTTGCTGAGCGACACCGCATAGCGCCGGCTCATCGACATGGCGCTGTCACCCACTTCCAGCAGCAGCTCCAGCGATCCTTCGGGAGCATCCGGCGCGGTAAAGACCGATAGCAGATCCGCCATTCGGTGGGCGCGCTCAAGAGCACGACCGATGCTCAGGAAACGCCATCCGGTGAAGCGGTACATGTTTTCATGCACCAGTCCGGAAAATCCGGTGATCTTTCGCAACAGCAGACCCATTGCCCTTGGAACATCCGCATCCGAACGCATCGCGCGCCGTGCACCATTTGCGGTTTGGGCAAGATCATTGAGAGCCAGCCATCCGTCTACCGAGAACCGGTCCCGGACCTTGCTTGCGCTAATGACCGCGGACTGCAGCATCGCACAGAGCCCTTCCGGAATGGGCGGGGCGGATGTCGGGGCGACGCCAACGCTTTCCAGGAAGTCGGCCGTTTGTGCGACCAACGGCGATTCCGGATCTGCGGTCTCCAGCAAGCGGGCGTGGTAGGCACGCAACAGCCGGACCGCGCCTTCCGCCCGCTCGACATAACGTCCGAGCCAGAACAGATTGTCTGCGGCGCGCGATGGCAAGGCACCTGCCTGCGACTTGAAAAACGGTGATTCCGTCTGGTGAAGCAGAGTTTCCTTCTTCGGCTTCTTGCCGCCAACGATCCAGACATCGGCGGCTGATCCTCCCGCCTGCATGGCAATGGCACTTGCATCTTCGCTCCGCCCGATCCGGGCAAAGCCACCCGACATGACCTCCCAGCCGTTCGAGGTTCTTGCCAGAAACACTCGCAGGCTCATTGGGCGGGGAACGAGCAAGCCGTCATGATAGGCAGGTGTCGTTGAAAGCGTGACCGCTTCCTGGGCTACCAGGTTCTGGTTCTGGCTGTCGATCCAGGTTTCAAGAATACCTTTGTGGAACTTTCCGAAATCCCGGCCGATGAAGTCCGTTTGCGCGGAAGAAAATGGCAGGCTCGTTGACAGGGCAGGGCTGAACATCATCGTTTCAGCGTGCTCTTTCACATAGGTTCTCGTGCTTTCTTCACCGCACCACCAGGTCGCAACATTGGGCAGTTTCAGGCCTTCTCCCAGAAGGCGCTCGCTGATGCGCGGCAGGAAAGCCAGCAGTGCACGGGTTTCCAGAATGCCCGTGCCCAGAGCATTGATCATCGTTACCGATCCCTGCCGGACGGCCTGAACCAGACCCGGGGTGCCGATGTGCGAGGTTTCGTTCAGTTCAACCGGGTCGGTCCACGCCGTATCGAGGCGGCGCCAAAGAACGCTGACAGGTTTCAGGCCCGCGACCGTGCGTACCATCAACCGGCCGTCCTTGACGCTGAGGTCTTCGCCCTCCAGAAGCATGAAGCCGAGGTACCGGGCAATATAGGCATGCTCGAAATAAGTGTCGTTGAGCGGACCGGGGGTCAGGATGGAGACCCGGCTGTCCGTCTCGTCGCGAAGGTCAACGAGATGATCGCGAAAACGGCGAAAGAAACCGGCCAGACGATGAACATTCGCCTTGGCAAAAAACTCATTGAAAACCCTGCCTGTGGCGACGCGGTTTTCCAGTGCGAACCCGGCACCGGACGGGGCCTGAGCCCTGTCCGACAAAACCCACCATCTACCATCCGGACCGCGACCGATTTCGAATGCCAGAAAATGCAGGTAGTGTCCGGATTTCGGATAAACATCGACCAGTGGTCGTTGCCATTCCGGACTTTCGGCAATCAGGCCGGCTGGCAGATATCCTTCGCCAACAAGGTGGTTCTCGCCGTAAAGATCGGCAACCACCTGTTCCAGAAGCTCTGCTCTTTGAACCAGTCCTTGGGCAATGACTTTCCAGTCGTCTTCGCTGATGACAACAGGAATGTGGCTGAGCGGCCATTCCCGTTCATGAGCACCGTCGTGACCGTATTGCCTGAAATAGACCCCGGCATCGTTGAGATACTGATTTCCTCGGGCGAAGCGGTCGGCAATTTCATCAGGCGTCAACGAGTTCAGGTGGTTCAGAAAGGGCCGCCAGACCGGACGGACCTGACCATCCGGATCCAGGAGTTCATCCGAAACGCCAGGATAGGGCTGATAGGATTTCAACAATCCGTATTCCGGCTCTTTAGCGGTTTCGTCCAAGCTCATTCATTCATCCCAGGCGAAATTGCCTCAAGTTCCGGAGATCGTCAGATATTTTGAGGCCGTCGCAGGTCCAAGGTCAACGGAAACTCCGGATGGGGCCGCTCTTCCTGCGGCGTATACAGGCCCGGAGTGTGACCATGTGGCTCAAAACGGGCAAGCCTCCTGGCGTCGGCTTCATTGCCGTTGACCGGAAAGGTTTCATAGTTCCGGCCTCCAGGATGGGCTACGTGATAAACGCACCCGCCCAGGGCCCTGCCGCTCCAGCGGTCAAAAATATCGAAGGTCAGCGGTGCGTCAACCGGGTGAGTGGGATGTATTGCCATGGCAGGCTGCCAGGCCTTGAAGCGGACACCTGCTACGGACACGCCGTTCGTTTCCGTTCTTTGCAAAGGCAGCATGCGTTTGTTGCAGGTGACTGTAAAGCGTTCCGGATCGCCGGTCGTAAGTTTCACCTGCAGGCGTTCCGTGGAACTGTCGGTGTAGCGGACAGTGCCGCCGATCGCGCCGGTTTCTCCTAGAACGTGCCAGGGTTCAAGCGCCTGCCGCAGTTCCAGGTGGACACCGTCCACCTCGGTTTCGCCGCAGAACGGAAAACGGAATTCGGCCTGGGCCTCGAACCATTCGGGGCGCATGGGAAAACCGTGTTGATCGAGGTCGCGCAGCACGTCGAGAAAATCAGCCCAAACGTAATGTGGCAACATGAACCGGTCATGGAGCGTGGTGCCCCACCTGGTCAGGTTGCCGGACACGGGATGTTGCCAGAATCTTGCGATCATGGCTCGCAACAGCAATTGCTGGGCGAGACTCATGCGAGGGTCGGGTGGCATCTCGAAACCGCGAAACTCTACCAGGCCCAACCGGCCTGTGGGGCCGTCCGGTGAGTACAGTTTGTCAATGCAGATTTCAGCGCGGTGAGTGTTTCCGGTGACGTCCACCAGCATGTTGCGCAGCAGGCGATCGACAAGCCAGGGAAACGGCGGCGGTCCGTCTTCCGGCCGATGGATCTGGCTGAGGGCGACCTCAAGTTCGTAGAGACTGTCGTGCCGGGCCTCGTCCACGCGCGGAGCCTGAGACGTCGGACCTATGAACAAGCCCGAGAAAAGATAGGAAAGACTGGGATGCCGCTGCCAGTGGAGTATCAGGCTGCGCAACAGGTCAGGCCGGCGCAGAAACGGACTGTCGAGCGGCGTTGCACCGCCGACGACAACGTGGTTTCCGCCACCTGTTCCGGTGTGCTTGCCGTCGATCATGAACTTGTCAGCCCCCAGGCGGGACTGGCGCGCTTCTTCATAAACGCCATCAGTAATTGCAACACATTCCTGCCAGCTGGAAGCCGGGTGAACATTCACCTCAATGACACCGGGATCAGGTGCAACGCGGATCACGTTCATGCGCGGGTCTGGTGGAGGCGGGTAGCCTTCGATATGCACCGGAATACCCAGGTCGGTTGCTGCAGCTTCCGCGGCTGAAACCAGTTCCAGATAGTCTTCAATCCGCTCCACCGGAGGCATGAACACGCAAAGTCGGCCGTCACGTGGTTCGATGGACATTGCCGTGCGCACTGCCCCCTCACCATTGTCATCGTGTAGGAGTTCCTGTTCCTGCCGTTCCTGCTGCGCCTCGGCGGCAGTGAAGCTTGCGATCTCCTGTCTTCGGTCTTGCTTGTGTTCAGCCGGAAATTCCGGCAGCTCTTCCCGTGGGATCGTTGGGTCGGCGATGTTGGTGTAAGGGTACTGGGCCGGTGGTACATGAGGCAGGGATTCCAGCGGCAAACGGTAGCCGACAGGACTGTCGCCGGGAACCAGGAAAAGTTCCTTGCGACGTAACTTCCACTGCTCCGAGCGCCAGCGTTTTTCGCTTGATTTTGATTGCCAACGCTGAACCGGAAGAACGAAACCGGCAGGGGTTGTCAGGCCTCGATCGAACACCCGAGCAATTCTGTGGCGGGCTTCGGCATCTTCCAGTTCCGAATTCGAAGGAGTGACGTTTTCCGGTAAATTGGATTCCTTCACCATCCACACCGCAGGATCTTCGTAGGCTGGAAGAACAAAGTCCGGATCGACATCCAGATGTCGCGCGATCTGTTGCATCAGAGCCTGGGCATTCGCCGCATTTGCACCGGTGTCGCTGCCTTCTTCCGCTATCAGCTCCGGTTCATGCCAGATCGGTTTTTCATCCCGCCGCCAATAGAGGGAAAAGGTCCAGCGGGGCAGCGTTTCGCCCGGGTACCATTTGCCTTGCCCATAGTGCAGGAAACCCCCCGGCGCGAAGCGGTCACGCAGCTTGCGGATGAGCATGTCCGCGCGCTGCCTTTTCGTTGGGCCGACGGCATCAGTGTTCCATTCGTCCGATTCAAAATCGTCAATCGAAACAAAGGTGGGTTCGCCGCCCATGGTCAGGCGCACGTCTTCCTTTGTCAGAATGCGGTCGACACTTTCTCCAAGCCTGTTCAATTCGGTCCAGGCCTCTTCCGAAAAAGGCTTGGTGATGCGTGGGTGTTCGGCGACACGGGCAACCCTCATGTCGAAGGAAAAGTCCACTTCCGCATTGCTGGCCATGCCGACGATCGGCGCGGCGTTTGAATAATGCGGTGTTGCGGCCAGCGGTATGTGGCTTTCCCCTGTCAGCAGGCCTGAAGTCGGATCGAGACCCACCCAGCCGGCG
Source organism: Pseudomonadota bacterium (assembly GCA_039195965.1). Lineage (GTDB taxonomy): Bacteria > Pseudomonadota > Alphaproteobacteria > Rhizobiales > Stappiaceae > Roseibium. The sequence goes on from JBCCVB010000087.1 coordinate 27,106, forward strand.
CCGGGAAGGTAAACCTCCGCCCAGGCATGAAGGTCGGTAAAATCGTGGTCCGTGCCGGACGGACCATCCAGAGCCTCCAGATCGGGTTTCAGCTGGATGAGGTACCCGGAGACGAAGCGGGCGGCAAATCCCAGATGTCGAAGTGCCTGGACAAGAAGCCAGCTGCTGTCGCGACAAGAACCGGTTCCGCGTTCGAAAGTCTCTTCCGGCGTCTGCACACCAGGTTCCATCCGAATGACATATCCGATTTCATCCGAGACCCTGGCATTCAAGGCGACGATGAAGTCGACGGTTCGTTGTTTGTCTCGTGGTGTCCTTTCAAGAAAGGCCTGCAGGTGTGGACCGAGGGGCTCGGTTCGTTGATAGATCTGAAGATCTTCGATGAGCTCTTCCGGATAGCTGAAGGGCCATTCTTCAGCGCTTTCCTCGACAAAGAAATCAAACGGATTGTAGACCGTCATGTCCGCGACCAGATCCACCTCGATCTTGAATTCGTGGACCGGCTCGGGAAAGACGAACCTTGCCAGCCAGTTGCCGTAGGGGTCCTGCTGGTGATTGACGAAATGGCCGGCGGGCGAAACTTTCAATGAGTGGGACAGCACCCGTGTACGGCTGTGCGGGGCAGGGCGGAGCCTGATTATCTGGGGGCTCAGCGTGACCGGGCGGTCGTAGCGGTAATGGGTCAGGTGATAGATGCTTGCTTGAATAGACATACCAAGACCCCGATCAACTACTGGAGCAGAAAGCCGGATTCTAGGTTTTCACAAAATTCCTCTCAGCACCACGCTATTCTCTAGGCAATTGTCTGAGCGCTCTGATCAATTTCAGCTGTCGTTTTCCCGTTTCATATCCGCGAACGAAGCAGGATCCAGCCAATAGGACGGCTCGTCGACCGGTGTCTGACCGCTCAAATTGGGGTTGGAAATCGCAAAAATCTTGCGCTTGCTCAGGTTTGCGCGGGAAAGATCAGCGTGATGAAAATCCAGGAAGTGCCGATCGAACGAGCCGTCGGCAATCATCTGCTTCAGTCCGATCTCGATAAGCCTTGCCAGATCGGGATGTGCCGGACTGACGAAGAAGTAGGTCGGAAGTGGAATGAACAGGCAGAGCGTTTTCTCGACGATCAGACTTTGATTGCTGTCAACGAAACTCTCCTGTTCCTTGAAGACCTCATTAATTCCTCGGCCGAAGGTCAAGAACCGCCTCAGCTTGAGCATTTTGAACAAAGCTTCATAGTCTTCGCTTGTTACGACCTGAAAACCGGCCTGCTCCATGACACTGCGGGTTGACCATTGTGCGCCGGAGCCGGTTGGAAAGGCTTGCAGTTTTTCAAGCGTGTCCACTTCGGCCAATGC